>NZ_SOEJ01000011.1:0-170039 GCF_004366495.1 Methylosinus sp. sav-2
GCTCCGGCGTCGTCGCTTCGCTCAACGCAGGCGTCGACTTGCTGCTGGTTTCGTATGACGGTCGCCAATACTATCCGCTGATGGAATGCGTGCTCGCCGCCGATGCCAAAGGCCAAATCGATCGCCAGATGCTGGTTGTCAGCGAGGCCCGACTTCGCACGCGCCGGAATTGATCGTCCTCGCGAATCATGACCGATGACGCGCGAGCGGCGGATCTGCGACGGCGCAACACTGCTGATTGTTCTGACGCAAGCGCTTCATGAGGTACAACCACCGGCGCGCCCGAGTAGCCTCGCCGATTGAAGCGATATTCGAATTCGGCGACGTAGCGCGGGACATGTTTCTCCCCGACGGCTCGATAGGTTCCGACGATCGCCGCCTTGATATTGCCGAGGGCGGTGTTGACCCATTTGAAGGCTGGGGTTTTCGCGGCCTTCGCTCCCGGCCCGGTGACGATCGCGGTGTGCGTGCAACCGACGTCCATCGCGGCAGCGAAACAGTTCAGCCCGTCGGAGACGATATCCGCGCCGCTCTCGAGCGTCGCGCCGGCGAGCTTGCGCAACTCCGCCTTGCTGAACGCTTTCACGCTTTGCATCGTCGCCGATCGACTACTTCGGGGAAATCGAAGCTCGGGCGCAGGAAGGTCACGGCGGAGGCTTTTCTATCGGTCGGGCTCACCACAGTGCAGGCCCGCTCCAGTCCGCGCTACGCGTTCGGCTACATTTTGTCCTGGGAGCGCGATGCCTTAAGTGTCTCGAACGTAGTGGAGCAATCTAGGTCAGCGAGGACGTGAAAGTATGGCCCTGTTCAAGAATTCTGATTTTGGTGAGCGTCGAAACGCCGCCGAGGCGGCGAAAAAAGCCAAGCTGGAAAAATTCCGTGCCTTGACGGCCCAGATCAACGAGGGCGCAGCCGAACGGCTGACGGACCGGCAGGCGATCATCGCTGCGCGCGAGGCGCGAGCCGAAGAACGCGAAGCCGCCCGCCTCGCCGCCGAAGCCCGCGCGGCGGAAGACCGAGCCGCGCGCGAAACTGCTCTGAAGGCCGAGCAGGCGGAACGCGACGCGAGAGCCGCCGAACAGGCGGAGCGCGACGCTGCTTCTGCGGCCGAACGCAAGGCGGCGAGAGACGCACGCTATGCCGCCCGAAAGGCCCGCAAATAGCGACGACCGTCGCCTAACCGGCGATCGGCGTCGCAAATGGTCGAGATCCTGTCGTGTCCGGTACAAGCTGGACACGCGGATCGCATAGATCGGCGAGGAGGATTTCTGCGCGGGCGTCATCGTCGCGGCCGAACTGCCCGTCGCGCAAATGAGCTCACACCGCAGATGGGTTGCGGTGCAATTTTTGTCGATAGCTACGCGATGGGGTCCTTGCAGTTCGTTCGGATCAGGCCGCGAGCACCGCACCCCAGATTTCGGGCGCAGTTGTCCCGGCGGCTCTAAATCTGCTCGGAGCGAATTGATTCTTCCTGATGCGATGCATGAGTTCGACGCCGGCGATCGTGATCGCCGCATGTCGGAATCGCTTGAACCCGAGCATCGGCCCCAAACGAAGCTTGATGGATCGGTGATCCTGTTCGATCAGATTTTTCAGGTATTTCGATGATCGAATTCGTGTCCTTGCGCCACCTCGATGCTGTGCGAGAAGTTCGCGCGCCGCCCGATGTGACGCCTGATATCCGTCGAGCGTGATTTTGCGCGGCGGCCGTCCGTCGCTCGCGAACGCACGACGGAAAAACGCTTTGGCGGCGGCGACATCTCGCTTCGCGCGCAGCAAAAAATCCACGGTCTTTCCCCCTTGTCGAGGCGCGGTAGAGATAGACCCACCGCCCCTTGATTTTGACGTAGGTCTCATCGACGCGCCACGATCCGCCAGCCCGGCGCGCGAAACGGTTCCACCGCTTTTCGAACTCCGGAACGTAGCGCTGAACCCAGCGCATGATGGTCGTATGGGCCAACAACAAACCGCGCTCCGCCATCATTTCCACGAGATCTCGGAAGCTGAGCTTGTATCGCAGATACCAGCGCACGCAGAGAACGATGTTTTCGCGGTCGAAAGGCGTCCTTTGAAAAGATCGTCCACGCTCAGCATCGTCCATAACTCCAGAGTTCGGTTCCGCCCTCCGAAGGATTATGTCCCGCTAACGCCGTTTGCACCAGAACCGCGCGCGGATCGTCACGCTCCGTTTCGCCTCACCGCTCATCGAACCGGACCTGCGGGTTTCCCTCCTAGGATCACGAAATCGATCACGAGAAGCATGAGGCGGACATCGAGATCCGCCGCATCAAATACCTCAATAATATTGTCGAACAGGACCATAGAGCGGTGAAGCGAGTGACGCGGCCGATGCTGGGTTTCAAATCCTTTCGATCTGCTGCCGCGGCACTCTCGGGGATAGAACTCATGCATGTGATCCGAAAGAACCAGTTGCAGACCAGTGGCAAATTGCGTGCAGCGCAGCAGTTCTATGCCCTCGCAGTGTGAGCCGCACGTGTCGCTCCCGTAGACAAAATTTGCGACGCAACCTCCGAGCTTCAGACGCGAATCTTTGCGCGTCATCTCGGAGCCGCCCGGCCGAAAGGCCCCGCATCGCGAGCTCGCGCTTCATGGTCATCCGCCATGGGCCCCTCTGCTTTACGCCAAGCATAGCGCGGGAGATCGGGGCGAGGCGAGCTGCCGTCAAAGGCACCGAAATTCAAACTGATACTCCACCAAAATTCGCGACAGCACCCTGCCAGGCGGCGTGCTGCCGCGCGTCAAACAAGGTGAGAGTCTTCTCATCCAGATTGCCGCTCCGTAGCGGCCGCATCCAATCCCATGCAAACGGCCCGTCGGCCGAGCCGACGGCCCCAATTTTTCGCTCGCATCGCCGTCAAAAATATCGGGTATGATGACGAGCGCGGCCCCGATGACGCCAGCCGCGGGGACGCGGCGCCGTGACTGCTCCAATTATAGCGCCGCCCGCCGCTCCCACGGCGGCGCCCGCCAAAGTCGGGCCCGCGAGACCTCCCGAGGCGAGCGCGCCGATTCCCGCACCTCCGAGGCCGCCGATGATCGCGCCGCCCGCAGCGCGTTCGCCGGGCGTGTAGCAGCCCGCGAGCGGCAGCGCGCCCGCCAGCGCGACGATGAGAACTAGCCGTTTCATGGAGAATCGCTCCGTTACGAGACCGATCATTCATACTCCTTTCCGACCTGCGAGAGGCTCAGCGTATCGCATGACACGCCGCGTCCATGCGCGAGACGCGATCCTGCGGCGGGAAATGCGCCGATTGCGTGGAGGTGGACGCCCAACTTGGCCGCCTCGAAGACTTTTTGAAGAGGTGTGTCCCGACTGCAACAAGCGAAGTGTATGCTGGGAACCGCTGGGAACGTCCCGTCGAATGAATCGAACATAGCGACTTGCGTAACGGTGGAGATGAATTAATCGCCGATGGGGTTCGATGTGAATCGGCTCGACGCTTTGACCCCTAATCAGCAAGAGTTCACAAAACCAAGACGTTGATTGTTCCTGTATATTCTTGTGGCCTCCACGCCGATTGGGGATCAACGCACCGCGCCGAATGACAGTCGGCTTCGCGCTCTGCTTCGCCGTCGCTCACGAGGTGGCGGATCCGGATCGTTTTTTCCGCGAGATCGCGGGCGCGCTCGAGAGCGGCGGCCTGCTGCTTCTCGCCGAGCCCGATGGTCATGCGAGTTGTCGTCGCTTCGGCGCGCTTCGTGAAGCGGCGCTCGCTTGCGGTCTGGAGCAGGTCGTGAGCCCGTCCATCGACGGAAGCCAGGTGGCGCTGCTGCGAAGGACAAAAAACTTGTCCTGACTTTTCGGATTCGGCGAAGCCGTTTCCGGCCTCGCTCGATCTGGAGAGGCTCGAAGGCGCGCAGCCTTCGAGCCTCGAGCGATCAGAACTCCACCCGGAGCGAGCCGAGCACATTGCGCGGCGTTCCCGGCGTCATCGAATATCGATTGGTGAAGCTCGTCGCGCCATAGAAGTAGGTTTCATTGGTAATGTTGTTGACATTGATCTGCGCGGTCACATGCGTCGAGCCGATCGCGAAGCGATAGCCGAGCATGGCGTTGAGGATCGTATAGGCGGGCATTTGGAAAGAATTGGCCGGATCGCCCTGCGCCGCGCCGACGCGCTGCACGCCGGCGCCGGCGGAAAGGCCTGCGAGCGCGCCATCGGCGTCATATTTGATCCAGACCGCGCCCATATTGTCCGGCACGCCCGGCAGGCGATGGCCGGCCACCGGCGCTTCCTTGGACAAATCGAGCGGATCGGCGGGATTGAAGGCCTCGCCTTTCGTCACGCGCGCTTCCGTATGCGCATAATTGGCGATGATGCTCCAATTGTCGTCGACGCGCCCGGTGATGTCCATTTCGACGCCCTTGCTCTCGGCGTCGAGAAGATCATAGACGCCGCTCGGCGCGACGACGCTCTTTTGAGCGACATTGGTCTTTTTGATATCGTAATAGGCGAAGGTGGCGGAGAGGCGCTTGTCGAAGAACTCCGCCTTCACGCCGCCTTCCCATTGCGTGGCCTTCTGCGGTCCGAGCGGCGCGAGCGTCACCGAATTGAGGCCGTTGTTGAGGCTGAAGGACTCCGTGTAATTGCCGTAGAAGGAGAGCCAGGGCAGCGGCTGCACGACGAGGCCGATGCGCGGGCTGAAAGCGTGATCGGTGATGCGCACCGCCTTGAAATTCGCGAGATCGAGCGCATTGTTGATAAGCGAGCTCGACGAGAATTGCGTGCTGCTCGTCGCCGAGGCGAAATCATAGCGCCCGCCGAGCAGCAGATGGATCTTGTCGTCATAGAAGGAAATCAGGTCTTGGGCGTAGATGCCCTGCCATTCCTGCTTCTTGATGAGCGCGAAGCCGGCGCTCGGACTTAATTGGCCCCATAGGCCCGTTCCCGCATAATAGGGATTATAGATGTTGAACAGCGGCAGGCTGGACCAGAACGGCTGAGACTTGAAGATATAGTATGCGTTGTTGGCCGATGACGAACTCAGATGATCGGTTCCGAACATCGTCTCGTGATGCAGGAAGCCCGTGTCGAACTTGCCTTTGAGATCGAGGCTGCCGGAGATCGACCGCAGCACATTGTGTCCGACGATAACGGAGTTGTACCCATCGCCGACAGCGGACGCGCCCGCGCAGCCCGTCGGATAGGGAGGATTGTACATGCAGTTCAAGAATTCGCCGGTCGCCAGGTAGCGCGAATTGGCGTAAGCGAATCGATTCACGATCGTCCATTGCTCGTCGAGCTTATATTCCCAGTCGAAGCCGACGAAGCGGCGGATATAATGATCCGGATTATTGACCGTCGTAGTCGGATCCTCGAGATAGCGGCTGATCGGAATATTGGCCGGCCGATTTCCGATCGCCGGAAAATTGGCGGCGTTGTCGACGCCGATCGAGTCTTGATATTCGAGATCGAGATTGAATTTGAACCGCGTGTCGGGCCGATAGGTGATCGTTCCGGAGCCGAAGCCGTCCTGATTGGTGACGTAATCGACGAAAGATCCGCTGTGCAGAAACTGGCCGTTCAGGCGGTAGAGCCAGGTTTTATCGGCGGTCAGCGGACCCGTCGCGTCGACCGTCGTGCGCGTCAGTCCGTAGGAGCCGATTTTTTCCTCCACTGAATAATAAGGCGTCTCGAGTGGCCGCTTGATGATCATATCGAGGAAGCCGCCCGGCTCGACGCGTCCATAGAGCACCGCGCCCGGACCTTTGACCACTTCCATCGATTGCACGTTCGAGGTGTTCGGATTGATGACGAAGGGCTGCATCAGGCCGTTGCGATAAGTCTGCGACATGCCATAGCCGGAGACCGAAGTCGTGGTGAAGCCGCGGATCGTCAGCGTCTGCCAATAGGAGATGCCGCCCGGCGCCGGCGCGACGCTGCTCACATTGCCGATGATGGCGTCCTGCACGCTGATCGCCTGCTGATCGTCCATGGTCTGGCGCGTCACCGCCTGGACGGCGACCGGCGTCTTCAACAAAGGCGCGTCGAGCTTGGTCGCTCCGACCATGTCGGCCTTATAGCCGGTCATGCGATCGCCGGCGCCTTCGGCGCCTGGGCGGACCGTTCCCGACGCGCGCGCCCTGCGGACGCGATTCGGCGCCGATTTCGATCGGCGGCAGCGATTCGAGACCCGGGTTTGCGTCGTTGCGCACGCCATTGTCGGCCTGCGCCAGGACGATCGAGATGGACTTGCGACGTGGATCGATCTCATAGGAGAGGCCGGTGCCGGCCAGCAGCTCGTCCAGCGCCGACTCGAGCGTGCGCTTGCCGGCCACGCCACGCGTGCGCGCATGGCGGGTGAGCGCCGCGTCGTAGATCAGCTGCATGCCGCTCTCGTCGGCGAGACGATTCAGCGCGTCCGCGATGGGGCCGGCCGGGATCTCGAAAGACTGCGGCGCGATATTCGCGCGGGCCACGGGAGCATTGATGGCGAACGCGGTCGGACCGGCGATGATGAGGCCGATGGCGGTGGCGGTCGTCGCTCTGCTCCTGCGGCCCGTGACCATCTTCGTACCCCTGCGCGCCATTTCGGCCTCCTTCTTCGGCAGCGTGGCTCTCTCGGCCCGCCCCCAAGACGCAGAGAATGGAAAAACAGGAGTCCCGGCGGCTAAGTTTTTCGCACTGTGACTTTTATGTCACGAGCGCAGCAGGATCAGATAATCGGTCAGCCACGTCGATTTCAGCCCAAGTGATTTTTCGATGGCGCGAAGTGCCTCGAGCGGCCGATCGGTGTGGAACACGCCGGTCACGCGGCGATCCTTGATCGCCCGGCTCGTCACGAGGACAAATCCGCGATGATAGCGGCCGAGCGCGGCGATGACGTCGCCGAGCGGCTTGTCCTTGAAATAGAGCCGCCCGCGCCGCCAGGCGGTGACGCGCTCGGGATCGACGTCATAGGGCTCGACGGCGGCCAGGCCCGGCCCGAAAGCGGTCTGGCGTCCGACCTCCAACCGCAGCGGCGCGCCGGCGCCCGTGACCTCGACGGCGTGCTCGGTGACGGTCACCTCGGTGCGGGTTCTGTCGGTCGCAATGTCGAAAGCGGTGCCGCGCGCGGCGACCTCCGCGCCCGCGGCCTCGACGACGAACGGCCGGCTCGGATCGGGCTCGACCTCGAACCAGGCCTCGCCGGACAAGAGCGACAGGCGACGACGGTCTCCGCCATAGTCCAGAGCCAACGCCGTATCGGCATTCATATGCGCGCGCGACCCGTCCGGCAGCGTCACGGTGCGCAACTCGCCCGTCGCGGTGTGGAAATCGGCCCGCCACATCAGCCAGAGCGAGTCGTAGCTGAGCGCCAGAGCGAGACAGGCGGCGGCGAGGGCCACGGTCGGGCGGACCCGTCGTTGCCAGGACGCGGGCGCGCTGGCCGCCACATAGGCGGCCGCCAGCAGCGCCTTGGGCGCGCGTTCCCACGCGCCCCAGAGGTCGCAGGCCTCCTCGAAGGCGGCCTCATTGCGCTGGTCGCTCGCGAGCCAGGCTCGAAACGCCCGCAGTTCCGAGGCGGACAAAGCACCAGCGTCGAGCCGCACCCACCATTGCGCGGCGCGTTCGTAGCGCTCGGCGTCGTCCTTGTCGATCTGGCGTCGGGTCATCGAGAGAACGCGCTCTAGTCTGCCCGGCGAGAGGGCGGGGCGGTCCGAACATAAGACGCCCGAGGCGCCGAAAAAAGGAGGTCGCGCCCCGTGCTCAATCGAGGGCTCCCCGCAAATGACGGAAAGCGGCCCGCAGGTGCTTTTCCACCATATTTCGAGAGATGCCCAGGCGGCGCGCGATTTCCTCCTGGTGGAGATCCTCGAAGCGGCGCATCACGAACACTTGGCGGCAGCGCGGCGGCAGCGCCTCGAGGGCCTCGGCGAAGCGCTTGATGGCTTGCTCCGCCTCGAGCCGCGCGCCCGGCGACAGTCCGCCGACGATGAGATCGTCGACCTCGAGCCCGCGCACCAGAAAGCGGCTTTCGAGAATCGCTCGGCGCACGTGATCGCGCGCGAGATTCGCTGCGATGGAGTGAAGCAGCGAGGAGATTTCGCGGACTTCCTCGCGCTCGGAATAGTGGAGGGCCCGCAGCATTGCCTCTTGGGCAAGGTCCGGCGCGACATCCGCGCCGACGCGGCGAGTCAGAAAACGAAGCAGATCACGCGAATGGCGCGTCAGCGCCTCGCGGAGCGTGTCGGAACGCTGCCTGGCCATCGAAAAGCTCGAAAAATGCGCCGTCGCGCGAGGCCTGGCCGAGAGACCAGCGCATTGCTAAGGCGTGGGATCCGAAAAAGGGCGCGCAGAGAGGCGAGGACGAGCGAGGGGCGCCGAGGGCGCGTCGCTCACGCCTGACACGGCGGCGCTTGCGAGGACCAGGAACTCATCCATCCCGGCGGCGGCAGCGCCAGACGGGCGCGCCGCGGCGCCGGCGCATCCTGCGTGCTCGCGCGCCACGGCGCATTGAACCTGAGGAACTCCGCTCCCCTAATAGCGGCGCAGATCGAGCAGAAGCGATGCCCGATCTTTGCAGCGGCGTTCGCGGCAGGCCCGTCCACAGCGGTCTTCGCGCAGAGGCGCTGGAACGCCGGGCCGTCTGCGCTCATATGGCCGATCCCTGCCGCCGACACGGCGAAGGACTGAAGAAAAAGGATTACGGCAACGAGCGCGATCAGTCCGCGAGGGCAGAAACAAAAACGTGCGTCGGACACCGCCATGGCGCGAAGCATAATCCAAGGTCGCCCGCTGTTAATCCGATCGGCTATGACGCTCAGGGCTCCGAATTCGAATCTGCCGCGGTCAACAGATCGCAAAAGGCGTGATTCTCTGTTGGCGGAGCGATGCTGGAGCGGCCCCACGAGCCTCGCCTTCGTGTTCGAAGAGAAGTCGCGTCTGAAGGCGCTGCTCGCCTTCGACCGAGGGCATCCGATCGCTCGTGAAATCACCGATCGTCACCGCGAACGTCCGCGATGTTCAGAAAACGGTCTCTCGGGTCGTGCAGGTCGAACGGCCGCTTCTGGCGCGACTTGCTCGTTCGGGACGGCGAACCAGGACCGGGAACTAAACGGTTGCGTCATCATCGTCTCGGATGACGCCGCCGACTACGTCCTGGACCTTCCTAAGAACCGACAGGACGATTGCATCGTCGTAGAAGTGTCGACCGCTGATATCAGCCTGGACGTTCGACCCGCGCTTGGGCGGCTCGTCTGATAGCTCGCTTTCTTTGTTGCCAGGACCGACGCTGAAGTAGGCAATCGCGTCCCCGCCTTCATGCAGAAGCGTCCAAGTGCCATCCCCGGATCGGTCGAGGTAACGGTCAAGTTCGGTCGAGGCGTCCGTTGCGTTTGATACACCGTATAGGATGTAGCTTTTCATTTTTTGATCTTAGCGGGATGATCCGGTTTACTCAAATCGCTTCGCTAACAGGCATGGGCGAATTTGGGACTGTTGGGTAAACGTCTGCTTCTGGCGCATCGCAGCCATCACCCCGCCCCCACGCCAATCGCCTGCCCGAACAAAATGCGATGCCCGTCGATCGTCGTGACGACGATCTCGCGCATTCCATAGGGGCGATCGGCCGGCGGGGTGCAGAGCGCGCCGCGGGCGGCGATCTCGGCGTGGAGCGCGTCGATGTCGTCAACGTTCACGTAGCCGAACAGATTGTGGGAGCCGAGCGCGGCGGGCGGCGCGTCGGTGGGGCAATGGCCCAGCATCACGCGGACATTGTCGCGCTGGACCAGGCGCCAATCCGTGGCCTCCGCCCAGAGCAGCTCGAAGCCGAGCACGTCGCGAAAATAGCCGGCGCTGGCGTCGAGATCGGGAACGGCGAGCACAAAGGCCCATGTGGAGAGCTTCGGGGGCAAAAAAGTCACCTCAATGAAATCACCTGTATGAAATCGGCTGCGTGCTTGCGCGTCCCTATGATGGCGGCGCGGTCCGCGAAATTCAAATCGAGAAATTATTCGCCGGCCCCTGCGTCTCCGAGTAGATGCGATATTGGTTTCTGCCATTCTCCTTGGCGAGATAGAGCGCGCGGTCGGCGCGCGCCAGCATGGGGTCCGGTCCTTCCAGAGCGGAGGCGAAGAGAGCGACGCCGACGCTCACCGTGGCGCGCAGCTCGCCGCCCGGCAGCAGATAGGGCTCCGCCGAGAGCGCGCAAATCTTCGCCGCCATGACGGAAGCGCTGGCCGCGTCGCGCGATCTCGATTGCAATATCGCGAATTCGTCGCCGCCGAGCCGCGCCACGACGTCGCCGGCGCGGCAATGGCTCTTCAGCCGCGCGGCGAGCGCCTCCAGCAGCGCGTCGCCGCTGGCGTGGCCCAGCCGGTCGTTGACGTCCTTGAAATGATCGACGTCGATATAGAGCAGCGAGAAGGGCGCGCCGCCGGCTTCGGCGTCGGCGAAGGCGCGGCGTAGCGCGTCGATGAAGCTGCGGCGATTGGCGAGGCCGGTGAGAGCGTCCGTTTGCGCGAGAATAGCGATCTGATCGGCGACCTCCTTGCGCTCGGTCACGTCGAGCGCGACGCCTTCGATCAGCTGCGAGCGGCCGGCCCGGTCGCGTGCGGCGTAGCGCGCGTCGAGCCAGCGATAGCCGCCGTCGCGCCGCCGAAAACGGAACTCCACCATGCCGCCGCGCCGCCCGTCCGCGGCCGCCCGCGCCAGTGAGGCGCCGACCTTGTCGAGATCGTCGGGGTGAACGCAATCGGCGAGGCTGCGCGCCGGATCGGTCAGCTCCCAGGGATCGTAGCCGAACAGCGCGATGTTGTGGGACACATAGACGAGGCGCGGCGTTTTCGCGTCCATGCGCAGGCGGAACAGCAGAGTCGGGCTGCGCTCCACCACCTCATTGGCGTCGCGGAGCCGATCGACATAGCGCTGCCGCGCCAGCGAGCCGCCGATGAGATCGCCGAGTATGCGCAGCGCGTCGATCTCGGCGGCCTTCCACATGCGCACGCTGTGGCAATCCTCCACCTCCACCCAGCCCCAGGGGGCGTCATCGACGACGATGGGCGCGAAGAGCGCCGATCGCACGCCGGCGCGCTCGAGAAAGCTCTTGGCGGGGCCGGGCTCGAGCGCGCGCGTCGCCGCCGTCACCGGCCGGCGCTCGGCGAGAGCGGCGAGCAGAGGGCCAGAGAGAAAGGCGCGCGTCTTGTCGGCCGCGAAAAACGAGGCGTCCAGCGCCACCGGAGAGTCCGCGCGCTGCCAGAAATGCAGCAGGGACGGGGGCTCTTCCGGCGCCGTGGCGGATTCGAAGACGAGAATGCGATCGGCGCCGATCGCCGCGCCGACGGATTCGAGCAGATCGGGAATTGCGACGGCGCTGGGGGCGGTGGTGGTGAGCTCGGTCGCCGCGGTGGAGACGGCGTGCAGCAGAGCGTTGCGCTGATGCAGCGCCGCCGACAGCGCCTCCTGCTGCAGCCGGCGCCGCGACACCGACACCAGCCAGCCATTGGCGCGCAGGCCGAGAATGACGAGCACGGCGGTGAAGGCCGAGAGCAGCGCCCCCATCGCGAGGGCGGTCGACTCCCCGCGCGCAAAGAGCCCGACGATGGAGGGCAGCACATCCGGCGCGATATAGCCGAACATGGCGGGCAGATAGGCGGAATTGGTGAGCACGGCGCCCGCCGCCATGCCGCCGGCGGCGAAAAGCGCGAAGGCGTGATAGCCGGGGTCCGGCGTCAGCCACAGGACCGATGAGGCCGCTCCCCAGAGGCAGCCGGTCAGCGTCGAGCCGAGCGTCCACAGCGCGAGAAAGCGCCGCACCGCCTCTGCGCTGGGCTGCGTGGCGCGAAAGTGGCGCGCATGGACGATGCGCGCGACGACCAGGATCAGAAAGGCGAGAAGCCAGGCGGCGATTTGCGCGTGCGAGTAGAAGTCCCGAAAAATGCTAGCGACGATTGCGGCATTGGCGGCGTTGAAGACCAGCACCGATTGTCCGGTGGCGAGCATTTGCGCCTGATCCGCCCGGATCGAGGCGTCGAGCTCCTCGGGATCGATCTCCTGCTCCTCGGAACGCGAGTCGCGCTCATACCGACACATAGCTCGACCCTCGACGCGTCTCTGATATTGGAGGCGCGATTTGTTTCCAAAATGTCCCGATCGCGGTACGAAGATATTTCTCCGCTGGAAGAATCTAGCGCGCTGCGGTCCCGAGCGAAGTCCACGCGAGGGCTCGAAAGGACGCGGATGGCGCGAATGATGTTCAGGTGAGCGAGACGGGCGGGCGGGTGCGGCCGGCCGGCTCGGCGCCGTCGACGAATGCGCGGAGCGGTTGCGGCGCGCTGATGACATAGCCCTGAATCTCGTCGCAACCGAGCTGGCGCAGAATGCGCAGCTGCGCATCGGTCTCGACGCCTTCGGCTGTCGCCATTAAGCCGAGCTCATGGGCGAGAGAGACGATCGATCGCACGATCGTCGCCGCGCGCGGATCGGCTTGCGCCTGCTGCGTCAGCGAGCGGCCGACCTTGACGCGATCGACCGGCAGAGCGTGGAGATGCGCGAGGGCGGCGCCGCCGCCGCCGAAATCATCGAGCGCGATGGAGACGCCGAGCGTGTGGATCGCGGTGAGGCAGCGCAGAATATCCGCATTGTCGGCGAGGCGGACCGAGCTGGCGATCTCGATCTCCAGACGGCTCGGATCCATGCCGGAGGCGGCGAGCGCCTCGGCGACGTCGCGCGAGAAGCCGGTCTTCTCCAATTGCGTCTGGGTGACATTGACGCTGATGCGCGCGTCGGGCGGCAGAGCGGCGGCGCTGGCGCAGGCCTCGTTCAATATCCAGGCGCCGATCTCGTAGAGCAGGCCGGCCTTGGTGGCGACGGGGAGGAAATCCTCCGGCGTCCGCAGGCCGTCGCGCGGGTGCCGCCAGCGCAGCAGCGCCTCATAGCCGCAGACGCGCGTGACGCCGAGCGCGACGATGGGCTGGAAATGGAGCTCGAACTCGCCGGCGGCGACCGCCTGACGCAAATCCTGCCAAATGCGACGATTGGCGGCGATGCGCGACTCTATGTCGGGATCGAAGAAGCGGAAATGGGCGCGGCCGCTGGATTTGGCTTCGTACAAGGCGAAATCCGCCTTGCGCATCAGCGTCCGCAGATCGAGCCCGTCCTCCGGCGCGCGGGCGATGCCGACGCTGACGCCGACCGTCGCCATCGCCTCCTCGAGATCGAAAGGGGCGGCCATCGCCTCCATCAATCGCATCGCGAAGCCGCCGACATCGGCGAGCGAGCCGGCGTGCGATTGCACCACGGCGAATTCATCGCCGCCGATGCGGGCGACGATATCGGCCTTGCCGACGATGGAGGAGATGCGCTCGGCCACCGACCGCAGCAGAATATCGCCGGCCCTATGCCCCAGCGTGTCGTTGATCTCCTTGAAATTATCGAGGTCGATGCAGTGGATCGCGGCGCCGAACCCATTGGCCACCGCGGCGGCGATGACGCTCTCGCCCTGCTGCTCCATGGAGGCGCGGTTGGCGACGCCGGTGATGGCGTCGAAATAGGCGAGCCGCCGGATACGCTCCTTGCGCTCCTCCTGCTCGAGCGCGATGGCGCAGAGATGCACGCAGGTCTCGACGATCGTGCGCTCGAGCGGGCTCGCGCCGCGGCAGGTGCGATAATAAAAGGCGAAAGTGCCGATGACGCGATCGTCCGAGGCGCGAATGGGAGAGGACCAGCAGGCGCGCAGGCCGAGCGGAGCGGTCTGGGCTCGAAAAGCCGTCCAGCGCGGATCATTCGCCATGTCCGTGACCTCGACGGGCTCGCCGAAATAGGCGGCCGCGCCGCAGGAGCCGACGTCCGGCCCGATGCGAAGGCCGTCGAGCGAGTCGGAATAATGCGACGGCAGGCTCGGACCGGCCAGCGGATGCAGACGACCTTCGCGATCGACGGTGAGGACGGAGCACACGGCCTGCGGCGCGAGCTGCTCGGCGCGGAGGCACAGCTCGGCCATCGTCTCGCGCAGCGGCTTGCCGCGCGCCAGACGCTCGAGCACCTCGTGCTGAAGCGCTCGGAGACCCTGCATCGTGCGGTTCGAGCAGTCATCACAGTCGAGTTCGAGCATTGGCCTCGCCTTTGAAGACAATCTTATCTTTTTCCGCGTATCTCGACCGTGTCGATAAGAATTAAAAATCAACCGCCTTTGTAGGCGACGAGACGATGATTCTCCATCGGTGCAAATAATGCGCCCGCGCGGCCCTGTCGATCATGGGAGCCGAGCATGGGCTTCAGCAAAACCTATTATCGCATGCCCGCCGGCTGTTGTGTAGGGCAGAGCTGGAGCGCAATATATCGACGCTAGATCAATATGATCGTTGGCGCACAACCGGCTCCGCCAGCGCTTCCGCGAAAAAAGGTCGCGGGCGAGCCGACCCCCCGCATTTAGGATGTGGCGGGCTCGAGGGTGGCGAGGCCTAGGAGGAAGGCGACAAGGAGGACGGAGCGACTTGCCTTGGTCACGTCATTGGCCCAGTCTTGCGCAGCCGCGGGCGGCGGCGCGCCGAAAAAAGCAGGCGCGCTGTCATGACGCAACGACCCGCCGGCATGGGAGAGAAATATGTCGAAATTCGCCACACTGGCTCTGGCCGTTCTGATCTCGGCGCCCTTCGCGGCCGCTCCGGCGCGTGCGGTGGAGATCAGCCCCTTCTTTCCGCTGCCCAATTCCTTCGACGTCAAGGGGCCGATCAAGGATGGCGTGCTCGCGCAGCAGATCTCTTGGCTGGAGGACGGCATCGCCGCCATCGAGAAGGCGCGCGCCGGGGCCGCGCCGGACAAGCTCGCCGAGCTCGACGCGCAGCTCGCCGCGGCGGTCAAGGAGCGCGACATTTTGAAGAGCGACGAGACCGGCCGCGACGCCGAGCTGGCGCGCAAGAATCTGGTCGTCAGCAACATCAACCGCTGGATCAATGGCCTCGCCCGCAAGGCGACCGAGCAGCTCAAGATCGCCATTCTCAAGGATGGCGCGGAACGCGACGCGGCCGAGCGCCGGCATATTCAGCTGTCGCAGCAGGCCGACGATCTCGAGAAGGTCAAGCACGAGCCGGCCTTCGAGGCCTGGGGCCGCTGAAGCGCCCGTCTCGCGTCGGGCTCAGAGCATAGGGGGCGCCTCTGCGCCCCCGTGCTGAAGGTCTCGCGAGAGACGCTCGACCCGCGTCGTCGCATCCTCGAGCGCGACGGCGAGCTTATCGACCAGAGCGGCTTCGGCCTCTTTCGCTGCAGCCGCATTCTCGCGCAGCGTCGCCAGCTCCGCCTGCAGGGACTCGAGCTTGCGCGTCGCGATCGACGCCTCATCGGCGAGGGTGAGCGCCGCCATCACGGTGATGCGCTGCTCGCCAATGTCGCCGAAACCCTCGCGCAGGGACAAAATCTTGTTCTCGACGAGCTTCGCAAGCTCGTCGAGATGGCCTTCCTCGCCATCCTCGCAGGCCATGCGATAGGTCCGGCCCGCGATCGTCACCACCACATGCGCCATTCGCCGCCTCTGAGTAGACTAGGTCTGTGTCCGGTCCTCGTCGCCGAGCACGGCGATAATGCCGAGGCTCGTGCGGTCGAGACGCGTCAGCACCTCGTCGCGCGCCTTCTCCAGCGCGCTGTTTTGGGCGAGGGCGGCGTCGAGCTCGAGGCCGAGACGGCTGCGGTCGTCCTGCATGACGGCGAGCTCCTCCTCGAGATCCGCGTGCGACAGCTCGACCTCTATGCGGCGCGCGACAGTCTCCTCCAGCCGCTCCAGCGCGGCGGAGAGCCGTTGCAGCGCGTCATCGAGCCTGTGTGGCACTTGCGTCATATGGAAACCGGACCGATCGCGATTAGATTCGCACGTACGAATCGTTAACGCCTAGCAGCAATCGCGTAAACCCCAATCCGAGCCGCGGCTCCGCCGCAGAGCGACCGGCGACCGCGTTGACAGGGGGGCGCGACCTGTTATCAAGCCGCTCATTCGAGCGGGCGTTCGCCGTCAGAAAATGCGGCAAAATGGGCAAAGCCCCGATTTTGGGCGGTTCAGAGGCCGCCCGGCCCCGCCCGAGCGAGCAGATGAGAAGGAGCACCGCTATGGCCGTGAGAGTGGCGATCAATGGGTTCGGACGCATCGGACGCAATATTCTTCGCTACATCGTCGAGACCGGCCGCACCGACCTCGAGGTGGTGACGATCAACGATCTCGGCTCTGTCGAGACCAACGCCCATCTCCTGCGCTATGATTCCGTGCATGGCCGCTTCCCGCGCGAGGTGAAGGTCGAAGGCGATTCGATCGACCTGGGCTATGGGCCGATCAAGGCCACGGCGATCAAGAATCCCGCCGAGCTGCCGTATAAGGCGCTCGGAATCGACATTGCGCTCGAATGCACGGGCCTTTTCACCGCGCGCGACAAGGCGAAGGCGCTGCTCGACGCGGGCGCCCGGCGCGTGCTGGTCTCCGCGCCCTCCGAAGGCGCCGACATCACCGTCGTCTATGGCGTCAATCAGGACAAGATCACGAAGGACGATCTCGTGATCTCCAACGCCTCCTGCACCACAAATTGCCTCGCGCCCGTCGCCAAGGTGCTGAATGACGCCATCGGCATAGAGCGCGGCTTCATGACGACGATCCACTCCTACACGGGCGATCAGCCGACGCTGGACACGTATCACAAGGACCTCTACCGCGCCCGCGCCGCCGCTCTGTCCATGATCCCCACTTCCACCGGCGCGGCGAAGGCCGTGGGCCTCGTGCTGCCGGAGCTGAAAGGCAAGCTCGACGGCGCCGCCATTCGCGTGCCGACGCCCAATGTCTCGGCTGTCGATCTCAAATTCGTCCCCAAGCGCAAGACGAGCGTGGAAGAGATCAACGCCGCCATCATCGCCGCCGCCGACGGCCCGCTGAAGGGCATTCTGGGTTACACCGACGACAAGAATGTCTCGGTCGATTTCAACCATGATCCGCGTTCATCCGTGTTTCATCTCGATCAGACCAAGGTGATCGAGGGCGAGCTGGTGCGCATCCTGTCCTGGTACGACAATGAATGGGGCTTCTCCGGCCGCATGACGGATGTCGCCGCGACGATCGCCAAGCTCATCTGACGCGATTTTTTCCTCATCCACCGGGACACGATCATGCCGTCTTTCAAAACGCTCGATTCCGCCGATCTCGACGGCAAGCGCGTCCTGTTGCGCGTCGATCTCAATGTGCCGACCGAGAATGGCGTCGTCACCGACAAGACGCGCATAGAGCGCGTTCTGCCGACGATCGAGGATATTTCGAAAAAGGGCGGCAAGGTCATCCTTCTCGCCCATTTCGGCCGACCCAAGGGCGAGCGCAAGGAAGAGGATTCGCTGAGAGCCGTCGTTCCCGCGATAGAGGAGACGGCCAAGCGCAAAATCGCCTTCGCCGATGATTGCGTCGGCGATGTCGCCGGCGCGGCGATCGCGCAGCTGAAGAATGGCGACATTCTGCTGCTCGAGAACACGCGCTTCCACAAGGGCGAGGAGAAGAACGATCCCGCCTTCGCGGCGGAGCTCGCCAAGCTCGGCGATATCTATGTGAACGACGCGTTCTCCGCCGCGCATCGCGCCCATGCCTCGACCGAAGGGCTGGCGCATCTTCTGCCGGCCTACGCCGGCCGCACCATGCAGGCTGAGCTGCAGGCGCTCACCGAGGCGCTGGAACATCCCGCGCGTCCCGTAATGGCGATCGTCGGCGGCGCGAAAATCTCCACCAAGCTCGATCTGCTCGGCAATCTCATCCGCAAGGTCGATATTCTCGTCATCGGCGGCGGCATGGCCAATACTTTCCTCGCCGCGAAGGGCGAGCCGGTCGGCAAATCGCTGTGCGAGCATGATCTGCTCGAGAAAGCGCGCGCCATTCTCGCCGATGCGCAATCGTCCAATTGCGAGATCGTGCTGCCGATCGACGCCACTGTCGCGCAGAAATTCGAGGCGCATGCGCCCTCGCATATCGTCGCGATCGAGCATGTCGGCGAGAGCGACATGATTCTCGACGTCGGGCCGAAGAGCATCGCCCATATAGAGAGCCTGCTCGCCAAGGCGAAGACGCTGGTGTGGAACGGCCCGCTCGGCGCCTTCGAGCTGCCGCCCTTCGACGAAGGCACCAACGCGATCGCGCAGACGGCTGCGCGGCTGACGGTGGAGGGAAAGCTGCTCTCCGTCGCCGGCGGCGGCGACACTGTGGCCGCGCTCAATCAGGCTCATGTGGCGCAGGAGTTCAGCTATCTCTCGACCGCTGGCGGCGCTTTCCTCGAATGGCTCGAGGGCAAGGAGCTTCCCGGCGTCGCGGCGCTGACGAAATAACGACCCAGCCCGTCATTGCGAGCGAAGCGAAGCAATCCAGAGCCGTGGAGCGGCCTCTGGATTGCGTCGTCGCTATGCTCCTCGCAATGACGGGGCGTCACTCCTCGCAACAGGCGCGCGCCGCGGCGATGGCGCGCTTCAGCTCTGGAATGCAGGAGCCGCAATTCGTGCCGGCGCGCAGCGTCTCGCCGATCGCGGCGACGCTGCGCGCCCCATTCGCGATTGCCGCGTCGATCGCCGCGGCGCCGACGCCGAAGCAGGCGCAGACGATCGGACCATCCTCCGCCGCGCCATCGGGCGAGCGCCCCGACAGAAGCGCCTTGCGCTGCTCTGTGCTGAGCTGCTCCTTCTCGAACAGCGCCGCCGCCGTGTCGAAGGCGCTTTGCGCATCCTCTCTTCCAACGAAGAGGCAGAAATCGACGCGCTGCTCGCGAAAGCGCGCGGCGCGATAAATTCCGCGCGCCGCATCCTGATATTCGGCGGTATCGCCGCCATCGCCGAGCGACGCCGCATAGTCGAGCCACAAAGGTAGCGCCGAATCCGAGGCGAAGAGCAGAGCATGGCCGCCCGCTATGGCGACCTTGGCGCCGAGCGCAGCGATCGGCGGCCGCAGCGGCGCGCGCGAGAGCAGGAAACCGCGCGATTTGAATGCGACGGCATCTATGCGCGCTGGCGTCGCCTTCGCTGCCGGCTGTCCCGAATGCGGATCGGTGATCGCGGCGACGAGCGCGCCCACACGCGCGAAAGACGCCGTTTCATCGCTCCAATGAATCGGCGCGAATAATTGCCCGCGCTTCTGACGATCGGTGATGGCGACAGCGAGAATGCATTCGCCATGGCGGGTCGAAACGCGCGCAAAGTCGCCATCGATGAGGCCGAGCGGCGCAGCGTCGGCCGGATGAATCTCGACGAAGGGACAAGGCGAATGCCGCGCGAGACGCGGGCTTTTGCCGGTGCGCGTCATCGTGTGCCATTGGTCGCGAATGCGCCCCGTGTTGAGGCGGAAGGGAAAGGCCGCTGTTGTCGCGGCCTTCAACGACGGCGGCTCCGGCGCGGTGAAGCGCGCCTTGCCATTGGCGGTGAAATAGCCGCCCTCGCCGAAAAAGCGTTCGCGCCCATTCGTCTCGCCGGCGCGGATCGGCCATAGCGTCGGATGCAACGCGTCATAGGCCTCGTCCGAGAGCGTCGCCAGCCCGCCTATGTCGAAGCTGCGCGCGCCGTCATTCTCGAAAGCGGAGAGCGCCGCATGCTCGCGAAACACATCCGCCGCGGATTGAAAATGGAAGGCGTCGCCGAAGCCCATGCGCGTCGCGACGTCGCTGACGATCCGCCAATCCGGCTGCGCCTCGCCGGGCGATGGCAGAAAGGCGCGCTGACGTGAGATGCGCCGTTCCGAATTCGTGACCGTGCCGGATTTTTCGCCCCAGGCTTGCGCCGGCAGCAGCACATGCGCGCCGGCGCTTATCGTGTCGTTCGACAGAACATTGTCCGAGACGACGAAGAAATCGAGCTTCGCCAGCGCCGCGCGCGCATCATCGGCTTGCGGCAGCGAGACGGCGGGATTGGTTCCCATCACCCACAGCGCCTTTATCTCGCCGCGCGCTATGGCCTCGAACATTTGCACGGCCTTGAAGCCCTCATGCGTCGCAATGCGCGGCGCATTCCAGAAGCGCCGCACGCGATCGACCTCGGCGCTGGAAAAACCCATATGCGCGGCGAGCTGATTGGCGAGGCCGCCGACCTCGCGTCCGCCCATGGCGTTGGGCTGGCCGGTGAGCGAAAAAGGCGCAGCGCCGGGCGCGCCGATGCGGCCCGTCGCGAGATGACAATGAACGATGGCGTCGACCTTGTCGGTCCCCTGCGCCGATTGATTGACGCCCTGCGAGAACGCAGTGACGGTCTTCGCAGTCGCAACGAAGAGATCGAAAAAGGCCGCGACATCGACCTCGCGCAAGCCGGCCACGGCGGCGGTCGCGGCTATGGTCGGCGCGATTTCACGCGCGGCGTCGAGCGCTTGCGTGAAGCCCTCGGTATGACGCGTGATGTAATCGTCGCAGGTCGCGCCATTGGCGACGAGATGCACGAGAAGGCCGCAGAAGAGCGCGACATCGCCGCCGGGCGCGATGGGCAGAAAGAGATCGGCCTCTTCCGCCGTCGCCGTGCGGCGCGGATCGATGACGACGATCTTCGCGCCGCGCTCCTGCTTGTTGCGCAACATGCGTTGAAACAGAATCGGATGACACCAGGCCGCATTGGAGCCGACGAGCACGATGAGATCGGCGCAGTCGAGATCCTCATAACATCCCGGCACGACATCGGCGCCCAAGGCGCGCTTATGTCCCGCCACTGTCGAGGCCATGCACAGCCGCGAATTGGTGTCGACATTGGGCGAGCCGATGAAGCCTTTGATCAGCTTGTTCGCCGCGTAATAATCCTCCGTGAGCAATTGGCCGGAGAGATAGAATGCGACCGCCTGCGGCCCATGCGTATCGATGATGCGCGCAAAGCCCTGCGCGACATGATCCAGAGCCTCGTCCCATGTCGTGCGTCGCAGCGTCTCGCCGGCGCGCAGCATAGGATGCAGCAGACGTCCGTCGAGCGACAGCGTCTCATGCAGGGCGGAGCCTTTGGAGCACAGCCGTCCGTGATTGGCCGGATGATCGGGATCGCCGGCGACAGCCGCGCCGCCGCATCCATCCGGCGTCGCCAGCACGCCGCAGCCGACGCCGCAATAAGGACAAATGGTCGCGACAGAGGCGCTGCGTGGATCGACCCGCTGCATCAATAGACATCCTGTCGGTAGCGGCCGCTCTTCTTCAATTCGGCGACGAAGGCGACCGCCTCGTCCGTGGCGCGCGCGCCATATTGCGCGACGATATCGACGAGCGCGCGCTCGACATCCTTGGCCATGCGCTTGGCGTCCCCGCAGACATAGATATGCGCGCCTTCGGCGAGCCAGGCGAAGAGATCGCGTCCGACTTCGCGCATGCGGTCCTGCACATAGAATTTCTCGGAGCCGTCGCGCGACCAGGCGAGCGAGAGGCGCGTGAGCAGGCCGGATGATTTCATCGCATTCAATTCATCCGCGTAGAAGAAATCGCAATCGCTGCGCTGATGACCGAAGAACAGCCAATTGCGCCCGCGCGCGCCGATCGCCTCCCGCTCTTGCAGAAAAGCGCGAAACGGTGCCACGCCCGTGCCGGGGCCGATCATGATGACCGGCGCATTCGGATCATCCGGAAGCGAGAAGCCATGCGCCGCCTGCACATAGACTTTCAACGGTGCGTCTTTCTCGATGCGCTCAGCGAGAAAAGTGGAGGCGACGCCTTTGCGCAAGCGCTTGCCGATCTTGTAGCGCAACGCGTCGACAGTGAGCGACACGCGCCCCGTCGTCGCCTTAGGCGAGGAGGATATGGAATAGAGCCGCGGTTGCAGAGGCTCCAGCGCCTCGACGAAAGCTTCCGCATGCGGCCGCACGCCCGGAAACTTCATCAGCGCCGCCAGCACGTCGAGATCGGCGGCGTCATTGTCTCTATCTTCTCCCTGCGCCAGCGCGCGCGCCTTTGCGCGCGTCTCGCCCCCGGTGAGGAAGGAGATCAGCTCGAAGAGCCGATCGGGCGCAGGCGAAAGCGCGCAATCGTCGCGCAGCGCTTCACGCAGGCTCTTGCCCTTTACCGGCGCGAGCGGCGAGGCGCCGATCATGGCGATGATCTGATCGACGAGGCCGAGATCATTCTGCGCAAAGACGCCGAGCGAATCGCCGACATTGTAATCGATCCCGCTCTTCGAAAGATCGAGCTCGATATGCCAGCTTTCCTTTTCCGAGGCTGGCTTGTTCAGCCTTCGACGCGACAGAAATATCGCCTCGACCGGATTGTCGCGTGAGCGACCCCGCGCCGATGTGGAATGCGAGCTGGGCGGCGCCGCCGGCTCTATCTCGGTGGATGGTGCAGCGTCACGCTCTTGCGCGAGCGTCTTCAACATGCGCGCGGTGTCCTTGCCGCCGGGCGCGCAGAGATTGAGCCGCTCCTCCTTGCGGGCGAACAGCGCTTCCGCATAATTTTGGCAATCATAGCCACATTGGCCGCAGTCCTGCTGCGCCATTGCAGCCATCATCCGCCGTCGCAGCGGACGATCTTGCGCGAGCGTCATGCGCTCCTGCAATTGCAATGTCGGATCATGCCAAGGCGCGGCGCCGTCATCCGCATTGCCGGCGATGGCGGCATTTTCCGCCGGCGACAAAGCGACGACGCCGGCGTCGTCCATCGACATCAGCCCGGCAAAAAAGCCGTTGAGCCAGGCGCGCTGCTCTTCAGAGAATGGAGCCGAAGGCGGAATGAGATCGAGACGTTGCGGCTGCGTGATCTTGGTCATTGCTCCGCCTCCGCGATCAAGCGCCGTAAAGCCTCAATGTCATGGCGTCGCGTGAAGGCGGCGAAGCTCTCTTCGCCCTTCGCGCGATGCGCGAGATAGGCGCGCAACAGGCTCTCGATCTTGCGCGGCGCATCTGCCGCTGCGACATTTTCGAGCAGCTCGCGGCCGATCGCGCCCTCCGCGCCGAAGCCGCCGCCGACGACCATATTATAGCCTTCGACCGTATCGCCTTCCTCATTGATAGGGACGCGCGCACCGACGAGGCCGATGTCGCCGATATAATGTTGCGCGCAGGAGTGACGGCAGCCGGTCAAATGTATGTTGATCGGCGTGTCGATCTCTATTCTCTCCTCGCAATGCGTGGCGATCTCGTCCGCGTGCCTTTTGGTGTCGGAGGCGGCGAAGCGGCAGCCGGCATTGCCCGTGCAGGCGACGAGACCGACGCGGAGCGGCGATGCCTTCGTCGAAAGACCGAGCGCTTCGATCCGCGCGAGCGCCTCTTCGACCCGCGCGTCGGCAATTCCAGAAATGAGCAGGTTTTGCCAGACCGTGAGCCTTATGTCGCCATCTCCGAGCTCGCGCGCGATCGTCGCGAGACCGCGCGTCTCGTCGCTCGACAGACGGCCGAGCTTCAATGCGACGCCGATCCAGCTTTTCTGCGCGTCACTCTGCGCATGCACGCCGATATGCGCGAGCCTGTCGAAGCCGGGCCGCGGCGCGATCGCGTCTTGCGGCGCGCGCAGCAGGGGACGGCCGAGCTTATCCTCGACGAGCGTCAGGAATCGATCGAAGCCCAATTGATCGAGCACATATTTCAATCGCGCCCGCGCGCGATTGGTGCGGTCGCCTGTCTCGATGAAGACGCACAATATGGCGTCGGCGATCTCGATGGCTTCGTCCGGCGCAACGATCACGCCCGTGTCGCGCGCGAGATCCTTATGGCCGGTAATTCCGCCGAGCGCGAGACGGAAATAGACGCCCGGCGCGATTCCATGCTCATCGCGAATCTCGACCGCCTGAAAAGCGACGTCATTGGTATCCTCGAGCACGGCGATGCGGCCGCCGCCATCGAAAGCGATGTTGAATTTGCGCGGCAGGCCGAAGAGCGAGCGGTCATTGAGAATGTGAAAATGCAGCGCGCGCGCGAAGGGGCGCGTGTCGATGAGCTCCTGCGGATCGATTCCAGCGGTCGGCGTTCCGGTGATGTTGCGAATATTGTCTGCGCCGGAGCCGCGCGTCCACAGGCCGAGGCTCTGCACGCCTTCGATCATGGCGACGGCGCTCTTGGGCTCTATCTCGCGAATTTGTAGATTGGCGCGCGTCGTCACATGCAGATAGCCGCCGCCATGGCTGTCGGCGAGATCGGCGAGGCCGTCGAATTGCCAATGGGTGAGCACGCCGTTGGGGATACGCAGGCGGCACATATAGGAAGATTGCGTCGGCGCGACATAGAATAGCCCATAATAGCGCCAGCGAAAATTATCGGCGGGTTTCGGCGGCTCATTGCGCTTGGCCTGCGCGACGAGTCGCGCATAGGCGTCGAAAGGATGCTCCTCGCGCTTGATTTTCTCTTGCTCATTGAGCGCGCCGCCACTCGCGACGGCGCGATCCTGCGCCGCGAAATGAATGGCGTCGGGGCCGGTCGGCTTTTCCTTGGTCGGCGTGGCGTGTTGCGCGCGCGAGGCCTGGAAGCCGGAGGCGAAGCCTTCGAGATAGCGCTTTTGTTCCGCTGTGAAATCGCCGGCCATGGTCATGCCGCCTTTCTTTCGCAGAGCGCGCGGCCGAAGATCAGCGCATCGCGCCATTGCGTTACATCGACGCGCGAGCAAATGAGCTCGAGGCACCAGAGCGCAGCGCTGGTGTCGCCGACGAGCACGGCGCCGGTGAGACGGCCCTCATCGATGACCAGCTTTTTGTAGAGACCGAGCCCAAAGTCGCGCCAGGAGATCGTCTCCGCGCCATCGTTTCCCATGAAGTCGCCGGCGGAAAAGACATTGACGCCGGAGACCTTCAGATTGGTGGAGACGATGCTTCCCTGGTAAATGTCGCTTTCGCCGCAGAGCCTCGCGGCCAGGACGCGCGCCTGCTCATAGGCGGGCTCGACGAGGCCATAACAGACGCCTCTGTGCTGCGCGCATTCGCCGAGCGCGTAAATATCGTCGATATTCGTTTCCATATGATCGTCGACGACGATTCCTCTTTGCGCGCTCACGCCGGCGTCGCGCGCCAGCTCCATATTGGGCGCAATTCCGGCGGCGAAGACGACGCCGTCGGCCGCGAGCTGGCGACCATCGGCGAGCTCTATCGCGCTGACGCGCTCATCGCCGATGATGCCTGTCGTGCGCGCTTCCAGCAGAACTTCTATTCTCTTGCTCTCGATGAGCAGCTTCAGCAGCTCGGCTGCGTCCTTGTCCAGCTGCCGCTCCATCAGCCGATCGGTGACATGCGCGAGTGTGACCTCGGCGCCGCTTTTGGCGAGGCCATAGGCGGCTTCGAGACCGAGCAGGCCGCCGCCGATGACGATGATTTTCTTGCGCTGCGCCGCGAGGCGCTTCAGCGCGTCGACGTCGGCGCCGTCACGAAACACATGAACGCCTTGCAGCTGTGCGCCGGGCAGCGGCAGACGCAGCGCGCGCGAGCCGGTCGCGAGCACGAGCTTGGAAAAGCCGATGCTATCGCCATTCGTCATCGACACGCGCTTCGTCGCGAGGTCTATGGCGCGCGCCTTGGCGCCGTAGAGAAGAGTGACGCCGCGGTCGCGCCACCAGCTCGCGGGCCTCAGCTCTATTTCGGCCATCTCGGCCTCGCCGGCGAGCACGGAGGAGAGCAGCACGCGATTATAGGCGAGGCGCGGCTCCTCGCCGATGACGGCGATGGCGTAGCGGCCGAGCGCGCGCTTCGACAATTCGTCGACGAGGCGCGCAGCGGCCATGCCATTGCCGATGATGACGAGAGGCTCGCTCATTTTTCGTCCGCCTCACGCCGCTTCGACATAGTGATGACGTTCATAGAGGAATTGCAGCACGCGGCGCCTGCATTCGAGATAGAGAGGATCGGCGGAAAGAGCGACGCGATCGCGCGGGCGCGGCAGAGCGACATCCAGCGTCTCGCCGATCGTGGCGCGGGGACCATTGGTCATCATCACGATGCGGTCGGAGAGAAGCACGGCTTCGTCGACATCATGGGTGATCATCATCACCGTATTGCCGAGCGTGCGATGCAGCTCCATCACGCGATCTTGCAGATGCGCGCGGGTGAGCGCATCGAGCGCGCCGAAAGGCTCGTCGAGCAGAAGCACCTTGGGCTCCATGGCGAGCGCGCGGGCGATGCCGACGCGCTGCTTCATGCCGCCGGAAATTTCGCTCGGACGCTTGTCCTTGGCGTGCGTCATCTGGACGAGCTCGAGATTGCGCATCGTCCAATCATGGCGCTCGGCGCGGCTCTTCTTTCCCGCGAAGACCTTGTCGACGCCGAGACGCACATTGTCATAGACGGAGAGCCAGGGCAGCAGCGAATGGTTCTGGAAGACGACAGCGCGATCCGGCCCGGGCGTATCGACCTGACGGTTCTCCAGCACGACGCCGCCGGCGCTGGCGCTCACGAGGCCGGCGACGATATTGAGCAGAGTGGATTTGCCGCAGCCGGAATGGCCGATGATGGTGACGAATTGTCCCTTCTCGACGGCGAGATCGACGGCTTCGAGCACTTTCGTCGTGCGGGCGCCGCTCGCGAAAATCTTGTCGACATGATCGATGCGAAGATAGCTCATGGAAGCGCCTTTCTTAGGAGGCCTGCGCGCCGCGCGTGGCGATGGAGCCGATGGCGGCGACGATGCGGTCGAGCACGAAGCCGGTGACGCCGATATAGGCGAGGGCGACGAAAATGTCGGAAAGGCGCGAGGAGTTCCAGGCGTCCCAGATGAAGAAGCCGATGCCGACGCCGCCGGTCAGCATTTCCGCCGCGACAATGGCGAGCCAGGAGAGGCCGACGCCGATGCGAAGGCCGGTGAAGATGTAGGGCGCCGCCGACGGAATCATGATCTTCCAGAAGAACTCGAATTGATTGAGCCGCAGCACGGCGGCGACATTGCGATAATCCTGCGGAATATTGCGCACGCCGACAGCGGTGTTGATGATGATCGGCCAGATGGAGGTGATGAAGATCACGAAGATCGCGGATGGATAGCTGTCGCGAAAGGCGGCGAGCGAGATCGGCAGCCAGGCGAGCGGCGGCACGGTGCGCAGAATCTGGAACAGCGGATCGAGGCCGCGCATCGCCCAACGCGATTGTCCGACGATCACACCGAGCAGCACGCCGGCGACGCTGGCGAGTCCGAAGCCGATCGCGACGCGCTGCAAAGATGTGAGCACGCGCCAGCCGAGGCCGATATCCTGCGGCCCCGCGATGAAGAAGGGATGCAGGATGAGATCATTCGCCTCGCTCCAAATGCGCGCGGGCGAGGGCAAGGACGAACTCGGCTTGATGCAGATGAGCTGCCACAGGCCGAGCAGGATCGCGAGCACGATGATCGGCGGCAGCATCGCCCCGAATAAGGCGCGAATGCGCGCGCCATGTCTTTCGATGAGCGGAATGCGCCGACGCGCATAGAGCTCGTCGATCGAACGATTGTCGCCGGTCGTCGCATCGACGAGATCATTCTTGGTGATTTGCATCGTCATTTCGGCCTCTTCGGTCAAACCTGCGCGCGCTTGATGGATAGGCTCTTCAGATAGGTTTGCGGATTTTCCGGATCGAAGACCTTGCCATCGAAGAAGGTCTCCTTGCCGCGCGACGTCGATGCGGGAATCTCCTTCGCCGGGACATTGATCGACTTCGCCGCCTCGCGCCAAATGTCTTCGCGATTCACCTTGTCGACGAGCGCTTTGATATTCGTCGTCGGCTCGAGCTTGCCCCAGCGAATATCCTCGGTGACGAACCAGGCGTCGTGACTCTTGAAGGGATAGGAGGCGGCGTCGCGCCAGAATTTCATGAACTGCTTCGTGTTCTTCTCGATGCGGCCATTGCCGTAATTGAGATCGCCTTTCAAGCGGCCGACGATGTCGGCGACGGGCACGTTGAACCATTGGCGCTTGCCGACGATTTCGGCGAGCTCGGCCTTGTTCTCCATCTTGTCGCACCATTGCTGCGCTTCCAGCACAGCGGCGGTGAGCGCGCGTGCGGCGCGTGGATTTTTGTCGACCCAATCGGCGCGCAGGCCGAGCGCTTTTTCAGGATGCTTCGACCAGATCTCGCCGGTCGCGCAGGCGGTGTAGCCGATGCCTTGATTGGCGAGCTGCTCGTTCCATGGCTCGCCGACGCAAAAGGCGTCCATATTGCCGACCTTCATATTCGCCACCATTTGCGGGGGCGGCACGACGATGGTCGAGACATCCTTGTCGGGATCGATGCCGGCGGCGGCGAGCCAATAGCGCAGCCACAAATCATGCGTGCCGCCGGGGAAGGTCATGGCGACCTTCACCTCCTTGCCTTCGGCTTTCTTCTTGGCGAAGGCCTCGCGCAGCGCGGAGGCGTTGGTCGTGATCTTCAGATCCTTATATTCATTGGCGACGGAAATGCCCTGTGCGTCGAGATTGAGGCGCGCGAGTATGTACATCGGCGTCGGCATATTGTTCTGCGTCACTCTGCCGGTCGAGATGAGATAGGGCATGGGCGTCAGAATATGCGCGCCGTCTATGCCATTGGCGGCGCCGCCGAGCACGAGATTGTCGCGCGTCGCGCCCCAGGACGCTTGCTTCGTCACTTCGACGTCGGGCATTCCATGCTTGGCGAAAAGGCCTTTTTCCTTCGCGATGATCAGCGGCGCGGCGTCGACCAGCGCGATATAGCCGAGGATCGCTTTCGTCGTTTCGGGTCCCGCGCCTTGCGCGAAGGCGCCGCCGGGAAAAGCCGCGCGTATCGCGGCGAAACTCGCGGCGGCGCCGGCCGCGCCGCGCAGCAGCGCGCGACGATCGAACGCCATCGGCGACAGTGTCTTCGCTTCGCTTGCTTCGTCTGTCATGGTCACCGTCGTCCTCTTTGCGCTTCGAAAGCGCATCGGTTAGGGCGAGTCGGCGCCGTCTTCCTGTCGACGGCGCGAAACGCAAAAAAGCCGCTTCCCGGAAGGAGCGCGCATGTGGCGCGATCTCCTCGGGACAGCGGCGTTGCTGGTTCGTCCGTCGTTGGACTGAGAGTGATGCGCGGGGCGCATCGTCATGACCCTATGTGCAAGCGGCGCGCCAAACAGCGAAAGTGTCGCTAGCCGATGAGAATCAATGAGCTATAAGAAAGCCGCGTCGGCGCGGGGCGATGCGCCAGCCGGCGCCTTGCACAATGTGCGGGCGCCATATCGACAAAAAACAGGCTATGCGCGGCGGATCGGGAAGGCCGACAGATAGGCGCCGATGTCGCGATCGTCGAAGACAGGCCCCGAGAAGGCGCCGATCGCATCGCCGGTTGGCGGCGGCGGCGCAGTGGCGGAGGGCAGCGCGGCGTCGAAGAGATCGGCGCGAAATACGTTTTTCGCCGCGTCGAGATGCGCGGGTGAAACAGGCGCCTGTCCCCAGCGGGCCATTTGCGCATAGAGCCATGCGGCCTGTGTCGGGTCGGGCCGCTCGGCGCCCTCCTGGCCGAGCAGGAGATAGCGCGCATTCTCGCGCGTCGCGCCGTCCGGCGTCACTTTGAGACGGCCCTGCAGCGTCCGCAATATCACTTGCGCATCGACGCCGACGCGGTCCGGCCGCGCGAGCAGAGCGGCGATCTCATGCGGATCGGCCTCGGCGACGAAGCGCGCGGCGCGATGCAGGGCGCGCAGCAAAGCGGCGACGACATTGGGGTGCTCCAGCGCGAAATGCTCGCGCATGGCGAGCGATTTTTCCGCGCAGCGCGAGAACAGCTCGACCGAAAAATGCAGAATATGTCCGACGCCGAGATCGACGGCGACCGAATTCCACGGCGCGCCGACGCAAAAGCCGTCGACATGTCCTTGCGCGAGGCTGCCGACCATATAGGGCGGCGGCAGCACCACGAGGCGCACATCCTCGTCGGGATCGACGCCGCCGGCCGCCATCCAATAGCGCAATTGATAATTATGACCGGAGAAGGGGAAGGTCATGCCGAAGGTCAGCGGCTCCGCCTGCGCGGCCTTGCGATCGGCGACGACGCGCGCGAGCGCGCGCGCCGTGGCCAGCGGATCGAGCGCATCGCCGTCGAGACGCGCCCGCATCGCCTCATGCAGCGTGGGAGAGACGGTGATGGCGTTGCCATTCATGGCGAGATTATAGGGTGCGACGATCGGCGTTTTCACATGGCCGACGCCGAGGCTGGAGGCGACGGCGATGGGCGCCAGAAGATGCGCGGCGTCGAACATGCCGATATTGAGCTTGTCGCGCACATTGGACCAGGAGACTTCCTGGACGAGCTCGACATCGAGCCCTTCCTGCGCGGCGAAGCCCTTGTCCACGGCGACGAAGAGCGAGGCGGCGTCCGCGAGCGGAATGAAGCCGATGCGTAAATGTTCGCGCTCCGCGGTCATTTGAACAGCTCCGAGGCGGTGATGATCGCCTGGGCGATCTCGAAAATCTTCTTCTTCTCGCGCATGGCCGTGCTGCGCATCAGCCGATAGGCGTCCTCTTCGCTGAGCTTCTTCGCCTTCATCAGCAGGCCTTTGGCGCGGTCGATGGTCTTGCGCTCCTCTATCTCCGATTTGGCGCGCGCCAATTCGTCCTGCAGGCGTGAGAAGGCGTTGAAGCGCGACACGCAGAGATCGAGAATGGATTTGATGCGCTCTTTCTTCAGCCCATCGACGATATAGGCGGAGACGCCGGCGTCGACAGAAGCCTGAATGGAAGCGGCGTCGCTTTGATCGACGAACATGGCCACGGGCCGGCGCACGGCGCGGCTCACTTGGAACATCTGCTCCAATATGTCGCGGCTCGGATTTTCGAGATCGATGAGGATGACGTCCGGGTCGATCGCATAGATGCGCGCGAGCAGGCTGCGCATTTCGCCGATGCGCTCGACATTGGTGAAGCCGGCCTCGCGCAATCCATCCTCGAGGATCGCAGCCCGCACCGGACTCTCATCGACGATGACGATTTTCAAATCGACGCCTCCGCGACGCTGCGCCGCAGGCAGGCGCTAGCGAAAATGCGGACGAATTACAAATGATTTCGGCGGGAGGAATTACAAATGATTTCGGCGGGAGGGGGAAGACATGAGATGGCCCCGCAGCGCTGAGGCTGGCGGGGCCGCTTGTTTCGCAGAATGCGAAATCTCCGGAAAGCTCCAGATTCGGAAGATTGGGAGGCGTCGCGCTTGGCCTTCGCGTTTCGCCGCCCGTCGGGATGTCACGAATGTCGGCGCCCGAGGAAACCTGCGCTCGATTTCTTCGCTGCGCCATCGACCTCGGCTGAGGTCAAACGGTGTGACCCGGTGGCGTCATGCTCCTCTCGCATGTATCGCTCGACTCGAGGCCTGCGTGCGTTGCCACGCCGGCCCGCCCATCGCGTTCTCATCCCTCGAGGTCCCGCTCGATCGGTTCGCCTCGGTTCTCGGCTCGTCGCCGTTTCCCGCGGCCCCCTGTGACGCGATGATGAAATGGTGATCTCGATTCTGAATTTCGTCAAGCGCAGAATTGGTCGCAGCGAGGCGGTTTTCTTTTTTCGCCGGGCGCGCTACGCAATCGCTCCGACAAGGCCGGCGGGAGCGCCAATGCCGGTCCGACGGGAGAGAAACGCATGCAAGCGGACAGTGACGGTTATTACTATTTCCTTACCTATAGCGGCGTGAGCCTTCCGCTCAAATTGACGTCGCCGCTCGATCCGAACGACCTCAACAATCGCAACACATTCTTTCGCGCCCGCTATGACGAGGCCGAGCGTCTGCTTCTGTGCGAGAAGATGGTCTATGGCGAGGTGGAGCTGCGCCACGCTTACGAATATCGCGCCGAGGGCGGTCTCGCCCGCGCGCTCATTCTGATGGGCGAGGACGAGACCGAGGTGCTGTTCGACGAGAATGGCAAGCAGACGGTGGCGTGAGCGCAGCGTAGGTCGGGCGGAGCGCGCGAGCCGGAAGGCTTTTCCGGACGATCGGTTCGCCGTCATTGCGAGGAGCGTAGCGACGAAGCAATCCAGGAGCCGCCCCCATGGCTCTGGATCGCTTCGCTCCGCTCGCGATGACGCGAGGTGATTGTCGGGTTATGCGGAGCGAGCGTCCGCGAGCAGCGTCACGCCTTGCCGAAGACGCGATCGAAGATCGTGTCGACATGCTTGAAGTGATAGGCGAGATCGAACAATTCATCGAGCTCCGCGGGCGAGAGCTTCGCGCTCACCTCGGCGTCGGCGCCGAGCAGCTTGCGGAACTCGCCTTCGCCGCGCCACACCGGCATGGCGTTGCGCTGCACCAGCGAATAAGCGTCCTCGCGTGAGACGCCCTTTTGCGTCAGCGCCAGCAGCACGCGCTGCGAATGCACGAGCCCGCCGAGGCGGTCGAGATTCTTCTGCATATTTTCGGGATAGATCATGAGCTGATCGATGACGCTGGTCAGACGCGAGAGCGCGAAGTCGAGCGTCACTGTCGCATCGGGGCCGATATTGCGCTCGACGGAAGAGTGCGAGATGTCGCGCTCATGCCACAGCGCGACATTCTCCAGCGCCGGCGTCACCATGCCGCGCACCAGACGCGCGAGGCCGGTGAGATTTTCAGTGAGCACCGGATTGCGCTTATGCGGCATGGCGGAAGAGCCCTTCTGCCCGGCCGAGAAATATTCCTCCGCCTCCAGCACCTCTGTGCGTTGCAAATGGCGGATCTCGATCGCCAGCCGCTCCACCGATGACGCCACGACGCCGAGCGTCGCGAAAAAGGCGGCGTGACGGTCGCGCGGAATGACCTGCGTGGAGACGGGCTCCACCGCGAGGCCGAGCTGCTTGGCGACATGCTCCTCGACGCGCGGATCGACATTGGCGAAAGTGCCGACGGCGCCGGAGATGGCGCAGGTCGCGACCTCCTTGCGCGCGGCGACGAGCCGCTCGCGGGCGCGGGTGAATTCGGCGTAAGCCTGCGCGAGCTTCAGGCCGAAGGTTGTCGGCTCGGCGTGAATGCCATGCGAGCGGCCGATCGTCGGCGTATATTTATGCTCCAGCGCGCGGCGCTTTATCGCGGCGAGCAATCCATCGACATCGGCGATCAAGAGATCGGCGGCGCGCGCCAATTGCACGGCGAGGCAGGTGTCGAGCACGTCGGAGCTGGTCATGCCCTGATGCACGAAGCGCGAATCCGGGCCGATGAACTCGCCGAGATGGGTCAAAAAGGCGATGACGTCATGCTTGGTCACGCGCTCGATCTCGTCGATGCGGGCGACGTCGAAAGTGACGAAATCCGCCTTGTCCCAGATCGCCTTGGCGCTCTCCTTGGGGATGACGCCGATTTCGGCGAGCGCGTCGCAGGCATAGGCCTCGATCTCGAACCAGATGCGAAAGCGCGTCTGCGGCTCCCAAATCTTCGTCATCTCGGGGCGGGAATAGCGGGGGATCATGGGCTCGGGCGTCCTTTGGAAAAGTCTCGGCGCAGCCGGGTCTGCGGGAAGAGGATCGTTTAGGCCCTTCCGTGAGCAGAGTGAAGGGGGCGGCCCGGCTCCGCTTCCTGTGTTCGTGGTGAATAGGTCCTAAAGACAGCAAGGCGCGATGCGGAGGCTGGCGTTCCAGACGAAGGCCTGGGTGACCCCGAGCGAACCTCGCGATATATTGAAAGGGAACCGGAGGTCGAAATGAGCCAGCTCGAGCGCATCACTGTCGACCCGCAGCAATGCGGCGGACGCCCTTGTATCCGCTCGCTGCGCATTCGCGTCAAAGACGTTCTCGACCTTCTCGCGGCGGGGGCCTCGAATGAGGAGATTCTCGAGGATTATCCGCTGCTCGAGGCGTCGGATATCGCCGCGGTCCTCGAATTCGCCGCGCGCCAGAGCGATCATCCGATCTTGCGCGTCGCCTGATGCGCTTTCTCGTCGATGCGCAACTGCCGCCAGCGCTCGCGCGCTGGCTCTCCGCGGCGGGACATGACGCCGAGCACGTCGGGGACGTCGGTCTCGGCGACGCCAGCGACAGTTCGATCTGGAGCTATGCCCGTGCGGCAGTGGGCCGTTATCTCCGCCGTCGTTATCTCCAAAGACGAGGATTTTGCGCAGCGGAAAGCGCTCGAGGGGGGCGGTCCGCCAATCGTCTGGGTGCGCGTTCCGAATACGCGGAAGCGCGAGCTTCTGGCCTGGTTCGAGACGATGCTTCCCGAGATTTTGGCGGCGCTGGAGCGAGGCGAAAGCCTCATCGAGGTCATTTGAGCGGCCTTCGCCGGTCGCGCCGCCGGAATACGAGACACCCTTTCTGGCCGAAATATTGCTGCGGATGAGCCAACGCCTGCGCTGGCGTTCGCCCGCCCGCGCCGCCATATTCCGCTTTTAGAATATGTTCGCCCGGAGGACCTTATGCAGCAGACCGCCGATGTCGCCGTGCTGGGCGCGGGAATGGTCGGAGTCTCGGCCGCCCTGCATCTGCAGGCGCGGGGGCGAGACGTCGTTCTTGTCGACCGGCATGGCGCGGCCGGGCTCGAGACCAGCTTCGGCAACGCCGGGCTCATCGAGCGCGCCTCCATCTTCCCTTATCTCTTCCCGCGGGACTTCGGCGATCTGTTGCGCTATGCGCTCAATCTCTCGCCGCAGGCGCATTATCATTTCTCGGCCCTGCCGAGCGTCGCGCCCTGGCTGTGGCGCTATTTCCGCGAAAGCTCGCCGGAGCGCGCCAAGCGCCACGCTCTGGACGCGCTGCCGCTGGTCGAGCGCTGTCTCGAGGAACATGACGCGCTGATCCAGCTTTCGGGCGCCGGCGACATCGTGCGCCGCACCGGATGGATCAAGCTCTATCGCAGCGAGAAGAGCCTCGCCAAAGGGCTCGTCGACGCCGCGCGGCTGCGCGATTTTTCGCTGCGCGTCGAGGAGCTGGACGCGGCCGGCCTATCGGCGCTGGAGCCCGACATAGCGCCCGTCGTCGGCGCCGTGCATTTTCGCGACACGGCCTCGGTCGCGGACCCTTGCGCCGTCGCGCAGGCCTATGCCGCGCTGTTCCAGCGCCGCGGCGGGCGTTTCCTCGCCGGCGATGTGCGCGCGCTCGAGCAGACGCGCGACGGACATTGGAGCGCGCCCACGCATGACGGCGCGCTGATCGTCCGCGACATCGTCGTCGCGCTCGGCCCCTGGTCGGACCAGATTTTCCGTCCGCTGGGCTATGATCTGCCCTTCGCGGTCAAGCGCGGCTATCACATGCATTACGGAACCAAGGAGGGCGCGCGGCTCTTCCATCCGGTTCTCGACGCCGACAATGGCTATGTGCTGGCGCCGATGACGCGCGGCGTGCGCCTCACCACCGGCGCCGAATTCGCCCGCCGCGACGCCAAGCCCACGCCGGTGCAGGTGGATAAGGACGAGCTTCTCGCCCGCACGCTGTTCCCGCTCGGCGAGCGGCTCGACCCCAAGCCCTGGATGGGCTGCCGCCCCTGCTTCCCGGACATGCTGCCGATCATCGGCAAGGCGCCCCGCCATCAGGGCCTCTGGTTCGATTTCGGCCATCAGCATCATGGCTTCACGCTCGGCCCGGTGAGCGGCAGGCTGCTCGCCGAGATGATGACCGGGGAGACGCCCTTCACCGATCCGGCGCCCTACGCGGTCGAGCGATTTCGATAAATCCACAGCGGAATTTTGCCGCCGAATGGGCGACCATGGCGCGCAGTGATTCGCCCTGGCGTCGATGATCGATTTCCAATCGTCTTTTTTAAAAGCGTGCGCGTCCCCTGACGGCGAGCCTTTCTTTTCAGCGGAGACGAATATGAAGCTCTCTTTCATTCTCGGCGCGGCGCTCGCGCCTTTCCTGCTCGCGCCCGCGGCGGCCATCGAGGTCGCCGTCATCTATGAAGGCTTTCCGGGCTATGCCGGCTGCAAGGAGCGCGCGGATATGCAGCGCGTCATCGAGCTCGCCGAGCAATATGATTTGGAGGCGGCGCGGGAGATCATCCGCCGTGGCTTGAAGAGCAAGGATTGCCGCGTGCTCGGCGGCGATATCATCGTCGAGGTGGTCCCGCCCTTCAGCCGGCTGGTGAAGGTGCATATGCGCGGCGATCCGGATGCTTATTGGATCATCCAATGATCAGCGGGCGGGCTTGGCGAGCGCGCGCTCGCCCAGCGCCACCAGCGCGGCCCGCAGCCTCTCGTCGGCGACGCCTTCGGTCACTGCTTCCGCCTGTCGGCGCGCGGCGAGATCGACCGGCGGCTTCGTCGGCCGGACGCGGCGGGGCGAGAGCGGCTCCTGCTTCATCGTGATCTTGGCGACGCAGCGCCAGCCGAGATGCGTGTTCACGCGCTCGATGATGGCGGCGCTCATATGCTGAATGTCGAGGCCGAAGCCCGGCTCGACGCGCAGCGCCAGAGTCGCCGGCTCGTCTTTCTTTTCGGCGGGGCGGTTTTTGGCGCCAGCTTGGTTCTCGTCGGCCGGGCGCCTTTTGGCCCGCGGCGGCCATTGCAGCTTCACTGGCTCGCATATGGCGGCGACGCGTGCGCCGACGATCGCCTCCCAGCGCAGCAGCAGCGAGCTTTCGCTGAAGCCCTGGCGCGCGGCCAGAGGATCGAGCGTCTTGTCGAGGAATTCGCCGATGAGGCGGGATCGCCGTGATTTCGAGCGCCCGGTCGCCGCGTCGGTCATGCTCTCTCCTTGCGCGATCGGCTCCGATCTCGTTATGGACAGGTTAGCCCATGCCGAGAGCCCCCGCCAAGTCGTCGGCCGCAAGGTCGCCCGCAAAATCGCCGCCGCGGCCCGATCCGCGTGCGCTGCTGTCCGATTTGCTCTCCTGGTACGACCGTCGTCGCCGCGATCTGCCCTGGCGCGCCGCGCCCGGCGAGCGGGCCGACCCTTACGCCGTCTGGCTGTCGGAGATCATGCTGCAGCAAACGACGGTGGAGGCGGTCAAACCCTATTTCCACGCTTTTCTCGTGCGTTGGCCGAGCGTCGAGGCGCTCGCCGCCGCGCCGCTGGAGGAGGTGATGAAAGCCTGGGCCGGCCTCGGCTATTACGCCCGCGCGCGCAATCTCCACGCCTGCGCGCAGCAGGTGGCTTTCGAGCGCGGTGGGGTTTTCCCGCGGGAGGAGGAGGATCTTCTCTCGCTGCCGGGCGTCGGCCCCTATACGGCGGCGGCGGTGGCGGCCATCGCCTTCGATGCGCCCTGCGTCGCCGTCGATGGCAATGTCGAGCGCGTCGTCGCCCGGCTCTTCGCCATCGACAGGCCGATCCGCGAGGCCAAGCGCGAATTGCGCGAGACGGCGCAGACGCTGCTTCCCGCCTCACGCTCCGGCGATTTCACCCAGGCGCTGATGGATCTCGGCGCGACGGTCTGCACGCCGCGCGGGCCGCGCTGCGATCTCTGCCCTTTTGCTTCCGCCTGCGAGGCGGCGCGGCGCGGCGAGACCGAGCGTTTCCCGGTCAAGGCGCAAAAGCTCGAGAAGCCGCTGCGGCGCGGCGCGGCTTTCGTCCTCACCTGCGGCGGCGCGGCCCTGCTGCGCACGCGGCCGCCGCGCGGCCTGCTCGGCGGCATGAGCGAATTTCCCTCGACGCCCTTTCGCGTCGATTTCGACCCCTCCCGCGCTCACGCCCATGCGCCCGCCGCGGCGCGCTGGCGCGCGCTGCCGGGGGAGGTCGAGCATGTGTTCACGCATTTTTCGCTGCGGCTGACCATATTCGCCGCGACGCTTCCGGCGCCGCCGCCCCATATCGAGAACGGCCGCTGGACGCCATTGGCGCGCCTTACCGAGGAAGGGCTGCCGACCTTGATGCGAAAGGTGGCGCTACGGGCCGGTTTGATCGTAGAGTGAGCTGAAGCGGGAGCATCGACATGGCGCGGCGCAAATCGATCCAGATCGAGATGACGGAAGGCGCGATTCGCGTCCTCTCCAGCGGCCATGTTCTGACCATCGCCAATAGCGCGCCGCCCCCAGACGCCGAGGAGGACACGGATTTCTTCATCCGCCTCGACGATATCGACCATTGGGACGCCCCCGACCAGGAAATCCCCATCGACATCGTCGAGCTGCAGTCGATTCTGGAAGCGATAGAGGAAGAACTCGAGCGCCACGGGTTGAGCGTGACCTTCGAGTAGGGTTCTGCAGGGCCGGGCCAGTGGGGCGCGGCCGAGGAACCTGGATCCTCGGCCACACTCTGGAAAACCCTGAAATTCCAAGATATTCGCAGCGCCCAAAATCCGGCGATGAGCGCATTTTGGACCACTCTTGTGGGCAGGGCAATAGGGCGGGGATCGATGGTGTCGCAGCCCGGCGCCGCGCCTCGAGTGTGGACGCCGTCAGTCGGCCGATCGGTCCGTGTCGACCTCTCGAGGCGCCGACATGCTCACGGGCCATTCGGGCGTAAGAGCGCCGTCTCCGCTTCCGCTCCGGTGAGACATCGCCTCTCCTGCAATCGGTCGGCGATCACGAGCACGGCGTCGCGCCGCTCGCGAATGAGGTCGAGCGCGCGGTCATAAATACGGACGAGGTCCCGCTCGACGGCGGCGCGAAGCGCGCGGTCGCTCGCCAGCAACGTCTCGATCGGCTCGCCGCGGTGGAGCAGGCTGTCGCCGAGCCCCTGCCGCGCCCGCGCCTCGGCGAGTAGCCGCGTCGCCTGGGCGAGATCGCCGACGGCGCCGGCGGACGCCTCGCCGAACAGTTCCTGCTCGGCGGCGCGCCCGGCCAGCATGGCGAGGGCGATATCGTCTATATCCCGCCGCCTCGGCGCGATGGTCGGCGCATGCGCAATCGTGCGTCCGCCAGATTCTCCGCGCGCGATCAGCGAGACCTGCGTGACTTCGCGCCCAGAGGCCAGATGCGCGACGACATGCCCGGCCTCGTGGATGGCGGCGATCCGCAGATCCTCTGGCGACCGGTCGTCCTCGGGCGCGACGACGGCGACGAGATCGTCGATCTTCAGTGGCCGTCCGGCGGCGCGGGCGCGACTCGTCGCGGCCTTGGCCCAGCCGGCGGCGTCGGCGGGAGTGGAGCCCGGCGCCAGACGCGCGACGGTCTCGAGATCGACGTCGGCCAGCGCCGCGCCGAGATGATAGCGCAGCACGTGTCCGAGGACGGCGGCGTCCGGCGGCTCCAGCGGGATGATGCGGTCGAAGCGTCCGGGCCGGATGAGCGCCGGATCGAGAGATTCGGGGTGATTGGTCGCACCGATGACGATAATTCCTTCGCGGGGCGTCGCCGCGCCGTCGAGGAGCGTCAGCAGGAAATTGACGATCGGCTGCCACCAGTCGCGCCCGCGCGACGACAGATTGCGGCGATCGGGAATTCCGTCCAGCTCGTCGATGAACAGCAAGGTCGGACGCTGCGCGCGGGCGGCGTCGAAGTCCGCCTGCGCAGCTTGAATGACGTCGCCGAGATTGCCGTCGCGCGTCGTGAACCAGGCGCCGCAGGAGGTCGACACGATGGGGACATCGAGGGTTCTGGCGATGGCCCGCGCGAGCAGCGTCTTGCCGGTTCCAGGCGGACCGCTGAGCACGATGGAAGCGGCGATGGCGCGCCAAGGCAGCTTTTTCGCGCGCCAAGCGGCGACATCCGCGACGAGGCTGAGCGCCCACTCGCGCGCCGGTCCATCATAGCCGGGCAGCTCCTCCAAGCTTGGCGTATCCTCCGCCGCGCCGGCGCGGGCCTTCGCCGCGGCGAAGCAGGCGAGATTTTCCAGCAATTGCACGGCGCCGACATCCGGTCGGAATGCGGCGACGATTTCTGAAAAGCTCAGGCCGTCGGCGGCGCCAGGCGGAATTGGCCCACGCAGCCGGCGGCCGCGCAAGATGTGAAAGACCCGGCGCAGAACGGCGCCATCCGGCGGCGCGACGGTGAGATGCGCATCGGCGACGGTCAGAAGCGTAGCCGGCAGAAATCGCTCCGGCTCCGGCGAGACGCCGATCGCGCATCGCCCTTCGGACAGCGCCTCGGCGATGTCGGCGCCGGCCGTTTGCGGCCGCTTCGAATGTTTGGAGCCGCCGTCATCGGTGAAAATCTCCGCATCCGTCATGAGCCGCCTGGCCGCCCCGGCGAGGGGCGCGATCCAATCGGCGCCCGGCGCCTTTATAATGAGTGTGAATGTGTCGCCGCGCCGGATGCGTTTTCGCAGGCGCGGCGTCAGAGCCGCGTCGAGGCAGGCTTTCGCCAGCTCATCCGCAGTCGACGGCCGGCCATCCAACAGATTTCCGAAACGATCGCTTTGCGCATCATAGGAACCGTCGTCGTCGATCGACGTCGATCGGAGCGCGGCGGCGAGCTTCTTCCTGCTCATGGCAAAATTCCTTCGTTCGCGCCATTTGCAGGCGCGCGGGTCTCGCGAGGGAAGGGGGAGCGCGGGCGTCGATAGCGGCGGACGCCCGCGCGCTGCGTCAGAACAGGGGGAGGCGGCGCGGAGACTCTTCACCCACATCGCGCCAGAAGCGCGTGAGCGACGATCTATTGCCGACGATGAATTTGCCCGCCGCGTCGAGCGAGGTCACGCGCAGGTCGCAGAGCAGCACCATCGCGCCCGGATGATCGGGAGACGGCTTCAGCAAGCCGGAGCGGAGGAGCTTCACCCGGGTCGTGATGTCGGAGCGTCGCGCCGACGGTTGCGTCCTGTCGCGGATTTCCGAGCCCGCGAGCAGAACCCAATCGCCGTCGACGAGGGCGGCCGCCGCTCGGTAGGCGCCTTTCTCGAAGACGGCGACGCGTTCGGCGTCATCGGGCACTTCATAGGGCGCCAGCGGATCGTCTTCCTCGCGAGTTGCGACGTCATGATCCTCGAACCAATCCTCGCCGAGCGCGCCGACCAGCAGGCGCATTTGCTCATAGAGGGGGCGGGATTTCGTCAGCGCGGAGCGCGCCGGCGACTCGGCGTCGGCGCCGGAACCCAGCCGACAGCGTCCGAGCTTCAATAAGCGTTCATGCGCGAAATATTGCAGTGCAAGCGCGCGTGACTTGTCGATCGCCGGGCCATAGACGATCAGCGCTCGATCGAACCAGTGAAGATGGGCGTCGTGGAGATGCGTGCGCATGCGTCCTTCGACGTCACAGGTTTCGCCCGGTCGCAAAATGGGCGTCGTCGCATGCGAACCAATGAGCATGTAGAACGCTGGCGTCCGCAGCGGCAGCCTGCGGCAGAGCGTCGACACGTCGGATCGATCGCACATAATGGCCGTGGGGCCATCATTTCCAAAGCCGACGATTTTGAACTTGAAGACTTCCGGAGCCGGCTCAACCGGGCGGAGGCGTGTCTTAATGTTGAGACTCAAAGCAAAAACTCCCGTAGCTCGCCGAGGCGGCGCCAAGCGCCAGCGACAATCGGCGTCGATGGTCAGGTTCGGATGGCAGGCGCAGGCGATCAGCCAGCGCGACGCTTTCGGGCCTGGAACGGGCTAGGGGAGGGCGCGCGCTCGCTCGCAGCGCGCGGGGATTCCGCCGGAGACGGCGGCATGATAGTGACGTCGATAGCCATGTTTGATCCTTCCATGATCAATGTGGTCAGGCCGTCGTTCGGGAGTTGGCGCTCCCTGCGACGGCCGCTCGCTCGATCAGTCGAGCGAATGTTGTGAAGCATTTCGAGCCCGCGCCTTCTGGTCAAGGCGCTTCGATCGATCATAGTAAACGGCCGATTCAGACAATCGGCTGGCCGTTCTCCGCAGTCGCCGCAGGAGCGAAATCCTCTCGATTACGCGATTTTGCGGAAAATCTTTCGGACGAGATGGTTGATAATTCTCTGCATCCGCTTGGTAAATGGTCTTATAATCTAATTATATTCAATATGTTGCCCGGGCTATCCGGCATATGGTTTCTATTTCCTTGCCGAGGCCGCTCGAGTTGCATTACCGCGGCTTAATGGCCGTTAGAGCGTCTGCGTCAATTTGATCCTCACCGAAGAGGCCGAGCCCCACCACTCCATGGGGCCGCCTCATCTGACTAGAGAGAGGATCAGACCCATGTTCTCCGCTTCGCTCGGCGCCTTCGTCGCTCCCCGCATCGCCAAGCGCGCCGCCATCCTCGGCTTGGCCGGCTTCGCCGCCTTCGCTTCGGCGCCCGCCAAGGCCGATCTTTTCTCCGATCTGTTCGGTTCCTTCGACAATGGCTATTCGAGCCGGACTGCCAGCTCGAGCCGCTACGGCTATTCCCGCCGCGCCGATCTCGCCGGCGGCTATACGCCGCGCGCCGATTATTCGAGCTACGACCGCGGCGGCAATGTCCTCGACTATTATGAGCAGGTCCGCTCGGCCAATGTGACGCGGCGGACCGTCGCCATCGACGGCTACTGCGCCTCGGCCTGCACGATGAAGCTCGGCGCGCGCCATGCCTGCGTTTCGCCGGAGGCGACGCTGCGCTTCCATTCGGCGCGTACGAACGAGGGGGAGACCTCCTGGGGAGGCAACACGCTGATGATGAGCGTCTATCCGCCAGCGATCCAAGCCTGGGTGCGTCGCCATCAGGCTCTGGACAGCCTGGCCTTCACGGAAATGTCCGGCCGCGAGGCGATCGGCCTCGGCATCCGCGCCTGCGCATAGGGCGCGGGGCATTCGCCGAGGACCCAGGCTCGGCAAGACGCGGAGTTGCGCCCTCTCTCGCGACGCCGCGACTTTTCCGTGAGAGAGGAGCGTATGTCGATCGGCCGATTTCTGAAAAGTCAAAAGCGCTTTTTCATGTCGGCATCGCGCCCGAATCCAGGTTGTATCAGCTCGACCTTTACGATATTGCCGTTCAAATAGAATTGAACGGCAATTAGTTGCGGTCGATCTTTTCTTTGATCGAGCCGACGCGTCGGAAGCGAAATGCGGGATCGGCACGATCACAAGATTTCTGGCCAGCAGGGCAGGGCTCGAAGCGAGAGAATCCCTTGGGTCGCGCCTTCCCCCGAAGAGGGCGACGGCGACGAAGCATCGCCAGAAACCGCGGCTCCGAGAGAATCCGAACGGCACCTGTCGCGCGTCTCGGCGGCGCTGGACGACCTTATCTTCTTTCTCTTTCTCGCAGCTCTCGGCTGGGCGCCTTTCTGGTTCGGTTCCGATCGCTCATTGGCATGGGGCGTCAATGCGATCTGGTTCGGCGGCCTAGTGATCGCATTCGAGCTGGTTCGAATTATTTCCGGACGGCGCCATCCTGTCGCGTTTTATCGAATCTGGTTTCCGGCGATGGCCTGCTTGGTCGTTTTCGGATGGACGCTGATCCAGATCGCCCATTGGATCCCGGCCGGCTATCACAATCCGATCTGGCAAATGGCGCGCGAGGCCTCGGGGCGCGACATTGCGGGAAGCATCACGGTCAATCGGGACGCCACGGTTCTCGCGGCGACACGTTTCCTCACCTGCTGCGCCGCCTTCTGGCTCGCGCTTCAGCTCTGCCGCTCCTCGGCGCGGGCGCAATCGCTCGTGCGGTTTTTGGCGCTGGCAGGGGCGGCTTATGCAGCCTATGGAATCGTCGCGTTTTTCGTCTTCCCGAACACGATATTGTGGTTCGACAAGGTCACCTACAATGATTCCCTCACCTCGACCTTCGTGAATCGCAACAGCTATGCGACCTATGCGGGGCTCGGCTTGATGAGCGCCCTCGGGATCCTATTGAACTTCTATATTTCCCGGGGGGAGGGGAAGGCCGCGGCAATCTCGCGGCGCCTCGCCGGTCTTTTGGCGCTTACGGTCGCAGGCGGGGCGCTGTGGATCGCCGTTGTTCTGGTCATCGGAACGGCGCTCGTCCTGACGGGGTCGCGCGGCGGAGTATCGGCGAGCCTTGGCGGCCTGCTGACGATTCTCGTGCTCGCTGGCGTCCGCGGACGCAAGAATGCCATAGGAGCGGGCTTCGGCCTGCTGATCGGCGGCCTCGCTATGGGCGTGGCTCTGTTCAATTACGGCGACTTTCTCGCCGATCGCCTTACCATCAATGGATTTGCGTCGGATGACCGTTTGGCCGTCTACGGATTGACGTGGCGTTCTATCCTCGACGCGCCCTTGTTCGGCTTCGGCGACGGAACATTCTCGGAAGTGTTCCCGATGTATCGGGATAGCACGATAGGTCCTTTCGGCGTCTGGGATATGGCGCACAACAGCTATCTGGAAGCCTTGCAAGGCCTGGGCGTGCCGGTCGCTGTTCTGTTGTTTCTCGGGTTAGGCTCGCTGTTCGTGCGCTGCGTTCTCGGAGCGATCGCCAGACGACGCGCCGCATCGGCCCCTCTCGTCGCCTGCGCCGCCACAGTGATCGTGGCGCTCCACGCCTTCGTAGACTTCAGCGTGCAGATGCAAGCAGTCGCTCTGACTTGGGTCGCGCTGCTGGGAGCGGGGGTCGCACAATCGTGGAGCGGATCGGTGGCGACGGATCGCTGAGGCGGTTTCGCCAGCGAGCGGCTTCGCAAACGGCTACGCATATGCTAGTGACTTGAAACATCTAAACCTGTGCGTTGGCCCTAAAGGGATATTCCATTCATGCATGGCCAGATTTCCAAGGCTTTGATGCAAGTGAGCGCAGACGGCGGGGACAGTGACGCCATTGATCTCCGCCAATTGCAGGATTTTTTCTGGCGCCGGTGGAAGGTGATCGTCGCTACCGCCATCGTCGCGATGGCGCTGGCATTTCTCGCGTTGCTGATTGTCACCCCCCGTTTCACCGCGACCGCTCAAATTCTTCTCGAGCCGCGAAAAGAAAAAATCTTCGGCGCGGAGCAGATTCTCCCGGAACTCAATCTCGAGACGTCCAATGTCGATAGTCAGGTCTCGGTCATCCAGTCGATTAATCTCCTCCGAAGGGTCGTCGAGAAGGAGAAGCTTATGCAGGATAAGGAGTTTGGGCAGTCGCAGAAGTTGGGGCTTTTCGGTTTCCTGACGGGGCTTTTTTCGTCGTCTGAGCCGGCAGGCAAAGTCGAGTCTCAAGCCGGAGAGATACCGCCGGATGTCCTTGCTTCCATCAAGCGACTGCGTGAAGCGCTAGATGTCCAGCGGGTGAACAGGACCTTTGTTCTCTCCGTGTCGATTACCTCCGAGGATCCGGCCAAGGCGGTCCGCTTGACCAACGCCGTCGCCGACGCCTTTGTCGTCGATCGACTCGACGCCCGCTACGACGCCGCAAAACGCGCTTCCAGCTGGCTTGCCGAACGCATGGAGTCCTTGCGCGAAACATTGAGGCAATCCGAGGAGGCAGTCGCTGATTTCCGAAAGGAGCATAATCTCGTCGCGACGAACGCCGACGCGAAAGTCACGATCTCCGAGCAGCAGCTGTCTGAGCTGAGTGGAAAGCTCATCGCGGCGCGCGCCGAAACCGCCGAGAAGCGCGCCAAATATGAGCAAGTGGCCCAAGTGATGCAGAAGGGAGGGAATTTACAGGCCATCCCGGACGTCGTTCGTTCCACTGTGATCGCCGAGTTGCGAAAGCAGCAGGCCGAAGTCGCGAGAAAGGAAGCCGATCTCATCGCCCGCTACGATGTTCAACATCCTTCGCTGATTAATACTCGTGCGGAAAAGCGGGACATCGAGCGCTCGATCGCCGCGGAAGTGCAGCGCATTCTGGTAAATCTGAAAAATGATTTCGATGTCGCGAAATCCCGGGAGGACTCGCTCGATGTGAGCTTGAAGCAGATCACGGGAGAGACGGGGATCGACGGCGGCGTGGGGGTGAGGCTGCGTGAGCTCGAGCGGATCAACGCTGCGAATAAGACGCTGTTCGAAAACTTTCTGTCACGCGCCAAGATCACCCAAGAACAGTCGACCTTCGAGGAAAACGAGGCAAGGGTCATTTCTCCGGCGACAAAGCCGAATGCGCCTTCCTTTCCCAAAAAAGGGCTGGTCCTTGCTCTCGCTGGCATTGTAGGTCTTTTGATCGGGATCGGCGGCGCGGTCGCCCTCGATATGCTGAATTCAGGTTTCCTCTCGTCGCGTGAGATTGAGGAAAAGCTCGGAGCGCCGGTGCTCGCGTCACTTCCGTTGCTCAGCACCAAGGACCGAGAGGTCGACGGGAAGGTGTTGGAGCCCGCTCGCTATGTTGTCGCCAAGCCGCTGTCACGCTACGCCGAGTCGATCCGAAACATCAGGGTCGGCATACAAATGGCCGATGTCGACAGTCCGGCCAAGGTGATCCTCGTGACCTCCTCCTTCCCGAGCGAAGGAAAGTCGACCCTCGCTCAGTCGCTCGCCTGGTCCGCCGTAAAGGCCGGAATGCGTGTCATGGTTATCGACGGAGACCTGCGCCATCCTTCTATCAGCAAGCACTTTGGCGCGGAGGCGAAGCCGGGGCTCGTGGATTTCTTGACGAATGCGGTTCCCTTGGAACAAGCCGTCATTCGTCTCGATGAGCTCGCGGTCCTGCCGGCGGGGTCCAAGTCGCAGAACCCACCGGACCTCTTGGGTTCAGAACGAATGCGTCAGCTCATCGAAAAGTTGCGGGATCTTTTCGATTATATCGTCATCGACTCGCCGCCGGTGGGTCCGGTCATCGATGCGAAGGTCCTAGCCAGTCTTGCCGACAAGGTCGTGTTTTCGGTGCGCTGGCGTGCGACTCCACGGGAGACCGTCGCCGAACATGTCCAATATTTTATCCAGCAGCATAAGCTGGCAGGCGCGGCCTTGAGCCTCGTGGACGAGACCCAAGCGCCACGATATGGCGCATATAGCCAGTACTATGGGCACTATTACAAAAAATATTATCAAAATTGAGTGGAGCCGCATGCGTCATATTTCGGATGTGATTTCTATCTGCGCGATCGGCCTTTCGGTTCTTCTGCTTCGGCAAGGCGTCATTCTTGCCGAGGCGGAGGGGACCGTCGAGCGCTATGAGAGTCGCGTGAAAGTCGAAGCACATTCAAAACTCGGAGCCGCGACTCGTAGCGTGGACGACGAGCTTCTCGCCGAGCTCACCGCATTCCGAAATACGGACGGCGTCGCGACGAGATTGCTCGATCTCAGAGCGGTCTCGCTCACAAATGTCGGCGATGACGATCGTTTCTCCAGGGCTATTCTGGATCTCGTCGCTAGGGCTCCGACTTCCGCAATGGCGTGGATGGAACTCGCAAAATTTCAATGGCGGAACAGCGCGCCGCTCGAGCGCGTGCTCGAAGCGCTGCAAATGTCGAAAGTCACCGCGCCGCATGAGGCGCGCATCATAGAGAGCCGAGTTCTATTCTCGAGCGCGATTTGGGAATTCCTTCCATCAGAGGGCAGGCGTTCGGTCGTGAGTCAGCTGATCGAGCTGAATGGTCGGATCAATGAACGAATTCGAAGCCGACTCGCTGCTATACTTATCGCGAAGCAGGAAGGGACTCGGAAGGACATCGTCGGGGACCTCAGAGCGCGAGGCGCGGCAGACTCTCCCTGGGTGCGCGCCATTGGACTCGGGCTCTGATAATCGGGACAAGGCCGTGTGGCAGCACGTTTGTTGCTCGCGCTACAGGATGCAGAGCCTCAGGCATTGGATGGCATGACGGGCATGGACCGTATCGACAAAGCTCGGATGGAGGCGGATTTCGAATTGGCTCCAGGGGAGCGCTGGTATCTGGCGCATACGCTGCCGCATAAGGAAAGCTCGGTGGAGCAGCGCCTGCAAGTGCAGGGGTTTCGGCATTTCATGCCGCGGCGGATAAAAACCGTGCGCCATGCGCGGCGAATGCGCAATGTGCTCGCGCCGGTGTTCCCGCGTTATGTTTTCGTTGTGCTCGATCTCGAGCACGATCGGTGGCGGAGCGTCAATGGCACGATTGGAATAGCCAGCCTGTTCATGGCGCAGGATCGGCCGCTGCCAGTGCCTCATGGAGTTGTCGAGACGCTGATTCAGTCTTCGGACAATCGTGGCCAGCTTCGCTTCGTGCATAATTTGCGGCTCGGTCAGAAAGTGCGGCTAATGAGTGGCCCATTTTCCGAGGCGCTGGGCTCGCTCGAGCGCCTGGACGATTCAGGTCGCATAGAAGTGCTGCTCGAAATCATGGGCGGACAAGTGCGGACCAAGCTCAGGCGAGAACAGGTCGAGCCGGTCATCTGATCTCGACGATTCAAGCATGTCCACGAGTGTGGCGCAGCTCGCTGACGCCTCAGAAATGAGAGCGATGCTCTGTAACCGAAACGCGGAGCAGTCTTTGTAAGGCGCGCGCATCGCTAAAGGCGAGCGCGAGCGGCTTGCCGCTGAAGCTCGAGGTAGCTATAAGAAAAGCCGCCCAACGGTGCGCGCGCAAGCGCATATCTTTGGATCGTCATTTGTTCTCGGCGCGTTTCGGGTCGAAGCTCTCATGCTCACCCGGGCTGCGGCAGCATTGAAAATAACTCGTTCCCCTTCATAGCCTCCGAAAACCGCGACCATTTCAGGCCCATGGGTTTAGATTTCATCGCCGAAGCCGATGTCTCGACCGGCCACGAAGATGGCGTCGGAGCTGCGGTCCAGGGGAATATTTCTGGCGGCCCGGGACGTGGCCGCTCGCAGAAAATCTTAATTCATGCAATCAATTTCGCGCCAGAACTGATCGGTTGCGGCAAATACACGACCGAGCTGGCGCAGTTTCTGGAAGCTCGTGGCCACATAATCGAGATCGTCACCGCGCCGCCGCATTATCCCGGCTGGTTCGTGCGCGCGCCTTATCAAAGCGGCGCGTATGTCACGGAGATTTTCGGTTCGATGCGTGTGACGCGCTGTCCGATGACGATGAAAACAGGAGCGCCTGGGCTATGGCGGCTCATAGCGCCGCTCAGCTTCGCGGCGGCGGCGGCTCCAATGGTCGTGTGGCGAATTTTTCGCTTTCGACCGCATATCGTGATTTGTGTCGAGCCGACCTTGATGTCGGCTCCCGCCGCGCTGATCGCGGCCAAGCTCTGCGGCGCCCGCAGCCTGCTGCATGTGCAAGATCTCGAAGTGGACGCCGCTTTCGAGGTCGGGCATTTGAACGGCGGCGCAATCCGACGGGTCGCGAATATATTCGAGAGCTGGTTCCTCGCACGCTTCGATCGCGTGGTGACGATTTCTCAAAAAATGCAGCACGCCCTGCTCGCAAAGGGACTTTCGCAGCAGAAAGTGTCGGTGCTGCGCAACTGGGTCGACACGGCCGCGATCGTCCCCGAGCCTCGAACGACGAATGCGTTCCGTGAGGAGCTCGGCATACCGTCCGACGCTTTTGTCGTGCTCTACGCCGGCAACCTCGGCCCTAAGCAGGCGCTCGACATGCTCATCGCAGCGGCGCGCCGGCTCGCGGGCGAATGCGATATCTATTGCGTGATCGCAGGCGCCGGGCCGATGCTGGACGCATTGCAGACGCAATCCGCCGATTTGCCCAATGTTCGCTTCCTGCCGTTGCAGCCGGCCGAGCGCATGAGCGAATTATTGGCGCTGGCCGATCTTCATGTCCTGCCGCAATTGAAAGGCGCCGCGGATCTCGTGTTGCCGTCGAAGCTCGGCGGCATGTTGGCGAGCGGGCGCCCCATCGTGGCCACTGCCGATCCGGGCACTGAATTATACGAGATGTTGCAGGATATCGCGTTGCTGCCGCCGACGGGGGACATAGACTCTCTCGCCGAAGCGATTTCCGCGGCGCGAACCATCGAATGGTCGCAGCGAGTCGAAAGAGGATTGTGTCTCGCCGAGACGATGAGCGCAAATAGCGTGCTCCCGCGATATGAGACATTGCTGAGCGCATGATGTCTATCGAGATCGAGACGGCCGCATCCACGGCGCCGCGGAGCGCGGCTCCGAGAGGGGCGGCGGCGGGCGCCTTCAGGAAAGCCGGCCCGCGCGGGCGCGAATGGCGTTTTTATCGATGTCCTTCACTCTGAACGCGCTTTCCGCGAAGGTCTCGGGCCTTCTGGCGAGGGGCGGAACGGACCTCGCGGCCGCCGAGCGCGAACGACGAGCCCTATTGTCGGCGGCCACAGCGGCCGGCGCAAAGCTGATCACTGTCGGCAGCTTTCTCATCTCTGTGCCGCTGACGCTCGGCTATCTCGGCGCCGAACGTTATGGGCTCTGGATGACGATGAGCTCTGTCGTCTACGTGCTCTCCTTCGCGGATGTCGGAACCGGCTCCGCGCTGCTGAATTTCGTCGCGGACTTCAACGGACGCGACGACCGCCGCGGAATTCGAGAGGCTGTTTCGACGTCGGCGGCTCTTCTCGGAATTTTCGGTCTGCTGGTGGCCGCCACATTTCTTCTGCTCGATTTTGTCGTCCCCTGGGCCGCTCTGCTGAAAATCCAATCTCCTGTCGTGCAGGCGGAGTTCGGGCCGGGGCTTCTGGTCGTGGCCTGCTGCTTCGCGCTCTCGCTTCCTCTCGGCGTCACCGCGCGATTGCAGGCCGGGCTTCAGGAGGGCTATCGCGCCAATGTTTGGAGCGCCGCCGGCGGCGTGCTGGGGCTCATCGGCGTCTGGACGGCGATCCAAAACCACGCCGGATTGCCAATTCTGGCCCTCGCCTTGTCCGGCGCCCCCTTGGTGGTTGCGGCGATCAACGCGGCGGCCTTCTTCGGCGGCCGGGGCCGCGACTATGCGCCCGCCTGGCGCTGCGTGTCTCTCCCTTTGGCCAGGCGAATTCTCGGGCAATTCCTCGCCTTTCTGGGGATTCAGATCGTGGTCGCGATAAATGTCGCCTCCGACAATCTGATCATCTCCAAAATGCTCGGGCCGGAGGCGGTGACGGCCTTTTCTGTGCCGGAGCGAATGTTCGGGCTGATTACCATGGTCATTCATTTGGCGATCGCCCCGCTTTGGCCGGCGTTCGGGGAGGCCTTGTCTCGCGGCGATAAGCGTTGGCTGATCCTGACCTTCAAGCGATCCCTGCTATTTACCTTTGTCGCATCCGTTGCTGGGTCGACGATATTTGTTTTCGGCGGGCGAAGCATTATCGAATTTTGGAGCGGCGGCGCGGTCCTTCCTTCGATAGGCTTCCTCCTTGGTTTGGCGGTTTGGAAATTTTCTGAGGCGTTCGAGAACCCGCTTACGGTATTTCTTTCTTCCGCAGGAAAAATTCAGCCGATTCTACAAATTGGGGCTGTCGTCGTTGGCGTTACGATATTTTTGAAGATTTCTGCGATCTCGACATTTGGCTTTTGGATAATCCCGTGGATCAGTGGCGTTATCAGAATTGCATTTAGCACTATCCCATTATTCTATATATGTAAAAAATTCATAGACAGGCTCTGAATAGGCTCGCCACGTCTCGATGCATCTTTCCATCAACAAGCTGGATCAAAAAGCCGTGCCGGATTTAATGGGCGACGATAGTAAGCCGTCAGTGGCGGTGCTGCTGACCTGCCATAACAGATGTGCAACGACGGTCGAGGCGCTCGGTGCGCTACGGGGCGCAGCAGGCGATCACATTACACTTCATACTACTCTGGTCGATGATGGGTCGACCGATGGGACCGCTGAGGCTGTCGAACGCGAATTCCCGGAGGTTCATCGCATCCGAGGCTCGGGCGATTTGTACTGGAATGGCGGGATGAGATTGGCGTGGCAGTCCGCTATCAAATTCAATCCAGATTTTTTTCTTTGGCTCAATGATGATCTTTCCTTAGAGCCGCAGTCCATCGATCGTCTATTGGAGCTTTGGCGCGTCCGAAGCGGCGCGGTCGGCAAGCGGCTTATCGTCATAGGTAAGACCATCAGCCCGACGACGGGCGAAACAACCTATGGCGGCTACTGGCGCGCCTCTCGATTGAGCAAGTTGAGGTTTCGGCATCGAAGGGGGGACGATCCCGACAGCTGTGATACGATGAATGGCAATTGCGTGTTAATTCCAAGAATTGCGCAGCAGGAAATAGGCATAAACTCCCCCTATTTCACCCATAGCATGGGCGATATCGATTATGGGCTCAGGGCCAGAAGGGCCGGGTATACATTGGTCGAGCATCAGACGCCGGTCGGCTTTCAGGAAAGAAATGAAAAATGGGCGAAAAGCGTTTCGCGCATGGGGCTCGACAATTGGAGGTTTATATTATTGAATCCGAAGGGAGTGCGGCCAATCGAATGGTTTCATTTTTGCCGGCTTCATGGCGGGGTCGTTTGGCCATTAAATTTTTTTGGTAAATACATCCGTCTTATATTTAGCTCATCTGGAAGCGAGGGGAGGGTGTATTGAAATTGAGGAGAATATTAAAGGTCACAGCGACATTAGCGCTCCTCATGCTGGTTGGCGCAGAGGTGACTATTAGATTGTCCGGGCTTGTAGATTTTCCGCTGTATATTGTAGATCAGCAAATAGGTTACATGCCAGCTCCGAGTCAGCGCGGCGCATTTTTGGTGCGCAATTCTTGGGAGTTTAACGATCGAAGTATGGGAACGAAGGATGGCTGGAATCCTGATAGTAAAATAAACGTTTTGATCGCTGGAAATAGTATAGTAATGGGGGGGAACTCTTATAAGCATTATGACAAGCTCGGTCCGCAGCTGGAGGCGAGGCTTGGCGAGAAATTTGCGGTCTGGCCAGTCGCGTCTGGCGGTTGGACAAATGTTAATGAATCCGTATTTTTAGAACGCAATATTGATGTCCTAGAGCGAGCGGACATTTTTGTATGGGAGTATATGTCCGGTGGATTGAGCGCAAAGTCTCAATGGAAGAATGATTATATTTGGCCAAGAACGCGGCCGGTGTGTGCAACATGTTACGTGGTATACAAGTATGTTGTTCCAGCGGTATTCGGGGAGATGGCTTCTGAACTCCCGCCAACAGGGGAGGTACAGCAGCGCTATCTAGACGGGTTTGTAAAAACGATAGACTCATTTTATGAGCGTAAGGCCAATGTCGGTGGCCACAATATTAAAATTGGCATATTATTTCTGTATCCAACAAAAAATGAAGTTGGTCTGCATAAAAATAATGGATGGCTACCAGAAAGACATTTGATTGAAAGTGTTGCTAATGAGCGCGGCATGCATGTTATTGATCTCGCCTCTTATGATGCCTGGAGCGCTGATATGTATCGGGACGGAGTACATCCAACAATAAGAGGAAATAAAATTATTTCTGAGTTTATATATCAAGAAATAGCTACTATTATGCATAGCAATTCACTGCAAGGAGGGGTTGGCAAGTGATAGTTGGCGCTATTTTATTGATACCGCTTATCCAAATTGGGGTGTCATTTTGGGCTTCGTTTGCGTCAATTATAACTATTGCGACGATATGGAAATTTAGAGCGGCATTTGCAAATAATGTTCCTAAATATCTACATTTATACATAGCATTTATGCTTATGTTCTTGTCTATCCTTAGTTTTCATCCGAAAGATTTTATGCAGGAGGTATTGCGCATCTCTAGAGAGGGTATGTTCTTTGTACTGATAGTGATCGCAATATATACATTTGAGCATAGAAATGTCATACGGCGAATTGATGGCGCTGTGGTTGCGGTTCTGTGCATATCTATTGCAATGTTTATGATTTCATTTATTCAAATGAATTCTTATAAAAATGGCGTATATTTTGGTTTTCCTCAAGACTGGTTTGTAACAAATCAAAATACAATTGCGAATGAAAACGATTTGATATTCACTCGTGAAAATTTGCGACCTAGCGGTACATTCGGAGAGCCGTCATATCTTGCATTCATAATGCTATCGTTTATATTTATGCTTGCACCTATTGCGCGAATGTCAAAAATTGCGTCTATAGCTATTTTAATGTGCATTTTAACTGGTGCTGTAAGTAGATCGCTTGCATTTTTCCTATCATTGCCTGTTGTTTATTTTGTTCCATCGTTCATTGAAGCGCGTATTTCAGTAAAAATTAGATTAATCGTTGTTTCTGTGTTGCTAATTTCTGTTAGTTTTATATTTGAGCCAGTTATGATAACGGTTTCTCGACTATCTGAGGTTAGTGCCGCGACCGGAGACGTGTCTACATTCTCGCGAATTGTTGCTCCAGTGTTGATATTGCCTGAGTTCATATTTACTTACCCTCTCGGGGTGGCGGCGGAGAATTTGGCAGATGCTGTATCTCCAATATCGAGAGGATTAATTCCAGATGTCGGTGAGTTTTTTAATAATGGATTTGCGAATTTATTTTTTGAGTACGGTATCGTAGGATTCCTGCTAGCATCAATAATTCTAAGATCTACGAGCGATATTCGGGTCAGGTGCTATATTTTATATAGCTCTATCTTCAATGGTGCATTTCTGCATATCGATAAGGTCGGTATATTTATCTTAACGCTAGCTATGTATCGTGCAAGCAAACAAGTTATTTTTGAAGAATCTCTTGGTGGATCTATAAAAAATAGGCCTAGAGGAAAATTTTCGATTAAAATGGCTGAGCGCAATGGAGCTTGATGCCGATGAAGGCAGTAATTATATTTGGCGTTGGCCTCGCCTTGTTGCCAAGTTGTGCGGCGTTGAGCGGTCCCTCGATTTTCTGGTCCAGCGATCCGGCCGCACCCGCGGAGACGGTTCTGATCGTAGGCCATGATCTCGATGCGGTGAACCGCGTCGAGATCGAGCTCCTGGCCGATACGCCTTCCGAGAGCGGCGTAGGCGGCGCCGCGAAAACCTCCCTGCTCCCGTCTCGGCAGACGCCGCAGACGCTCTATTTTTCGATCCCCTCCGACTGGCGGCAGGGGGTCTACCGATATCGGCTCGAAGGTGAAAAGCTCGCGGCTTCGGGAGTTCTGAACCGTCCGGTCCTCTATTGGTCGCAGGGCGAAGCCGGCGCGCTGGCGCGACCGGGGCGGGAGCTTCGACTTTTCGGTCGCAATCTCGGCCTCACACCCGGCGCGATGATCCGGCTCAAAACCGGGGACGGCCGCGAGGTCGCTCGAGCGCCTTTGCCGGAGGCGTCGCTCTGGACCGCGACGGCGAAGCTGCCTTCGACGCTCGCTCCCGGCTCTTATCTGGTCTCGGTCTGGAACGGCCGCGGCGACGCATCCGCTTGGTCCGAGGATCTGGCGGTCGACATCGAGGCGCCCCCCGCCGCGGGGGTCGAGCGGCAATTGTCGGTGCGCGATTTCGGCGCCAAGGGCGACGGAACGGCAGACGATTCCGCCGCCATCGAAGCCGGCTTGGCGGCGGCGGCCGAGCGAGGAGCGGTCCTTCTGGCCCCGCCCGGCCGTTATTTGCTGAAACATGCGCTCCACATTCCCAATGGCGCGACGCTGCGCGGCGTCGATCGTGATCTGTCGAGCCTGCTCTGGCCCGAATTCGAGACGCCCCCCGAGAGCCTGGTGAGCGGCGACGCGCATTTCGCAATCGAGGATATGACGCTCTATGCCTCCAATCATCGCCATGTGATCAGCGGCGGTTTCGAAGCCGGTGTCGCGCCGAAAGGGGATATCCACCTCCGCCGCATCCGTATCCGCGCCTCCGCCTATCGCGGCCATATCGCCGAAGGCGATGTCCACCGGCGCGAAAGCGCGCTCAAGACCGGCGTCGGCGGTCCCAATGGCGGCGCGGCGATAAGGCTCCGCGGCGATGGGCTGGAAATCGCCGACAGCGACATATACGCCTCGGGCAGCGCGCTATTCGTTCTCGACTCCCGACGGGTCGCCATCACAGGCAACTCCTTCTACAATGGCCGTGGCGGCTGGTATTCGATCTCCGGCTGCCGAGACGCGATCATCGAAGGCAATGAATTCGTCGGCGCCGATCTCGGCGCTTCGGGAGGCGGCGTCAACACCCTGTTTTCGACCGGCGGCTCCTCGGAAAATATCTGGCTCGCAAAGAACAAGTTCCGCCTCATGCACGCCTGGGACCGCGAGGCCATGACGACCGATGGCCCCGGCGGCTCCTATTACGGCCATATCGTCGAGCTCGCGGGGCGGCGGCTGACGCTCGACGGCGCGCTGACGCCGGGGTCACATTCTCCGATCCGCCAGGGCGTGTTTATATTGGCTGGAAGAGGGGCGGGCCAATTTGCGCAGATCGTGGACGTCGCCGCCGGCGTCGTCACTCTCGATCGAGACTGGACCGTGGCGCCCGATCGCGACTCGCTCATAACGATCGTTCCAATGGTGCAGCGTTATTTGATCGTCGGCAATGAGTTCTCCGATGCGGGAGCCGCAGTGCAGCTCTACGGAACATCCGTCGAGCAGGTGATCGCGGAGAACAGCTCCGCGCGAACTGCCGGTTTCCTCAATCAAGGCCGCTGGTATCATCATTTCCAGCCGAGCTGGTATATTCAATATTTGAAAAACCGGATCGTGGACGGGACTGTCTATCGCGGAGGGCCGGACGGGATGATTTTTTCTGGGGAGGCGGTCATCGGCGCCTATGGCCTGCCGCATCCGCAAAGCCCGCCGCTGACCCTCGGCATTGTGATGCGGGGCAATCAGCTCGTGCAAAATGCCCGTATCGAAATCGGCGGCTGTGGAGGCGCGGCGCCGCTGACGCGCGGATTGGTGGTCGAACACAACAATGTATTGACTTCGACAGAGCCTGTGAAGGGTGTGGGGGCCAATTGCGATGCGGTAATAATCCCGAGGAATGAAAAGATAAATCCCTTTAGCAAGCAGGGAGCTAAGTAATGCCTAAGTCAAAGTGGTCGCCTGTCTCAATATTTCGAGGCCGTAAAATGGTAAATAAAGCAAAATCATTCTATCTGAGAATATTGCGGTTTAGAGCAACATATGGTATTCTTGAGATGGTAAAGAGATCCTACGTTCTTATGTTTGGGCTAGATCCTTACAAAAATGCGGTCAAAGCCTATTCAGATGATGGGAATGCTGTTATTTTCTCAAAAATATATGATTCAAATTTATGGAAAACAAAAGAGAGTCGTAGCGGACGTGGATCAACTATTGTATATACTGAAAGCATTCGGCATGCTATGCCTTCTATTTTAAGGACGTATTCGATCAAGTATTTCCTTGATGCCCCCTGCGGGGATTTCAACTGGATGAGGGCGGTTGATTTTCCTGATGATTGCGTCTATTTTGGAGTAGATATTGTTCAAAAAATGATTGAATCTAATCGTACAAAATACGGGGAGAGTGATAAGAGGAGATTCGGTGTTCTGGATATAACATGCGACCCTATTCCGAGAGTCGATATGGTTTTTTGTCGTGACTGCCTTTTCCATTTGAGTTTAGAAGATATATTCAAATTCCTTGAAAATTTTGCTAAATCCGAATCAAAATTCTTAATGACGTCAACGCATAAGAATCGTGATGGCTTTCCCAATAGTGATATCAAGTCAGGGGATTTTCGGGTAATTGATTTATTTTCGGAGCCCTTCTGTCTCACGTCCGACGTCTTGGCGAGGGTTGACGACTATCAATGGCCTGACCCTGAGCGCGAGATGTGCGTGTGGTCGCGAGAGGCGGTGAATACCGCTCTCAAGCACAACGGCCGACTGATCGAAGCGGCCGTCTAAAAACGAATCGATGGGTATCTGTAATGTCCCCCCTCGACGCAAGTAGGTCAAAACCGGTTGATGGCGGTCCAAGCTTCAGTATCAGCAATCGACTGTATCGGGCAATTTGGAGTTTATGTTGGTGTGTCCTTGCGTCATGGACGCCGGGGATATGGAACCCGTGGCGAGTTACGTTGTTGAAGCTCTTTGGGGCTCGGATAGCGTCTGGTGCAGCAATCGCTTCGAGCGCACGCATTTGGCATCCGGGCAATCTGCGGCTGGGCCGCAGATGCGCGGTCGGACCAAACGTCAATTGCTATAATATGGCAGAAATCACGATAGGCGAGAAGTCTATTATCTCCCAAGGTGCCGTGCTATGCGCAGGAACTCACGACGTCGAGAGCCCCGATTTTCAACTTATCGCTCGGCCGATCACAATAGGGGATGACGTATGGGTGGCGTCGGAGGCATTCGTTGGGCCCGGGGTCAGCATAGGGGAAGGCGCGGTCCTGGGCGCTCGGGCTTGCGCCTTTTCCAATCTTGAGCCGTGGATGATCTATCGGGGCAATCCCGCGTCTGCAATCAAGGAACGTCGCGGCGAAATTTATGAGTTACGCAAGCTATGCGAATAACATGTATCATCGGACCGTTTTTGCCAGTGCCACCTGTTCGTGGAGGTGCAGTTGAACGCATCTGGCTAAGCTTATGCAATGAATTTGCGCGGAATGGTCATGAAACTACTATGATATCTCGTAGATTTGGAATGTTTGCTCCTATAGAAACTGTAAGTGGCGTGCAGCATATACGTATTCCTTCATTTGATACGCCGCACTCAAAAATTATATACCGCTTATTTGATGTTATTTATGCGATACGTGCATGCTTTATTCTAAAAAAGTCGGATGTAACTATAACAAATAGTGTCGCTCTACCAATGATAATCCCGGCGGGGCGAGCGGGGGTGATTTATGTCAGCGTTGCACGTTTTCCGAAGAGACAAATGTGGTTGTATTGGCGCGCGCATCGCCTGCAAGCCGTATCTAAGGCCGTTGCTGATGCGATTGTCGAGCAGTCACCTAATTGTGTCGATGTCGTGAAAGTTGTGCCGAATTGTCTACCTTTGGCTTTTTCGCAGCGCCGTGTGGCGAGGCGTGGCCATCGGGAAAAAGAAATTCTCTTTGTTGGACGTATCGCGCGCGAAAAGGGGCTTGATCTGTTGGTGCGCGCCTTTGCACACTTGAATTCAACCGATTGGAAACTGACATTGCTTGGACCTAGCGCAATTTGCGAAGGTGGCGATGGAACTGAGTATCGTGACGAACTCATGAGGATTGCACGCGAAGCCGGAGTAGAAATCACGCTAGAGGAGCCGATATTTGATGAATCCAGGCTTATCGACCGTTATCGAGCCGCCGATATATTTGTGTATCCATCGATCTCCGAGTCCGGTGAGTCCTTTGGCATGGCGCCGCTCGAGGCGATGTGCTGCGGCTGCGCAGTGATTGTGTCCAAACTCGCATGCTTCGATGATTTTGCGAAGGACGGGGTTAATAGCCTTGTTTTCGATCATCGCGATAGCACAGGAGTGGCGCTCGCAGAAAGGCTCGCCTCGTTAATCGACGACGAGCATTTGAGAAACACAGTGGCGTTGAGGGCTGTCGAAACATCGGCGGAATTTGATATAGATCACGTAGCAAAGCAGTTTATCGCGGATTTCGAATCGTTGCTAACGCGGCAAGGGAAGGCGTTCAAGGCATGTCAAATTTGACGGCAATCGTTTTGGTATTTAATGAATCTATCCATATCAAAAGAATGATTTCCAATTTATCATTAGCGAATGCAAATATAATTGTCGTTGATTCTTTTTCAACAGATCGATCGGTCGATCTGGTGACCGGCGCTGGTGCGTGTGTCGTGCAGCACGAGTTCTCACATCAGGCGCAGCAGTTCCAATGGGCTCTCGACAATTTGCCGATCGAGACCGAATGGGTCATGCGACTCGATGCCGATGAGACGCTGACGCACGAACTCATCGAGGAGATCAAGCAAAATCTGCCATTGCTGCCGGCCGATGTGACCGGCGTAAACATTAATCGGCGGCACATCTTTATGGGCCGCTGGATCAAGCATGGCGGGCGCTACCCGCTCACGCTTCTCCGCATCTGGCGCAAAGGCTCGGCGAAGATTGAGCAGCGATGGATGGACGAACATATGGTGCTATTGCGCGGTCGCGCCGTTACCTTCGACCACGATTTTTGTGACGATAATCTCAAGGACATCGCATTCTTCACAGATAAGCACAATAAATATGCGACACGTGAGGCGATCGACAGGCTGAACGCCGAATATGGCCTTTTCCCACGCGACGAAGGGGTCGAGGATGGAGCGAGCAGCGTGCAAGCGCGTCTGAAGCGATTGGTAAAGGCCCGTATTTATAATAGGCTTCCCTTCGGCGTTGGGCCGCTCGCCTATTTTCTATGGCGCTATTTCTTTCAGTTAGGCTTCCTCGATGGTCGAGAAGGTCTGATATACCATTTCCTACAAGCTTTCTGGTATCGGTTGCTCGTCGATGTGCGCGTGCTGGAATTACGCCGCGCGGTCGCCCATCTCGAGAGCAAGGACGCGATAAGGACTGAGCTCGCGAGACTCACCGGCTTGGCAATCGAGTATACTCATTGCGATCGCAGCTCGCCTGTCGCTCCGTCTCTCCCTGCGTGAAATTCTGGATCATGGCGAGCAAGCTCATAGCGTTGTTCTCAATGGCGTAACGGGCGAGAAATGATTTCCGCGCGCGCTCGCCCATAGCTTCGCGCTCTTTCGTATTCATCGAGCAGAGACGGCGAAGGCCGGATTCGATTGCTGCCGTTTCGTCGTTGACGACGATGCCGGCGTCATCCGCCTCGATTTCACGCCATATATTGACCTTGTCAGTGATGAGCACGGGGCGCGACGACGCCATCGCCTCGGCGACAACAATGCCGAAATTCTCCTGATGGGATGGCAGAACGAAGAACTCGGCAGCACGAAATGCGCCCCACTTTGCGTCGCCAGTGAGCATTCCGGGCCAGTGTATTCGTGTCGCGACACCACGCTTTGCGGCGAGCGACTCGAGCTGTGCTTGTAGTCCGACCTGATCCGGCCCTGCGACCACGAGATCGAAATCAGTATATTCACCGGCAATTCGCGCGAAGGCGTCGATCAACAGATCGACGCCTTTTTTTTCGTGAATGCGGCTCAGAAACAAGATCAGCTTACGATTCTTCGCGGCGGGGCATGTCGCTGAAAAGGTCGCGATTTGCGTTTCGGGGTGACCGCCGATATCGTGGGTTCCGTAACCGACAACAAGTTCCTGCGCGTGATAGGGCGCGAATGATCGGCGTGCGAGGGCTCGTTCTTCTTCTGTTGTGAAAAGCACGAGGGCGGCATCGCGGAGCACGCGATGTTCGAAAAGCTTCCAGTGAATTGTCTTGAAAACCGTTTTGATCGGGTAGGCTCTATTGAACCATGGATCGAGCATTCCGTGCGTGAAAACAAAATAGGGAGTCGAGCTCTTTCGCAACGCGCGCCATGCTCCGAACGAAGCGTAGTTCCACAGTCCATTGACGATCACTGCGTCATAGTGGTCAGCGTTTTTCGTAAGCCAGTGCGTCAGATGGGGCGTGTATCCGTAACGCAATAGCGGAATAAGCTTACGCAGCCACGCAAAGACAGGCCCGCTGAGCCCAACAGAGAAAACGGGTACGGGCGCCTGCACGGCGCAAGGGGCTTCCGGCGGATCGAGGCTTACGATATGGCGCTCGTGCCCCTGTCGTTGCCAGACCGCAGAACTGGTGAAAATACCTTCGATAGGGCCGCCCCCGCGAGGATCGACCGACGCGATTACATGAAGAATTTTCATTTGGCGACCGGTTGCGGAATTGCCCATGTCAACGCATTCTCGAGTGTGCAGCAAGCGATGCTTTGGCGGTCATCCGTCTTTGCGAACAATTCAGTTGTTGCGTCGGCGCGAGGCGCCATCTCCCAAAATGGCGCGATAAGGCAAGGTCGTGCCCGAGAAGGAGAAGTCCTTGGCGATACTCGCATCGCCAAGCCATGGCTCCTGTCGGTCCGTCTCTGACTGAAGCGGGCTTCGCTCTGGCGGAGCGGCTCCCGCAAAGTCATCAATGCGCGCTGACGCTACCGCCGCCGGAACCGCCGCCGTAATTGCCGCCGTTGCCGAAACCACCACGGCCACCCCGTCCGCCGCCTTCTCCGCCGTCGTCCGAGGCGACCACCTGGCTCCTCTCGGCTTGATAGGCCGCCAGCGTTTGGACGTCTGATGCATCTGCGGCGCGCTTGACTTTGTTGGCCCCGGCCATATTGCCCGAGTCTTTCAGAGCCTGTTCGGCCTGAGCGAGCGCCTTGCCGGCTGCGACCTTCTGGTCCAGGGTCGCATTCTTGGAGGCCGCCGTGACGTCGTCTGCGAGTTCCGGATTCGTCGTGACGAGCGCCTTCAATTCGGCGGTCATTTGCTCGCCGCCATCCGGATATTTCGAGAAAATCGCCGACACGCGCGAATCGATCGGCTGCTGAGAGGTCGTTCCCTGTGGCCGGTTGCGATGGCCGCCGTTGTGATCAGGGGCCGCTATCGTCGCCGTCGTCCCGCATAAAAGGACAGTCGCCGCAAAAATCGAGAGCTTTTTCATTTTCGTTGCTCCTGTCGAATTTCAATATTTGTAGGTCGCGCCGAGCGTGAAGACATTGCGCGTGAAAGCCGCGCCGTCCGAGTTGGAGAATACGCGCGTGAACGCATATTCGAAAGTGGCATTCAGATTGCGCAAGATCTCATAGTTCAGAGTGGCGCCGGAATTCCAACGGCTATCATGACGACCGCCCGAGATGTAGGCGATGTCGGTATATTGCCCATTGACCGTCGCTGACCAGCTCCTGGCGAGCTTATAGCCGATCCTCAAATTCGCGGACGTGGCGCGCGCCGCGCTTCCCGTCGTATTGCCGACCGTCGACAAGGCGGAGTCCTGGAAGGTTTCGTCTAGGCCCGCCTCGATCGTCCAGGCGCGTGTCGGATACCAGTAGAGCTTGCCGCCATACACAGGGCTGTTCGCGGAGGGGAACAAGCCGCTGAAGTAGAACTGGCTCTGATAGCCGGCGAAAATCTCGCCCCGAATCAGTCCGATGCGATCGGTTCCGATGCCGCCGGTAAAGCGATAGCCTTCCGAATTATAGGTCGGGTCTCGAAAGTCGCGGAAGTTCCCGCCGGCCTCGGTGAAGACGAAGAGCAGCGGCGTCGCATAATAGCCGAGCCGTCCGGTCACGCCGGTCACGAGATTGTTGCGGTAGGTCTGCCCTAATGCGCCCGTCGTCGTGTAGAGCGTGTCATAGGTCGTCGCTCTCGCAGTGCTCGAGAGGCCTATGAAGAGTCGGTCGAAGGATTTCTGAACGCCCACCGATCCGATGAATTGATTGTAGCGCTGCGGGCTGGCCTGCGTCCCACGATAAGTGACGCCGCCGAGCACGAACGGGTTCACGACCTGCCCGGTGTTGTACATGTCCGTGCGTCGCGAATATTCGCCGCTCGCCGAAACGACGAGGTCTTTGCGCGCTTCCCATGTATGATTGAAGCCGGCCTCGACATTGACCGTATTGGCGGTAGAAAGATCGGGGTAGATGCGGAAATCGCCGATCGTAAAGACGGTCGTGTGATGCAGGCCATTATCCCGATCGGCGATGAAGCTCGGGCGCAAATGCGTACCAGCAGCGCCCTTCCGGTCGGACGGGGCCTGGAATGGATTGTCGTCATAGGTTCCGGCGACGAGCAGGCTGGGATAGAGCATCCAGCCGCCGAGGGGCAGCCCCTGATATTCTCGCGTCGGCGTGTCTCTCAGACTTCTGACACCGAAACTATTGGGAGTGATGACTTTCTGAGCTTCGCTCGGGACATTCTGCGCATGGGACGGAGCAATTTGAATTACGCTCAACCCAGCGAGAACGAATGCCGAGGATGCTCCACGAACAAAGGGCTTTCTCGACCGCGACATTAAACCGACCTCGAACAGCAACCGGCAGTAAAATTACGCCCGTAATTGCCGAAAACTCTAGCCGAGCCTTTCTTCCTCCACAAGCCTGATTGTAAACGGGGGATGAACCAATTTTTGAGTGTTGCTGCGGCGCAACAGCGATTCGACGCCGCAGCGCTCGCTCAGAAATAGCGTTCTGGAACGCGGATCAGATCGCCGGGGAAGACGAAGACGTTGGGCGAGAACGGATATTCTTTGAAGCCGTGCTCTCCGGCGCGCTGTATCAGCACGCGAGACAGGCTCGAACGATAGGTGTTGCCGCCCGCCACAGCGACGGCGCTGACGACATTCAGACCGCTTTCATATGGATATTTGCCGGGCTTCTCGACCTCTCCGAGCACATAGAAGGGACGGAAATTGGCGATGTCGACGGTAACCTTCGCGTTACGGAGATATTGTTCGCTGCGGAATTTCTTCGTCAGCGCCTGTTCCAGCTCCAATTTCGTGAGGCCGGCGGCTTGAACGGTGCCCGCGAGCGGCAGGGAGACATAGCCGGCGGGGTCGATTTCATATTCTCCGCTCAATTTGTCTTCGCCGAAGACGGAGACTTTCAGCTTGTCGCCCGCCTGGAGGCGCAACCCGCCGCCGCCGGTGGAAATCGGCGCGGAGTCGGCTCCGCCGACCGATGCCGAACCTGCTGGGAAACTGTCGCACCCGCCGAGGGCCAGGGTGCACGACGTCGCGATAACCAATGTAAAAACAGCCTTCGAATACATGAACCTATTCCCGACGCGCACGCTTTCTTTTTGTATGCCACTAGGCGATTTCGATTTCAAGGTTGCACGTAGGGGCCAATACAATATGATTAATCCCGGTTCGGAATTCCGGCGTGAATCGCCGAACGTCTTTCTTCCACGATTCGTCAGGACAGCGCCGCGGAACGAATTCGATGAGACGCCTATTTTTCTGCGGGAGCGAAAGCCCGTGATGCGCCCGTTATTATGGAGGCGCCTCGTCGTCCCGGCGATTTTCCTGGCGCAGGCGAGCGTCGCCGCCGCTGAAACGCATCGCGGCGCCTATGTCTATTCGGACGAGAAAAGCTGCGTGGCCGGCGGACGGGTCGACGCGCCTATCTGCGCCAACGCGGCCGCCAACGCGCGCGCCGAGTTCGACGAGAAGGCGCCGCGCTATCCGACGCGGGAGGCTTGCGATCGCGTCTTTCCGCGCGATCGATGCAGTGTCGGCTTTTCCGGAGCCGATGGTTGGGCTGGCAAACGATCCGCCATTTATTTTTCGCCGCGCATGTTCGGTTTCCGCATCAATATTCTCTCGGAGCGCGAAGCCTATGTCACGCCGATGATCACAGGAATCTCCTTCTCCCGGCGGACGGCGATGCGGCGTGACACGGGCGTCGATTTTGCCGTGGCGCGTCAGGCGCGACGCAATTGGCGACCCGATGCCCAACCGGCGAGCGGGGGAGGGGAGAGCTTCGGCGTCGACACGCCGCCGTCCGGGGACGGTTCCGGAGCAGTTCCGCGCCCTCCCATCGATCCGAATTTCAATTGCGCCGCAGTTCTCGAGCCCAATGCGCACGGCGACGCGGCGAGCGGTTGCTATCCCATGCCCGGCCGGCACAGGTGATCGGCTCTGGTTTTCAGGTCGACAGAAAACGGCGCGTCGAGTCCTCCAGGACCAGGCAAGTGAGCCGCCCGGTCGCATAGGCGCCCGTGTCGAGATTGATCCGATGCGGCAGGGCCTCTGGCTCCGGCGCCGGCGTGTGGCCATGGACGATCACCTTGTCCCATGACCCCGTGAAGTCGAGAAACTCCTCTCGGATCCAGAGCAGATCGCCCTCCTGCTGGCGTGCGAGCGGCACATTTGGTCGGCATCCGGCGTGGCAGAAAAAATAATCGCCGAGCGACCAGGACAGTTCCGTATCCTCGAAGAAGCGCAGATGCGCCAAAGGCAGTTTCTCTCGCAATTCTGCTCGCGCGGCATCGAAGCGGCGGCCGCGCAGCACCTCTTTGACATCGACGCCATACGAAAGAAGAGTCTCCATCGCGCCATAGCGTCGCCAGCTGTCGAGGACATTCTCGTCCTCGAGGAATTGCAGCAAGATCGCCTCGTGATTGCCTCTGAGCGCGACGACAGGCGCCGGTGTCCTTCCAGAGACGATCCTTTCGACGACCTCGGCAGATTGGAGGCCGCGATCGATATAGTCGCCGAGAAAAACGATGTTCGCGCGCCCGCAGGGCGTTGCCGTCATATCCTTTTCGATCGTGCCGCAAAGGACATCGAGAAGGTCGTCTCGACCATGCACGTCGCCTATGACGTAAAGCCTGATTCCATCGGGGATGCGGGGCTCTGGTCGCTTCTGCTCCGATCTCGGCTTGCGAAAGCTTGAAAAAAACATGCGATCCCCTGTTATGGAGCGCTCTTTTCGAGCAAATCCCGTTCCATGGCAATCGATGCTTCGGCGCTCTCTTCCAGCGACGAAATTACGTCGCGCGCCGCGATCTCCGTATCAATTCGTAGAAATTTTTGTCGAAATGCGGTTGAGAGTTCCCTGCGGCCGCTTGGTAAATAATCTTATAATCGAATTATATTCAATATGTTGCTCGGGCTCTCCGGCATATGGTTTCTATTTTCTTTCTGATGCCGCTCGAGTTGCATTACCGCGGCTTAATGGCCGTTAGAGCGTCGGCGTCAATTTGATCCTCACCGAAGAGGCCGAGCCCGACCAGTCCAAGGGCCGCCTCGTCTGACTAGAGAGAGGATCAGACCCATGTTCTCCGCTTCGCTCGGCGCCTTCGTCGCTTCCCGCATCGCCAAGCGCGCCGTCATCCTCGGCTTGGCCGGCTTCGCCGCCTTCGCTTCGGCGCCCGCCAAGGCCGATCTCTTCTCCGATCTGTTCGGCTCCTTCGACAATGGCTATTCGAGCCGGGCGACCAGCTCGAGCCGCTACGGCTATTCCCGCCGCGCCGATCTCGCTGGCGGCTATACGCCGCGCGCCGATTATTCGAGCTATGACCGCGGCGGCAATGTCCTCGACTATTATGAGCAGGTCCGGTCGGCCAATGTGACGCGGCGGACTGTCGCCATCGACGGCTACTGCGCCTCGGCCTGCACGATGAAGCTCGGCGCGCGCCATGCCTGCGTTTCGCCGGAGGCGACGCTGCGCTTCCATTCGGCGCGCACGAACGAGGGGGAGACCTCCTGGGGAGGCAACACGCTGATGATGAGCGTCTATCCGCCAGCGATCCAAGCCTGGGTGCGGCGTCATCAGGCTCTGGACAATCTGGCCTTCACCGACATGTCCGGTCGCGAGGCTATCGGCCTCGGCATCCGCGCCTGCGCATAGGCAATGAGCGACCGTCGTTCGGAAGCGTTCGCGGACGATCAGCGACGCCGGCGCTTCCGCCAATAGCCGAACGCCTCCTCGTGAACCTCGACATCCAACTCGGCTATGCGGGCTTGTAGCCTTTGTTGCACATCCTCGACCGCCTGGTTGTGTAGATAATTGGACCGATCTCTTCCACGAAGAATTTGAGCAGGCCTTCCGCTACGAGATTGCCGATCTCATTGTCCATGTTCTCTTTGAAGTAGCGTTGAAGCGACAAGACCGCTTCCTTCGCAGAATCCTTCGGCAAATCGATCGCCATCGTGGTCCTTTCGTCGCGTGCCGAATAGCCGTCGGTCAGCGCGCCACATGATCCGGCGAGCTCGCTGAGCTTGCGCACGAAACCCGCGCGTCGAAGTAATTTGCCTAGGAAAGGGCGCGGCGCCGGCGGCGCCGTCAGCCCAGAGGTTTCGCTCTCTTGGCGCAATAGCGGCGATCGATCTCGGCGTCTATCGCTGTGAAAGTTTGACGTGGTGGTTTGACGCTATTTCCAGCGATGACGATTGAATTCGCGCGCGCAATCGAGCTTATGCGACTGTCGCCAGCTCCAGCGTCGGAGCGACGTTTTTATTCGCGAGGAACCAGTGGTAGGAGCCGGCAATTCCGTCTTCGAGCGAGATTTCAGGCTCCCATCCGAGCGCGCGAATGCGGCTCGAGTCCATCAGCTTGCGAGGCGTGCCATCCGGCTTCGACGTATCGAACACGAGCTCGCCGGAAAATCCGACGGCTCTTTGCACGGTTTCCGCCAACCCGCGGATAGTGATCTCCGAACCTGCGCCGCAATTGATGTGCTCATAGCCATCGTAATTGTCGAGGCAGAAGACGACGCCGCGCGCGAGATCATCGACGTGCAAGAATTCGCGAAGCGGCGTGCCCGTCCCCCAGACGACGACCTCCGGCTTCCTCGATTCCTTCGCTTCATGGAATTTGCGAATGAGCGCGGGCAGCACATGGCTCGTCTGGAGATCGAAATTATCGTTCGGGCCGTAGAGATTGCAGGGCATCACTGAGATGTAATGCCGGCCATATTGCTTGCGGTAGGCTTGGCAGAGCTTGATGCCGGCGATTTTTGCGATCGCATACCACTCATTGGTCGGCTCGAGAGGGCCTGTGAGCAGCGAGTCCTCGCGGATGGGCTGAGGCGCGAATTTCGGATAAATGCAGGAAGACCCGAGAAAGACGAGACGGTCGACATTCGCGGCGTGGGCCGAATGGATGATATTCGTCTCGATCGCCAGATTGTCGTAGATGAAATCGGCGGGATAGGTGTCGTTCGCATAGATGCCGCCGACTTTCGCCGCGGCGAAGATGATGGCGTCGGGCCGATTTTGTTTCAGCCAGACTTCGACGGCGATCTGATTGCGGAGGTCGACGACGGAGCGATCGGCTTTCAATACCTTGTCGCCTCGCGCCTCGAGATAACGTGTGACGGCCGAACCGACCATGCCTCTATGACCGGCGACCCAAATACGACGAGTGCTCATGGGCAAAATACCACTTCTCGAAACAACGCTACGACCCCGCAGTGCGGCGTCTGAGCCACAATTAGTACTTATTTTTTGCAGTGCGCAATAAAAGATTCAGATTTATGGCCGGCGTGCGCCTATGACGGTAAACGCGGTTCGCCAACACGATCGGGGTCACGAAGGTCTTGCTGATCTGTTCTCGATCCCTCTGACCATTCTCGGTCGATCGAAGAATATCCGATTTCATTGTGGTTCCCGCTCCGAATGCTTCGTGGCGCGGCGCGAAAGCGGGTCTGAGGCGCGCGAGCGCCCGGCCCACAACGCGGTCCCCGCCATGCGGCGTCGCGAAATCAACCAATAGCGGCGCGATGCGAGAGCATGCCCACAGAGACGGATTATGACGGTGGACAGCCCCCGCTCTCCGGGCGTCTAGGCCACGGAGAGCCAGTCCTGGAAAAGCGCGTTTTGCGTTCCACATCGCCCTGCGGCGCAATTCCTTCTTGACGCTCACGCTTTCGCCTGTCTCCTATGACGTCATGGCTTCGTCATGGGCGCATTTCACCTGGCTGCGGACCGCGCTCGCCGCGGTGCTCGGCGTTTGGCTGGCGCTCGCCTCACTTCCCTTTGTGACGCCCAGCCACGGATGGGCGACGGCCTTCCCGTCTTTCGGCTGGTCGAGCGGGGAGGACGGCGGCCCGCTATGCGCCGCTCGCGGAGACGATGGCGCGCCGGTGAAGCACGGCGGCCAGCACTCGCATTGTGCGTTTTGCACCTGTCCTCGAGATTCGGCGTCTCTCGCATTCCTCGCCATGTTCTTTACGGCGCTCGCGCCGCGCTTCGACTCGGGACAAGTTTCGTCGGTCGATCGCGAGCAGACCGGCGCGCCCATCGGCCGTCCGAGCTATTCCTCCTCCCGCGCGCCTCCGTCGATCGGCTGATCGACCCTTTCACCCTGGTTTTTCCACCTCCGGTCACGACGACCGCGCAGCGCGCGTCGTGACCGTCGCGGGCGCCGGCGAATGTCGGAAAACAAGACTCGTTTCATTCGCGACCTGTTCGAGCGCAACAGGCGCGCGCTGACGGCCTATCTGACGCGTCGCGTCGGCGCGGAAGACGCGTCCGATCTGCTTCAGGAGACCTTCGTGCGCGCGCTGCGGCACGAGCGCCTCGACGATGTCGCCGATCCGCCGGCTTTCCTCCAGCAGATCGCCGCTAATCTCACGCGCGACCTGGCCCGGCGTCGGCGGACGGAGCACAAATATCTCGCCTTCGATCAGCTCCTCGGCGAGCGGCCGAGCAGCGAGGCGCGGCAGGACGAGATCGTCGACTATGAGCGCCGGGCGCGCCGCCTCCGCGAGGCGATCGAGGCCTTGCCGCCCCGATGTCGGGAGGTCTTCGAGCTCTGCGCCTTCGAGGATCTCTCCTTTCGCGAGATCGCCCTGCGTCTCGGCGTCACCGAGCGCATGGTGCGCCAGCATATGAGCATCGCCATGCAGCGTTGCTGGGCGGCGCTGGGATGAAAGATTTTTCGCCGCCCGACCTTCCTTTTTCCCCTATTGGCGCGTCGTATTCGGCGGGCGCGGATGGCGATCCGCGCGCAGGGAGCGACGGTGAGATGGGAATGGGCGAGGGCGACGCCGTCCATGCGGCGGCGATCGACTGGTGGATCAGGAAGAAGGCCGGCGACCTCGACCGGGATCGCGCGGCCTTCGACGCCTGGCTCGCCGCCGATCCGGCCCATCGCCGCGCCTATGCCGATGTCGCCGGAATGTTCGAGGAGGCGCGAGCGCTGCGCCCGGCGCGTCAGCTGCGCTCCCGGGGCGCGGCGTCGCGACGAATGGCGACGGTCGGAATATTGATGGCCGCCTCCTTGGCCTTCCTATTCTTCCTCGGCGATCTCTCTCTGATCTGGCGTTCGGACCTTACGACGGGCGTCGGAGAGCGCCGAACGGCGACCCTCGTCGATGGCTCGCGCGTGGAGCTCGACGGCGGCTCGGCGATCGAGCTCCGTTTCGAAGCCGAGCGACGGCGCGTGCGTCTGCTGTCCGGGGAGGCGTGGTTCGAGGTCGCGCCCGATCCCGCGCGTCCCTTCGTCGTCGAGGCCGCGGGCGGCGAAGTGACGGCGCTCGGCACCGCCTTCGACGTCGCGCTCACCAAGGAAGGCGGCGCGCATGTCGCCGTCGGCGAGCATTCGGTCGCTGTCGCCAGCGGCGGCGCGCGCGTCATTGTCGAGGAGCGGCAGCAGACATTCTACGAGGCGAACGCCGCCGCGCGGCCGCCGGCGAGCGCCGCTGCGGAAACGATCGCCGCTTGGCGACGCGGCGCACTGATCGTCGAAGACAGGCCGCTCGGCGAAGCCCTGGCGACGCTCGGCCGTCATCGCCATGGCTATATCCTCTGCCTGCGCGCGTCCACCTGCGCGCGGCGGGTGAGCGGCGTTTTCTCGACCGCAGAGCCGCTCACTTCTCTGCGTGAGATCGAATATTTCCTCGGCCTGCATTCGATCCATCTGACCGACTACCTCATTCTGCTCACGGAATGACGGGCGGCGCCAGCCACACCTTCCCGCACAATTTTTTTCGCATTGGACATTCCGAATTCGACGCGAGGGCGTCGAGTTGGTCACGGACGTCGTCTCGCGTCCGAGAACCCAATTCGACGGAAAGCGGCGATGGCGAAAAGAGGTCTGCGTTACGAGGGTGCGGCGATGAGCTCGACGGTTGCGGCGATGGCGTTCGGCGCCTTTGCGATGGGAGGAATGCCGGCCGAGGCGTCCCTCTCGCCGCAAGAGCGCAGCGGCGTCGTCATGGTCTACGACATACCGGCTGGATCGGTGGCGACGGCGCTGAACGCCTTCGCCGTGAAGAACGGACTCCATCTTCTCTATGAAGCGCATGTGACTCGCAGATTGCAGACGACCGGACTTTCCGGCGCCTTCTCGGTGCGTGAGGGATTGGATCGCCTGCTCGACGGCACCGGTCTCTCCTATCGCTTCGGCGGTCCGGACGCGAAGGCCGTGTCGATCATACTGGCGCAGAACGATGCGGGCGTGCGCAGCGATGCGAATGGCGCGGAGGCCTTGCCGCGGATCGACATCGGCGCGGAAAAGCGCGACGAAAAGAAAGCCTATAGCGCCGATCGCGGCGCGATAACGGAAGGCACGGGCTCCTATACGACGCCGCTCGTGACCGTCGCCGGCAAGGTTCCGCTGCCGCGCAAGGAGGTGCCGCAGTCTGTCTCCGTGATGACGCGCGCGCAGATCAACGATATGCAGCTCAACACGGTTCAGGACGCGATGTTCTGGATTCCGGGCGTCTCCGCCATTTCCAACGATGTGACGCAAGGACAGCCGGCGTCGCGCGGCTATTTCCTCGACGTGGCTTATGACGGCGTTCCGACCTATAGCGGCCTCGGCGGCTATCAGCAGCTCGATCTCGCCGTCTATGACCGTCTCGAAGTTCTCAAAGGCCCCTCGGGCCTGCTCTCCGGCTCGGGAAACCCCGGCGGCGTCGTCAATGTGGTCCGCAAGCGGCCGCAGGACGAATTCAAGCTGCGAACGGAATTCAACGCCGGCTCGTGGGACAATTTTCGCGGCATGATCGACGTCACCGGGCCGATCAATGAAGAACGGACATTTCGCTATCGCGCGCTCGTGCTGCACCAGGACAAGCACTTCTTCTTCACGCCGTCGCAGCCCGAGAACAAATGGCTCGGCTATGGCTCTCTCGAATACGACATCACGCCGAACACGCTGGTGAATGTCGCCTACACGCGCCAGAGAACGAGCGATCCCGATTACACCGGGCAGCCGGTCGCCGCTATTTCCTATTTCGGCAACACCAGTCCTTACTTCCTGAACGTGTCCAGGTCATGGAATCCCTATCCCGATTGGACGCAATACAAATGGGATACGGAAGACAAGAATGTTCGCCTCGAGCATCGCTTCGGTGACGATTGGGTCGCGAAAATCAACTTCAATCGACGTGATCAGACGCAGGAGTTCAACGACGCCTTCCCCTATGCTGGCGTCAATCCATCCAACTGGTCGACGCAATATGCGCGCCGCCATTACAACTATTACTATCATCGCACCGGTCTCGACTCCTATCTCTCCGGCACGCTGCCCTTGTTGCCGATCAAGAACACGTTGACGCTGGGCTATAATTACGATCGCTTCACCTATGAGTACAAAGGCGCGCCGATCACGACGGTGAATAATGTCCCGGTCTTCTGGCCGAACTATATCGGTCCGAATACCAATCCCTACACGGTCGGCGGCCAGAACCAGACGTTGCAACATGGCGCCTACAGCCAGCTTCGCCTCACGCCGATCGAACGTTTGACCTTCGTGCTCGGCGGCAGGCTCACAAATTATTTCGCGAAAAATCGTGCGGCCTTTCCGAGCATGCCCGCGAATTGGTCCTATGGCGCGAAATCCAATCATCGCTTCACACCCTATGCCGCCGGCATTTTCCGTCTGACCGACGAGATCAATCTCTACGGCAGCTATACCGATATATTCCTTCCCCAGACTCAGCAGAGAGCCGACGGCACGACGCTCGATCCGCGCGTCGGCGGACAATGGGAGGCCGGCGTCAAAGGCGAGTTCCTCGACAAGAAGCTGAACGCCTCCGCGGCCTGGTTCGAGATTCGCGATAGAAACCGCTCTTTCGCGGATTCGGCCAATCCGGGCTATTATCTCCAGGCGGGACTGGCGGAGTCGACCGGCGTCGAGGTAGAGTTCTCGGGCAAGCCCTTCGCCGACTATGAGGTTCCTCTCGTCGCGCGCTCGCTGCCCGGGCTCGATATCGTCGGCGGCTACACCTACATGAAGACCGCTTTTCTCGTCGATAAGAACAATCCGGGCCGTTCGATCAATTCGTGGTATCCGACCCATTTGTTCAAGATCTGGGGCAAATACGACTTCGACGGTTTTCTGCAAGGCCTGACCGTCGGCGCCGGCGTCGTCGCGCAGAGCGGCCTCTCCGGCTCGGTGAACTCGCTGAACGAAGCGCGCCATGCGTCGGCCTATGCCGTTCTCAATGCGATGGCGTCCTATAAGATCAACGAAAATCTGAGCTTGCAGGTCAATATCAACAATATCACCGACCAGAAATATTATACCCGCGTCGGCGGCAGCAACACCTACAACACGCCGGGCGATCCGCGGAACTTCATGGCGACGTTGCGGGGCGAATTGTGATCGCTCGCGATCACAATGAATAAAGCGTCGCCGCGCCGATCGGGCGCGGCGTTCGCTCTTTGGTCACATGAATGGTCGCGGCGGCCGAAGCCCGGCGACTACGGGATGTCCTTGGGCTTTGGCTCGCCTTCGGGCGAGCCGTCCGACGACGAGGCGACCGAGTCCAGTTCGCGAACGGAGCCCTTTTTCTCGTGGCGGGCGCCGGAGGGCAGGTCGTCCAACGACCGGCGCTGTTCCGTTTGAAACTTTTGCCAAAGGCGCCCGCCTTCGTCTCGGGCCTTCTTTTTCTCGGCCGCCTTCGATGGAGGCTCTGGAAACGGATCGAGGGTCGGCCCCTCGGACGGCGCAGCGGCGTCGACGCCCTCGGCGGATTGCTGCGACTTCGCGGCCTCGTGATTGGCGACGATGGGAGGCGCCGCCGCGGCCGGGGTCGTGTCGTGGGAGCCCTCATGCGCTCGCGAAGGAGCCGCGGGTATCGGCGCGACGATCTCGCGCATGCGAGGACCATCCCCAGAATCTGGGATCGGTCGCTCGTCTCGAGACGCTATCTGGAGGCGCTCGCCCAGGTTTGAGGTCTCTTCTGCCTCGTCCGCCTGCGCAGGAGGCTCTGGAGTGAGGTCGATCGCCGGCCCCGCTATGGAGGTGGCGCTGCCGGCGTCAGGCGCGATGGACGGCGCGTCGGCGTCGGCGCCCTCGGCCGATCGTGGCGACTCCGCAGCGGCGTCCTCCTGACCCGCGATCGAGGATTCGGCGAAAGGCGTCGCCGTGGCCGGAGCCGCGTCGTGGGAGCCTTCGACCTCGCGCGATTTAGCCTTCTTGCTCGCCTCCCGGTGCAGCCGCGAAAGGGCCGCAAGTCGCGGCGCCACGTTCTCGCGCACGCGGGCAACGTCGTCAGGATCCGGGATCGGCAGCGTGATGTCGCGCCCTCCGGATGATTTCGTGACTCGGCCGTAGTGCGACTGCGCCGTCCGGTCGACGCTGTGCCCGACGAGCGCGGCGACCTCGACGGGCGAATAGACCATTTTCGCCTGGGCGATGAATTCCCGCCTGCACGAATACAGCGCGAAATGCTTGGCGCGATTGGGCCAGAGTCGGCGGCTCAGGGCGCCGAGGAGGTCTTGCAGGGCTTTGCGATGCGCGTCGTATTCTGCCGCGGAAGAAAATTTTTGCGCGATCGCAATGGTCCGAGACATCGCCGCCAATGTCTCCGGCGGCAGATTTGGCCAGTGCAGCGTTCGGTGCGGGCCATGCGCGCGCCCGTTCGTGGCCTTGGCATTTTTGACGAGCAGTCGGACGGCGCCTTCTGCGGACACCTCCAGAGTGGCGCCGCGCCATTCGGTCGGGCGCAGGCCCGCGGCAATTGTCGCGCTTATGAAGTCGATCAGTTCCAGCGCCCGGGGAGACCTCCCCAGCCGCAGAGCCGCGAATATCCGCTCCCGCTCGTCAGGTCCGAAGCGAGGCGACTTGGCGGCTGACGTCCGGCCGGTCTTTTTTTTGGCCTCGGTCTGCGTCGCGGCGTCCAACGCCGCGAGCGCGGCGCGCTCGTCCGGATGTTCCCGCGTCATGACCTCGACGATCGCGCGCTTGTACGTTCTCCACGTCGATCGGCTCCACTGCGGCCGTTGCATGATGAGCCACGCGACGAATTCCGTCCATTGTAGCGCGGCGACGTCGATCAGGAGCGTGCAGGCGCAGCGCCGCCGCAGTCGCGAGGTCCGGATCAAATACGCGGAGATCGTCTGCTCGCTGACCGCCACGCCGATTTTCCTATCTCAGTGTCCCGACGCATCGGCGCGATCGGATCCGCGGCGACGGCCGCTGGGCGGCCCGGGAATAGGGGATGCGTCACATGCATTCGGCCGAAAATGGCGCCAATGACGTGATAATAACATACGGATAAATATGGCTACACTGTGTTCGATATCGGGTGATAAAATGTTTTATAGAAGTGAAAATCGAGGTGGCTGACCCATCGAGGGGCGCTGGACTCGTCGATTTCGAAAGCGAAAAGTCGCGTTACGTAACACATTTGTTCGCGGACAAATGTGTTACATAGACGGACAAATCCGTTTCATAAACCCTGAGTAACGCGGGACTGACATACCTATCTAGAACGCTCCCCATAGCGCCTATGTAAATTTGGTTCGAGGTCTGATCCCGTAGGGGAGCCAGCTCGTCATGATCGACGACGCTTTCGATGGCGCTATTGCTCCGAGGGGCCGAATATTGTCGTTTTGGTGCCTTTGGGGCGGACCAATTTGATTGTATCCGTAAATTTAGACGGCGGCTCGATGGACGAACGAATCTGAAAATTCATTCAACAAGCGCTTTCTTATCGCTAAATCGAACAACGAGTGTAGGAGTCCATAACTCTTATGGGCCTGTGCGCTCACATTTCAAAATCATGTCCGCATGATCAGAGAGATGGTTGCTCATGGCCCGGGAAAATCCTTGTGAAATTCGTATGAAAATTTACCTTGACAAGGTTAACGTCTCGAGTGAGCTTTTTATATACCCTGATCTTTCCTTGTAGCGAGGTGTGCAATGATCATCCCCGATTTGGGCGAATTCGCCCGGGCGTCCAGCCTGCTTAACGCCGCGCTCGCCTCTGCCACGAAAGCGGAGACCAAGGTCTGGCTCAAGACCTGCCAAGGCGCGGCCAAATTGCATCTCGGGACGCCGATCCCGGGTGTGACCGTCGAGATGATTCATGGCGCGTTCATCAAGATGGACGAACTGTTGGCGGACCCGAACGAGCGCCCTATCCTCCATGCGCTCGGCGCCGCGCTTTTGGAGTTCGGGAAGGCGCCCGACACGCGGCCCTGGGACCTCGTTGTGAAGCTGCGGGAAAGAGCGCCGGAACTCGAAAAGGCGCTCGAGGCGCATGGATTCATCCGTCACACGGATGGACGGCGGGTGCGCGGCATCGGCTATAGCCTGTGGCACGGGACCGCGGTGCTTTCGGTGATTTGCGCCATCGTCGGAGCCGCTGGGCAGGTTGCGCAGATGCAGGACGTGGTCTTCTCGGGCGCCGACGACGGGAAAGGCGACGAGCCCACGCATCATCGCGAAGCCGCGAGCGTCCACGAACAGGAGACGCAGCCGAGCGCCGCCTCGTCGGACGCGGAGGTCGCGCCGGAGCCGGTCAGAGACGAGGACAAAGCGAACGTCGATCACGCTGATGATGAGGTCGCCGCGCCCGATAGATCGCCGCTCGACGCCGCCGACAAGAGTGGGGCTTCTTCGGTCCCGCCGAAGCGCGGACGCAGCTCTCCCCCGCGCGGGCATTCCGCGCCGGCTCAAAAGGTGGAGGGTGAGCTGAAGGCGGACGAGCCGGAAGAGCAGAAGGCGGGGCCGATCCGCGAGGATGGTCCGGACGAGCGCGTGATGGAGGGAGCGACCCAGGACGTCGAGGCTTCGACCGAGGAGAGCGTCGTGTCCAATCTGGACATTTCGGCGTCCGGTGCGCCGGACGGGCGCTCCGGAAGAGGCGACGACGATCTCCCGTCGTTCCTCCGCGGGGACCGGGTGGCGCATCGAGATCCGGCGCCGTGCGAATCGGAGACGTGACGATCTTGCGCAACTTTTATAAGGCCGCGTGGCTGGGCTGGTGCTCGCCAATGCCCTCGATCGGCGGCTCCCATGCGCTGGCCTTTCCCTCCGGGACCGCCATGCTTATTGAATTGCGATGTTTCCGACGAAGCCGGCGGGATGAGCGGAATGGGGCGAGACGGGGCAGGGGCGAACGAATTCGTCGCCGCAGAGGCTCGAGGCATATGCGCAATGTGAGCCAGCCGATCCAGAGCGTTATGGCGAGCGTCGGAGCCGTTTCCTGTAGAGCGTGGGAGAGATCGACGTAGACGTCATGCGAGAAAGCCGTCCATTCGAAAACGTAACCATAGACTGCGATCGGAACGACGCCCACAGGCGCCCGTTGTGACGTCTTCACCGCCAAACGGAATAGCGGTGCGTCGCATTCATGTCGAACGGCAGGACGCGATCTACGAACGGCTCCAGCACACCTTCGCGCGCCACGGCGGGTTCGCCTTGCCTATTCCACCGTCTATCGGGCGTCTGACCCCCCGGGACCGGCGGGCCGCTGGATGATCGAACGTTGCGAAGTGTCCGAAGCGGATGGGCGCCGAGGACGTGATCGCCTGATTCTCGCTTCGCAACTTGAAAACCGATCCGCGGTGGCGACCTTCTTATCCAACGTCGCAGGACCGAGACCGGGCTGCGGCGAATGTCGCGTTCCGTGTCGCGCGCGGCCGCCATGCGTCGCTCGCTCCGGTTTTCACAAAGTTGCCCCTCTCGTGAATCCAATCTTCAAACGACCGTGCCGAAAATTTTCCCGATGCCGGCGGTGAGGGCCATCGCCAATGCGCCCCAGAATGTCACTCGGGCCGTCGCGCGCAGAACATCGGCGCCGCCTGCTCTTGCTCCGATGGCGCCTAAAAGCGCGAGGAAGGCCAAGGACGCGACGGAAACGACGGGGACGAGCGTGCCGACCGGCGCCACGATGACCATGAGCAGGGGCATGGCGGCGCCCAGCGAAAATGTCGCTGCCGATGTCAGCGCTGCTTGCACCGGACGGGCGGTGGTGATCTCTGAAATGCCGAGCTCATCGCGCGCGTGGGCAGTCAGGGCGTCTTTCGCCATCATTTGCTCGGCGACTCGAAGCGCGAGCTCTCGATCGACACCGCGTGTGACATAGACGTCGGCGAGCTCATCGAGTTCGAACGCGATGTTGTCGCTGAGCTCTTTACGTTCACGCGTGATATCCGCTCGCTCGGTGTCGGATTGCGAGCTGACGGACACATATTCGCCAGCGGCCATCGACATGGCTCCCGCCACCAGTCCAGCGACGCCCGCGATCAAAACATCATTTCGCGTCGCGGTCGCCGCGGCTACGCCGACGATCAGGCTCGCGGTCGAGACAATCCCATCATTGGCCCCGAGCACTGCGGCTCTCAGCCAACCGATGCGATCGACGAGGTGCTTCTCAGCGTGCAGGCGAAGACGACTCATCCGACCCCGTTCGCGCGACGCCTGAGTTGGTGCGAACAAGTCGTCCGCGCGCGCTTTCCATGCACGTTACACCGATCGAGTGGCGGCGGCTTCGATCAAAGCCGTCCTGTCAGAAGCAACACGACGACGATGATCAGAAGTATGCCGATCACGCCGACGCCGCCGTGACCGTAGCCATAGCCATAGCCGCCGAAGCGGCCGCTGAAGCCACCGAACAAAAAGATGATAAGGAGAATGACGAGTATGAGCCCGATCGACATGAGCGTGTCTCCCCGTTTGCGGCCGTCTCGATTCAGCCCGACTGCGAGGGGCTTTTTCCAATATCGACATTCGAACGAGCTGCTCGACGCCTTCGACGGCCTGCTTCAGGTCGTCGGGAAAGCTCTTTCAAAAAACATAGCGCGGCTGTGAAATTGTTCAATGACGCCACAGAGCGTCGGCCCGCCCTCTCGGGCGCGCCGACGCTGCGACAACCAGAGGAAATGCATTCAATGAATGCCAAAACCTAATTGCACGCTATCGTTTTTCGGCGGCGTGCGTCGCCACTCGGAGATGACATTTCGGAGCGCTATCGTTCGTCGTCACTTGATCCACCCGAGCCCCAGAATTCCCGATACGATCAGAAAGATCGCGACGATGTAGTTGAGGAGCCGAGGGATGATCAGAATGAGAACGCCGGCGAGCAGCGAGACGATCGGCTGGAGGTGCTCGATGCTGATGTTCATGGGCCTACTCCCTTAAAGCAATTTCTGGAGATTTCACGAACCGGATCATACCTTGAATTAGGCCGACGGAGCGAAATCGCAATCCGAGATGAACCGATTTCGCTCCGATTGTCAGGCGCCGACAGTGCAAATCGCGAAGGGAAACCCGCAGAGGCGCGGGGGAAAGAGCGCGACGAAGAGGCCTGGAGGTCCGTACGCCTCCATGGTCGACGACGACGCCCCGTTCCCTTAGTCAGATCGCGCTTTAGACTTTCTTGGCGTCCTTGATCGCGTCCTTTATCGTATCCTTCGCCTCTCCGACCGCGCTTCGAACCGCGCCTCCGAGCTGATCGGCTTTGCCATGCAGCTCGAGCTCCTTGTCGCCGAGAACCTTCCCCGCGACTTCTTCGATTTTGCCCTTTATCTTCTGTCCCGCGCCCTTGATGCTTTCCTTGTCCATGACATGATCCCCTGTGGTTTATGTCCCGTTGGTTTGTCATTAACTAGGGCGCATACGGAGTTTAACGAGTGGCGCAGTGGGCGCTTTTCCGGCGACATGTGACGCCGCCTCGAGATGGGTGCGCTGGCCGAGAGCGGCAGGTCGGCGGAGCAGTGGCTTTTTTCACGCACCGTATCGGGACGCGGACGTCGACGCGAAATGATCGTCTCGACATCGATCAATGCGGCGCGTTGCGGGGGTAGCGCTCCACTTCGGGCGCGTTTCCTTCCAGCCGTTTCCGCCATATGGCGAGCAGCACGGCGAGAATGAGCGGGCCGAGAAACAATCCGACCAAGCCGAAGGTGAGCAGGCCGCCCATCGCGCCGAGGAAGGCGATGACGAGAGGAAATTCGGCGGCGCTGCTGATCAGCAGCGGCTCGAGAAAATTGTCGGTCGGATTGACGATGAGCACGCCCAGGCGAGCATATCTGTCGATTTTGCATGTCGCCTCCTCGTTGCATTCGGGCTTGTCGAAGTTCTCCCAATAAAGCGCGACATCGCCATGGCGACCCTGCGCAACGCCTAGAGTATTTACCGAGGCTGACCGTCGCCGCTAAGGCGCCTATATTACAGATGTCGACCGCTCGATATCGAGACCGGATCTCGCAACGGAAGTCCAATCCTTTCGTGCACGGGACGAGTTGGCGATAAATCGCGTCCATGGACGCTCAGAACGTCCGCGCCGCTCGGCTCGATGAACTTCGCTCGAGCGCCGTCTTTGGGAAACTCGTGGTCGTGCTCCGGGCCGCGCAACGCTCGCCGGGATCGTTCGGCGGAATTATTCGGCTTGTGCGCATTCCCCCGCTGCTCGGCGCGTTCACAGCCGTCGACGCCACAGCGTCGCGCTCATCGCCCCATTCGCCTTCTCGAAAGGAGGCTCTCATGAAACGCATCGATGAAATATCGATCGCGAGTTTCGCGTACCACTTTCAGGCCGCGACCGCGGTCAAGACGCTATCGCAGGCCGGCTTCGACACCGGGCGATTGAGCGTCGTCGGACGCGGATATTGCTCTGATAGAGATGGCGTGGGCTTTCACAATGTCGGCGGACAGATCCGAATGTGGGAAAACTATGGCGCATTTTGGGGTGGCCTATGTGAGCTATCTGCTGGAGGCGTCTTCTCGACTTCGCCGTCTACCGGACCGGTAGTGGCGCTCGGCGCCATTGCACCTCTCATCCAGCGACAAGTCGCCGGCGCGATGTCATCCAGCGGCGCGAGCGCTTTGGTCGATGCGCTCTGTGATCTCGGCATTCCGGAGGAAATCGTTCTCGATTGTGAGCAAACATTGAGGGCCGATGGATCTTTGGTCTTTGTGCATGGACGTGGCGCGGAGTCGACACGAGCCCATGCGATTTTGGCGGGCCTGAAGCCGACGTGTTTGGAGGTTCATGCAAACCTGCTCGCGCGAGCGCGGAGGGGGCATATCGTTCACGTTGCGGCGTGAAGGCCGGGTGCGCGTCAAGCGATTTGCGGCGGCCATCGATTTGCATGCGCAGATGAAGCAGGCCCATTGAATTGTTCGTGGGCCGAGCGTCATCGCGTTTCACGAACTCGTCCAACGAGCCGCGGGCGCTGTCGAGGATTGCTCCGATTGAGATCGAGGGAGCAATTGCCGATTCACGACCTCCGTGGATCATTCGGCGTCTTCGCTGACCTCATCTGTCCAGACACGAAAATTTTCCAGCTTGTTGGGACCGAAGGTCGTGACCATCGCCACATCCGCTGCGTCGCGCCCGCGCGCCAGCAGAACGCGCCCGATCCTGGGCGTGTTGTTCCTGGGATCGAATGTTTGCCAAGCGCCGCCGATGTAGGCGTCGAACCAGGCAGCGAAATCCCCGGGCGGATAGGGAGGCGGCGTACCCACGTCGCCGAGATAGCCGGTGCAGTAGCGCGCCGGAATGTTCAGCGCGCGGCAAAAGGCGATGGCCAGATGCGCATAATCGCGGCAGACGCCGAGACGCTCTTCATAGGCCTCACATGCCGTCCGCGTCGCCCGCGCGTGCTCGTAACCAAAACAGATGTGGTCATGCACGAAGTCGCAGATCGCCTGCACGCGGCCCCGTCCGGGCGTCGCGGCGCCGAATAGCGTCCAAGAGAGTTCTAGAAGTCGGTCGCTCTCGCAGAAGCGACTCGGCAACAGGAAGACCAGTGTTTCCTCCGGCAAGCTCTCTACAGGCGATTGGTAAGTTCCCGAGGTGACGATATCCGGCAGGCCGGAGTCGCGTATCAGCGCGTTGGTCGAGATGAGCGTGCTGCCCGGCCCGAGGACGGCGCGGCTACACCAATTGCCGAAGCTGTCGCGGTATCCCGAGATCGGAGCAACGGGCGCAATCGAGATGTGGTCGGGCCAAGAGAGATCGGAAACGCGCGTGAAATGCACGTTGAGAATCAAGATGGCCGGCGTCGGCTGCGGAAAGTCGTATCGAAGCTCATAGCCGATGCGAAGTTTCATGGCCGTGCTCCAGTTTTCGTGGGTCGGACCCACATTTCTCGAATTCCACGCAGCGCCTCATGTCGAGCGTGGCCGTGATCGAACGTCAGCCTGCTCGTCTTTGTCGTCGCCGCTCTTGCTTTGCTCCTTTCGGGCGCTTTGGCGCTCTACCTCGACGTTCAGTCGCTGGTAGACGCCAAGTCCGAGCACGATGAGAACGGCCGTCACGAGCAGCGCTATCGGATAGAGCATTTGCGCTACGTCCTGCTTGCTCACCTGAAATACGATGACCAGACCTTCGATGAACACGGCGATGACGATCGTCGAGATGAACTTTGAAAGGCTGCGCCGCGCCTCGGACGCGGTGAGTGTCCCAGGGCGACGTATGACTTCTTCTTCCACGAAATATTTGGCGACGTCGAAAACCGCTATCGCGATGACGACATAGCCGATCGCAGTAAGAAGCGCATTGCCGCCCTCGCGCCAGGACTTCTTCAGCTCGGCGACCAGCTCGAGCGCGCCAAATGCGACGAGCGCCAGAGCCAGCAGCATCAACATTGCGCTCACGATCCCGAATGTCACCCGTGACAGAAGCGCCATCATTCACCCGATTCTCCCTGCGTTGCCTCGAGGCGGCGCTATTCGCTCGACCGGAAGCGACGCGGCGCGGCGACCCGTTGCGATCTCGATGTGAAATCGCGCGATTGTCGGGAGGACCATCCATATGCGCGTCTAGCCGGCGCTCGTCATGAGCATTTCGGTCCCATTGCGGTCGGCCCGTAGAGCAGGCGAGTCTCGACGCCGATCGCGTAGAGATAGGCATTGCTCGGTATCGGCAGGACCGTGTCTGTAACCGCCCGCCCCAAGCCGTAAATGGGGCCGTGAGTGCGCCGGATCGGTCATTGCCCATAATATGGGTCGGTGGGCGATATGAAACGACGGGCTGCGCACACCGGCCGTATGTCGCGTTCTTCCGCCTCGGGCTCGCCGCAGGCGATGGCGACAGTGGCGGTGGCGTCGACGAACATCATCGACGCCGAAATTCGTCGACCTCGTCCGCGGGGCATTCCCCGACGAGCGACGTCACTATTCGCGTGTTGTTGGCTGTGATGCGTGTCGCTCCGTAGACAGAAATTTGTGACACGACCGGCGCGTCTATTTGTCGCTCGCTCACGCCTTCGCCTTCACCTTTGTCTTCGGCTTCATTTTCAATTTCACCGTCACTTCGTTCCGTCCCTCCTTCTTGCGCATCTCCTGCTCGGCGAGCTTGCGGAACTTTACGATATCCTCCTGCGCGCCCGGCGCCGCGACGCCCTTGGGGCCGTCGTAGCGCAGATGCGACAGATTGGCGGCGATGGTCACCGCGTCGATCGCCGTCTTCAGATTGGTCAGATAGATCAGCTTCGTGTAGCGCGTGCTCTCGCTCATGCGCTCGTCGCTCGCGTGCCCGGTGATCTCGTCGATCCAGCCCGTGTTGAGGCCCGCCGTGTTCTTGAGGTCCGTCGTGACATTGTGCCGGAAGGAATGAAAGTCGACGAGCGGCTCCTTCACGCCGATCTTATGGCGATAATGGCTGAAACGCCCGCCGAACGCGTCCGAATGGCGATTTGCCGGCCCCTGGGCGATCAGCTCCGGAAACAGCGGCTCCTCCGGCGCGCGGCCGTAAAAGCGATATTCCAGGAATCCGAAATCCAAGATGCGGCGCGGCAGCGGCACGTCGCGATCGGAGGAGTCGGTCTTCGAGCCGCGGATTTCGAGATAGCAGAGGCCGTCGAGGAATTTGATGTCGCCGACCTTGCGGCAGCACAATTCGTCCTCGCGGGCGCCGAGCAGGCGCCCGAGAAGCGGAACCCAGAACAGGGCGTCGCGGTAGATATTCGGTCCGGGCCTGCTGCGGCGATGGATCGAAAGGCATCCGGTCCAGACGGGCGACTCGTAGAGCTTGCGCTCCAGCGTCTCCGGCCACATCTGCCGTTCGTCGCGAGCGGCGCGGCCTCGGCGGCGCTTGGATTTGAGGCCGGGGAAGGGGTTTTTCAGCCCCTCCGGCAGGCGGCCGTTCTGCTCGAGCCAATTCCAATAGGTGGAGAGATTGGTCAGATGCTTGTTGGCCGTCGTCGGCGTGAGCATCGGAACCGTCTCCTTCGGATTCTCGTCGCGGAATTTCTCGACGGCGGCGCCGACCTTGGCCAGGGGCAGATCGCGCCACTGGCGCGCCTTGTCGTAGTAGCGCGGCAGACGAAGGAGGTCGGCCTTATAGTCGGAGACGACCGCCTTCGTGATTCGCGTCGGCGGCGGATCGCCGACCAGCGCCTCGAATGTGTTGCGGGCCGAGCGCGCATTGTTCGGCATGTCCGCCTTCCACTCTTTTACCCTCGTCTTGCTCTCGACGAAATCGTCCCAGGCGGCGAAGAAGGGCTTTTCCGGCGCGGGGGCGGGAGCCGCCGCGGGCTGCGGCGGGGGCGGCGCCGGCGCGGCTGCGCTGCGCGGCACGGGCTCGACCTCGCCGCCCTCGATGGCGAACTTCTCATCGAACAGAGTCAGGAAGCCGCGCAGCACCGCGCGCTCGATCATGGGGCCAGCCGGCCCGTCCAATTTCTCTTCCGCAATGCCAATCTCGGCGCAGGCCATCTTCATGGCCTCTCGCAGGAACGGGCGCGCCTCCGCCATCTGGCCGGCGAGAAGCGTGGCGATCGCCGGTCGGAGGTCATCCTCGTGATCGATTCGCGCCACCGTATAGAACAGATTTTGGGTCTCGCGGAGGAATTCCGGCCCGAGTCGCGCGGCCTCCTCGGCGTCGAAATAGGAGGCGCCATGGCTGGCGAGATTGTTCTCGACCGCCGCCACCTGCCTGTCGATCCAGGCGCGCACGAGCCTTTCGGCCTCGGCCTTGACCGTAACGAGATCGAGTTCCTCCATCAGCCTCTCCACGCGCGTCCGCAGCACGCGCGCCCGCTTGATGGCGAGCCGATAGGCGGTCGTGCGCAGCCCCACGACAATCTCTCTCCGCCCTAAGAAAGACGCAAGCCGCTGCGGCAGGGCGAAACGGAACTGATAGGCGGAGGCGCGCCGGCGCAGATTGCAGCCGCTCTTCATGGATTTTGGACCCCATTTTGGACCAATGTTTTGGACCTCGGGGCGCGCGAAAATAGCGCTCTTTTGCAAGAGCGTGGAATTCTAGGGATTTTATAGAATTTGGCTGGGGGACCTGGATTCGAACCAAGATTAACGGAGTCAGAGTCCGCTGTTCTACCGTTGAACTATCCCCCAACGGTCGCGCGGCGAAGCGGCGCGTCGCGGTGATCTAAAGAGAGGACGCGCCTCTGTCAACATGATCGGCGCGGTTCGTTGCGTGACCTTGGCCGGTTCCCACAATGGCGTCGCTCCCGCCGGTCGGCCCCGCCCGCCAGCTTGGCCCGTAAACGCGCTCCTTGGCATTCGCGCTGGCCTTGCTACACTTCCCGCGATCGGCCATGAGAGTTCGTCGAGACAAAGATCGGCGGCGGGCGGAAAAGGCCGATCGGGAGGCGGGTTGAAAAAGCCGGAACATTGGGGCGGGGGCCTGGGCGGAGGCGAGGCGCCGCGCGCTGGAGCGGGGATGCGCGCATCCGTGGACGGCGCGGGTGATCCGGGCGCCTCCGCGCGGAACGCCCGCGCGCCCGGCGAGCAGCGCGACGATCATGTCTATGCGGCGCTCGATCTCGGCACCAATAATTGCCGGCTGCTGATCGCGCGGCCGGAGCAGCGCTCACGGCGCAAGACCGACCTGCTGCGCATCGTCGACGCCTTTTCCCGCATCGTGCGGCTCGGCGAGGGCATGGGCTCCTCGAGTCGCATCTGCGAGCAGGCGATCGAGCGCACGCTGGAGGCGCTGGACGTGTGCCGCGAGAAAATGAGCGTCCGCGGCGTCTCCCGCGCCCGGCTCATCGCCACCCAGGCCTGCCGCGCGGCCGAGAATGGCGCCGAATTCGTCGAGCGCGTGCATGAGCGCACCGGCCTGCTGCTCGAGGTCATCGATCGCGAGACCGAGGCGCGCCTCGCCGCGCGCGGCTGCGGCTCGCTCGCCGACCCGCGCGCCGAGAGCATATTGCTGTTCGACATAGGCGGGGGCTCCACCGAGCTGGTGTGGCTGACCCGCGACGCGCAGGGCTGCGAATTGCGCCATTGGACCTCGCTCGAGCTCGGCGTCGTCTCGCTGGCGGAGCGATTCGGCGGCAAGAGCGTGACGCCGGCCATTTATGAGGCGATGACGGCGCGCGCGCTCGAGGGGCTCGTCGCCTTTGCCGAGCGCACGGCGGCGGAGCGCCGCTGCGAGCGTTTCCATCTGCTCGGCACCTCCGGCACGGTGACGACGCTGGCCGGCGTGCATCTGGGCCTCGAGCGCTATGATCGCTGGCGCGTCGATGGGCTCTGGCTCTCGGACGAGGACGCGACGCGCGCCATCGATTCGCTGCGCGCCATGGATTTCGATCAGCGCGCCGCCAATGGCTGCATTGGCCCGCAGCGCGCCGATCTCGTGCTCGCCGGCTGCGCGATCTTCGAGGCGATTCGCCGCGTCTTCCCGGCCTCCCGCACGCGCATCGCCGATCGCGGCCTGCGCGAGGGCATGCTGCTCGAGATGATGGAGGCGGACGGGGTCTTCACGCGCGAGAGCTAGCGTTTTCGCGCGAAGCGGGAAACGGTTCGCCTGCAGAAGACACGGCCGAGCAAGGAGTTCTCGGCGTCAGAACGAGCGCTGCAGGCGCACGCGTCCCTCTACTGTCGCATTCGCGCCCTTCCAGGACGGCAGGCCCACCGACCACAACGCTATGTCCGGCGCGAGCCCCACCGGCCGGTTGTGGTGATTGTCGCGCAGATACATCAGCTCGCCGCCGAGATCGAAATTCTTGATCGGCGTCCAGATGAGATTGGAGCCGACCCGATATTCGGTCGTGTTCACCGCGCCGACGCCGCCGCCGAAATCTGCTATGGCGCTCGGGCTGTAATAGAGTTCCATCAAGGAGCCGTAGACGCCGGAGGAGAGCGTCGGCGTCCAATAATGCTTGAAGGCCGCAAGGCCCACCCAGCCGATCGATTTGTCGCAATGGGCGGCGGCGGTCCATATGCAGTCGAAGCTCAGAAACTCCCAGCCATTGCTGGCTTTGACGCCGCCATTGCCATAGCCGTAGAAGGCGTTGCCATTCACCGGGCCGCCGTTGAAGCTGAGATTATTGCCCATCAGATAGCCGACGGCGCCGCGGGCGTAGGTTCCCTGCACCCATAATTTGTCGCCCTCGGAAAAAATATCCGGGGCGAGCCTGTCGAGATTGAACTGCCATCCGAGCTGGAACGCATAGCCGTAATCCTCCTGCGAAACGACGGGGATGGCTGTGCCGAGCGGCAGTCCGGTGACGGGCGTCGCCACCGTGGCGTTGCGTGTGTAGGTGGATGTGCGCAGCTGATGCGCGGCGCCGGAGAGTTGCACGGCGCCCCAGGGCTGGTCGATGCGGAAGGCGCCGACGATCTCGGGAATTTGCACGCCGTCCGGCACGCCGGTGAAGCGCGTTCCCCAGGCCGCCGCCGCGGCGTCCGCCGCAGCGCCCGAGAGGCCGTAAACCGCGGCGACGTAATTGAAGGCGCCGATCGTCGAACCGATGAAGCCGCGTCGCGATACATTGTCCTCGAGCGAGAAGCTGAGCGAGGCGCCGTCACGGAAACTATAGGTATAGGCCAGCGCGCCGACGGTGGAGTTGGAGCCGCGCAGCGCCTCCCAATCGATATTGTCGGTGTAGAAATCGAAGAAGGACTGCACGCGGCCAGCGGTAATGCCCCCAAATTGCAGAAAAGCCTTGTTGAGGATCGTCGTCTCGCGCGCCGTCGTCCGGAACACATTGCCGTTGGAGAAATTGGCGGCGCCGAAATATTGCGAGCCGCTGAGCGAGCCGGTCGCCGCGCTGCTGTCCGAGCCGAATTGCGATTCGAGCCGAATGAAGGCGCGCATCGTGCCGTAGTCGGTCGGCGCGCGGGCGTCCATCTCGACCCGGCCGATGCCGACGAAGCCGCTATTGTCGCCGCTGCGCGGATTGGAATAGCCGAGGAGAGGAACATGGCCCGGAATGCCGAGCGGATTCGCGTTGACGCTAGGGCCGAAGGCGAAAGGGTTGTCGGTCGCGATGATGTTGCGCGACATGCGGTAGGAGGTGCTCCACGAGCGCCATTCGGCGACGACGGCGCCGCCGATGCGCAGGCAGGTGTTGTTGCCGGGGATATAGAAGAAGGCCGAGCCATATTGATCGCAAATACGAACATACTCGACAGGAGCAGCCTGTCGTTTCGGAAGCTCTTCGGCGCGCCCCGCGGCGAGGCCTTGCGCGACTGCCGCTATGACAATAGAAATGCGGACTATATTAGGCATATTTGAAATCCGGCGAAGCGGTGATTAATCGAATTACGTATTTACGCTTAGGTAAATGTATCGATTACGCACGCTGCGCCGAATCGGCGACGCGAACTTCTTAATTTAATATTGTATTTTCTGCACGACGGAAATATCCCCGGCCGGATCGCGTCGCCCAAAATGCGACGGCCGCCCGAAAGGGGCGGCCGCGCATGAATTGGAGCGTCATGAAAGACGCTTCGATCCGAAGGTCCGTCTCACCAGTAGATTTGCGCCCGGGCGAGGAAGAGGCTGGGATGGTCGCCATTGAGGAAGGGGCGATCGGAGGGCGCGATCAGCGTCAGCGTCTTGGTCCAATTGGCCTGGAAGCGCACGCCTTTGACCGGATACCAGTTCAACGCGAGGGAGAAATTGTCCTGGCGTCCGCCGAGCGTCGCGGTGCTGGCCAGCGCCTTCTGCGCGGCGTTGCCGGCCACGGTCGCCGCATAGACGAAGCTGCTGTCGACGAGACCGCCATTGTTGAGATTGATCTCGCTGTAGCGCGCCGCCAGCTCGAATGCGCCATAGCCGCCCTTGTTCAGCGGGTTCTTGATCTGAACCTCGCCGAAGCTGCCCGGCGTGTTGAAGTCCTTGTCATAGCCCTTGTAGGAGGCCGCGCGCGACTCGCCGGTCAGGAACAAGGAGCCCAAGACATAATAGCCGCTGTAGCGCAGGCTGCTTCCGCCGCCATTGCCGTAGAGGAAGGCGTTGGTGGCGTCCCGCTCATATTGGGCGGCGATATATTCGCCCTGCAGCGAGACCGGGCCATAGGCGGCGGCGGCCTCGAAGCCGTAATTATAGGAGTATTTCAGGCAGCTCGAGCGCCGCGCGAAGGGCGCGCTGAGCAGGCCGACGCCGGTGGTCGTGATGTTGAGGCTCGCCGCGGAGGCGCCGCAGGAGAGATCCTGCGCCGCAGAGACGCGGGTGAGCGCGCCGCCGCCGCCGAGCACGTCGGTCTCCTCGCGCTCGGGCGATTGGCCGGGGCGCAGATTGGCGGCGTCGGTGGCCGCGGTGGTGTTGTTCGGCCTGTGATATTTGAAGGAGCCGCCGAAATGGAGGAGCTTGTCCTCCTCCGTGATCGGCGCATAGACCCCGCGCACGGCTGCGTCCCAATATTGCGATTCGCCGGTGGGCGGAGCGGTCGCCGTGTCCTGCGGGCTGGTCGAAAAGACGCCGGCCTTGACGCTCCACTGCTTGTCGCCGACGGCGACCGCCGCGCCGGTATGGCGGCTCGGCGAGAGAACGGAGGGCAGAGAGCGCTCGATGAAGGTGAAATATTTCGACGATTCGGTCGATTCGAGGCTGAAGGGCTCGCGGAAATTGCCGATCTGGAAGGTGACAGGCTGCGAGCTGATCTCCGACGGGAGCAATTTGTCGCGATAGGCGAGATAGAAATCGCGAATGCCGGCGACGCCGGAGCCGGTGAAGTCGTATTGGATCTTGTAGAACCAGTTTTTGAAGGCCTTGCCTTCGATTTCGAGGCGGGCGCGGCGGAAGCCGACATTGGAGCGGGAGATGGTGTCGGCCGAGGAGGCGAAGCCGCCGTCGATCTGCAGGTGCCCGCCGACCTTGAAATTGAAGTCCTGATCCTCGGTCTCGACGAAGAGGCCGTTGCGGAAGGAGATGAAGACCGGCGGCGGCGCGCTGGCCGCCGGCGCGCCTTTGGCGGAGTTGAGCGCGTTCTTGACCTGGGCGTGATCCTTGGCCTGCTGCGTGACCTTGGCCTCGAGCCGCTTGAGCTCAGCCTTCAGCGCCTTGATCTCGCTCGCCGTATCCGCCAGCGCGGAAGCAGGAAGTCCGAAAGTCGCTGCGAAGGCGGCGAGAGAGACGCCGCCCGAGAGCCGCCGCATTGTCCGTCCGCGCGATCCCTTATGCCCGTTCATCAGTGTCCCCGTATTAACGCCTAAGTGGTATACACTAATCATAGACTATAGGGGCTGACTAGGCTGGTGGTCGGCAAGGGAGGTTTTCAGCGGCGGCTGTTGCGGAAATGTCACGTCGTAAAGTTCAGTTCTATAACGAAAAAGGCCGCCCCGAAGGGCGGCCTCTTCTCGATTGACATCGTGCCGGGACCGAAGAGCCCGGCCTCTGCTCTCACCAGAAGACCTGGGCGCGAGCGAGGAAGGTGCTCGGATGCTGGCCGTTGAGATAGGGCTTGTCGGAGGGAGCGACGAGCGTCATGGCGCGCGTCCAGTTGGCCTGGAAGCGGACGCCCCGCACCGGATACCAGTTGAGCGCGAGCGTCAGATTCTCCTCGCGGCCGCCCAGCGTCGCGGTCTTCGCGATCGCCTGCTGCGCCGCATTGCCGGCGACGGCCGCCAGATAGGCGTAATTGCTGTCGACGAGGCCGCCATTGTTCAGATTGAGCTCGCTGTAGCGCGCGGCGAACTCCCAGGCTCCGAGGCCGCCCTTGTTGAGCGGGTTCTTGATCGCCACGTCGCCGAACGTGCCCGGCGTGTTCCAGTCCTTGTCGTAGCCCTTATAGGAGGCCGCGCGGGACTCCCCGGTCAGGAAGACCGAGCCCTGGACGTAATAGCCGCTATAGTTGAGGCTCGAGCCGCCATTGTTGCCGAGCAGCGCGGCCGTCCCCGCATCACGCTCGTAATGAGCGCCGGAATATTCGCCCTGCACCGAGAAGGGGCCGTAGGTGGCCGCCATTTCGAAGTTGTAGTTGTAGCTGGACTTCAGACAGCCATTCTGCAGATAGCCGGGCGTCGTCAGCAGGGCGAGGCCGGTCGCCGCCTTGAAAGTGGGGCTGCAGTTGAGCGCCTGCGCCGACGGAACGACGATGTAGCGGTTGTTGAGAATGTCGGTCTCGTCGCGCGAGCCGGTGCCCGGCAGCAGATTGTTCGGATCCTGAGCGGCGGTCGAGTCGTTCGGCTTGTGGAACATGAACGAGCCGCCGAAATGCAGCAGCTTGTCCTCCTCGATGATCGGCGCGTAGGTCGCGCGCGTCGTCAGGTCCCAATACTGATGTCCGGTCGCGGCCGGAGCCTGCGAGGAGTCCTGTCCGAAGCTGGTCGAGAAAACACCGGCCTGCACGCTCCAATGCTTGTCGCCGAGGCCGACCTTGGCGCCGACATGGCGGTCGGGAGCCAGGGCGCCGGGAAGCGCGCGCTCGATGAAGGTGATGTGCTTCGAGGAGGTCAGCGTCTCCATGCTGAACGGCTCGTACTGGCTGCCGATCTGGATGGTGATCGGCTGCTTGGTGATCGACTCCGGCAGCAGCTTATCGCGATAGGCGATGAAGGCGTCGCGAATGCCGGTCACGCCAGTGCCGGTGAAGTCATATTGGAACTTGTAGTACCAGTTCTTATAGGCCTTGCCCTCGACCTCGAGGCGGGCGCGGCGGAAGCCGACATTGCTGCGGGAGCCGGAGGCGGAGGGATAGCTGGTGAAGCCGCCGTCGGCCTGGATGCGGCCGCCGATCTTGAAGTTGAACGCCTGGTCTTCGGTCTCGACGAAGAGGCCGTTCTTGAAGCTGACGAACACCGGCGGCGGAGCATTGCCGCCCGGCGCGGCCTTGGCCGAATTCAGCGCGTTCTTGACCTGATGGGTCGTCTTGGCCTGCTCGTCGAGCTTGTGCTCGAGCCGCTTCAGCTCGGCCTTCAGCGCCTTGATCTCGCTCTGCGTGTCGGCGAGAGCCGCCGTGGGCGCGCCGAACGCGCCGAGGGCGAGGACTGCGACGCCTCCCAGCAGCTTCGAAGGCGTCGCGCCCTTCGCGATCGTCTGGACGTTCGGTACCTGTGTCATGTCAGCCTCTGCCTTGAATTGCTTACCGCTATGGCAGCGCTAGAGGCCTTATGTGACACAATCATCACAAAAGATGGCGGCGCCGAATTGTGACAACGGTTTCTACCTAGGGTGTTGCCCAAATGCCACGGGCGATGGGGCGTGAGGCCGGGCCGCAAGTTCTAGATAAAGCCCCGGATTTATTCGGATCGTCCGATTGTCGCCGGCTTTGCTCGGCGGCCGGTCTCGCCGCCTCGACCGCGCCGCTTCGCGCCGTAATGTCGTTGCACCTTACAGCGGCCCCACATCCAGATTGTGTCGATTCGGCAACACATACGTGGAAATCCTTAAGTGAAGCCGATTCTGGCCTTGCACAAATGGCCGATCGAAATGTAAGACAATTACATGTGATGTATCCAAAGAACATTTCGCCCCTAGAAGCTCGTCACATGGGCATGGCTGGTGAGAATTTGGGCATCATCTAACGATGAGTAGGCAAACGGTGCAATCGTCGTGCGCCTTGCGTGTGTGGTTCGGACCCGGGAGACTTGTCGTCGATGCGAGATATTCATTAGATCACATGAATATCCCGTCCGGCGAACAAATGTCCGAGCCGCTCACGCAAAACGCCGAGCGCAGGGGGCTAGGATGAGAGAACAGGAAATCGGGTCGAAAATGGCGCGGCGGCTCTCGGGCGGCGTGGCGCTCGCCGCCTTCTGCGGGATGGTGGGCGCTCCGGCCTCGGCGCTGGCGGATACGGCGAGCGAGATCAAGGCGCTGAAGGAGCAGCTCAAGCGTCTCGAGGCCAAGGTCGCCGATCAGGCCAAGACCAATGTCCAGGTCAAGAATGCGTTGAATTCCGCCAGGACCCTGCCCGGGCTCGTCGCCCCGCCGCCGGTGTTCGTCAGCTTCAAGAACGGCCTCTTCGTCGAGACGGAGGACAAGGCGTTCAACTTCAAGATCGGCGGCCGCATTCAGGCCGACGGCGGCTTCTCTAGCTCTGCCGACACCATGTCGCGCAGCAATGTCGGCTTCCGCCGCGCGCAGATCTGGGTCGAAGGCAAGGCCTATAAGAACTGGTTCTATCGGTTCCAATACGACTTCACCAACACAGGCGTGGCGGGCATACGCGACGCCTTCATCGCCTATCGCCAGAAGCTGATGCCGGAAGGAATCACCAAAGAGCCGGTCACTTTCCAGGTCGGCAATTTCTTCGAGCCCTTCAGCATGGAGACGACCAGCTCCACGAGCAATATCACCTTCCTCGAGCGCGCCATGCCGACCGTTCTCGCGCCCAGCCGCCACATCGGCGCGGCCGTCGGCGTCGGCGACAAGCTGTGGTCGGTCAAGACGGGCATCTTCTCCACCTCGCCGCAGGACACGGCGACCGCTCCGCCCACCAGCGGCGCGCAATATTGGGACGCGGCGGTTCGCGCCACCTATGCGCCCCTTCAGGAAGAGGACAAGCTGCTGCATGTCGGCTCGTCCTTCCGCTATCACAAGCCGAACGATTCGACGGCCGCCACCGACGCCGCCTTCTTGCGGCCGGGCGCCGGCACGGAGCGCGAAGAGGCGGATGTTCTGGGCGGCAGCGGAACCTGGAGCCGCGTCTCGACGGCGCAGGATATGACTTGCGCGGCCTCCGGCAGCCTGGCGACGACCGCGACCGGCCTCGGTCTCCTGTCAGCGCCCTTCATCATGAAGAATGGCTGCTTGAAATACGCCTATAGCTACGGCTTCGAAGCCGCGGCCGCCTATGGCCCCTTCTCACTGCAGGGCGAATATATCGCGACGCGCTACGAGCGTGATCCGCTCAATGCTCTGCTGCTCGGCAATAATGGCGGATCGAGCCTGCAGGCCAGTGGATATTATGTCCAGGGCTCGTTCTTCCTGACCGGCGAGTCGAAAGCCGAAGTGTATAATGGCTACGACAAGAACTGGAGCTCGCCCGGCACCTTCGGCGCGATCAAGATCAAGGATCCGGTCAACAAGGGCGGCTGGGGCGCCTGGGAAATCGCTGCCCGCTTCAGCGAGCTCAATCTCAACAATGGCGGCCTCGTCGACGGCAATTTCGTCTATGCGGCGACCGTGGCCGGCTCGGCCGCTCAGAAGGCGCTGGCCAATACGGCGACGCTCGGCGGCCGCCAGGAGAATCTGACCATCGGCCTGAACTGGTATCCGGTCAACGGCTTCCGCCTGCAGGCCAATTGGACGCGCGTCATGACGATGGTCGCGGCTTCCGACCGTCCCTTCCTCAACGGCGATCATCCGAGCCTCTTCCTCGCCCGCGCCAACGTCTTTTGGTGAGAGCGCGTCGAAAGACGATCGAATCGATCTTCATGGCCGCCCTCTGGGGCGGCCATTCGCGTTTTGGAGCGATTTCTTTTCCAAGGTCGCTCATCCGAGCCGGCTTCTGGCGCCGTGCGCCGGTTTTTTGGGGAGCGCATGCGCAAGCTCGGCCGCCAATGTGCGATTCGGCCTTGCCAATTGCGTCTCTGCTATTGAAAATTCGGCATGACCTCGTTTATTTCGTCGGTGCGCCGCTTAACCGAGCGGGCGAGACGCAGGATCCGCATGAACCGGTTCGAACGACAGCCGCAGGCCGCGGTCGAGGCCGAGGTCGAATATCGCGATGGCGACTTCCGCATTCGCCGTCCAGGCGCCTACGTGCGCTGCGCCGTGACCGGCGAGCCCATACCGCTGGAAGAGCTCCGCTATTGGAACGTCGACCTGCAAGAGGCCTATTCGAGCACCGACGCCAAGCTCATCCGCATCGGCGTGAGCTTCCCGAAGAAGCCCTGAGCCTTCTCAATTCCGCGTCAGCGCGCGGCGCAGAAGCGCGCGGAGCGTTTCTTCCTTTTCCAAGAGCAGGCGGATCGGCAGGGCGTCCACGCGCGCAGCCGCGTCTTTAGAAAGACGCGCCGCGTCTTTCTCCGTCGTGACCAGCGTCGCGCCGAGGCGCGCGGCCTCGCGCTCGAGAGCCGCGATCTCGCGCGCCGTGTAGCGATGATGATCGGCGAAGCTTTTTCGGCCGACGATCTCGACCCCCGAAGCCTCCAGCGTCGCGAAGAATTTTTCCGGTCGCGCGATGCCCGCAAAGGCGAGCACGCGCTCGGGCAGGCGCGCGGGGAGGGGACCGATGCGGGCGCGCAGAACGGGCTTTCCCGCCGCGCTCGCATATTCGGCGACCGCTTCTCCTGCCGTACCCTCGCCGATGAGCATGAGCGCATCGACAGCGGCGAGCTGGCGCGGCAAGGGCGCGCGCAGCGGGCCGGCGGGCAGGCACAGGCCATTGCCTGCGCCATAGGCGCCGTCGACGACCATCAGCGCCAGATCGGGCTCGAGCCGCCGGCTCTGCAATCCATCGTCCAGCACCAGCGCCGTCGCGCCGAGATCGCGCGCGAGCGCCGCGCCGGCCGCGCGATCGACGCCGACGATGGTTGGGGCGCAGCGCGCCAGCAGCAGCGCTTCGTCGCCCGTCTCGCGCGCGTCATGTATGCCGGGATCGACGAGAAAAGGCGCGCGCTGCGCATTGTGGCGGCCATATCCGCGGGTGAGGAAGAACGGCCGCTCGCCCATTTCCGCGAGCAGAGCGGCGATGGCGAGCGCGACCGGCGTCTTGCCGTCGCCTCCCAGCGTCGGCCCGCCGATCACGATCACCGGAAGAGCGGCGCGCCCGCCTTTCCGTCTCATGCGCGCTGAAGCGATCGCGCCATAGATCGCGCCGAATGGCGCCAGAGCTTTCGCCAGTGGCGAGGCCGGCGCGCATCGCCAGAAGTCAGGCGCGCGCATTTGCGATGCGGCGCCGCCGGCTCATTTCTGCTCCAGCGCCGATTGCGCGAGATAGGGCTCGATCGCCGCCATAATGCTCTGCGAGGCGCCGCCGAGCTTTCGCACCACCTCGGCCCCGGCGCGGCCCATCTTGCGCATGCGCGAGGGGTCGGAGAGCAGGAATTGTAGCGCGCGCGCCAGCGATTCCGCATCGCTCACACGGGCGGCGGCGCGGGCGGCGGCCAGCTCGCCATAGATGTCCGCGAAATTCTCGACATGCGGCCCATGCAGGATCGCGCAGCCGAGCTTGGCCGGCTCTATCGGATTGTGCCCGCCCTCGGCGGTCAGCGATTTTCCCGTGAACACCACACTGACGGCGCGGAGAAACAGGCCGAGCTCTCCCACTGTGTCGGCGACATAGATCTGCACGCCGCGCCGCGGCTCGCCGTCGCGCGAGCGCAGGCCCACCGCGAGGCCTTTGGCGCTGGCGAGAGCGGCGATCTCCGCGCCGCGCTCGGGCTTGCGCGGGACGATGATCGTCAGCAGCGAGGGAACCTCCGCGGAGAGCGAGAGATGCGCGTCGATCGCGATCTCCTCCTCGCCCGCATGGGTGGAGATCGCCGCCCAGACTGGACGTGGGCCGATGGCGCCATTGAATTCGGCGAGTCGGCCGGCGCCGACGGGCGGGGGCGGCACGTCGAATTTCAGATTGCCGCAAACGCGCACGCGCGGCGCGCCGAGGCCCAGATAGCGCGCGGCGCTCTCGGCGTTCTGCGCGAGACAGAGATCGATCTCGCCGAACAAGGTTCGCGCGCCGCCGGGCAGGCGCCGCCAGCGCGCGGCGGAGCGGCGCGAGATGGTGGCGTTGACGAGAACGAGCGGCAGCCGCCGCGCATGAATCGCGCGGATCATATTGGGCCACAGCTCCGACTCGGCGAAGAGCACGATGTCGGGCCGCCAATGCTCGAGGAATCGCTCGACGAATTGCGGCGCGTCCAGCGGCAGGTATTGATGCACAGCGCCGGCGGGGAGTCGCGCCCGCAGCACTTTGGCGGAGGAGACCGTGCCCGTGGTGACGAGAACCTCGACGCCGCGCTGAATGAAGCGCTCCACCAGCGGCAGCAGGGCGAGGCTCTCGCCGAGGCTCGCGCCATGCAGCCAAACGAGCCGTCCGGCGGGACGCTCGAGGCTCGGCGCGCCCATGCGCTCGCCGATCCGCGCGGGATCTTCCTTGCCTTGTCTCGCGCGCCAGCCCAGCGCCACGCCGGCGAGTGGCGTCAAACCGATGGTCAGCAACCGATAAATCGTCAGGACCGGCATCGACGCCCCGGTGAACTCGCCAATAATGCGACGGCCGAGCTCTCGCCGCGCCGTCCTCGAATGAAAGGGCCGATCGCGACGCCCCGGCCCGGAGAGGCCGTCGGGCGCGCCGTCGATCGGCCGCGCGGAAGGAGCGATCTCAGCTCAATTCGTCTCGGGATCGAGGAGGCTGTGCAGCTGCACGACGAAATAGCGCATATGGGCGTTGTCGACGGTGGCGTGCGCTTTCGCCTTCCAGGCGGCGAGCGCGGAGGCGTTGTCCGAATAAATGCCGACGATGTCGAGCTTGGTCGGGTCGCGGAAGGCGACGCCCTGGAGGTCGATCAGCTCGCCTCCGAAAACGAGATGAAGCGCCTGCGGCGCGCCGCCGTTCAGTGTCGTCGTTTCGCTCATATTACGCCCTTGGAAACCGCCCGCGCCAGCGCGAGACTCTCGGGAAAGATCGATTGCGGCGCCGCCACCAGCATATCGCGCCGCAGCTGCGGACGATTATAGCGCAAGGGAAGCCCCTCTAGCTCGGACAGGACGCCGCCCGCCTCGGTGAGTATCACATCGGCCGCGGCAATGTCCCAGTCTTTCGAATCCGCGGAAGCGATGGTGAGATCATTGCGGCCGGAGGCGACATCGGCGACGCGCAGAGCCAGAGAGGGCGTGCGGTCCTGAACTGCGAATTTATATTCGGAGCCGGCGAAGCGCGCCGCCAGGCCGCGCGGCGCCTCCAACCGTGCGCCCGCCAGAACGGCGCGCGCGGCGACGCGGATCGGCGCGCCATTCAGCGCCGCGCCATGGCCGGCGGCGGCGGCGAAGGTCCATTCCAGCGCCGGCGCGTGAATGACGCCGAGCGTGGGCCGTCCTTGGTCGATCAGCGCGATGGAGACCGCCCAGCGCCTGTCGCCGCGCAGAAAAGCCTGCGTTCCGTCGATCGGATCGACGACCAGCAGCCGGGGGCGAAGCAGACGCTCCTTATTGTCGGCCGTCTCCTCGGAGAGCCAGCCGGCGTCCGGAAACAGCGACAGCGCCGCCTCCTGCAGGAAACGGTCGACCGCCATGTCGGCCTCGGTCACAGGCGAGCCGCCGTCCTTATAAGAGACGGCCGCGCTGGTCTTCTCGCCCGGGCGGAAGAAGCCCATGGCGATCTCGCCCGCTCGCCGCGCGACGGCTTCGAGCTGCGGCAGCTGAGCCGCGAAGTCGGTTGCATTGTCGGCCATTACTATAGTCGTTAAGCGAGCCGAGCCCCTCCCGCAAGGCGGTCTTTTCGGCGAATTGCCGCGAATTTCGACGATCTCGTTTGCCGGGCGCTAACCCAAAGCTCGCGAATCGGTCGAAAAGGCAATGGTTTACGGGCGATTCACCAGCCTTGTTAGCGAGCTTTGCCGCAACCGTCGCCCAACATGCGACCCATGAAACGCGAGACCAGTCGCGAAGGTCACATCTCGGGGAGCGAGCGCATGTTCGAGACCAAAGTCATGGCGGAGACACAGCTTCAATTCGCCGTTCAGCGCGATCGGCGCGCCGACGGCGGCCAGCGCCAGGTGCGCGTCGGCCGTCGCGATATTCTGATTTCCCGGCGCTTCGCCGGAATGTCCATGATGATCAGCGTGCCGGTACAGGCCTATCGCGGCGTCGCTCTCGATGTCGAGCCGAGCGTGGACGGCGGCGCCTCTTATCGGCTGTCGCTCGCCCATCAGGACCCTGATCTCGACGTCGTTCTCACCGAGACGGCGGATGGCGGCGCGATCTCGGCGGATTGGAAATATTGGGCGTCCTATCTCGATCTGCCGCGCCTTGCTGCGCGCGGCGGCGCGCTCGAGACGATCGATCCGCGCCTCGGCGGCGTCGCGCTGCGCGAGACGATCGCGCGCCGCAAGAACGCCTCCGTCATCAAGCGCCGTCCGCGCTTCTGCGCGCGCCGCAAGCAGGGCGAAGGCGAGCGCATGGCGACGGTCTATCAGGGCGAGCGCGAAATCGTCTGCTATGAATAAGCGAGGATGGCGCTCTGCGCCGCGAGGCCGGCGAAGAGCAGCAGGCCGGCGTCGCGATTGGAGCGGAACAGCATGAGCGCCGTCTGCGGCGCCGCGGACTCGCTGGTCCGATAGACCTGCCAGCAAAAATGCGCCGCATAGGCGGCGAGGCCGATCTGCGCGAAGCCGCCGACATCGGCGGACAGCAGCGCCAATTCCGCGAAGACAGCCGAGCCGAGATAGAGCGCGCCGACCGCGAGGCGCACGCGCGCGCCGAACAGCAGCGCCGTCGAGCGCACGCCCGCTATGGCGTCGTCGCGCTTGTCCTGCAGCGCATAGATCGTGTCGAAGCCGATCGTCCACAAAATCGCCGAGGCGTAGAGGAGGACGGCCGGCAGGCCGAGCCCGCCGGTCAGCGCCGTCCAGCCGAGCAGCGCGCCATAGGCGAACGCGAGCCCCAGCACCGCCTGCGGCCAGGAGGTGACGCGCTTGGCGAAAGGATAGATCAGCACGATCAGCGGCGAGGCGAAGCCGAGCGCGATGGTGAAGCCGTTGAAGGACAGAAGAACGCCGAGCCCGACGAGGCATTGAGCCACGAGAAAGGCGATCGCCGCGCGCAAGGAGACCCGGCCGCTGGCGAGCGGGCGCAGCCGCGTGCGCTCCACTTTCGCGTCGATCTTGCGGTCGACGATGTCATTATAGGTGGAGCCGGCGCCGCGCATGGAGACCGCGCCGATGAAGAAGAGCAGCAGATGCCAGACATTGAGCGGCGCGCCGAGCGCCGCAGCGGCGAGCGCGCTGCCTTGCCAGCAGGGCAGCAGCAGCAGCCACCAGCCGATCGGACGATCGAGGCGGGCGAGCTGCACATAGGGGCGGAGCGGGTCCGGCGCGAGGCGCCAGAGCGGATGGTCGGCGACGGCGTCGGGCAGCCGCGGCTCGTCCTGAGGCTCCGCAGCGCTCACAGCGGGCCGGCGGGCAGCTTCTGCGCCTGCGGGCCGATGCCGGCGGCCGCCTCTTCCTGCATTTTCTTCGCCTTGGCGGCGACCGCGCAGGCCTGGGCGGCGAAAGTCTGCGTCTTGCCGCGCGCCTGCTTGAAACCGTCGACCATAGCGTCGGGAATGTTGCACCATTCCTTGTTCTTATCGATATAGGCGGCCATCTCGGTCTCTATGGAGACGAGCTTGCGCGCCACCGGACAGGCGGCGATCGGGTCCATTTTGCCCTTGGACGCCTTGCCGATATTGTTGAGCGTCTGGATCTGGGACATGCGCCGCTGCGAGAGCTTCTGAAAATCCTCCTGGCAGGACTGGGCCAGAGCGGTCGACGCTCCCGCCGTCGCGAGAAGAATTCCCAATATCGGCGCGCCGGCGATCATGCCTGCAATCGCCCGCGCGTTCTGCGCGATACCGCTCCTTGCCCTCATGGCGGCGTTCCCCTTTTATGGTTTAAGCGGTCTTAGCAAGAGACTTGCGCCCCTTGCAAGCATCCGGCAGTTTCGCGGATAAAGCGGCGGCTTGATGGCGGCCCGCTCTCACCCTCCGGGAAAGCTCGTGTCACGTTATGATTTCTCTGCGCAGAGGCTCTTTGTCGAGGCGCCCCTCGAGGCCGGCGCGCGTATCATTCCGGACGCCGACCGGCTCAATTATCTGTTGAATGTGCTGCGCCTGCGCGAGGGCGACGCGATCTTGCTGTTCAACGGCCGCGACGGCGAATGGCGGGCGAGCCTCGAGGAAGTGGCGAAGCGCAAGGCGATTCTCGTCGCGAAGGAGCGCCTGCGCGCGCAGACCGCGAGCGCCGATCTCCATTACTGCTTCGCGCCGCTCAAGCACGCGCGGCTCGATTATATGGCCCAAAAGGCGACAGAGATGGGCGCGGCGCGCCTCGCTCCGATCATCACCCGCCGCACCCAGGCGCGCCGCGTCAATCTGGAGCGCCTCGCCGCCAATGTGGTGGAGGCGGCCGAGCAATGCGGCGTGCTGAGCGTGCCGGAGGTGGTCGAGGAGGTCGCGCTCGAGGCCTATCTCGCCGCGCGCGAGGCGGGGCGGCTGCTCGTCTTCTGCGACGAGGACGCCGAGCGCGCCGATCCGGTCACGGCCCTGCGCGCGGCGCCGGCGCATCAGGGCGTCGATGTGCTGGTCGGCCCGGAGGGGGGCTTCGATCCCGCCGAGCGGGAGGCGATCCTCGCCGCGCCGCTCGTCGCGCGCCTCTCGCTCGGCCCGCGCATCTTGCGGGCGGACACGGCCGCCGTCGCGGCGCTGACGGTGGTGCAAGCTGTTCTCGGCGATTGGCGCTGATGGCCTTCCCGAGCGACACGATCCTGCCACGATTGTTCGACCTTATTGGACCTAAGTGGTCGCCGTCGCGTGACCCCTCGCGTCGAAGCGTGCGAAGTAACGAGTTGGTAAACATCGGGCGGCAACATCGGGACGCGGCGCAAAGCGCGTCGACTCGGTTGTTGCGATGCGAGACATTTTCGAGGCTGATCTGCGAATGACCGTTTTCACCGCCGAAGCTCGCGGGCTCGACGCCCGCCGTCTTTTCGCCTGCCTGTGCCTTTGCGCCGTCGTCGGCGCGCCGGCCGCGGAGGCGCAGACGACCGGCACGATTCCCGCCGGCGGGCGTTGCGCCCGCTTCGGCGAGGGGTTCGTCCCGGTTGCCGGCTCGGATAATTGCGTGCGTCTCGGCGGCCATGTGCGCGCCGGCGATCTCGGCCCCGGCTGGGGGCAGGCCGGCGTGCGGCCGATCGGCCATTCCTATGTGCGCGCGCCGGGAGCCCCCGGCCTCTACGCGCGCTGAACGCGCGCGTCATTCGAGCCCTAGAGTCGGAAAAGCGCCCCCTCCCTCACCCTCTTCCGCGATAGCGGGGGAGGGTGAGGGAGGGGGCGCTTTTCGCTTCGCGCATCTTCGCTTCGATCGACGCGCGCCACGAGGCGCAGCGCGTCGCTCTCCTCTTACAGCAGGCAATCCGTGAAGGCCGGATCGACCGAGCGGCCCCATCTTCCGTGATAGGCCTCGAGCCGCTGCTGCGCCAAGGTGCGGCCCGTCTCGGCGATCTCCTCCAGCGGCGCGAGATAGATGGTCTCGTCGCGGCCTTGCGCATCCAGCTTCGCCCGGCGGGCGAGGCCGCCGCGGGCCAGAGCCAGCATGTCGCGCGCAATGTCGAGCGCGCGGCGTCCGCCGATGCGCGCCTCCAAGGCGAGGCGCGGAACATCGGCGCGCAGCGCCTCGCGCTCCTCGGCGCTCCAGCCCTCGATCAGCGCCAGAGCGCCGTCCAGCGCCGCGCGATCGTAGAAGAGGCCGACGAAAAGCGCCGGCAGAGCGGTCATATGCGAGCGCGGCCCGCCATCGGCGCCGCGCATCTCGAGATAGCGCTTCAGCCGCGCCTCCGGGAAAATGGCGCCGAGATGATTGGCCCAGTCCGACATTGTCGCGCGCTCGCCGGGCAAAGCGGCGAGCTTGCCGTCCAGGAGATCGCGGAAGCTGGCGCCGGCGACATCGTGATAGACCTCGCCGCGCTTCACGAAATAGAGCGGCACGTCCAGGGCGTAATCCACATAGCGCTCGAAGCCCATGCCGGGCTCGAAGGCGAAGGGCAGCATTCCGGTGCGGGCGGCGTCGGTGTCGCGCCAGATCTGCGAGCGCTGTGACAGAAAGCCGGACGGCTCGCCGTCGATGAAGGGCGAATTGGCGAAGAGCGCCGTGACCATCGGCTGCAGCGCCAGGCCGACGCGCAGCTTGTCGACCATGTCCTTCTCGGACGTATAGTCGAGATTGACCTGAATGGTCGCCGTGCGGAACATCATGTCGAGTCCGAGCGAGCCGACCTTCGGCATATAGGAGGCCATGATCCCGTAGCGCTGCTTGGGCATCGCAGGGGTCTCGCTGCGCCGCCACTTCGGGCTCGCGCCGAGATCGAGGAAGGAGATGCCGAAACGGCGCGCCACCGGCTCCAGCGCCGCGAAATGGACGTCGAGCTCGGCCTTCACGCCATGGACGGTGGGCAGCGGCGCGCCGGAGAGCTCGAACTGTCCGCCCGGCTCCAGCGATATGGCTCCTATGCCATGCGGATCATAGAGGCCGATGATCGCCTCGCGGTCGGTGATCGGCTCCCAGCCGAGCGCTGCGCCCAGCCCTTCCAGCAGATCCTTTATGCCGCCGGCCGGCGACGTATAGGGCACCGGCGCGCGGCTCGCGTCGAAAAACGCGATTTTCTCATGTTCTGTCCCGACATTGAGATCATCGGGCGTCTTAACGCCAGCCTCGAACCACTCCACGAGCGCATTGCGCGACGTGATCGGCGTCGTATCGTTTACGTCGCGAGCCATCAGCAACTTTCAGTGAGGACCGGCGCAGCGGTCCATATAGGTCGACTTCCCTTTCGGCGGGCGCGAAAGAGCGGGCGCGAACCACAGCGCTTCCGGCGTAGGCGCCGAAGCAATATGCGTTCCGGCTGCTGAATTGGCGGAAAAGCCGCCCGCGCGCAAGACCGCCCCGCCGCGCGCGGCGCCGGGGCGGCGGCTGGCTTAACGCTTTCGAGACGAATTAAGCTTATGTTTCTGTTACCGAGAAGGCCGCGTTTTCGTCCTATGAGACGCAACGCCCGCCACCCGGCCAGACCGCTCGAGGAATTTGATCCATGCCGAATTGCCTGCGACGATTTCTGGCCGACGAGAGCGGAGCGACCACACTCGAATATGCGATGGTCGGCTTTTTTCTCTCGATCGTGATCCTGGCGGCGACGCGCATTATCGGCACCAAGCTCTCGGCGGCCTATTATCTGCCCGTCGCCAATAATCTGACCTGAGCCGTCAGCCCTTCGACGAGGCGAAGATCCGTCCCAGCAATTCGTCGAGCCCGGCCTGCTGCTCGGCGCCGGCGGCGGGCGCGAGCGTCTCGCGAATCTTCGTCAGCGCGGCTTCCAGCGCGTCGGTAGGCTCGGCCGGCGGGGCCGCCTGCGGTTGCGGGGCCGGCTTCGCCCCGAAAAAAGTTCCAAAAAGCGCGCTCAGCCAGCCGCCCGAGGGCGCGGGCGTCGGCGCCGGCGAGGGAGCAGGGGGCTCCGCGGCGCTCTGGCGCTCCAGCGTCGAGCCGAGGCCGCCGGCGGCGACGGAGACGAGAATCGGCAGCAGGCGCTGCAGCACATCGGCGCGCAGGCCGCTGTCGCGCGCAACGAATTGCGAGACCTCGCCGGCGGCCGAGGCGGAGCCGAAGAGATGCGCGACAATGGCGTCGCCGCCTTCGACGCTGGCCTGCGAATGGGCCTCCTCGGCGCTCTCGAAAGCGGCGCGATGGGCGGAATCATTGGCCGCGTCGAGGACGGGGCGCAGCGAATCGGGCGCTTCGGCCGCCTTGCGCAGCGCCGCGACCAGCGCCGGCAGCAGCGATTCGACCGCCGATCGCGTCTGCCAGGACGCGAGGCCGAAGCGATCGGAGAGATTTTCGATGATCTGGCCGCCTTGAGCGGACTGTATTATATCGACGATATTCGACATATTCGCCCCCGTCCCCTCATAGACCGCGAGATGGGCCGCGAGACACTCCGGCATTGGCGCGGCCAGTCTTCGTCGATCGTCCGTGTAGCAGATTTTCGGGCGGCCCGCGAGTGAGCGGACCCTCGGCTTGACACCTTTCCTCACGCGGGACATCACAGCGCGGCGTGTTTCGGCCGCCCCCTTTCGATCAAGAGGCGCTAGAGGATGAATATTCAGCATCGCCCGTCGTCAAAGCCGCCGTTGAAGATTCTGCTGTGCTCGCCGCGGGGCTTTTGCGCCGGCGTCGTGCGCGCGATCGACGCGGTGGAGCGGGCGCTCGCCAAATTCGGTCCGCCCGTCTATGTGCGGCACGAGATCGTCCATAATCGCTATGTGGTCGAGGCGCTGAAGGCCAAGGGCGCGATCTTCGTCGAGGAGCTGGAGGAGGTGCCGGACACCAAGGCGCCGGTGATCTTCTCCGCCCATGGCGTCGCCAAATCGGTTTCCGCCGAGGCCGCCTCGCGCAATCTTCTGGCGATCGACGCCACTTGCCCGCTGGTGACGAAGGTGCATCGCGAGGCGGAAATTCATCACAAGCGTGGGCGAAAAGTGCTGCTCGTCGGCCATTCCGGCCATCCGGAGGTGGTCGGCACCATGGGCCAGCTGCCGCCGGGCGCGGTGGTGCTGGTCGAATCGGTCCAGGCGGTGGCCGAGCTGCAGCTCGAGGATGTGGCCGATCTCGCCTATGTGACGCAGACCACTCTGTCGCTCGACGATTCGCAGGAGATCGTCAGCGCGCTGACGCGGCGCTTCCCGCAGATCGTCGGTCCGCACAAGGAGGACATCTGCTATGCGACCACCAATCGCCAGGGCGCGGTCAAGCAGGTCGCGCCGCAGGTCGATGCGGTGATCGTGGTCGGCTCGCCCAATTCCTCCAACTCGCAGCGCCTGCGCGAGGTGGCGGAGCGCGCCGGCGCGCCCGCCCAGCTCGTCCAGGGCCGCAGCGAGATCGATTGGAGCATGTTCACCGGCATAGGCTCGCTCGGCATCAGCGCCGGGGCCTCGGCGCCGGAGGTGCTCGTCGAGGAGATCATGGAGGCTTTCGCCGAGCGCTATGAGATCTCGGTCGAGACCGTGTCCGCCGCGCTGGAGGATGTCGCCTTCCCGCTTCCCAAGGAGCTGCGCGCGCACGCTTGACGCGCCCGGCTTTTCTCCAACCGCGCGGAACTCATGGCCGTCTACACGGATGTCGACGACGAGGAGCTGATCGGCTTTCTCGCCGGCTACGACCTCGGCGCGCTCTTGTCCTGCAAGGGCATCGCCGAAGGAGTCGAGAACTCCAATTATTACCTGCATACGAGCGCCGGCAGCTTCATCCTCACCCTCTATGAGAAGCGCGTCGCCGAGGCCGATCTGCCCTTCTTCCTGGGGCTGATGGAGCACCTCTCCGCCAAGGGCCTCGGCTGTCCGCAGCCGGTGCGCGACCGCGCCGGCGCGGCGCTGGGGCGGCTGGCGGACCGGCCGGCGGCGATCGTCACTTTTCTCGACGGCTATTCCATCCATCACCCCGAGCCCGCTCATTGCGCGCGGCTCGGCGAAGCGCTGGCGCAATTGCATCTGGCGGGGGCGGATTTTCCGCTGCGTCGCGCCAATGCTTTGTCGGTCGGCGGCTGGCGGCCGCTCTATGCGCCTTTTTCCGCCCGCGCCGGCGAGGTGGCGGAGGATTTGGGCGAGATCGTCGCCACGGAGCTGGAGACGCTGGAGCGCGATTGGCCCCGCGGCCTGCCGGAGGGCGTGATCCACGCCGATCTTTTTCCGGACAATGTGTTCTTCCTCGGCGATCGCGTCTCCGGCCTCATCGATTTCTATTTCGCCTGCGTCGACTCGCTGGCCTATGATCTCGCCATCTGCCTCAACGCTTGGTGCTTCGACGCGGCCGGAAGCTATGACGCCGAGAAGGGCGCCGCGCTGCTGGCGTCTTACGCGCGTGCGCGTCCGCTGACGGCGGCGGAGGTGGAGGCGTTCCCGCTGCTCGCGCGCGGCGCGGCCCTGCGCTTTCTGCTGACGCGCTTCGTCGATTGGCTGAATGTGCCGCCGGGCGCGCTGGTGCGGCCCAAGGACCCGCGCGAATATCTCGCCCGCCTGCGCTTCCACCGGACGATTCGCGCCGCTCGCGACTATGGCCTCAGCGCATGAGCGGGCGCGTCGCCATTTGGACGGATGGAGCCTGCTCCGGCAATCCCGGCCCCGGCGGCTGGGGCGCGATTCTGCGTTTCGGCGAGCGCGAGAAGGAGATTTGCGGCGGCGAGGCGGCGACCACCAATAATCGCATGGAGCTCACCGCCGCGATCGAGGCGCTGGAGGCGCTGACCCGCGCCTGCACTGTCGATCTGCACACGGATTCGCAATATTTGCGCGATGGGATCACCTCCTGGCTCAAGGGCTGGAAGGCGCGCGGCTGGAAGACGGCCGACCGCAAGCCGGTCAAGAATATCGATCTGTGGACACGCCTCGACGCTGCGACCGAGCGTCACGAGATCGCCTGGCATTGGGTGCGCGGGCACGCCGGCGACGAGATGAACGAGCGCGCCGACGCCCTCGCCCGCAAGGGCATGGCGCCGTTTCAGTCGAGATCGCGATGAGCGGGCGAGCGCGCCGATCGCCCCTTGTCGAATGAGACTCTAAATACCATATCGAAGAATGCAGAGCTCTTCTTCTCACTGGGCGCGGCTTCGGCCGCGCCCTTCTTATTGTTTGGAGTGTTTTCGAGCAAAGTGGGAACCGGTTCGCGTGAAGAAAACACGACAGAACAAGGGAATCGAGAGCCTCAATCCAGTGTCAGCGGCAGCTCCACCCCGCCCTTTTCGGTGCGGATCGTCGCGCGGGCTTCGATCGCGCCCTCCAGCTTTCCTTCGCCGAGCTTCAGCTCGAAACCGCCTTTTCCATCGGCGGCGCTGTCGATGATGTAGGGCTCCGGCGCCTCGATGAAGACATCCGCGGCCTTGCCCGGCCCGAGATAGCGCAGCCGCCACGCGCCTGCGCCGGCGCGCGCGACCTCCACAAATTTCTTGGCCTCGCCGGCGCCGATCGGCCGGGGAACCAAAGTCTCCGCCGCCGCCAGCCGCTCGGCGAAGGGCGAGGCCCCCGCCTCGGGCAGCGCCAGCGAGAGCTTCGCCTTTGCAGGAAGGCAGATTTGCGCACAGGCCGCATAGTCCAGCGCCAGCTTCAGCACGACCGGCGCGCCCGCCTTTTTCGCGGTGACGCGCAGCGGAAAAACCAAGCTCTCGTCATAGCCGGCGACCGTCATTCCGGCCTCGGCGATATGCTTGGGCGCCGGATAGAGCGTCTCCACGGCGGCGACATTCTCCGAGCCCGAGAAATCGAGGACGGGCGGCGCGCCGGCGTCGCCGGGGCTGCGCCAATAGGTGACGGTTCCCGGATCGAGCGCGATCTCGACGCCCAGGCGATAGACGCCCCCGCTCGGCGCGCCGGCCGAGAGGAGACGGGCCGCCGAATGCGCGGCGCGGGCGAAGGGGGTGGCGAAGTCCCCGTCCTGCGCGGCCGCTGGCGAGGCGAGCGACGCCAGGGCGAGCGCGGCCGCCGCCAGATTTCGTGCATGCATATCGAGGTCCTCGGGGCGCCCCCCGCGCCGGCTTTTTGCTCAGTCGAACGGCGCTTGTTATGCGTTTGCGCCGCGGGTAGTATGACCCTATGAGCCCGGTCGGCAAGAAACAAGGCCTCGAGAAATCGGCCGCCCGCGCAGCCCGGCGGTCGGCGGGCTCGCGCGTCGCCGGCTCCTCCGTTCCGATCATCCGCGGTCCCGAGGCGGGGCGCGAGACGGGCGCGGGCTCCAAATCTTCCGGCAGGCGCTATCTCGACGGGCAGATGCTCGTGGCGATGCCCGGCATGGTCGACGAGCGTTTCGCGCGCTCGGTCATCTATCTCTGCGCCCATTCGGAAGACGGCGCCATGGGCATTGTCGTAAACCAGCCCTCGCAGGTCCGTAATTTCCCCGATCTTCTTGTGCAGCTGCAGATCATCGCGCCGCAGGAGCGCATCAGCCTGCCCAAGGAGACCGAGACCATACAAGTGCTGCAGGGCGGCCCGGTGCAGACCGACCGCGGCTTCGTGCTGCATTCCTCGGATTTCTTCATCGACAATTCGACGCTGCCGATCGACGATGGCGTGTCCTTGACCGCCACGATCGACATTCTGCGCGCCATCGCCTCTGGCGAGGGGCCTAATCAGGCGCTGCTGGCGCTGGGCTACGCCGGCTGGGACCCCGGCCAGCTCGAGAATGAGATCCAGCACAATGGCTGGCTCAACTGCCCGGCCGATCCTTCCATTTTGTTCGACTCCGATCTCGAGTCGAAATATGCGCGCGCTCTGGGCCTCATCGGCATCGATCTGGCGCGGCTGTCGTCCGCCGCGGGACATGCGTGAAATTTAGCGAATAGCGAATAGCGAATAGCGAATAGCGAATAGTAAGATAATTCTACTCGCTACTCGCTACTCGCTACTCGCTCCATCTCACTCCGCTTCCTGAATCGTCGCCGCCGTCACTTCCGTCTTGGGCGTGCGCTTGAAGGTGGATTTGCGGCCGCGCATCGTCTGCAGGATCTTCGCGCCATTGGAGAAGGCGAGATAGATCATCAGCGGCGGCACCGAGACCATGGTCTTCGCATAATCGGTCAGCGCGCCGCGCTTCAGCGCCAGATAGGGCAGAAGCGTGAAGCCGACCACGACGACCAGCGTCTCGACGCCGATGAACTCCAGCACCGGCAGATAGGGCGTCAGCGAGCCGCGCAGGATCACGCCGAGCAGCAGGCAGATGAGGCCGATCGCCGCCGTCGGAAAAAAGATCTGATGCACGATGAGCACGATTGCCGCGACGCGGCGGGTCAGCGACCAGGGCGCGTTCCACAGCGGCAGAACGGTCTTCTGCGCCACTTGCACGAAGCCGTTGGACCAGCGGCGCTGCTGGCGGCGATAGTCGCGCAGGCCTTCCGGCACTTGGCCGGGAATGGGCGGCTCGGAAACGAAGATGCCATGCCATCCGCCGAGCGCCGCGCGCACGGTGAGGTCCAAATCTTCGCAGAGCGAGTAATCGGACCAGCCGCCGACGGCCTCGATCGTCTGGCGGCGCCAGATGCCGCCGGTGCCGTTGAATTGGAACAGCCAGCCGGCGAGCGCGCGCGTGCGCTGCTCGACGAGGAAATGGCCGTCCTGCACGAGACCTTGCGCGCGCGTCAGCCAATTCTTGCGATAATTGGAGAATTCGCAGCGCGATTGCACGAAGCCGGCGCGATCGTCCTTCACCAGCAGCGGCACTGTGCGGCGCAGCCAATCGGCCGGCGGGCGGAAATCCGCGTCAAGCATGGCGATATAGGGCGCGTCGAAGAGCTTCAGCCCCTCGGCGCAGGCGCCGGCCTTGAAGCCGGAGCGATCGGCGCGGCGCACGTGATGAATGTCGACGCCTCTGGCGCGCAGCTCGATCGCGACCGCTTCCGCGCGCACGGGCGTCTCGTCGGTCGAATCGTCGAGCAGCTGAATATGCAGCCGATCCTTGGGCCAATCGAGCTCGGCGACGCAGCGCAGCGCCTGCTCTGTCACCTCGGCCTCGTTGAAGACGGGGATTTGCAGCAGCACATGCGGCAGCTCATCCTCGGGCAGGACGACGGCCTCGGGATCGCGCGCGCCGCGCAATTGATCGAAGAGGAAGCGGGCGATGATCGCGACGAAGCCGGCGCCGATCGAGATCATGATCAGCGCCGCGACGAGCCAGACGCTATCGACGAGAAACTGCAGAAGAGCGAGGATCAAGCGGTTTTATCCTTCTTCCTTCGCGACTTGCGGCTCCGTCGCGGCGGCGGCCTCGCCGCTGGAGCGCGTGTCGATCGTCGTCCTGGCCCAGACGACCTTGGTGGCCGTCCAAGCGTGCAGCCACACTGCGAACATCAACGCCTCGCGCGAGAGAAAAATCACCGGCGCGGCCCAAGATACCTTCCACCCCTTGGCGATGGAAAGCAGCGTCTCCGAGCTTAGCCACAAACCAAAAGTGACGGTCAAGGCCGCCACGGGCGAGACGTCGACGAGCGGCGCCCCGATCGCCGCCGCGGCGAAGGCCGGCAGCGCCTGGCAGAAAGGCTCGGCCAGGAAGGAGAGAATCTCGTCGTCGCGGCGCACCACGCTCCAGCGCAATTGCCGATTATAGATGTCGACGATATTGCGCTCGCCCAATTCCTGCCGCACCAGCCGATGCGAGAAGACGGTGCGAAGCTTGATGCGGCCCAGCGCCTTGGCGGTGGCGTTGTCCTCGCCCACCGTATGCGCGATCGCCGGAAAGCCGCCGGCGCGCAGAAAATCGCTGCGGCGAAACAGCATGATCTTGCCGACGCCGAAGCCGCCGCCGAGCACGGAGGCCGCGAACAGCATGCGCTGATGCGGGCCGTTCATTATGCCGGCCTCGACCAGCGCGGCGAAATTCTCCGGCCGCGCGGCATAGGGAATAGCGCAAACCATGCCGACGCCGGGCTTCAAATGGCGCATCGTCTCGGCGAGATCGTCCGGCTCCAGCACGATGTTGGAGTCCTTCATGAAGATCACATCATTGCGCGCCGCGTTGACGGGCGCGAAGAGATTGTCGACCTTGGGACTCGCGGCGAAACGCGCCGTGGAGTGCAGGACGCGCGATTCGATCTGCGGATGGCGCGTGAAAATGTCGCGCATCGCCGCAATTGCGGGGGATTCCGCTTCCGTCGCCGAGGCCAGCGCCTCGAATTGTGGATAAGTCTGCGCGAGAGCCGATTCCTGAGCGCGCTCGAAACCCTGGTCGAGCATCTTCACCGGCAGGACGAGAGAGACGGGCGGCTGCTCCCGGCAGGTTCCGCGCCGTGCGATGAGCCAGGGGTGAACGAGCGCCGCCGTCACCGAGAGAAGCAGCAGCAAGGCGGAGCAGGCCCAGAACACAGCCGACAGAACGACGAGCGAATACAGGATGCTGTCGATCACGGCTTCTCCCGTTCATGGGTCTGAGGCACGGACACTTCGAAGAGCCGCATGACCGAATCGACGGTGCGGGGCGGCAGCATCGCAAACAGCTTCATCGCATAATAGACGAAGAGCGGAAAGGCGATCACGGCGGCGCGGCGGTCGAGACCCCGCATGATGATCTCCGCGGCTTTCTCGTCGCTGACCTTGCCGGCCTGCCACGCTTGCAGCTTGTCGGTCATCGGCGTCGCCACGAAGCCGGGGACGATGAGGCTCACATGCACGCCATGCGGGGCGAGAGCGCCGCGCAGTGAATCTGCATAGAGGTGAACCGCCGCCTTGCTGGCGCAATAGGCCGGCGAATAGGGCAGGCCGCGCAGCCCGGCCATGGAGCCGACGACGGCGATCTGCCCGCGCCCCCGCGCCGTCATCGCGTCAATGGCGGGCTCCACCGTGTTGAACACGCCGAGCACATTGATCGACAGCGTGCCGCGAACCGCCTCGGGATCCTCGGCGATCTGGCCGCGGGAGAGGCCGGTGGAGACGCCGGCGTTGGCGATGACGATATCGAGCGGCTCGCGCGCATCCGCCGCGGCGATGCGCTCCGCCATAGCGGCGCGGTCGCGCACATCGGCGATGGCGACGTCCACCTCGGCGCCCTTGGCCCGGCAGTCGGCGGCGACCGCCTCCAGCCGCGCGGCGTCGCGGCCGAAGAGGGCGAGGCTGCGCCCCTCCTGCGCATAGCGCAGCGCCAGCGCGCGGCCGATGCCGCTGGACGCGCCAGTGACGAGAATGCGCCGCGCGCCGCGCTTCACGGGCGGAACTTTCGCGGCAGGGTCATCAGCGCCTCGCCGACGATCGCCGGCGCCCGTGTTTCGCCATAGGCCAGAAGTCGCAAGAACACTCCCTCCTGGGGGGATGAGCGCAGCACGCGGGCGGTGAGCGTCACCGCCTCGCCGCGCAGCACCGGCTGCACGAATTTGCCGGAGAGCCGCGCCAGAAACAAATCGCGCCGCCAGGCGCTGAGCAGCGGCTCGAAGGCGGCGAGAAGCTTCATGCCATGGACCGGCGGCGCGGGAAAGCCGATGGCGCGCGCCAGATCATCGTCGAGATGCAGCGGATTGGCGTCGCCGGAGGCCTCCGCATAGGCGGCGAGCGCGGCGGCGTCGAAGGGGCCGATCCGCCAGTCCGGCAGGCGCTCGCCGACCGTGGGCAGATAGGCGCCGCTCACGGGGCGCTCCCGAGGCCAGCGGGGCGCGGCACGATGCGCAGAAGCGTCTCGGCGTGCAGGCGCGGCTCGCCGCCGATCGTCGTGAGGTTGCCGTTGACGGCAAGGCGCGGCGGCTCGGCCTCGCGGCGCATGGAGACGGTCAAATCATAGCTCTCGCCGACGCGCAGCGGCGCGAAATAATGGAAGCTCTGCGACTCGTGCACCGCAACCACATCGGCGTCCGCCAAAAAATCGCGGATCGCGGTCTCGATCTCCTTGGCCGTCATCCACACGGCGGGAAAGGCGACCGGCACGATCTTCTCCAGCGTGTCGGGAAAGCCGGTCTCGCGGCGATAGCGCGCGATGCGCTCCTCATCCGCCACGACGCGCAGCGGGCCGACCCGCGTCTCGCCGCTCTCGGGCGCATCGGCCATCTAGGCCTCTCCCGCGAGCGCGCGCACGATCAGCACGGCGTTGATGCCGCCAAAGGCGAAGGAGTTGGACATGGCCGTGCGAATCTCGACGCGGCGCGCCTCATTGGGCACGGCGTCGATCGGGCAGCGCGGATCGAAATCGAGGAAATTGATCGTCGGCGGCGCGATCTGCTCCTGCAGCGCGCGGATCGTCAGCGCCAGCTCGAGCCCGGCGCTGGCGCCCAGAGCGTGGCCGTGGATCGGCTTGGTGGAGGAGACCGGCAGATGCGCCGCGCGCTCGCCGAACACGCGGCCGATGGCGGCTGCCTCGGTGACGTCATTGGCGTGGGTCGCCGTGCCATGGGCGTTGAGATAGTCGATCGCCTCCGGCCCCAGCCCGGCGTCGGCGAGGGCCGCCTGCATCGCGCCGATCATCCCGTCGAGATCGGGACGCACGAAATCCTTGGCGTCGCTCGTCGTGCCATAGCCGGCGAGCTCGCAGAGCGGCGCATGGCCGCGCTTTTGCGCCGATTCCAGCGTCTCCAGCACGAAGACCGCGGCGCCTTCGCCGAGGCTCATGCCATTGCGGCCCATGGAGAAGGGGCGGCAGAAATCCGGCGTCATCACCCGCAGCCCTTCCCAGGCGCGGATGGTGCCGTTGATGACGCAGGCCTCGGCGCCGCCGACAATGGCGCGGTCCATGAGGCCGAAGCGGATCATCTGCGCGCCGAGACCCACCGCCTGGCTCGCCGAGGAGCAGGCGCTGCCGAGCGCGAAAGTCGGGCCATTGGCGGAGTAGCGCATGCCGAGCGTCGTCGGCGCGGCGCTCGGAATGAGGCGCGGGACGCTGAACGGATCGGGCCTGATGCGCTCCTGATAGTAATGGCGCAGGCCATTGTCGATCGTCGTCATCCCGCCGATGCCGGAGCCGACGATGACGCCGACGCGCGGGCCGGAGAGCTCCTCGCGCGCAAAGCCGGCCTGGGCGACCGCCTCATCGGCGGCCACCAGCGTGAATTGCGTGAACGGATCGCAGAAGGTGAGAAGCGCCTTCTCGAGATATTGCGACGGATCGAAGCCGGGAACCTGCGCCGCGATCCTGATGCGGCCGTCATAGGGATATTCGGTCACGAGCGGCCGGATTTGCGAGACGCCGTCTCGGGCCGCCGTCCACAGCGCCGCGGCGCCGACGCCCGCCGCCGAGACGGCGCCCATGCCCGAAATCACCACTCGACGCTCGCCGACGCCCCCGGACGAAGCGGCCATATTATTGTTTCTCTCTCTCTTTCGACACATATTCGGCGATGGCGTCGATCAATCCCTCGACATTCTTGGCGTCCTGAAGCGCGCCATCCATCGGGATATAGACGTTGAACTTTTCCTCGAGCGCCGTGAGAATCATGACGATATCGACCGATTTGAGGCCGAGGCTCTCGATCGTCGCATCGGGCGTGACCTTTGTGCGGTCGATCATGCCTTCCTTGGCGATGACCTCGATGATCTCTTCGACGAGCTTGGCTTTATCCTGCGGATCTTCAGCCACGTCCACCTCCGTTCAGGGTTTCTCAGCCAGTCGGGCCGCCGCCTCTCGGCGGGCGGCGTCGCGTTCTCGTTAAGGCGCCCCGAGGCGAAAATAAAGCCCGGCGCGGGCGAAGGCTGCGGATATGGGTGGCGGCGCGCGGCGCTTCATGCAAGAAGACGCCCGCAACCCCGTCATTGTTCGAGGCTCGCTCATGAGTTTGCAAGACGCGCCGCTGGCCGGCGTTTTTCCACCGGGAAACGAGGAGGGCTGGCGCAAAATCGTCGACCGGGCGCTCAAGGGCGCGTCCTTCGACCGGCTGATATCCAAGACCTATGACGGGGTGGAGATATCCCCGCTCTATCCGCGCGCGACCGCGCCGGGTCCGCGGGCGCTGCGCGCCACGGCCGGCCGCTGGTCCATTCTGGCGCGGGTCGATGTTTCCGGCGCCGATGCGGCCAACGCCCTCGCGCTCGGCGATCTCGAGGGCGGCGCCGACGGCTTGCACATCGTCTTCGCCGGCGCCCAGGGCGCCTATGGGACGGGCCTTTCCGACGATGGCGAGGACGCGCTCGCCCATGTCTTCGACAAGATCCGCTTCGACTACGGAATTCCCGCGCTGGTGGAGTTTTCCCCAGCCGCGCCGAAAGCGGTGGATACGTTGCTGCGGCTCATCGATCGCGCCCATATAGAGCCCAGCATCACGCGCCTCTCCTTCGGGCTCGATCCGCTCGGCGCGAAGGCGCTGCACGGTTTCGCGCCCGCGCCTTGGGCGCAGGAGAGCAAATCCTTCGCGGCGCGCGCCAAGAGCCTCGCGGCCGCCGGCTATCGTTTCGGGACCGTCGCCGCCGACGCCCGCGTGATCCATGCCGCCGGCGGGACGGAGGCGCAGGAGCTCGGCTTCGCGCTCGCCGCCGCGCTCGCCTATCTGCGCGCCCTCGAGGAGGGCGGCGTCGCGCTCGACGAAGCGCGCGGGCTGCTCGCCTTCCGCCTCGCGGCGGACGCCGATGAATTCGTCACCATCGCCAAGTTCCGCGCTCTGCGGCGGCTGTTCGCGCGCGTGGAGGAGGCTTGCGGCCTCACGCCGGCGCCGATCTTCGTCCATGCGGAAACGGCGTGGCGCATGATGACGCGGCGCGATCCCTGGACCAATCTGCTGCGCGCGACGCTCGCCTCTTTCGGTGCGGCGATCGGCGGCGCCGACGCCGTGACCGTTCTGCCCTTCACGCAGGCGCTCGGCGCGCCGGATGATTTCGCCCGTCGCCTCGCCCGCGACACGCAGCTGGTGCTGCAGGACGAATCCCACATCTATGCGGTGGACGATCCGGCGAGCGGCTCCGGCGGCATGGAGGCGCTGACCGAGGCGCTCTGCGAGCGCGGCTGGGCGGAGTTCCAGAGCCTCGAGGCCGAGGGCGGTCTCGCCGCGGCTCTCGAGAAGGGCTCCTTCCAGGGCCGCATCGCCGAGGTCGCCGGCAAGCGTGCGCAGAATGTCGCGCGCTCGCGCGACAAGATCACCGGCTCCAACGCTTTTCCCGATATCGGCGAAGCGCCGGTGGCGACGCTGGCGCCTTTCGACGCCTCGCTCGCCGAGGCCCCCGCGCCGGCCGGCGCGCTGAAATCGCCGCCTCTGCGGCCGCGTCGTCTCGCCGAGCCTTTCGAGACGCTGCGCGATCGTTCCGACGCCGCGGCGGCGAAGGGCGCGCGGCCGCGCATCTTCCTCGCCAATCTCGGCGCGGTGGCGGTGTTCACGGCCCGCGCCAATTTCGCCAAGAATTTTTTCGAGGCGGGCGGCATAGAGGCCGTGTTCGGCGAGGAGGGCGCGGATATCGCGGCGGCCTTCCGCGCGAGCGGCGCGAAGCTCGCATGCATTTGCTCGTCCGACGCGATTTATGCGGAAAAAGCGGTCGAGGCGGCGCGCGATCTCGCCGCGGCGGGCGCGCGGGTCTATCTCGCCGGCCGGCCGGGAGAGCTCGAGACGGCGCTCAGAGCGGCGGGCGTTGCAGAATTTATTTACGCCGGCGGCGATATGTTCGACACGCTGCAACGTGCGTGCGAGGAGGCCGGGTGATGCGTTGGCTGGGGACTTTCGTTTTTGCTTCGATGATGGCGGTCGGCGCCGCGCAGGCGGCCCCGCGCGAATCGGCGAGCGCTGCGCCCGAGGCAAGCCGCTATGACGGCGGCTGGGTGTTCGAGGCGCGCACGACGGTCGGCTCCTGCCCGGGGCTGCTGCCCGACTCCATCGAGATTCGCGGCGATCTGCTCGTCGGCACGCAGGCCGGCGCCGCGGCGCTCGCGGCCGGCCGCATGGCGCATTGGGGCTATGTGGAAAGCGACGGCGCCATTATGACGCGCTTCACCACGCAGGGCGGCCATGTCGCGCGCGCTCACGGCAATCTGCGCGGCAACACCGGGCAGGGCGCATGGTCCTCTTCCACCGATAAATGTGGCGGCACATGGCGCGCCCATCGCGGCGGCGCCCAGCGCGCGGGGAATTGATCTTTCGCGGCCTTCGCCGTCTCTGCGCGCGTCGTAAAGAGTCGCGCGTAGGCTCTCCTCGCAGCGGCGAAAAACGCTGTCGTTCAGCGCTCCGCGCGACAATCCAGAGCATTGGCGCAGAGCCGCGCATGCTGCAAAACATCGCGAGCGTGACGATGCGCGCTGCACTTTTTTCAGCGCGGCCGATCTGTCATTCGTGATCGCCGCGCCAGTAGAGCCGCGCTCCATTGCGGCCACGCCGGCGATTTCAGTCATGTTGCAGCGCAATGATATTGCACGCGCGCGCGCCATTGCTTCGGCGCGGGAGTCCTTTGTGGACAGCACCCGCTACGCCATGAGATAAACGGGCCAGCCTTCAGGTTTCGGAGCGATGGTGGCCTATGCCAAAGATTGTCGACTGTGTCATCGGATTCAACGAAATTGACATGCTCATGGTGCGGGTCGCCGAGCTCACCAATGTGGTCGACGCTTTCGTCGTCGTTGAATCCTCGAAGACGCATACCGGCGCGGCCAAGCCGATATTGCTCCGTGACGCGGTCGCCGAGCTGCGCGACGCCGGCTATGACATTCTCCATTATTTGATCGACGACATGCCCGGCTCCTTCGGCAGCGCGCGCGAGCTCGGATGGATCGTCGAAAATCTGCAGAGAAACTGCATTCTGCGTCCCCTCTCCTTGATGGGCCTTCCCGACGACGCCATCATCATGGTGTCGGATATAGACGAGATTCCGCGCGCCGAATGCGTGAAGCAGCTTCCCGCGCTGCTCGACAATCCGCGCAACATCGCCATTTTCGAGATGGTGATGAAGAAATATTTCGTGAACAATGAGACCATCAGCCACTTCAACAATCTGCCTTGGCTCGGCACGGTCGCCTGCCAATATGGCCTGCTGAAGAACATCATGCCGCAAGGCGCGCGCATCGGCGATCCGATCAGCCCGCGCAGCGGCTGTCTCAATCTCGGCTATGACCGAGAGCTCTATTCCTATGAGCGCAGAGTGCCGAATGGCGGCTGGCATTTCTCCAGCATGGGCGGCATGGAGGCGCTCGCGCTGAAGATGCAATCGATCGTCGAGCGCACGCGCGACAACACGGAGGCGGTGGCGAAGCCGACGCGCTTCGGCAAGCACAATCATCGCGGCTTCCGCGAGTCGAACGCAGAGGTCGTCGCCAAATTCCTGGCCGAGCACACGCCCGAGCTGAAGAATGTGAATTCGCCGACCCTGAAGGATGTCGCCGAGCTCGACATTCCCGATGTGCTGAAGACGTCGCCGCGTCAATTCGACTTTCTGTTCTATTTCACCGAAGCGATCGACGAGAACAGCGCGCCCATCGATGAGCTGCCGCCGATCGAGAAGCTCGCCTATCCCGGACCGCTGCTCAATTACGCGCCCAACTCCATCGAGCGGATTCGCGGGCATATGAGCCTCGCCGGAAAGAATGTGCTGCTCGTCGGCTATTCGGAGGCGCAGGCGCAATCGCTGATGGAGCAGGAGCACATCGCCTCCGCCAAGCGCCTCGCTCTGTGGGAAGACCACATCGACGCGCAAGGCTCCGCCTTCCCGGTCATCATCGGCGATATTTGCGGCCGCACCTCATTCGACGACAGCTCCTTCGACGCTGTGGTCTTCATGTCGGTGTGGGAGCATATGCACGATATCGAAGGCGCGTGCCGCGAATCGGCGCGCCTCACCAAGAATGGCGGCGTCGTCTTCACCGAGTTCGGCCCGGTGTGGACGGGCGCGACCGGCCATCATCTCTATCTCGACGGCGGCAATCCGGCGCTCGATTTCACGCAGCGTCAGCTGCCGAGCCATATGCATCTGCTCTATGATCGCGAGACGATCGCGCGTTATCTCTCGGATCATCGCGGCATTCATCCGCATCATGCGGATCGCGCGGTCGAGTTCATCTTCGACTCCGACAACATCAACCGCCAGCCTGCGCCGGCCTATTTCAAGGCGGCTCAGCACTTCCGTCCGATCGTGACCGAGGATTATGTGTCGCCGGTGCGGTCGGACATTCTGCGCCATTTGCGCGCGCGCTGGCCGCAGATCGATCGCTTCGATCTCGATGGCGGCGCATGGGCCTTCGCCGTCGACAAGCCGTCCTAAAGACGCGAGAGCGTTTCCAGCCGAAGTAGACGCCGGTTCAGCTGAAGAAGCCACGGAACAGCCAAGCGACGCCGGCGAAACCCGCGAGACCGAGCGCGACGACCATCGTCGCCGCCGGCGCGCGCGCCATCGTCGGATTGCTCGACAGCAGGACGCGTCCGACGAAGCTCGTGGCGAAAGCTGCGGCGACCAGGGTCGCGACGATCAATGAGATCATCTCGCCGAGCCCGCAGCGCGGTTCGCTCGGGTGGTCGAAGAGCGGCCGCGCCAAAAACGCGATGACTGCGAGCCAGAGGATCGACACGGCGGCGAGCGAGCGCCATCCGCGCGTCGCGAGCACCGAAGCGAAGGGAATGAGATAGAATGCGAGCAGGAGCAGGATCGTGAGCGCCTGCTCCCAACGCATTCGCTCAGTTCTCTTCCTCGCCGAACACCGGCAGCAGCTGCGGCGAGCGGGAGGCTTGCCGGGACGCCACGGGCGTCGGGGCGGGGGCCGATTGCTGCGGGATGGAGGCGGTGAGGCCGAGCCCGTCGCGCTGATAAATATCCTCGCGGAACTGCATCACACCGTCGGGCGTCGCCCAGGCGGTGACATAGACCCAATAGACCGGCACGGCGGGGGAAATCTTCACATCGATGCGCTCGCCGGAGCGGATCGCCTCGTCGATATGGTCGCGGTCCCAGCCGGGCGTCTCCTTCAGCAGCCAGGCGACATAGTCGCGCACATTCTGCAGGCGGATGCAGCCGGAGGAGACGAAGCGGAAGTCGTCGCCGAAAATGCCCTTGGCCGGCGTGTCGTGCATATAGACGCCGTAAGGGTTGGCGATGTCGATGCGCACCACGCCGAGCGAGTTGAAATCGCCGCCCGTGTCCTGGCGGAACTTGTAGTTCAGCGCCTCGAGCGAGTTCCAGTTGATCTGCTGCGGGGAGAGCTCGACGCCCTCCTTATTGTAGACGCGGATGTGATTGTCCGAGAGATAGTTGGAGTCCGCCTGCATCTTGGGGATCAGATCCTTGCGGATGACGGAGGCGGGCACGGTCCAGAACGGGTTGAAATTGACCTGGATCGCCTTGGTCTGCATCACCGGCGACTGGCGGTCGATCTTGCCGACGCCGGCCGTGTGATGGGTGACGACGGCGCCGTTCTCCACCGTCTCCACAGTGGCGGCGGGGATGTTGGCCGTCACATAGCGATTGCCGAGATCGCGCGAGAAGCTGCGCAGGCGCACGAGATTGGTCTCGAGCTGACGCAGGCGCAGCTCGGCGGAGACATTGAGCGCGGCGAAGGTCTGCGTCGAGACGACGCCCGTGGCGTTGACGCCGTGGCGCGCCTGGAAGCGGCGCACCGCGGCCTCCACGTAAGAGTCGAAGACGGGGCTCGTTCCGGCCTCGGCGCCGATGTCGCCCGAGACGATGAGCCGGCGGCGCAGCGCCGAGACGGCGGGGCCGTTGGAGCCGAGCCGCAGCTGCTGGCCGGCCGGCACCATGGGCCAGCCGCCGCGCGCGACGATCTCCTGCAGCTGCGCCATGGCCGTTTCGGTCGCGGCGACGGTCTGCGTGGAGAGGATGGGCGTCGTCGAGCGCGAGACGGTCAGTCTCGGGTCGGCGTCATAGCGCTGCGCCCATTCGGCCTGGCCGTCATAGGCGTCGCCCGCGGCGATCGCCGCCTGTGTCCCGGCGCCGGCGAGCGCGAGAACGCTCAACGAAAAGACGGACTTCGAAAACCTACGCAAGGGGAAGCTCCAATCCGACTGCGCCCGCGGCGGGCGAGGCCGCTGTCGCGCGGCGCGTCGATAGATTTGCGATTCTTTCGTTAAGAAGGCGCGAATAGTCCGGCGTTTTTGTGACGCGCCATGAAAATCCGGGAACCGAAAAACGAAAATCCGGGAACCGAAAACGCGCCTCTCGACGCATCCCCCGCGCATGACGTAACGAGAGAGCGCTTTTTCACGAATGGCAAGGTGGGCATTTGGGAGCGCGAGACGCCGAGGAGGAATGGGCCGTGCTGATGCGCGCCGCCATAGCGGGCGATTCGGGCGCCTATCAGAGGCTGCTGCTGTCGCTGACGCCGACGCTGCGCGGCGTCGCCCGGCGTGACTGCGCGCGGCTCGGCCTCGATGTCGGCGAGGCCGAGGATATCGTGCAGGAGACGCTGCTCGCCATTCATTTGAAGCGCGACACTTGGGATATGGACCGGCCGATCTCGCCGTGGATCATGACCATAGCGCGCAACAAGCTGATCGACGCGCGCCGTCGCCGCGGCGCAAAATCGCCGCTGCCGATCGACGACGCCTTCGATCTCGCGGCGCCCGAGGCGGCGGACGATGGCGTCGATCGCCAGGATGTCGATCGACTGCTCGGCGGGCTCGGCGAGCGTCAGCGCGATCTCGTGCGCTTCCTTTCGATCGACGGACATTCGGTGAGGGAGGCGGCCGAGCGCTATCGAATGAGCGAGGGCGCGGTGCGCGTCGCTCTGCATCGCGCGATCAAGGCTCTGGCGGCGCTCTATCGGAGGGGCGAGAAATGAGAACGGAAGAGCTGATCGGCGCGCTCGTCGCGGACCATGCGCCCTCGCGCTTTCGCTTCGCGCAGATTTTCGTGGGCGCGCTCGCGGCCGCCGCCATCGTCGCCGCGGCCATGCTCCTCGCCTTCATCGGCGTGCGGGCCGACCTCGGCGAGGCCGTGCACACGCTGCGCTTTCTCGCCAAATTCGCGGTGACGCTCGGCCTGCTCGCCGCCGGCGTCGGCCTGCTGCGGCGGCTCGCCACGCCCGGCGTCGAGCCGGGCTATTGGCGTTTCGCGCCTTTGCTGGCTCTGCTCGCGCTCCTCCTGGCGGTCGGCATCGAGCTCATTGCCGCGCCGGCGGACAGCTGGGGCGCGCGGCTCGTCGGCCACAACGCCCGCGCCTGCGTCCTGTTCATTCCGCTGATCGCGACGGGGCCGCTCGCCATACTCATGCTGGCGCTGCGGCGCGGCGCGCCCAGCCGGCCGGCGGTCGCCGGGGCGGTCGCCGGCCTCGTCGCCGGCGCGCTGGCGGCGAGCTTCTACGCCACCCATTGCACGGATGACAGCCCGCTCTTCGTCGCCGTCTGGTATTCGCTGGCCATCGCCCTCGTCACTCTTGCCGGAGCGGCGCTCGGCGCGCGATTGCTGAGATGGTGAGCGCGCAGGGGCCGCTCCGCGCCGATGTGGCTTTGTGCGAGCGCGGCTTTTTCGAGAGCCGGGCCAAGGCGCGCGAGGCGATTCTCGCCGGCCTCGTCGAGGCGGACGGCCGCAGAATCGCCAAGCCGTCGCAGCTCGTCGCGCCCGGCGCGGAGATCGTCGCTCAGGCCCCGCATCCTTACGTTTCGCGCGGCGGCGTCAAGCTCGCCCATGCGCTGGAGGCTTTCGCCGTCGATGCGCGGGACCGCTATTGCCTCGATGTCGGCGCCTCGACCGGCGGCTTCACCGACGCGCTGCTGCGCGCCGGGGCGCGCCATGTCGTGGCGGTGGACGTCGGCCACGACCAATTGCACGAGCGGCTACGGCGCGATGCGCGCGTCGCCTCGCTGGAAGGGCTGGACGCGCGCGCTCTGACGCGCGCGCATCTGGCCGAGGCGCCGTCGCTGATCGTGATCGACGCCAGCTTCATCTCGCTGGCGCTGGTGCTGCCGCCGGTGCTACCGCTCGCGGCCGAGGGCGCGAGCCTCCTGGCTCTGGTCAAGCCGCAATTCGAGGCCGGCCGCAGGGCGGGCAAGAAGGGCGTCGTGCGCGACGAGGCCATCCACGCCGAGGTCTGCGCGCGTATTGCCACGGAGGTCGAGGCTTTGGCCTGGCATGTGCTCGGCGTCATCGCCTCGCCGATCGAGGGCGGCGACGGCAATCGCGAATTTCTCCTCCATGCGCGGCGGGCCTGATGTTGCAAAGATTGGTCATCGAACGTCTCGGCCATAAGGGCGAGGGCGTCGCCCGCACGGAGGAGGGGCTGGTCTTCGCGGCATTCGCTCTGCCGGGCGAGACGGTCCTCGCCGAGGTGGAGGGCGAGCGCGCCCGTGTCGTGGATATTCTCGAGCCGTCGCCGGATCGCATCGAGGCTTTCTGCCCGCATTACGGCGTTTGCGGCGGCTGCGCGGTGCAGACCTTGGCCGCGCCCGCCTATGCGCAATGGAAGCGCGGCCTCGCGGAGACGGCGCTGCGCAACGCCGGCCTCGACTGGCCGGTCGAGCCGCTGATCGACGCCCATGGCGCCGGGCGCCGGCGCGTGACCTTCCATGCTCGTTATGAGAAAGGCGCGGCGCGCGTCGGCTTCATGCGCGCGCGCTCGCATGATCTCGTCGAGATCGACGCCTGCCCATTGCTCGAGCCGGGCCTCGCCGGCGCCCCTGCCGCGGCGCGCGCTCTGGCGCAGGCGCTCGCCAGTCGCGGCAAGCCGCTCGACCTCGCCGTAACCGCGGCGACCGGCGGGCTGGATATCGACATTCGCGGCGCCGGCGAGCTGGAGGAGCGCGAGACTCTGGCGCTGCTGGAGCTCGCCGAGACCCTCGATCTCGCCCGTCTTGCCAATCATGGGCGGCTGGTGACGTTGCGCCTCCCGCCCGGGGTGATGATCGGCAAGACGCAAGTCTTCCCGCCGCCCGGCGCCTTTCTGCAAGCGACGGCGGAGGGCGAGGCCGCCATCGCCCGCCTCGTCGCGCAGGGCGTCGGCGAGAAGGCCAAGCGCGTGGCCGATCTCTTCTGCGGCGTCGGCGCTTTCGCGCTGCGGCTCGCGGCGCAGGCGCAAGTGACGGCGATCGATTCGGATGTGGCCGCGGTGGAGGCGCTGGACCGCGCCGCCCGCACGGCGAGGGGGCTGCGGCCGATCTCGTCGCAGGCGCGCGATCTCTTCCGCCGTCCGCTCGACCCTCAGGAGCTGAGCCGCTTCGACGCGGTCGTCTTCGATCCGCCGCGCGCCGGCGCGCTGGCGCAGGCCGAGGCGCTGGCGGCCTCCGCCGTGCGTCGCATCGTCGCCGTCTCCTGCGATCCGCAGAGCTTCGCCCGTGATGCCGCGGTTTTGAGCAAAGGCGGATATGCCGCAAAATTCATCACGCCGATCGACCAATTTCGGCATTCGCCGCATCTCGAGCTGGTCGCTCTCTTCGAGCGGGGGTCCGAGATCGCGCCGCGCCGGCGGCTATTGTCGCGCTGACGCGAGCGCTGGCGGCGCGCAATTTTTCGTGCGCCCACCTATGGCGGAATGGCCCTGCAAATCCTACATTCCGTCGATGCATTTCATGTGACAACGGACGGTTTTCAGAAAGTGTTTCGGGGCTGGGCGGGGAATTTGTCTTGCCAGCCCTGTCGAGTTGGGCATAGGATTTGCGTCCATGTCCAGCGTGGGGAGCCGGCTCCTCGGGAGGCTAGGCTCGAATCTGGAAGGAGATGGTCACATGAATGCGCTTCTCGCCGCAACATTGTGCAGTATCGTCCTCGGCGGACTTCCTGTCGCCGCCGCCGCTTATGTGCGGGTCCGCCGCACCGATGAAGCGCATCGTCGTCGTCGCCACTGGTGACCTTCTTCGAAGGGTCTCCCACAATCGAGGCAATCTTCGCTGACCGCCGTCGAAAAAGGACGCGATGACACGGGGCTGCTCGATCGCCTGAGCGCGATCGTGGGACGTGGCGGCGTCATCGTCGATCCCGGCGATATGGCCGCCTATCTCCGTGAGCCGCGCGACGCGTTTTTCGGCCGCGCTCCTTGCATCGTCAAGCCGCGAAGCGCCCGCGAGGTCGCTTCCGTTCTCGCCCTCTGCAATGAGGCCGGCGTCGGCGTCGTTCCGCAGGGCGGCAATACAGGCCTCGTCGGCGGCCAGACGCCCGACGACAGCGGCGCGCAAATCGTGCTGTCGCTGCAAAAGCTCGACAAGATTCGCGAGGTCGATCCCGCTTCCGACACGATGACGGTCGAAGCCGGCGTCATTCTCGCCAATGTCCAGGCCGCAGCGGAAGCCGCCGGCCGCTATTTCCCGCTCTCGCTCGGCGCCGAAGGCAGCTGCACCATCGGCGGCAATCTCGCCACCAACGCCGGCGGCGTGCATGTGATCGCCTATGGCGCGACGCGCGATCTCGCGCTCGGGCTCGAGGTGGCGCTCGCCGATGGGCGGCTGCTGTCCGGTCTCTCCAAGCTGCGCAAGGACAATACCGGCTATGACCTCGCCCATTTGTTCATCGGCTCGGAGGGCACGCTCGGAATCATCACCGCCGCGACGTTGAAGCTGTTTCCCCTGCCGCGCTCGCGCGCCACCGCTTTCGTCGGCCTTGCCGATCCGCACGCGGCGCTGAGCTTGCTGACGCTCGCTAAAGCGCGCGCCGGCTCGGCGCTGGTCGCCTTCGAGCTGATTCCGCGCATCGGCGTCGACTTCACGACGCGCCATATCGCCGGGGTTCGCGATCCGCTCGCCGGCGCGCATGGCTGGTATGTGCTGATGGAGCTGGCCTCGCCCGCCGAGAGCGGCGTCGAGGAGCTGCTGACCGACTTGCTCGGCGAGGCGATGGAGCAGGGCATAGCCGAGGACGCCGCCCTCGCCGCGACGCTGGAGCAGCGCGCCGGCCTATGGAAGCTGCGCGAGACTCTGCCGGAGGCGCAAAAGCCCGAGGGCGCTTCGATCAAGCACGATGTCTCCGTGCCGCTCGAATCGATTCCGGCCTTTCTCGAGGAGGCGAGCGCGCGCGTCATCGCCCATGCGCCGGGCGCGCGGCCGACGCCCTTCGGCCATATGGGCGACGGCAATATCCACTATAATATCTCGCAGCCCGAGGGCGCCGATCGCGCCGCCTTCCTCGCCCGCCGCGAGGAGATCAATGAGATCGTCCACGGGCTGGTGACGAAATATGCGGGCTCGGTCTCCGCCGAGCATGGCGTCGGCGTGCTGAAGCGCGATCTGCTGCGCAGAGTGAAGGACCCGGTGGCGCTCGAGCTGATGCGCGCGATCAAATCCGCGCTCGACCCGAAGGGAATCCTCAATCCGGGGAAGCTTCTGTAGTGCGGGCGTGGCGCTTGCGGCGCTTTTGCGCCGGGGCCGATTTGTCCGCCGCGCCGCCTTCGAAGCCGACGAGAATCTCGTAATCATCGGCCGCTTGCGCGCCGAGATAGGGGACCGCCAAAGGCTCCGAGATCACGCGGAACTCGCCGCGCGCGGCGCCGGCGGGAACGCTCGCCGACACGTGATAGGTCTTGGAGGCGAGGATCGATTCGTCCTTCTGCCGCCGCGCGGCGATCTTCAGCGCGCCGGAGAAAGAGCCGGGCTGTCCGCTCGGGCCGAGCACGGCCGCGCCCTCCACGCCAACCTTTATGAGAATCTGATCGCCCGACACGGTGCATTCGCGCGCGAGATGCGACAGCGAGAGCTGATAGCGCACCGAGGAATTATCCGCGCCCGGCGGAACGCGCAGCGTCGCCGCGCCGGTGTCGACGAGAATTTCCGGGCAGTCCACCGCCGCGCCGGGAGCGGCCTGCACGGGCCGATCGGATTTTTGCGGCTCTTTCTCGCCGCCGTCGAAGACCGAGAGGGGATTGGGCAGGTCGAAGGCGCGGGCGCCGCTCGCCGCGAGCCCCGTCGCCACGCCGGAAATCGAGAGAATCGCAAAAAAGCGCCGCATCATCGGTCTCGTGTCCATCGGCCCTCTCATTCTTCAGCCCGCCACTCGGCGGCGCATGAGAAACGCCATTACCGCCATCACGGCAATTTGGCGAATCCCTCCTTGAAGCCGGCGAGCGACAAGGGCAGGCCGACGCCCTCGTCCGGCGTCAGATAGATGACGAAAGTGGCCGTCTTGCCGTTCTTGAGCTGGTCGACGAGCGCATCGTCCATCACCACATCGGCGACGCAGCCCGACGGCAGGCAGCGCACGAAGCCGGTGTCGCCGATGCGCGTCTTGTCGATGGTGAGGCCGAGGCCCTTGATCAGCAAGACATTCAGCGGCGCGATGACGCGCAGCAGCCGGCTCTTGCCGTCGCTGGTCTTCAGCACCACGACGACGAGATTGACATTGGCCTTGTCCTCCGCGGCGACGCTCTGAATCAGAGCGCATTGCTCGGCAGCCGCGCCGGCCGGCGTCTCGCAGCGAATCTCCCAATCGCCATATTTCGATTTGACAGCCCCCTGCGCCGCGGCGGGCGAGGTCGCAGACCATGCTGCGACTGCGAAAAACAGCCCCGCGACCACATGTCGCAACCTCGCGAGCCGGAGAACGGCGGCGTGCGGCCTCATTTTCGCTCCATCTTTTCTTCGATGCGGATTCCTATGGCCCTTAGGATCGAAACCGGGCCAAAACGGGGCGTTACGAAAAACCTCGAAGGTCCGGTCCTGCGTAGCAAATGGCCGCCCGCTGTCAAGCGGCGGGGCGCCGACGCCGCAATTTTGCGCAGAGGCAGGTGGCGCGACTTTTTGTCAGGCACACTGTGGCGCCGCAGCGATTGCGCGGCGCCGCTGTTTGTGGTTGAACCCGCGTGGGAATACCTGACGGGCCGGATTTGTGGCGGGTTCGGGCCGATCTATAGCTACCGGATAACAAAATCATAACGACCTTGTTCCTGAGGTCCGAGAGGCGATCTTCATGCTCATCGGCAGACGACCCACACTCCGCCGCGCGGCCTTGATGGCCGGCGCCGTATCCTCCCTGCTCCTGCTCGCGGGCGTCGCATCCGCCGAGGTGATCGGCCAGCCCTCGCCGGGAGGTCTCGGTCTTCCGACGACGGTGACGGAAGTGGGCGCCGAGACGCAGTTTTTCTACAATGTCATTCTGCTGCCCATTATCAGCTTCATCGGTCTCTTCGTTCTCGGCCTTCTCATTTACGTCTGCTGGCGCTTCAACGAGAACGCCAATCCGGTTCCCTCCAAGCTCACCCATCACACCGGCCTCGAGGTCGCCTGGACGCTGGTTCCGGTGCTGATCCTGGTGTTCATCGCCATCCCCTCCTTCCGCCTGCTGGCGCATCAGGTCGAGATTCCCGAGCCGAAGGTGACGATCAAGGTCACTGGCAATCAATGGTACTGGTCCTACGCCTATCCCGAGGATCAGGGCGGCGGCTTCTCCTTCGACCAGTTCCTGAAGTCCGATGCCGAGCTGAAGCCCGAGAATGGCGATGTCCGCCTGCTCTCGGTCGACAATGAGGCGGTGGTGCCGGTCGGCGAGGTCGTCAAGCTGCAGGTGATCGCCTCCGACGTGATCCACTCCTACACGATTCCGGCCTTCACCGTCCGCATCGACGCAGTGCCCGGCCGCCTGAACGAGACGTGGTTCAAGGCCGAGAAGGAAGGCATTTTCTACGGCCAGTGCTCGAAGATCTGCGGCAAGGATCATGCGTTCATGCCGGCCGCCATCCGCGTCGTCTCCAAGGAGAAATACGCCGAATGGCTGGTCGAGGCGAAGAAGAAGTTCGCCCAGGCCGACGTCGGGCGCGTGCGCGTCGCCGACGAGAGCGCCGCGCGCTGACCTTCTCGCATCGCCCAACCGAACAAAAGCCAAGCATTCTTCGAGGATCACGACCATGGACGCCATCTCGACCGAGGCGGGGGCCCACCACGACCATCCCACCGGCCTGCGCCGCTTTCTCTTCTCGACCAACCATAAAGACATCGGCACGCTCTATTTGATCCTTGCCGTCGTCGGCGGCCTCATCGGCTTCCTGATGTCCATGGCCATTCGCGCCGAGCTCGCGCATCCTGGCATCTCGGTGTTCCCGGGCATTTCCGCGCTGCTGCACGGGACCGACCCGACCAATCTCGACGCGGCCAAGAATCTCTACAATGTGTTCATCACCGCCCATGGCGTGCTGATGATCTTCTTCTTCGTCATGCCGGCGCTGATGGGCGGCTTCGCCAATTGGTTCGTGCCGATCATGATCGGCGCGCCGGACATGGCCTTCCCGCGTCTCAACAACATCTCCTTCTGGCTGCTCGCCGTGGCGCTGGTGCTGGTGGTGCTGTCGACCTTCGCGGAGGGCGCTCCGGGCTCGCTCGGCTTCGGCGGCGGCTGGGTGTTCTATCCGCCTCTGTCGTCCAACACGGGCCACCCCGGGCCGGCGATGGATTATGTGATCCTGTCGCTGCATCTGGCCGGCGCCTCGTCGATCCTCGGCTCGATCAACTTCATCACCACCATTTTCAACATGCGCGCGCCGGGCATGACGCTGCACAAGATGCCGCTGTTCGCCTGGGGCATGCTGGTGACGGCCTTCCTGCTGGTGCTGACCCTGCCCGTGCTCGCCGGCGCCATCACCATGCTGCTGACGGACCGCAACTTCGGCACCACCTTCTATGATCCGGCGGGCGGCGGCGATCCGATCCTGTTCCAGCATCTGTTCTGGTTCTTCGGCCATCCGGAAGTCTATGTTCTGATCCTGCCGGCCTTCGGCATCATCAGCCACATCGTCTCCACCTTCTCGCGCAAGCCCGTGTTCGGCTATCTCGGTATGGCCTACGCCATGGTGTCGATCGGCTTCCTCGGCTGCATCGTGTGGGCGCACCACATGTATACGGTCGGCCTGTCGCTCAACGCGCAGCGCTATTTCGTCTTCGCCACAATGGTCATCGCGGTGCCGACCGGCATCAAGATCTTCTCTTGGATCGCGACCATGTGGGGCGGCTCGATCTCCTTCCGCGCGCCCATGTGGTGGGCGATCGGCTTCATCTTCGTGTTCACGCTCGGCGGCGTCACCGGCGTCGTGCTGGCCAACGCTTCCGCCGACCGTCAGCTGCACGAGACCTATTACGTCGTCGCCCACTTCCACTACACCATGTCGCTCGGCGCGGTGTTCGGAGTCTTCGCGGGCTTCTACTACTGGTTCCCGAAGATGACGGGCTACATGTACAACGAGACTCTGTCGAAGGCGCATTTCCTGCTGCTCTTCGTCGGCATCAATCTCGTCTTCTTCCCGCAGCACTTCCTCGGCCTCGCCGGCATGCCGCGCCGCTATATCGACTATCCGGACGCGTTCGCGCTGTGGAACTATTGGTCGTCGGTCGGCGCCGCCATCGCCGCGGTCAGCGTCCTGCTCTTCTTCTACACGGTCGCGGAGGCCTTCCTGCGCAAGCGTGAGGCGGGCAATAATCCCTGGGGCGTGGGCGCGACGACGCTCGAGTGGACGCTGCCCTCGCCGCCGCCCTTCCATCAGTTCGAGACCCTGCCGCGCATCACCGGCTCGGGCCACCACTGAGGCAATTCCTCCGGCCGCGGCGCAAGCTGTCGCGGCCGGAGCGATCCGGCTCTTCTCCCGGGACGAGAGCCCCGCGAGACCTTCGGAACGATCTGTGCAAGACGATCGTCGAAAGATCGAGAACGAGAACGATCGCCAATAAAAGAGTGAGAGCATGAGCGACGCCTCCTTCATCCTCGACGAAGCTTCGGCCCCGCGCGCGCCCGTCGCCGCGCCGGGCGATTATTTCGCTCTGCTGAAGCCGCGCGTGATGTCGCTCGTCGTGTTCACGGCGCTCGCCGGCATTCTGCTGGCGCCGACTGCTCCGCATCCTTTCATCGCCTTCGCCTCGCTGCTGGCCATCGCCGTCGGCGCGGGCGCGTCCGGCGCTCTCAACATGTGGTACGACGCCGATATCGACCGGCTGATGACGCGCACGCGCCGCCGGCCCATTCCCGCTGGCCGTCTCGGCCGCGAGGAGGCGCTCGCCTTCGGCCTCTTCCTCTCCATAATGGCGGTGTTCACGCTCGGCCTGGTCGCCAATTGGCTGGCCGCCGGCCTGCTCGCCTTCACCATCTTCTTCTATGTCGTCGTCTATACGATGTGGCTGAAGCGCTCGACGCCGATGAACATCGTCATCGGCGGCGCGGCCGGCGCGCTGCCGCCCGTCGTCGGCTTCGCCGCTGCGACCGGCGCCGTCGATCTTTCCAGCGTCATTCTCTTCGGCATCATCTTCATGTGGACGCCGCCGCATTTCTGGGCGCTTGCCCTGGTCAAGCGCGAGGAATATGGCGCCGCCGGCATTCCCATGCTGCCCAATGTGCATGGCGAGACGCGCACCCGCCTTGAGATCCTCGTCTATTCCATCGTGCTCGCGCCCATCGGCGTCGCGCCCTATCTGCTCGGCTTCGCCTCGCCGGTTTATGGCGTCGTCTCGCTGCTGCTCGGCGCGGCGCTGTTCGGCTGCGCCATCGAGGTCTATCTGCGCCGCGAGGGCGAGAAGGCGCGCCGCGCGGCGATGCGCCTCTTCTTCTTCTCCATCGTCTATTTGTCCCTATTGTTCATGGTTCTGGTGATCGAGAGGCTTCTCGCCCTCTCGTCCTGGCTCGCTTGAGCGGAGCAACCCATGACGATCGGCCGACCCGAAGACACATCCGAGCCGCGCGAGGGCGTCGTCCTCACGCCGGAACAGGCGAAGAGCCGCCGCGCCCGCAACATAGCGATCGGCGTCGCCGTCGCCCTGTTCGTGGCGCTCTTCTATTTCGTCACCATAGTGAAGCTCGGCGGCAACGTCGTGCCGCGGGCCGGGTGAGGTCGTGATGGGCGCGGATCATAGAGAGAAAGGCCACGGCCGGGGCGCCTTGCTGCTGATCGGCGGTTCCGTGGCCATGCTGATTCTGTCCTTCGCCTCGGTCCCGCTCTATCGCGCCTTCTGCTCGGCCACCGGCTTCGGCGGCACGACGCAGGTCGCCAAGCTCGCGCCGGCCAAGCCCGGCGAGCGCAGCATCGGCGTGCGCTTCGACGCCAATGTCGCGCGCGATCTGCCCTGGCGCTTCGAGCCGGAGACGCCTCGCATCGTGGTGCGCACCGGCGAGACCGCGACAATCTATTACAAGGTCGTCAATCTCTCCGATCAGGAGACGAGCGGCGTCGCGGCCTACAATGTCAGCCCGGATCAGGCCGGCGCCTATTTCGACAAGCTCGCCTGCTTCTGCTTCTCGGAGCAGAAGCTCGCGCCGCATGAGAGCGCCGAATGGCCGGTGGTGTTCTTCCTCGATCCGGCGCTCGAAGCCGATGAGACGATGCGCCACGTCGAGGAGATCACGCTCTCCTATTCCTTCTTCGCCTCCAAAAAGCCCAAGGAAGCAAAGCCCAAGGAGGCGGCGAGCGGCGTAAAGCCGAAGACGTGACGTAAAAAGAATGCGACGGGGGGCGTCCGCGGCGGGGCGAACCACTCGAGCGAATGGAGCCCTGTGAACGAGACCGGCCCGGCCGGCGAAATCTCGAGGATACTGATATGTCGGACGGACACGCGAAACCAAATCACGATTATCATCTCGTCGATCCGAGCCCGTGGCCGCTCGTCGGCTCGCTCTCCGCGCTGTTCACCGCGATCGGCGCTATCTATTGGATGAAGGGCCTGCCGCTGCTGGGCGTGAAGATCGGCGGCCCGCTGCTGTTCAGCGTCGGATTCGCCGGCATTCTCTTCACCATGTGGTCATGGTGGAGCGACATCATCCGCGAGGCCGAGCATGAGGGCCATCACACCGCGGTCGTGCAGTTGCATCACCGCTATGGCGTGATCCTCTTCATCCTCTCCGAGGTGATGTTCTTCGTCGCCTGGTTCTGGGCCTTCTTCAACTCGGCGATCTTCCCGGCCGATCCGCAGCAGTTCGCCCGCACCGAGCTGTTCCAGGGCGTGTGGCCGCCGCATGGGATAGAGGTGCTCAATCCCTGGCATCTGCCGCTGCTGAACACGGTGATCCTGCTCACCTCCGGCGCGACGCTCACCTATGCGCATCACGGCCTGCTGCACAACAATCGCGACGCGCTGAAGAAGGGCCTCATCGCCACTATCGCGCTCGGCCTGATCTTCACCTGCGTCCAGGCCTATGAATACGCCCATGCGCCCTTCGCCTTCAAAGGCTCGATCTATGGCGCGAGCTTTTTCATGGCGACCGGCTTTCACGGCTTCCATGTGATCGTCGGCTCCATCTTCCTCATCGTCTGCCTCGCGCGCACGCTCGCCGGCCAGTTCAAGCCGGATCAGCATCTCGGCTTCGAGTTCGCCGCGTGGTATTGGCATTTCGTCGACGTCGTTTGGCTGTTCCTGTTCGCCTCCATCTATGTGTGGGGCAACTGGGGCGGCCATATGGAGTGACCAGGACGAGCCCATCTCGGCTTCCTCGAGAGAAGCGCCGGCGGGGTCGTCGGCGCTTTTTTCGTTTCGTCGATCTCTCGCCCTCGCAAAAGGGATAGGAAAATCATGGCCGCGGACGAACACTCCACCGTCAATCCTTATGTCGCCGGCCTGCTCGGCCGCTGCCCGCGTTGCGGCAAAGGACATTTGTTTCGCGGCTTCCTCACGCTCGCGCCGAGCTGCGAGGTCTGCGGTCTCGATCTCGCCTTCGCCGATTCGGGCGACGGGCCGGCCGTCTTCGTGATGACCATCGCCGGCTTCATCGTCGTCGGCGCGGCGCTCTATGTCGAGGTCGCCTATTCGCCGCCCTATTGGGTGCATGGGCTGATCTTCCTGCCGCTGACGGTCATCGTCTGCGCCGGCCTGCTGCGGCCGGCCAAGAGCCTCTTGATCGCGCTGCAATATTTCAACAAGGCGGAGGAGGGGCAGCGCGCCGATGAGAGCTGAAGCGCGCGCCCTTCTCGGGCCGGCGATCTTTTCGCTCTTCATGGCGGCGCTGCTCGCCGGGCTCGGCGTGTGGCAGCTGCGTCGCCTCGCCTGGAAAGAGGCGCTGATCGAGCGCGTCGAGACGCGCGCGACGGCGGTGCCCGTCGCGCCGCCGCCTCGCGCGCAATGGGATGCTCTCGCGCCGCAGGACTATGATTTCACCCATGTCCGAGCGTCCGGCCATTTCGATCTTTCGCGCGAGGCGTTGATCTTCTCGCCGCCGCCCTCCGGCGCGGGGGTGGAGCCGGGCTATCGGGTGATCGCGCCTCTGCTGCTCGACGAAGGCGGCGCGATCCTGGTCGATCGCGGCTTTCTGCCGCTATCGCAGCGTGGCGACGAGACGCGCAAGCGCGAGCCCTCCGGTCCCATCACGCTCACCGGCCTGCTGCGCGGGCCGCAGGCGCGCAATCTCTTCACGCCCGCCGATTCGCCGCAGGAGGGGCTGTTCTACACCGGCGACGCGCGCGCGCTCGCCGCATATCTGCAGATCGCCGACGCCGCGCCCTTTCTGCTCGAGCTCGATCCCGCGGCGCCGACGCCCGGCCTGCCGCGCGTCTATGATCACAATATCGAGCTTTCCAATAATCATCTCTCCTACGCCATCACCTGGTTCTCGTTGTCCGCGGCGGTCGCCGGAGGCTTCGCCTTCTACGCATTCGGCCGGCTGAAGCAGCGCTGACGCGGCCGCTCATTCTCGAGCGGCGCCGAATCTCACGACGATTTCGGCGCCTTCGGACTTTGCCGGCGCCGCCTTCGCGGGTTAGAAGAGACGCCGTGCGCTACATTTCCACACGCGGCGAAGCTCCAGAGCTCGCCTTCGAAGACGTTCTCCTCGCCGGCCTCGCCTCCGACGGCGGGCTCTATGCGCCCGTCTCCTATCCGGCGATGGCGCGCGGCGATATCGCTGCTCTCGCCGGCCTTCCCTATCCGGAAGCCAGCGCGCGCATCATCGCGCCTTTCCTCGGCGAGGCTTTCGACGGCGAGGCGCTGCGCACGCTGACGCAGAGCGCCTATTCGAGCTTCCGTCACAGCGCCATCGCGCCGCTGACGCAGATCGCCGATAATCTCTTCGTCCTCGAGCTGTTCCATGGCCCGACGCTGGCGTTCAAGGACGTCGCCATGCAATTGCTCGGGCGCATGATGGACGCCGTCCTCGCCCGCCGCGATCTGCGCGCGACAATCGTCGGCGCCACATCGGGCGACACCGGCGCGGCGGCGATCGAGGCCTTTGCGGGGCTCGATCGGGTCGATGTCTTCATCCTCTATCCGCATGAGCGGGTCTCGGATGTGCAGCGCCGGCAGATGACGACGGTCGAGGCCGCCAACATCCACACCATTGCGCTGCGCGGCTCCTTCGACGATGCGCAATCGATTCTGAAATCGCTGTTCCGCGACGCGCGCTTCCGCGAGAGCGTCGGGCTCGCCGGCGTCAATTCCATCAATTGGGCGCGCGTCGTCGCGCAGACGGCCTATTATTTCACGAGCGCCGTCGCGCTCGGCGCGCCGCATCGCGAGGTGAGCTTCGCGGTGCCTACTGGCAATTTCGGCGATGTGCTGGCGGGCTATGTGGCCAAGCGCATGGGCTTGCCGGTCGGCAAGCTCGTCATCGGCACCAATTCCAACGATATTCTCGCGCGCACGCTGGCGAGCGGGCGCTATGAGCTGCGCGGCGTGACGCCGACGCAATCGCCATCGATGGATATTCAGATCTCGTCCAATTTCGAGCGTCTGCTGTTCGACGTCTATGGCCGCGACGCCGCGCAGATTCGCGGGCTGATGGGCGCGCTGGATCAGTCCAAGGGCTTTACCGTCGCCACCGCGCCGCTCGAAGCGATCCGCGCGGAATTCGAGGCCAGCGCGGCCTATGAGGCCGACACGACGCAAGAGATCGCCCGCACCTATCGCGAGACCGGCTATATTCTCGATCCGCACGCCGCCACCGGCGTTCATTCGGCGAGAAAACGCCTCGCGATCGACCCCGCGACGCCGATCGTTTCGCTCGCCACCGCCCATCCGGCGAAATTCCCGGATGCGGTGGAGCGCGCCATCGGCAAGCGCCCGCCGCTGCCCGAGCATCTCGCGCATATTCAGGGCGCGCGCGAGCGTTTCACCGTGCTCGACAATGATTCCGGCAAGGTCGCGGCCTTCATTTCCGAGCGCGCGCGCGCGGCGCGCGCCACGGTCTGAGAGGGTTGCCATGGCGCTCTTCGGCCTCGTTCCCGCCTATCGCGATCTGCCGCTGCGCGGCGATGGCGTCTATCTGCGCAGCTCGGAGATGCGGGATTTCGTCGCCTGGGCGTCTTTGCGCGAGCGAAGCCGCGCCTTTCTGACGCCCTGGGAGCCGACCTGGCCCTCCGATGATCTCACCCGCGGGAGCTTTCGCTATCGCGTGCGCCGCCACGCCGAGGAGATGGCGCGCGACGAGGCCTATTCCTTCTTCGTCTTCCGCGAGGCGGACGATGTTCTCGTCGGCGGCCTGACGCTCGGCCATGTGCGGCGCGGCGTGTCCCAGGCGGCGACGCTCGGCTATTGGATGGGCGAGCCCTATGCCGGCAAGGGCTATATGTCCCGCGCCGTGCGTGCGGCGCTGGATTACGCCTTCAGCCGCCAGCGCCTGCATCGCGTCGAGGCCGCGTGCCTGCCGTCCAACGCCGCCTCCATTCGGCTGCTGGAGCGCAATGGCTTCCATCAGGAGGGCTTCGCGCGGGCCTATCTCAACATCAACGGCCAATGGCGCGACCATCTGCTCTTCGCGCGGCTGGACAGCGATCCCTCGCCGGCCCGCCGGCCGCTTTGAGCGGACAGGACCGAAGTTCCGTCCGTCATCCCGTTTCGAATCCGCACAGAACAGCCCCGATTCTGTCTGGCACGTATCTCTCAGCCTACCCTTCGACATTGCCGACCACGTTTCGAAACGGGACGGCAGGCGAAAAAAGGGTAGCGTATTCATGGCGTTCCAGCGTAAACCGGCGTTCCGGGACATCGAGGAGGTCACTGTTGGCGGCGTTCGCGTCGCTCGGCTCGATCTCGCGGCGACCGCGCGGCTGATGATCGAGGCGGCTCTCCGCCCCGCGCGGGAGAATGGGCCGCTCTATCTCACCTCCGTCAATGGCGAGGTGCTGGCGCGTCGCCGCGCCAGCCGCGAATTCGCCGAGCTCGTCGACGAGGCCGATCTCATCAGCGCCGACGGCCAACCGTTCGTCTTCGCCTCGCGCCTGCTGGGCGCGCGGGCGCTGCCGGAGCGCGTCGCCACCACCGATCTCTATCCGCTCGTCGCCGAAATGGCCGCGCGGGAGGGCGTCACCTTCTACCTCTATGGCGCGACGGAAGAGATCAATCGCGCGACCTATGAGGTCACAATGCGCCGCTTTCCAGGCCTGCGCATCGTCGGCCGCTCGCATGGCTATCTCACCGGCGAGGAGCTGGAGCGCAAGATCGACGAGATCGACGAGCTGGCGCCCGATATCGTCTGGCTGGCGCTGGGCGTGCCGCGCGAGCAGGAATTCGTGCGAAAATGGAGCGATCGCCTTCGAAACGTCAAAGTGATCAAGACATCTGGGGGCCTGTTCGATTTCGTGGCCGGCGCCAAGAAGCGCGCCCCGATGTGGATGCAGAAGGCGGGGCTCGAATGGGCCTTCCGTCTTCGGCTCGAGCCGCGCCGGCTGTTCTTGCGCTATGTGACGACCAATCCGATCGCGTTGCTGCTGCTATTGCGCCACACGCATTGACAGTCCTCGCACATCCGCCGGCGCGTCGAAGCCGGCGGGCGTCCGAAGCCGCAGTGTAACGAGTTCGGCTTTGGGTCCCCGGCGCGTCGCGCCACTCCGCCAGCGCCGGGGACGACGCCGATCATCGGCGAATTCTCAAAATGGGAAAAGCCCGAAATTCAGTCCCCTCATCCTGAGGCGCTTTTTGTGGAACGCAAAAAGCCTCGAAGGATGCTCCAGCGGGCGGCGCTTCGACGACCCTTCGAGACGCCGGCTCCTCATGACAATCCGGATAATCGGTTCGCGTCATTGCGAGGAGCGTAGCGACGAAGCAATCCAGTAGCCACCCCGCAACTCTGGATTGCTTCGCTTCGCTCGCAATGACGCGGGGCGAGTTCTCGATCGTAATGCGAAGCGATCAGCGGGAAAACGTATCAGGCCAAACCCCGTCAAATCCGCCCTTGCAACCGGCTCCACAGCGCGTTTTCCGCGCTGAACACATAATCGAGCCGCGCGCTGGTCACGGTGCGCGCGCCTTTGGCGATCAGCCAATCGGCGAATTGCGGCGCGCCATCCGCCGGGGCGGAGAAGGTGACGAAGCCGCCGTCGCCGCGCTCGCGCAGCTCCACGGAATATTTCTCCGTAGCTTCGGCGAGCAGCGCCTCGTCCAGCGTCAGGCGGGCGCGGATCTCGCGCGTCGTGCGCGCTTGCTCCTCGGCCGCTATGCGCGAGAGGATGATGCGCGCCGCCTCCCGCGCCCGCGGCGTCCAGGGCGCGGAAAGCGAGGCGACGAGATTGGCCTGCGAGCGCAGGATCACGCCATCGTCCAAAGTCTTCAGCGCATTGGCGACGAGCGTCGCGCCGGTGGTGGTGATGTCCACGATGAGATCGGCGGAGCCCGCCGCCGGCGCGCCTTCCGTGGCGCCGGAGCTCTCGACGATGCGATAATCGCCGATGGCGTGCTTGGCGAAGAAGCGCCGCGTCGTGTGAATATATTTGGTGGCGACGCGCAGGCCGCGGCCATGGCGCGCGCGAAAGCCGGCCGAGACATCGGCGAGATCGGCCATGGTCCGCACGTCGATCCAGGCCTGCGGAACGGCGACAACCACATTGGCCTTGCCGAAGCCGAGCGGCGCCAAAATCTCCACCTTGCTCGCGGCGTCGGGAATCGTCTCGCGCACGAGGTCTTCCCCGGTCACGCCGAGATGGACGTCGCCGCTGGCGAGCCGCGAGGTGATCTCGGAGGCGGAGAGAAAGGCCGCCTCGGCGTCCTCCACTCCGGCGAGCTGGCCGCGATAGTCGCGCGCCCCGCGCCCCTGCGTCACCTCTATGCCCGCGCGGGCGAAAAAGGCGTTGGCGTTCTCCTGCAGCCGGCCCTTGGAGGGAACGGCGACGATGAGTCTGTCGGTCGTCGTTGCGGTCATGCCGCGCTTCCTTTGCGCGCCGTCAGCCGATCGACCCATATGGCCGCGCCGACAGCGGGGATGTCCTGTTTCGCGCCCAGCGTCTTCAGCAGGCGGTCGTAGCGCCCGCCGCCGATGAGCGCCGGGCCGGCGGGCTCGCGCCGCGCCTCGAAGACGAAGCCCGAGTAATAATCGAGCCTCCGGGCGAAGCTCGCGGAGAAGCGCACGCGATCGAGATCGACGCCGCGCGCCGCGAGAAAGCCGGAGCGCGTGTCGAGCGAGTCGAGCGCCGCGGTCAGATCGAGCGAGACGTCCTTCGCGAGCTTGCGCAGCGCGGCGGAGGCCTCGTCGATCTGCCCCTGCACGGAAAAAAAGGCGTCGACCAGCGCATGCGTCTCGGCGCTCACTCCGGCGCCGCCGGCGAGAGCGGCCTGATCCAGAAAGCGCTCGGCGATCTCCCCGGCGCTGCGGCCGCCGACCGGCGAAATGCCGGCGATGGACAGAAGATCCTCGACGAGCGCGCGCGCCTCCTTGGCGTCCACCTTCTCGAGCGCGGCGAGCACGCCGGCGTGCTCCTTGCCATTGGCCGGCGGGGCGAAAATCTCAGTGAGCGACTCGCCGCGGGCGTGTCCCGTCTCGAGACGCCGGCGCCAGGCGGGCGGCAGGTCGAGCCGATCCAGAAAGGTGGAGACGAGGCCGGCGTCTCCGGTCTCCACATGCAGCGCGCCGCCGTCGGCCGAGGAGGCGGCCTCGAGGGCGGCGGCGAGAATCTCGGCGTCGGCGGCTTCGCAATCGTCACGGCCGAAGCTCTCGAGCCCGGCCTGCAACAGCTCGCCGCTGCCCGTCTCGCCCTCGGCGGGGAAGCGGAACACAGTGCCGCCATAGGCGAAGGAGGCCGGCGCGCCCGCCGTGGCCGAAGCGAGATAGGCGAGGCAGACGGGGATCGTATATTCCGGCCGCAGGCAGACGTCGTCGCCGGCGGCGTCGCTGGTCAGATAGAGACGGCCGCGGAAATCCTCGCCCGAGCGGTCGAGGAAGACGCCGGCCGGCTGCAATATCTTCGGCTCGCAGCGGGTAAAGCCCGCGCGCTGAAACGACGCCAATATCGCGCCGAGAGCGTCGCCGCTCGAAAAATCGGTTTTCGCCGCCTCGTTCACGCCTTTAGTCCCTCTTTTGCGGTCCTTCCTTAGCAAGGGTGGATGACATTCGCATCCGCTTTCCGGAGGGAGGGTGAATGAAGCGGGCGGCGGTTCAGCCGCCTCGGATCAGGGCTTGTGCAGCCGGAACATGTCTAAGGCCGGATCGGCGTGGCGCGCTCGGTCGAAGGCCCGTTCCGGGGACAGGCCTCGCCTCAGCAGAGAATGAAGCAAATAGTGAACGAAGAGCGCGGCGTCCGAGGCGTCGGGACAGTCCGCTGGCGCGATATAGGCGGCGGCGCCCGCTTCGAGGAAGGCCTTCGCAAAAGCCGCATCGCCGGACAGGCAGGCCGTGCTGACGACGATCGCTCCCGGCATTCGAGCGCGCTTTGCGATGGCGGCCGCCGGCAGCGAGCCGTCGACGAGCGCGCCGACGTCTACGCCATCGCCATAATCGCCGAACACCAAGCCGTTTTCGTCACCGTGTCCGCAGATGACGACGAGTTTCGGATCATGTTCTTTCCGCTCGAGCGTGAGCAGGAAATCTTCCGGCGTCCCGACGAGGTGCAAGAGCACAGCCGCGCCGAGGCTTTCGAGCATCGACCGAATCAGCAGCGCTTCGAAAGCATCGCCCACGGCGATGACTGAGGCCGGCGTTTTCGGAGCAAAGTATTTCTCGTCGACGAGCATGTTTGGCCTTCACGCTCGGCCTTCGCAAATGGAGCGAGGCGATAGGGGTCGGCTCTAGAATTTGCACTCTTTCGGAAGCTTGTCCTCCGACCAATCGGCGAGGGAAATGGTCTGCGCCTTTATCTCCACCTTCTTGCCGTTGCGCGTTCCCTTGCCTGCGAGGAAATTGAGGTCGCAGGTCCCGCCGGCGTTGGGGTCGATCGTGTCGCGCGCCGCATAGGTGAAGCCGGCGACGATGAGCGCGCCATTGCGGCGGATCACCGTCAAAGTCTCGCTCCAGCGGTCGCGGCCGATCGAATCATTCTCGGATTTGATCAGCAGCGAGCCCTTGTCGCTCACCGCCAGCGAAGGCCGCTGGCCGGCCATGCCGCCATTCCAGGCGGCGTTCTTCTTGACGAAGGCAGGCTTGGCGCCGGCGCGCAGAGCGTCCTGATCGAGCCCGAGATAGACATAGAGATCGGCGCCAGTGTCGAGATTGTCGACGAGCACGGCGAGATCACGGCCGCCGCCATCGGAGAGATAGATCGGCGTCGCGGAGAGAATGCGCTCGAGCGGCGCGGTCTCGGCGACGACGGGGGAGGCGGAGGAGAGAAGGGCGGCGAGAAAAGCGAGATGCAATCGCATTGGAAAAAGTTCCTGCGAAACGGATCGCGAGGCGCCCTCATCCGACCCCGCTTCGCGGGGCCATATTCTCCCGCGAGCGGGAGAAGGGGTGCGGCGTCGAACGCGGCGCCCGCTTTTTCGATATCGCGCCTACTCGAAGAAAAAGGCGCTTCCTTCTCCCGCTTGCGGGAGAAGGTGGCCCGGCGCAGCCGGGTCGGATGAGGGTCCGCGCCGGGCGAGCCCCATCTGTCGTGTCACTCGCCGGCGTTAGCCGCCTCGGCCTTTTCCTTGGCCTCGAGGTCTTCGCCGGTCTGCTGATCGACGACGCGCATGGAGAGGCGCACCTTGCCGCGATCGTCGAAGCCGAGCAGCTTCACCTTCACCTTGTCGCCTTCCTTCACCACATCGGTGGTCTTGTTCACGCGCTGCTTGGAGAGCTGCGAGATGTGAACGAGGCCGTCCTTGGCGCCGAAGAAATTGACGAAGGCGCCGAAGTCGGCGGTCTTCACCACGGTTCCCTCATAGATCTGGCCGACCTCCGGATCGGAGGCGATCGACTTGATCCAATTGATCGCCGCCTTGATGGAGTTGCCGTCGGAGGAGGCGACCTTCACCGTGCCGTCGTCCTCGATATTGATCTTGGCGCCGGTCTTCTCGACGATCTCGCGAATGACCTTGCCGCCGGTGCCGATCACTTCGCGGATCTTGTCGGTGGCGATCTTCAGCGTCTCGATGCGCGGCGCGAACTCGCCGAGCTCGGCGCGCGAGGTGGTGAGCGCCTTGGACATCTCGCCGAGGATGTGCAGACGGCCGTCGCGCGCCTGGGCGAGCGCGACGCGCATGATCTCCTCGGTGATGCCGGCGATCTTTATGTCCATCTGCAGCGAGGTGACGCCGTCCGACGTGCCCGCCACCTTGAAGTCCATGTCGCCGAGATGGTCCTCGTCGCCGAGAATGTCGGAGAGAACCGCGAAGCGCTCACCCTCGAGGATGAGGCCCATGGCGATGCCCGCCGTCGGCTTCTTCAGCGGCACGCCCGCGTCCATCAGCGCCAGCGAGGAGCCGCAGACAGTGGCCATGGACGAGGAGCCGTTGGACTCGGTGATCTCCGAGACGACGCGCAGCGTGTAGGGGAATTCAGCGGCCGCCGGCAGCATCGGGCGGATGGCGCGCCAGGCGAGCTTGCCATGGCCGATCTCGCGGCGGCCGGGCGAGCCCATGCGGCCCGTCTCGCCGACGGAGTAGGGAGGGAAGTTGTAGTGGAGCAGGAAGCGCTCCTTATAGGTCCCCTCGAGCGAGTCGACGAATTGCTCGTCCTCGCCCGTGCCGAGCGTGGCGACGACCAGCGCCTGCGTTTCGCCGCGGGTGAACAGGGCCGAGCCATGCGCGCGCGGCAGCACGCCCACCTCGGCGACGATCGGGCGCACCGTCTTCACGTCGCGGCCGTCGATGCGAATGCCGTCGTCGAGAATGTTCCAGCGCACGACCTTGGCCTGCAGATCGTGGAAGGCCTCGGCGACATGCTCCTTGGAGAATTTCGCCTCGCCGCCTTCCGGCAGCAGGCCGGCGAAGACCTTGGCCTTCACTGCGTCCACCGCGGCGTAGCGATCCTGCTTCACCGTGATCTTATAGGCGGCGCGCAGCTCGGCCTCGGCGATGGCGTCGACGGCGGCGTCGACCTCGGTCTTGTCGACAACATTGAGGTCGCGCGGATCCTTGGCGGCGCGCTCGGCGAGGCGGATGATCGCGTCGATCACCGGCTGGAAGCCGCGATGGCCAGTCATCACCGCCTCGAGCATCAGATCCTCGGAGAGCTCCTGCGCCTCCGATTCCACCATCAGCACGGCGTCCGACGTGCCGGCGACGACGAGGTCGAGCGCCGAGAGCTTCATCTCCTCGATCGTCGGATTGAGCTTGAGCTGGCCGTTGATATAGCCGACGCGGGCGCCGCCGATCGGCCCCATGAAGGGAATGCCGGAGAGCGTCAGCGCCGCCGAGGCCGCGACCATGGCGAGAATATCCGGGTCATTCTCGAGGTCATGGCTGAGCACGGTCACGATGACCTGCGTGTCATTGCGATAGCCGTCGGGGAAGAGCGGGCGGATCGGCCGGTCGATGAGGCGGGAGACCAGCGTCTCGCGCTCGCTGGGGCGGCCTTCGCGCTTGAAATAGCCGCCCGGAATGCGGCCGGCGGCGAAGGCTTTCTCCTGGTAGTTCACGGTCAGCGGGAAGAAGTCCTGGCCGGGCTTGGGCGCCTTGGCCGAGACGACGGTCGCGAGCACAGTGGTCTCGCCCCAGCTGGCGAAAACGGCGCCGTCCGCCTGGCGGGCGATCTTGCCGGTCTCGAGGATCAGCTTGCGACCCGCCCAGTCGAGCTCTTCGCGATGGATCTGGAACATGTCTTTTCGTCTTTCTCTCATGACGCGCCATGTTGCGCGTCGGCTTGGCGAGGCGTCATGGGCAAGACGGCGAGAGGCTGCGGGGCGGGGATTTTCAAAGACGCGAAGCCGCGAACGCTTCGAAAGATCCTCGCCTCAGCGTCCGGCGATCCTGCCATGACGATCTGCCGAGGGCCGGCGGCGCGGCCCCATGCCGCCCGCCGAACGTTGGAAGGGCCGCCCTTTCGCGCATCCCTTCCGGCAATGAAGCGGCCGAATCGTTCGGCCGAACCGTTTTTTCATACGCGAAATCGCGGCGGACCGCGATCTCGCTTTCTCTCGGCCTCTTTCGAGGCTCGTCCCGCGAGCGGGCGTGAACTCAGCGACGAATGCCGAGACGCTCGATGATGGAGCGATAGCGCGGCTCGTCTCTCGACTTCACGTAGTCGAGCAGCTGGCGACGCTGCGACACGAGCTTCAAGAGACCGCGACGCGAATGATTGTCCTTCACATGGGTCTTGAAATGCCCGGTCAGATTGGTGATGCGCTCGGTGAGGATCGCCACCTGCACTTCCGGCGAGCCGGTGTCGTCCGGCTTGGTCGCATATTCCTTGATGAGCGCCTGCTTGCGCTCCGCAGTGATCGACATCGGTGAGGTCCTTTTCGTTTTCTGGTGTGGGTCCGCAGGCCGCGGCCGGGGCCGGGATGTCGTCCAGCGAGGGTCGCCGCGAGCGGAGCCGCCCGGAAAACCGGGCGCGCGAGGGGCTTATAGCAGAAAAGGGAGGGAAGGATAGAGAGCCCTCTCCGCCGGGCCTCTCGCGGCGTCACTGGGCGTCGACGAGGCTCGCTCCGCGGGCGTCGTCGCGCTCAGAGATGAGCGCGGCTTTCTCGGCGGCGAGGCGGTCGCGCTCGGCGGCGAGCTCCTCGCTATGCGCGAGAGCGGCCTCGAGCTGGGCGATGATCTCGTCGATCTCGCTGGACGCCCGATCGCGCTCGACGAGCAAGGCGGTGCTTTCGGCCAGGACGCGATCGCGATCGGCCGCAAAGGCGTGGGCGTCGGCGACGGCTTGGTCGCGCTCCGCGCGCATCGCCTCCTTCTCATGCGCCTCCTTGCTCCATTCGGCGGCCATGGCGGCGTTTTCGCCCATGATGCGATCGCGGTCCGCCGCAAAGGCCTCGGCGTTCGCAATGGCCGCGTCGCGCTCGGCCCGCATCGCCTCCTTCTCGTGAGCTTCCTTGCTCCATTCGGCGGCCATGGCGGCATTTTCGCCGAGGATGCGATCACGGTCCGCGACGGCGGCGTCGCGCTCCCTTCGCATCGCCTCTCTCTCATAGAGCGCGAGAGCGCGCTCGGCGACAGCCGCGGCCTTTTCGGCAAGGGCGGCGTCGCGCTCGGCTCTGATCACTCTCGTCTCGATCGTCGCGCTCTCACACTCGACGAAATCGGCGTCATTCTCCGCTGTGGCGGGGGCATGATCGTCGCGGGGCGTGAGCGTATCGTCGGCCGCGCCTTCGAGCCGCGCGCGCATCTCGTCTCGTTCCTCCAGCGCGGCGTCGCGCGCGGCGGCGAAAGCGGCGTTGTCGGTCGCCAGCCGGTCGCGCTCCTCGGTGAGGGCCTGAATTTGCACGATCAGATCATCGCGCTCCGCCGCCCGGAGGAAGAGCTGATCGATGATGGCGCGGCTGCCGTCCTCGCGTTCGGGGAAGAGCAGCTGCGCGGTCTTCTCGGCGTAGAGAAGATAGACCTCTGGCAAGTAATGCGTGTCGCTCGGTCCGCCCCAGGGCGCCTCGCGGCCGGTGATGAACAGCTTCCGCGGCAGCGAGATGAAGGAGATATTGTCGAAGCTGCGCGCGAAATCATACATTTTCTCGAGCGCGACATTCGCCATCTCCGCGGCTCCGGGCGCGAAGTCATAGGTGTAGGGGACGCCATTCACCTTGCAGGTGAAATAATGCTCGAGTAGCACGAGGCGCGAGAATTTCCGCGACAAAATCTCGATCGATCGCGCGAAGGCGCGCTTCCACAGCGGGAAGAACCGCGCCCAATTGGCGTGGAAGGAAATGCGCTCGCCGCCTTTGAAGACCTTGTCGAAGACGTCCTGATTCATCGTCTCGGGCGTCAGGCCCTCGAGAATATGGACGCCCTCGAGCGGATCGATGACGAATTGCGTCTCGCTCAGAGCGACGACGCCGCTGCGCAGATCGCGCGTCAAGTCGAAGATCAGCAGCTCCGCGTCCATCTCCAGAAGATTCGGCAGATGCAGCTTTTTCGCGTCATTGACGAGATAGGTCAGGAATTCCGGCGGCAGGCAGGAGAAGCGCGAATCGATCTTCTCGATCGGATCGGCGACCAGCGCGATCGTCGGGCGGCGCCACAAATGTCCGCGCGATCGGAAAAGACCTTCATTCAGCCGGAGACCGCTCTCATAAGTAGAGCAGCCGCCCAATGTTATAAAGCTCTTGCGGCGATCCTCGACATAGGCCTTCTCGGCAGGGAACTCAGAGCTTTCTCTTGCAACAACGCTGATGTTTTTACCCGAATTGTGCTTTTTCGCCATTGTCAGCTTCTTCTCACAGCGATTCGACACAATATTGCATCTCAGGCTCCTTTATCGAGATGTAGCACATTGCCTTCGCCGCGTAAAATCTCTTCCACGAAATTACGTGATTGCGGCGTCTCTCTCGAGAAAGCCTGCGCCGAAACGCCGCCGGCGAGCAGTCCGGCTATGGCGCCGCAGAGTCCCGCCCAGGCGAGCTGCTCTATGTCCGGCGGCGCCGAATCGACGACCAGCGTCACCGCCATTGTCGCGACGCCCGCCAATTGGCCGACCATCGCGTCGCGGTCTTGCGCGCGCGGAAACAGCGCGAGGCCGATCAGCGGAACGAAGCCCGCCGCCGACAGCGCGAGCGCCATGCCGACGAGCGTGCGCGCGTCTATGGCGTTGGCCGCGCTCGTCGCCGAGCCGAGCGCGGTGACGCCGACCAGCGCCAGCCGCGTGATGGCGAGGCGCCGGCTGGTCAGCGCCGATTCGGCGCGCAGCCGATAGAGCGCGTCATGGCCGACCGCGGCGGCGCAGGCGTGCAGGCTGGCCGCCGCCAGCGCCAGGCCGACGGCGATGACGCCGGAGGCGACGAGGCCGCTGAGCGCGGCGCCGAGCTTGGCCAATTGCGGCAGGGCGCCGATGAGATATTCCGCGCGCACGGAAATATCCTCCGGCCGCAGCGGCGCGGCGGGCGCCAGCTTGCGAGCGAGGCAGGCGGCGCGCGCCTGCGCCGGCCCGTCCGCCTTGGCGCCGCAAATCTGCAGCAGGCCGCGCGCGCTCGCCGAATAGATGGATTCGGGGAGCCGTTCCGGTGTCTGGCCGACGGCGACATTGGAGACGATCAGCGCGGAGGAGGCGACGGTCGCCGCCACCAGCGCCGCCGCCGTCAATGTCCAGAACATGGCCGCGATCCCGGCCCGCCGCGCCGCCGCCACATCCCGCGTCGCCACCGATGGGGCGAGGGCGGGCGCGAGAGTGGCCAAGCCGAGCGCCAGGCCGAGCGCTGTGGTGATCTCGAGCGCGACCGGCGCAGGCCGGGCCAGCCGCCAATTCTGGATGATGCGCGTCGCCTCGCTCCAGGCGGCCTGATCGCCGATGAGCGGCAAGGGCGTCGGAAAGCCTTCGGCCATGAGGGCGATCTGCGGCAGAGCGAAGCCCGCCATCAGCACGCCCGCGGCGGCGCAGGCGCTCCACAGCACGCCGCCGACGCCGCCCGGTCCCGCGATCAGGAGAATCGCCGCGCCGATGAAGAAGGCCGCGAAGGGCCGGCCCGCGCCAGTGAAGCCGACCAGCGCGTCCACCGCCGTCTGATAGCCGGCGAGCGCCACGATCGCCGAGGTGAGCGCGGCGACGGCGATCATGCCGAGCCGCGGCTCCATGCGCGAGAAGCGCGCCGCCAGCAGATCGGACAGCGAGAAGGCCCCGGTCTTGCGCAGGATCGGCCCCATCGCCGCGCCGATGAGCGCGACGCCGAGCAGCAGGCCGAGCGTCACGCCGAGCGGCGAGCCGGCGCCGGTGAGCCGCGCCGCGAAAGGCGCCGCGAGGCCCGTGACCAGCGCCGCCTGCGCGAATCCGACATAGGCGGCCGGCGCCGCGCGTCCCGCCGCGTAATAGAAGGACACGCGCATGGAATGCAGCAGAAAGCCCAGCGCGGCCAGAGCGACCACGGTGAAATAGGGCGACACCAGCGCCACCAGCCGCTCCGGCGCGCCGACGCGATCGAGCAGAGCGACGAGCCCATAGGCGGTGGCGAAAGTGACGATCGCCAGCGCGATGCGGCCGTCGAGCCGCGCCCGTTCCTCGAAATTCTCCACCGTGTCCCGCATGTCGCGCCTCCTTCCGTGAAGCCTAGAGTGTTTTCGAGCGAAGTGGGAACCGGTTCGCGTGAAGAAAACACGGCAGAACAAGGAAATCGAGAGTCATTCTGGTTCGATTGGAACCGGAATGACTCTAGCCGACGAGGGCGCCGAAAACCAGCGCGCGCGGTCCCTGAGGGGCGGTTGGCCCCGACTTCGCATGTCGCGGGGCGATCGAAGGGAGAAATGCGGCATGCAGGCGAATTTTCGCAGGATCGACGTCATCGCGGCGCGTCAGATCATCGGGCGCGGGCGCGCGCTGGTGATAGACGTGCGCGATCCGGACTCTTTCGCGCGCGGCCATATAGACGGGGCCGAGCTGGCGACGCGGGAGAACATCTCCTCCTTCGTCACTCTGACGCCGAAGGACCGGCCGGTCGTGTTCTGCTGCTATCACGGCAATTCCAGCCAGGCCTACGCCAAATATTTCGCCGAGCAGGGCTTTTCGGACGTCTACAGCCTCGACGGCGGCTATGAGGCCTGGGCGATCGCCGAGCGTTCCGCGCCCCCCGCCACGGCGGCGCTGAGCCCGGCCCTGGAGGCTTTTCTGGCCGAGCACGGCTTTGCGCCCGGCGACGCCAATGGCCGCAACAAGGACAATGTGACGCCGCTGATGGTCGCCGCGCGCCTCGCCCCGCCGGCGCTGGTGGCCGAGCTGCTGCAGGCCGGCGCCGATCTCCATGCGACCAATGTGGACGGCAATCAGGCGCTGTGGCTCGCCTGTGTCGGCGAGATAGAGGAGAATATCGCGCTGCTGATCCGCGCCGGAATCGACATTCAGCACATAAATGTCAACGCCGCGACGCCGCTGATGTTCGCCGCCTCCTCCGGCCGCGCCCGCGCCGTGGCGCAATTGATGGCGGCCGGCGCCGACCCTTCCTTCGAGACGGGCCTCGGCCTCACCGCGCTGGACATGGCCTCGACCAAGGAATGCCTCGATCTGATGCGCGCGGAGGTGAAGCGCCGCAAGGTGTTGGCGGCGGCGTCGTGAGCCCGGGAAATTCAGCGGCCGGGAATGACGCGTCCTAATCCTTGCCGCTGACGCCGGCGCTGGCGAAAGTCGCCATCCCGCTGTGGCAGGCGAGCGCCGCCTTGACGACGCCGATCGCCAGCGCGGCGCCGGAGCCCTCGCCGAGCCGCATGCCGAGATCGAGCAGCGGCTTCTTGCCGAGCCGCTCCAGCACATCCCTATGCGCGCCCTCCGCCGAGACATGGCCGGCGAGGCAATGGGCGATGGCGTCCGGGCTCGTCGCATGCAGCAGCGCCGCCGCCGCGCAGGCGACATAGCCGTCGAGCAGCACGGGGATGCGATTGCGCCGCGCCGCGAGCATCGCGCCCATCATGCCGGCGATCTCGCGCCCGCCGAGCCGGCGCAAAATCTCCAGCGGATCGGACAAATGTCCGGCGTGAAAGGCGAGCGCCTCGTCGATGACGGCGTTCTTGCGCGCGAGCCCTTCGTCGTCGACGCCGGTTCCGCGCCCGGTCCAGCGCGCCGCCGGCCCGCCATAGAGCGCGGCGTAGATCGCCGCCGCCGAGCTGGTGTTGCCTATGCCCATCTCGCCCGGCGCCAAAAGATCGATCCCGCCGTCCACCGCCTCCATGCCATAGACCAGAGTGCCGGCGGCCTCGCGCTCCTCCATTGCGGCGCTCGTCGTGAAATCGCGTGTCGGATGCTCGAGCGCTAGCTCGAAGACCTTGAGGCCGACGCCATTGGCCTTGCAGATCTGATTGATCGCCGCGCCGCCGACGGTGAAATTATCCAGCATCTGCCGCGTGACGGCGGCGGGAAAGGCGGAGACGCCCTTGGCCGTGACGCCGTGATTCCCCGCGAAGACGGCGACGAGCGGCCGCTCGATCCGCGGCTCCGCGCTGCCCTGCCAGGCCGCCAGCCATTCGACGATCTCCTCCAGCCGCCCCAGCGCGCCCGGCGGCTTGGTGAGCTCGGCGTCGCGCCGCCGCACGGCGTCCACGCTGTCACTGCTGGGGGCGGGGAGATCGGCGAGAAGATTGCGGATGTCGTCGAAGGGCGTGCTCATGCCGCGTGGGTGGGGCATGGCGGGGGCGGGAGTCAAGCGGGGAGGGGAGCGATGCGTCAAAATAGGACCTTCGGCAAGGCGCCGAATTCGATGATTGTGGGTGTCCGAGCCGAAACTGACGAGCGCTTAGAAATAGGCATCGGTCGCGACATTGCGACCAACTGCGTGCGCCGCGAAGCAAGGCCTAGATTGCTTCGCCGCTATGAGTCGATCGAGTCGTAATACGCTCGCGTTCGGCGTCATCTGTTTCATTGTCACCAATCGCACGCCTCACGTCGGCCCTCTCTGTTTAAGTCTTTGCCGTGGATGAATTTCGCTATTTCTTAATTTTCAGGACTCACACTCGAGAGCGACGAGCGGCTGGTTCGGCTCTGTGTGGATTTTCGATTTATGAGACCATTTCTATTGCTTTTTGGAATTGTAGCTTTGATCGGATTCGTCTCGCAGGCCGGGCGGATTCCGGCGATAATTTTTCTGAACGCTCCGAGCTTAGACGCTCTGGACGAGGAGAATATCCGCCGTTCGGCGTCTCCTCGCGACATCATTTTCGGCGGGGACGTAAAAAGGCTTGCGAAGAGCGCCAAGCGATTGAGGGCAATGGCCACGTCGCCGGACGAGCCAGCGCTTTACAATCGGCTGCTTCATGTCGCCATCGTCGATAGTCCGCCGAGCGTCAAAGACCAAAAGGAGGCCCCGGAAATCGCGCTCGATCTCGGTCGCGCGGGCGCAGCGGCGGTTCTCGTGATCGCCGCCGGACCGACCGTTTGGCGCATCGAGAATGCGAGACCGGAGCAGCGCGCCAAGATCGCCTTCGAGGGTCCATCTCCCTTCGATTTAAAAAATGCCCCCGAGCACATCCTCGCCGGGTTCCGAGTCGGCGCCTTCGGCGCGGACGACTTCACCAGTCCACGCGACTATCTCGAAAGCCACGGGCCGGCGCGCACGCGCCGTTATTGCGCGGCGATGGAGAAATGGAAAAAGCTGTTCGACGCCGCGCCGCGCCAAATGCGCATCTTCATCTTTCAGTCGCCCGATCGGATCGAGGTGAACGAGGAGTTTCTCGGCGGCTCCCCGCCGCCGAAATCCTCGCCGAACTGGACGGTCGGGCAGGAATGTCATCGCTATGCGGAGAGCGATAAATGAGCTTCGGAAAACGCGGAACAAAATCGGAGAATGAGCGTAACCGCGGGGAGACCCAAAGACTTTCTTTGAGCCAGACAAAGGACGGTGCAAAGCCGGAAGGTTTCAAACTCGTCAAACAGTTGATGAAAATCGCCGGCGTGTTCGCGATCTGCTACGCAGGTTACAATTTCATCCTTCCTGAATTGCTGGCGCTGACGATTGGCCATCCGGTCACGGGCATGGTTCCGCCCCGTTCCCCGGAGGGACGCGCTCTTCGCCAACAAGCGATCGATCAGGCGCTCGCGGGTAGATCGCCAGAGATCAGGCAGATCGAAGTGCGTCTCGACGAGGCTTGCATGCCGACTGGAGCCCAGACCATCCATACGCCCCTCGCTCGAGTCGAATATTGGGTCGACCCCGAGCAGCAGTGGGCGGCGGACGTCCAAGATCCTCGCGGGCAGATGCACATTAAGGATGTCGCTGGCTATTTGTCCTGCGTGTCCCGGCTAGAGCGCCAGCGATTTTGCCAGCCTTACTTTCGGGCGAAATTCGCCAGTCAGCTCAAGCGCTATTTCGACACGCTGCGAACACACAATGACAGGGCGGAACAGATTGCGAGTCTGTATCGACTGTCGAGGGCTCGAAGGCCGGGTGGGACGAATGTCGATGGCATGGCAAGCGAGACGCAATCGATCGGCCTGCACCCGTCGGTCATAGCGACGGTCGAGGACCTGTCGAGCAATGGATATCTGTCCGCAAAGAACTTCGGCCCGTTCGGATTCGGAGTTCCGAAAGAAATCGCTTCGTTTTTGCTTCCCGCGACGCAGAAAAGCTGCCCATGAAAAGCCGCCATTCGATATTGCGCCGTGGGCTGCCGGATTGGCTGCTCGACACGAAGCTTCTCGTTGTCGTCTTCCTCCTGTGCTTCGCCGGAGTGAACGTCGCCGCAAATCTTCTAGTCGCCCATCGCGCGAAAACGGCCGGGACCTGCGCCCCCTTTCCGCATGGCCCTTATCAGCCGGGAAGAACCCCCGTCGCCGGCTGGAGCAAAAAAGTGTGGGAGCAATTCCTCGGGAACTACGAAAGCAAAAAGATGGAGACGGGCTATGTCCTCGACGCCATCTCGCGTTGTCCGATCGGCAATTGCTCAACGGCGATGGCGGACAAGTATTATGCCGCAATGACGGCATATGGTTGGATACACGTCATTCTCGCGCGCGACGCAGATATCGTATCGGGGACGGAAGGCGTCCGAGCCATCAACAGTCTGTTTGCAACGCCCGATGACATGAAAATACTCGCCGATTTGAAGCAGCGCGTCGCCGAAAAGTGGTTTGACAGGGCGAGGCTGGCGAATGACGCCGCGACCAGGCTGATGGTGGAGCGTGAGCCCGAGGACTTCACGATATGCCGACCGACGGGGGATAGCATTCCTCTTCCGTCCTTCGTTCCCATCGCCCGTCGACTGAGCAACTAACGAGAGGGATTCGGCTGAATTTTCGCGGTGACCAAGGCCGAAGGTCCGCCGGCGCGTCTCCGCGCCTTACGGCCGCGCCGTTGTCTCTTCCAGACTCACTCCTCCGCGGCGAGCCGCCTTGCGTCGGCAAGCGCCTTCACGGCGAGTCCTGCAACTCCGATCGCGGCGAGGATCAGCATTGCGGCGTCCAGCCGGGTCGCGCCGCCCGGCGCCGTCACATCTATGCCGCCGGCCAGCGCTGCAAAGGGCCATGCGGTCATGAGAATGCGGAACTCGGTCGGGCCGATCCCGATATAGGTCATCGGGCGCGCCTGCAGCGCGATCGTGCGCACGTAATTATAGGCCGAGAAGAGCAGATAGCAGGCGAGAATGACCAAGGCCGATTGAAGCGATAGAAATGGCGACGCGCCGAACATCACGATCAGCAGGACTTGCGACATCAGATCATTGGTCTGGCCGATGGCGTCGAGCCGAGGATGCGTCAGCGCGCGGCGTCGTGCGAGCGGTCCGTCGAGCGCCATGCCGAGCCAGTTGATGGCTATTCCGGCGACGAAGACCGGCAGCCATGCATGCGACCAGCGGCAGCCGATCAGCGCCGCCGCGGCGATGACGGCGCCAATGACGCCGATCCTGGTCAGCCGCAGCGGCGTGACCGAATCCGGCAAGGCCGCGAGGATCACATCGGCGAGCTTTTGCTCGCTCGCGGCGAGAAAGCTTCGATCGAATTGCTCGCTACCTTCACTGAGGAGATACGCCACGCTTCACTCCATTTCTCTTCTCTTGCGCCGATCTGTCCTTGCTCGTTCTGCGAAATGTCATAGGTCGCATAATAGCCGGCGCCGACATCCTCGACGCCCGTATAGCTGCGCTGCGTCTCCGTGGCGGAGCCATTTTTGTCTCGCATCACAGCTCGAGCGCATAAAAACCCTCGTATCGAATGCGAGCCGAGGCGCGCGCCAGAAGCCCCTGAGCGTCGATGAGGACGCTTCGCCGGCGCTTTTTAAAGGCTCGCAATCGGCTCAGCCTTAGATATATGTTGTATTTACATTACGAATGCGAATTCGCGCAACGCTGAAACGGTGGGCTTTCAGCTTGTTTTTGCACCAGACGCGCTGTGCGGCAGCGCCGAACTCCTATTTTATGCCGCTGTGGCGGAAATTTTTTAGCGAAAGGAGCAAAGCTTCTCGTCGAGCGCGCCGGCGATGAGAGAAAGCAGCGCCTGCTGTCTTCTTCATGTAAAATAGATAAATATCGATCTGGCGGGGGGGAGTTCAGAAAAATGCGAATGGTCTGGTTTCGGCGGGCTCGGACGTCGGCTGGTCGGCGGCGCTGGAAGTTCACGCGCCGCGCCCGAATACCCGCGCCGCGCCCATGCGACGCTCGGCCGCTGAGGCGCATGTTAGAAAGTTATTTACCTAAAACCGTAAAAGTGCAGAAACAATTTTCGTTTCGAAGCAGCGCGCAGCTTTGTCTCTTTACGTCCGACCGAGGGCTGGTCGGACATTGGTCGGCCCCGATCGGCCGTGCGCCGTCGCTTGCTGGAGAAGGAACGAACATGCGCGGCGCGACCATCGCGACCAAGATCACCGTGGCGATGATCGGCTTCAGCGTCCTGCCGATTTTGTTTCTCTATGCGTTTTTCGAGCTGGCCGTCGCGCCGCATCTCGAGAATGTGTCCTTCTCGCCGTTGCGCATGGCGACGCTCGATCTCGGCGCCACGATCAATCGCGCGCTCGGCGATTTCGCCGCCGATGCGGTCATTCAGGCGACGGCGCAGCCCATCATCTGGCAGTCGCAGAATTGGCGGCGCGTCGATGGGCGTAGCCCCATCGCCATATTCATGAACGGCTGGATCGCCACGCAGCGAAACAGCAATCTGACGATGTTGCTGGGGCGCGACGGCTCGGTGCTGGCCGTCAACACCAAGGACAAGGATGGCGAGCCGCTGCCGACAGAAGCGCTCTATGCGCAGAATTTCGCCGGCGAGCGCTGGTTCGTCGATGCGATGGCCGGCAAGACCGTGCTCGAGAACAAGCGCGCGACCAATGTCGTCATCGACACGCTCATCGATGTGAACGACATTCTTCCGCGATCGGCCGAGCCCGATTTCGCCTTTCCCATCGCTGCGCGCGCGCTCGGCAAGGACGGCGAGGTCATCGGCGTCTGGGTGAGCTTCGTCGATCTCGACATATTCCGCCGCTATGTCCGGCGCGAATATGAGCGCATGAGCATCGTCGGCGGCGATCTCGGCGGCTCCCATATTCGGTATGATCTCGTCGATGCGAGCCATAAGACATTGCTCGTCTTCCAGCCGACTGGCGTCGGCGTGGGCGCGTTTCCGCTCGAGGCGATCGGCAGGCCCGCGGCGCCGATGATCGATCGGCTCGGCCGCGAGATCGGCGCCGAGAAGGCGATATCCCGCAATATCGACGGACTGTCGGCGGTCTATGCGAAGCTGCCGCCGGTCATCGGATTTCGCGGTCTCGGCTGGAGTCTCGTGCTCAGCGCGCCCGAGGCGCAATTGGCGGCGACGACGCTCGGCATCGCCGATCGGATTTTGGTCGCCGCGGCGCTCACCGGCATTGTCGCGGCGCTCGGCGGTTGGCGCACGGGCTCGGCCATAGCGCGGCCGCTGCTCGAGATCGCGAGCCGCGTGAACGCGCTCTCCAATGGCGACAAGAGCGGCCTCGTGCCGCATTGCGAGCGGCGCGACGATGTCGGCGAGATGGCGCGCGCCGTCGAGACATTCCGCCGCGCGGCCATCGCCAAGGATGCGGCCGATGAGGCGGCGGCCGCCGCCAGCCGGGCGACCGAGGCGGTGGTGGCGACGCTCGCCCATGGGCTGCGGCAATTGTCGAATGGCGCGCTCACCCATCGCATCAGCGAGGCCTTCGGGCCGCAATACGAGGCGCTGCGCGTCAACTTCAATCATTCGCTGGAGACATTGCGCGGCGGCATGGCTTTGGTGACGGAGGCGGCGCAGAACATGACCGCGCAGGCCGGCGAGATGGCGCATGCTGCCGACGCTCTGGCGCAGCGCGCGGAAGGCCAGGCCGGCAATCTCGAGAAGATGACGACCGGCATTGCCGGCATCACCGCGGCGCTGCGCGCGACGGCGCAAAACGCCGCGAGCGCCGATGCGCTGGTCGCCTCGGCGCGCGCCAAGGCGGAGGCCTCCGGCGGGCTCGTCGACGAGACGATCGGCGCCATGGCGAAGATCGAGACCTCGTCGTTGCAGGTGGCGCAGATTCTCTCGGTCATCGACCAGCTCGCCGCGCAGACCAATCTGCTGGCGCTCAACGCCGGCGTGGAGGCGGCGCGCGCCGGCGCCGCGGGCAGGGGCTTCGCCATTGTCGCGCAGGAGGTGCGCCAGCTCGCTCTGCGCTCCGCCGAGGCGGGCGAGGAGATCAAGCTGCTGATCGGCGAGTCGAGCAGCGCCGTCGGCGCGGGCGTGAAGCTGGTGAGCAATGTGGCGCGCGATCTGCGGGCGATCGTCGGCGAGGTGAATGCGCTGGACGGCGCCGTGCGGCAAATCTCGCGCGCAACCGGCGAGCAGGCGTCCGCGCTGCAGCAGATCAACGCCTCTATCGGCGAGCTCAATCAAATGACCAAGCACAGCGCCGCAATGGTCGAGGACGGCACTGCGGCGAGTCACATGCTCGCTGAGCGCGCGCGGGCGCTGCGCGACATGACCGACTTTTTCGACGTCGGCGGCGCCCGGCGCCCGCCCAAAGGCCTGCGCGCCGCCTAGAGCCGATCTTTCAAGTCGCCCCTCCTGACTGCTTTTTCCCGCCGCGCGTCTCGTTCGCCTCGAGTCCCGGCGCAACCTTTCTCGCGGAAGGGGCTTGACGAGATGGTTATAAGATATATCTTAGAGCTGTCTAAACGAAAGGAGACACATTTATGAGGCATCAACACATACATTCCGATCACGGCGATCATCCGGCCTTCGGCTGGATGCGAGGCTGGATGAGGGGAATGCGCGGCGGCGGGGACGAGCCCTTCGGCCGTGGCGGCCGCGGTATGCGCGGCGCCGGCGGGCGGCATGGCTTTGGTCCCGGCGAGGGCGAGCGGGGCGGCGGCCGCGGACGGCGGCGGATGTTCGAGGGCGGCGAATTGCGGCTGGTGATTCTGCTGCTGCTCGAGAGCGAGCCGCGCCATGGCTATGACGTCATCCGCGAGATCGAGACGCGCACCGGCGGCGCCTATGCGCCGAGCCCCGGCATCGTCTATCCGACGCTGACCCTGCTCGAGGAGCTGGGACAGGTGGAGGTCCAGCCGACCGAGGGCGCCAAGAAGCTCTATGCGATCACCGATGCGGGCAAGGCCCATCTCGCGGAGAATCGCAAGGAGGCGGAGACGGCGCTCGCCCGTTTGGAGGAGCTGCGCGCCAGAAGCGCGGGCGTCGACACGGGGCCGGTGTTCCGGGCGATGGGCAATCTCAAGACCGTGCTGCAGCAGCGCCTCGCCGGCGCGCCGGACAAGGAGCTGCTGTTTCAGGTCGCCGATCTCATCGACGAGGCGGCCCGCAAGATCGAGCGGCTGTGACGCGTTGTCGTTCGCGACGGCAAGCCGAACCCTTCATCCTGAGGAGCGGCCGCAGGCCGCGTCTCGAAGGATGAGGGGAGCGGACGCCTCACTCCACAGTGACGCTCTTGGCCAGATTGCGCGGCTGGTCCACATCCTTCCCCATGAACACCGCCACATGATAGGCGAGCAATTGCACGGGGACCGCATAGACCAGCGGCGCGAAGGCGCCGGCGATCTCCGGCAGCTCGATGAAGCCGGCGAGCTCGGCCGCCGCCGCCTCGCGCGCCGCGGCGGAGCCGATGAGGATGAGATGACCGCCGCGCGCGGCGACCTCCTGTAGGTTGGAGACGGTTTTCTCCAGAGTGGCGTCCGGCGGCGCCAGCACGATCACTGGCATGGCGTAGTCGATCAGCGCGATCGGCCCGTGCTTCAGCTCGCCGGCCGCATAGCCTTCCGCATGAATATAGGAGAGCTCCTTCAGCTTCAGCGCGCCTTCCAACGCCAGCGGATAGGCGCCGCCGCGGCCGAGATACAGAACGCTGGAGGCGCGCGCCACATCGCGGGCCACCGGCTCGACCAGCGCCTCGCGGGCGAGGGCGGCGGCCATCTGGCCCGGCGTCGCCGCCAGCTCGCGCACCAGGCGTTTTTCGTCCGCCTCGCTCAGCACGCCGCGGGCGCGGCCGAGCGCAATGGCGAGGCTGGCGAAAACGGCGAGCTGGCAGGTGAAGGCCTTGGTCGAGGCGACGCCGATCTCCGGGCCGGCGAGCGTCAGAGCCACGGTGTCGCTCTCGCGCGCGATGGTCGAGGTCTCGACATTGACGATGGAGAGAATGTGCTGGCTCTGCGCCTTGGCGTAGCGCAGCGCGGCCAGCGTGTCGGCCGTCTCGCCCGATTGCGAGACCAGGATCATCAGCCCATTCTCGGCCAGCGGCGCCTCGCGATAGCGGAACTCCGAGGCGATATCGATATCCACCGCGAGCCGCGCATAGCGCTCGATCCAATAGCGCGCGATGAGTCCTGCGTAATAGGCCGTGCCGCAAGCGGAAATGGTGACGCGCGAGAGCTTTTTGGGGTCGAAGGGCAGGGTGAAGGGTAGGCGCACCTCGCCGGCCGAGAGATCGAGATAATGCGAGAGCGTGCGGCCGACGACCTCCGGCTGCTCGTGAATCTCCTTGGCCATGAAATGGCGGTAATTGCCCTTGTCCACGAGGAAGGAGCCCGCCTGCAACGGCTGGCGGCGGCGCTCCGACTCCTTGCCGGCGACGTCGTAGAAGGTGATCTTCTCGCGCGTCAGCACGACATGATCGCCCTCCTCGAGATAGGCGATCTGACGCGCGAAAGGCGCGAGCGCAAGAGCGTCGGAGCCGAGATAGACGCCTTCGTCGCCCCAGCCCGTGGCGAGCGGCGCGCCGCGGCGGGCGCCGATCAGCAGATCCTCCTCGCCCTCGAAGAGGAAGGCGAGGGCGAAGGCGCCCTCCAGCCGAGCGAGCGCGGCCGCGACCGCCTCGCGCGGCGCGGCGCCCTTGCTGCGCTCCTCGCCGACGAGATGGGCGACCACTTCCGTATCCGTCTCGGTGGCGAAGACATGACCCTTGCCGGTCAGCTCCTCGCGCAATTCACGAAAATTCTCGATGATGCCATTGTGGACCACAGCGAGCCCGCCGCTCGTATGCGGATGGGCGTTGGTCTCGGTGGGGCGGCCATGCGTCGCCCAGCGCGTATGGCCTATGCCGCTCGTTCCCAGCAGCGGCGAGGTGGAAAGCTTCTCCTCGAGATTGCGCAGCTTGCCGCTGGCGCGCAGGCGCGTGAGCTTGCCCTTTTCCAGCGTCGCGACGCCCGCGGAATCATAGCCGCGATATTCGAGCCGCTTCAGCGCCTCGACGAGAGAGGGCGCGACGGGCTCGCGTCCGAGAATGCCGACGATGCCGCACATGCAAATGTCTCCTCGGTCCAAGCGCTCGGGGGCGATCAGATTACCGCGATTTCGGTTACGATTATCCTAGACAGAGCATTAGGGCATTTCTCGGAGCCGGCCAGGACGCGATTCTTTCTCCCGTTCGCGGGAGAAGTGGCTCCGGCATAGGGCGTCCTCGAGGACGCCCGTCGCGAGCGACGAGCTTTGGCGAGGGCGGATGCAAGGGTCGCTGCGACTTTTGGTTCGGCTATAATTTTTTTTCGACCGATGAAGCTGGGCGGGCCTTCATCGCCGCCGTCGCCTCGAACCGCGTGATCTTCGCCAGCTCGGCGTGGGCGGCGTTCTCGACCGTCGCCAGCTCATAGCGAACCTGTAGGTTCAACCAGAATTCCGCCGTCGTGCCGAAGAAGCGGGCCAGCCGCGCCGCCGTGTCGCCGGTGATCCCGATCTCTTCACTGGCGATACGCTCGATTCGCGTCCGAGGCACGCCGCAAGCCTTGGCGACGCGCCCGGCGGATAGGCCGAGCGGCTCGAGGAACTCTTCCCGTAGCACTTCGCCCGGGTGCATCGGCGGAAGCGTCTCGACGATCTCCATCTCGCTCGCCATGGTTCTAGTCCTGCTCAGTGATAGTCTACGAACTCGGCCTGTTCTGCGCCGGCGTCGGTCCAGACAAAGCAGATGCGCCAGCGGTCGTTTACGCGGATCGAATGTTGTCCGGCCCGATCGCCGAACAGCGCCTCGAGCCGGTTGCCCGGCGGAATGAGCAGGTCGTCGAGCCGAGCCGCGGCGTTGAGCATTTCCAGCTTACGCCGCGCTGCCTTGAACACGTCCGCGGGATATCCCTTCGGAAGCCGCCCGCGGAAAAGAGCCTCAGTCGCCCGGTCCCGGAATGATCGGATCATAAGCAGCCTTGTCGCCGGCCATTATGTATCGCTCAGAGATACGGAAAGCAAGGCGCTTGTATCACTCGCAGATACGTTTGGCGTGGTTGGAGATCGCTGCCGGAGAAGATCACTTGCCCGATTTCTTCGCCTTCTGGACGCGGCGGAAGCTCTCCGCCCAGCCTTGCTTCTCCATCTGCCGGCCGCGCGCCACGGCGAGGGCGTCCGCCGAGACGTCCTTGGTGACGACCGAGCCGGAGCCGACATAGGCGCCGTCGCCGATCGTCACCGGGGCGACCAGAGCCGAATTGGAGCCGATGAAGGCGTTTTCGCCGATGATGGTGCGATATTTGAAGAAGCCGTCGTAGTTGCAGGTGATGACGCCGGCGCCGATGTTGGAATGCGCGCCGACGGAAGCGTCGCCGATATAGGTCAGATGATTGACCTTGGCGCCTTCGCCGATGTCCGCGCCCTTGATCTCGACGAAATTGCCGACCTTGGCCTGCGCCGCGAGCCTGGCGCCCGGCCGCAGCCGCCCATAGGGGCCGACCGTGGCCCGCTCGCCCACCAGCGCCCCCTCGAGATGCGAATAGGCGTGAATAACCGCGCCATCGGCGATCTCGACGCCGGGGCCGATGACGACGCCGGGCTCGATCGTCACATCGCGGCCGATCTTCGTGTCATGGGAGAGAAAGACGGTTTGCGGGGCGATCAGCGTCGCGCCTCCCAGCATGGCGGCGCGGCGGAGGCGCTCCTGGGCGACAGATTCGGCGCGGGCGAGCTGGACCCGGTCGTTGACGCCGAGAACTTCCTCCTCCGCCGCGACCACCAGCCGTGTCCCCAGCCCGGCCGCGGCGGCGCGGGCGACGATATCGGTGAGATAATATTCCCTTTGGGCGTTGGCCGAGTCGATCCCGTCCAATAGCGCCCGCGCCTTTTCGCCGGATATGGCCATCAAGCCGGCGTTGCAGAGCCGGCAGGCGCGTTCGGCCGGGCTCGCGTCCTTCTCCTCGCGAATAGCGGCGGGGCGCCCTTCTGAGTCGCAGAGTATCCGGCCGTAGCCGTGCGGATCGGCGGCCTCGAAGGCGAGCACGGCGACGGCGGCGCCCTCGGCCAGCGCCGCGCGCAAAGCGGCGATCGTCTCGGCGCGCACCAGCGGCGTGTCGGCGAAGAGCACGACGATATCGTCCGCCCCGGCGAGGGCCTCTCGCGCCGCCAGCACGGCATGGGCGGTGCCGAGCTGCTTCTCCTGAACGAAGATTTTCGCGTCCGGCCGCTGGCGGCGGGCCTCGGCGGCGACATCCTCCTTGCCGGCGCCGATGACCACGGCGATCTCGTCCAGAGCGGCGGCGGCGGCCAGCACATGGCCGAGCATGGATCGCCCGGCGACCTCATGGAGGACCTTGGGCCGGCGCGATTTCATGCGCGTGCCCTCGCCGGCGGCGAGTATTACGGCGAGGGAGCGGCGGTCGGTCGATCGAGCTTCCATCTTGCTGCGCGGCCTCTGGCTCATGGCGGGGAGGGGACAGCGGGGGCGGCCCCCGGCGCCGTTTTCCTCTCGTTCATATTCGTCCTGATCATATTCGTCTTGGCAGATTCGCGGGCGGGGGAGCAAGCGCAGGCTCGGCGCGAGGTTTCCTCCGCGCAACCAAAAAAGAAAGTTTCGTGTTCCGAAGTCCGGTCTTTCAGGTATATCCGATAGACAAGTCCGCCGTTTTTTCCCGCTCCTTCGTCAGTCACGGGTCCCGGTCCCGCATGTTCGTACGCAGAGACCTGTTGAAAGCCTCCTTGACCGCGCTCGCCGGCGGCGTCTCCGGCGGCCGCGCTTTCGCCCAATCGGCTCCGTCGGCCCCGCCGCCGGCGCCCGCCGTCTTCGGCCGTGAAGTGGTGGTCGAGCTCGCCCGCGCGCTCGCCAAGCGCCCCTTCGCCGCCCCGCCGGCGGAGCTGCGCGAGCCTTTCGCCAATCTGAGCTATGAGCAATATGTCGGCATAAAGACCAAGGCCGGCGCGGCCATATGGAGCGGCGAGAATCGGGGCTTCTCGCTCGAGCCGTTGCATAGGGGGTTCATCTTCGGCGCGCCGGTCGAGCTCTATGTCGTCGAGGACAGGGTCGCCAAGCGCGTCGTCTATGACCAGGCCAAATTCGACTATGGCGGCCTGAAAGTCGGCGACAAGCTGCCGGACATCGGTTTCTCCGGCTTTCGCATCATCGCCCCTCAGAGCGCCGGGGCGCCGGACACGGAGCTGGCTCTCTTCCAGGGCGCGAGCTTCTATCGCGCGCTCGCCCGCGGCCAGACTTTGGGCGTCACCGCCCGGGCCCTCTCCATCCGCACCGCCGATCCCCGCGGCGAGGAGTTTCCCGTCTTCCGCAGCTTCTGGATCGAGAAGCCGACGCTCGCCGGCAACGCCCTCGTCATTCACGCTCTGCTCGATTCGCAGAGCGTCACGGGCGCCTATCTGTTCACGCTGCGGCCGGGCGAGGCGACGATCATCGACGCGGAATTCACGCTGTTTCCGCGCGTCGCCATCGATCATCTGGGGCTCGGCGGCGCGGCGGCGGCCTCGCTGTTCACCCCGCTCGACCATCGCCGTTCCGATGATCCGCGCCCCTTCGTCGCCGAGACCAATGGGCTGCAAATGCTCACCGGCAAGGACGAATGGCTCTGGCGCCCGGTCTCCAACCGCGAGACGCTGCAAATCTCGGCCTTTGTCGACTCCAATCCGAAGGGCTTCGGATTTTTGACGCGCGACCGTGACATAGAGACCTATCAGGACGACATACAGCATTGGGAGCTGCGTCCCTCGCTGTGGGTGGAGCCGATCGGCGATTGGGGCGAGGGCTCGGTGCAGCTCGTCGAGATCCCCTCCGAATCGGAGGTGAACGCCAATATCGTGGCCTATTGGCGGCCCAAGCAGCCGCTCGCCGCGGGCAAGGAGGCGACTTTCGCCTATCGGCAATTCTGGTGCTGGAGCCCGCCCGCGCGCCCGCCTTTCGCGGTCGCCGTCGCCGCTTTCGGCGGCCGCGCGCCGTCGCCGAAACTGCGCCGCTTTATCGTCCAGTTTGCAGGCGACAATCTGGGCGATCCGCAACGTGTCGCCAATTTGCGGCCCGCCTTGACGACATCGCCCGGATCGGCGACGAACATTCGCATCTATCCCAATCCGAAGGCGAAGACATGCCGCGTCGTCTTCGACGTCGATCCTGTCGGCGAGACCTTTTGCGAGCTGCGCCTCGTCCTCCAATCGGGCGACGAGCCGATCAGCGAAACCTGGCTCTATAGATGGACGGTGTAGCTCTCTCCCTCGTCGAACCCGTTCCGCCGGACGTCGCCGCCCCGCCGACGCCGCCCGTCGATCCCGCCGCCGCGCCGCCCATGCCGGCGGAGCGCCGGCTCGAGATGCCGACGCAATCCTTCTGGCGCTTCAAGGCGAAGGAGCGTCGTCGCCGCCTGGCGCCGAAGTTCTGGCGCACGCCCTGGATCTCGCGCTTCGTCACCTTCGGCGGCGGCCTCGCGCTGACCGCCTATGGCGGCTACGAGATGTACCGCGTCATCGACGTCGGCGGCGTCACCACGCTGAAATGGGCGCTGCTCGCGCTCTTCGTGCTGAACTTCTCCTGGATCGCGCTCTCCTTCGCCAGCGCCGTCGTCGGCTTCGTCGCGCTGCTGTTCGCGCGGAGGCCGCCGCCGCCGCCGGAAACGCTCACAGCGCGCACCGCCGTCGTCATGCCCATCTACAATGAGGCGCCGAGCCGCGTCTTCGGCGCGCTGCAGGCCATATTGCAGGATGTGGAGGCGACCGGCCTCGGCGCGCATTTCGACTGGTTCTTCCTCTCCGACACCACGAATCCCGATATTTGGATCGCCGAGGAGCGCGCCTTCGCCGCCATGCGCCGCAGGCTGGGGCCGCAGGCGCGCGTCTATTATCGCCGCCGCGAGAAGAACACGAGCCGCAAGGCCGGCAATATCGCCGATTTCGTCACGCGCTGGGGCGGCGCCTATGAGCATATGGTGGTGCTCGACGCCGACAGCCTGATGGCCGGCGACGCCATCGTGCGTCTCGCCGCGGCGATGGAGGCCGACCCCGACGCCGGCATCATCCAGACGCTGCCGCTCATCATCAATCGCAACACGCTATTCGCGCGCGTGCAGCAATTCGCGGCGCGCATCTATGGTCCCGTCATCGCCGCCGGCCTCGCGCAATGGATGGGGCGCGACGGCAATTATTGGGGTCATAACGCGATCATCCGCACGCAGGCTTTCTCGCATCATTGCGGCCTGCCCGATCTCAAGGGCCGCCCGCCCTTCGGCGGGCATATTCTCAGCCATGATTTCGTCGAGGCGGCGCTGATCCGCCGCGCCGGCTACGCCGTCTATATGATGCCGACGCTCGGCGGCTCCTTCGAGGAGAGCCCGCCCTCGCTGATCGATCTCTCGATCCGCGACCGCCGCTGGTGCCAGGGCAATCTGCAGCATTCGCGCATTCTCGGGGCGCGCGGATTCCACTGGGCGACGCGGCAGCATTTCCTCACCGGAATCTTCGGCTATCTCACCTCGCCGCTATGGCTCTGCCAGCTGCTGGTCGGCATCGCGCTCGTCTTTCAGGCGAGCTATTTCCGGCCGGAATATTTCACCGCCAAATTCACGCTCTTCCCGGTGTGGCCGCGCTTCGACGCGGAACGTTCGCTAGCGCTGTTCGCGCTCACAATGGCGATATTGCTGGCGCCGAAATTCTTCGGCCTCATTCTCGCGATGATCGATCGCGAGACGCGGCGCGGCTCCGGCGGCATTATCATGCTGCTCGTCTCGACTCTGTTCGAGGTGCTGATGTCGGCGCTGCTCGCGCCCATCATGATGCTGATCCAGACGGGCCATGTCTTCCACATTCTGTTCGGCTTCGACACCGGCTGGGACCCGCAGCGGCGCGACGACGGCTCGGTTCCTTTCAACGCTATCGTGCGCCGCCATCAATGGCATGTGGCGCTCGGCGCGCTGACCTTGATCGCCGGCCTGATGATCTCGCCCTCGCTCGTCGCCTGGATGTCGCCGACCATCGCCGGCCTCATTTTGGCGATCGGCATCTCCTATATCACCGGCCAGCGCTGGCTCGGCCTCGTGTTCCGCCGCGCCGGCGTGCTGGTGACGCCGGAGGAGACGACGACGCCCAAGATCGCGCGTAAGGGCCGCGCGCTGCATCGTCTGCTGGCGCGCGCCGGACAGGACGAGGAGAATTGCCTCGTCGCCATCCATGGCGATCCCGATTTGCGCACGCTGCACGAGGCCTGGCTGCCGGCGCGCCCGCCGCGCAAGCGCGGAATGGTTTCCGCCGATCGCGCTTTGGCGGAGGCCAAGCTCGCCGATGCGGAAGCGCTCGAGGATGCGGTCGAATGGCTCAACCGCGGCGAGCGGCTGGTCGTGCTCGGCGACCGCGCTCTGCTCGGCATGCTCGCGCGCCTGCCGCGCCGCGCCGAGAAGGAAGAGGCCGCGGCGCAAGAGGATGCGACGCGGCTCGCGAGCTGAGCGTCAGAACTTCAGCGACGCGCGCACGTAGTAGTAGCCGCCATTGACGCCGAAGGGCGAGAAGGTCGGGAAGATCGCGGCGCCGAGACTGCGCGTCCAGGGCAGGGTCTGATCGGGCCGCACGCCGAAGAGATTGTTGCCGCCGATCGCTGCACTCAGGCCCGAGCCGAAATCATAGGCGATCTCGCCGTCCGTGATGAATTTCGGCGTGATGACATTGGTGTAGAAGGGCGCGCTGCCGGTGAGCGGCGAGGCGACGACCGAGCTCACATTTCCATATTGCGTGAAGTGCAGCGAGAACGTCCAGGCGTCATAGCTGTAGGACCCGCCGAATATGACCTTGGTTCGTGGCGTGAGATCGGTGATGTTCGATCGCGCCGCGGCGTTGAGCAGCGGCGCGCCGTTGAACGCCGCCGGCGACTGCGAGACGGACAGGATCGTCGTCTCGAGGAAGCTCGCCGCGGCGTCGAAGCGCAGCGCGCCATAGGGGCCGAGGTCGTAAGCGTAATCGGCCTTCACATCGACGCCGCGCGTGCGCGTGAAGGCGCCATTGACGAAGAAGCTGACCGTGCCTGTCGCGCCCGCCTGCAACGTATTGCCGCTCGCGGCGATGGCGGCGAGCGCGGAGGGGCCGGTGAGGCTGCCGGTCGCGACGATGCGATCGCGCAGGTCGATCTGATAGGCGTCGACCGAGACATGCAGATCGCGCAGCGGCTCGGTCACCACGCCGAGGCTGATATTCGTCGATTTTTCCGGCTTGAGCGGCTGTGCGCCGGCGACGCTCGCCGCGGAAGAGTTGGGCGGCAGGACGATATTGGCGGTGGTCGGCGAGACGGTCGTCTGCGAGAAGAACTGCTCTGCGAGCGTGGGAGCGCGAAAGCCGGTGCTGACGGTGCCGCGCAGCGCGATCGCGGGGGAAATGTCGTAGCGCGTCGAGAGCTTGCCGTTGATCGTGTCGCCGAAGTCGTTGAACGTCTCGTAGCGGCCGGCGATGTCGATCTTCCAATCGGGCAGCGGCTTGCTGGAGAGGTCCACATAGCCGGCGAAGGATTCGCGGCTGTGGTCGCTCGCGTCGGTCGGCCGGATGCCGACCCAGGCCGCAGGGCCGGAGGAATAATAGGAGAAGAAGTCGCCCTGGCGGACCGCATAGGTCTCGTGGCGATTCTCCGCGCCGACGGAGACATTGACGGGCGCGGGCAGGAAGCTCGGCGCGAACTCCTTGCCGAGATCGAGATTGATGGTGCGCAGCGTGCGGAAATATTGGCCGATGTAGAATTGCCGCGGAGTCCAGCCGGCGCCGAAGGCTTTGAGCGTGTCGTTGAACAGCGCGACATTGGCGGATCGATTCAGCCCGACGTCGATCTTGTCGGAGCCGTAGGTCAGGCTGAGATCCCATCGCACATCGTCGAAGACCTTGCCCTTGGCGCCGCCGCTCAGTGACCAGTCCTCCTCGTGGATCGTCTCGGCGGGAACGAAGCCCGAAGGGTCGATGATCTTGTTCCCCGCCGCGCCGTTGAGATTGGGCGCGCGATAGTTCTGGAAGGATTCGCCGCGCCGGCCCGCGCCCGTGCCGAAGAGATAGAGCTGGACGCCATTGTCCAGCTCATATCCGGCGTTGAGGCCGGCCGAGCCGGTGATATAGGCGGGATCGCCTATGATCGCCGAGACGTTGGGATCGACCCAAGGATAGGGCGTGCCGGGGCCGACGCGCAGACCGGTTCCGTCCTGCGTGCGGTCCGGGCCGGTCTGATTGCTGTGCAGATGCGAGGTGATGTCGGCGCCGAGCGTCAGAAAGCCCTGATCGCCGAGCGCGAAGCTCTTGTCCGCCTGGAGATTGCGCGTCAGCCCATTGCCATGCGTGTTGGGATTGTAGCTCTGCCCATAGGAGCCGACGAGCGCGGAGAGTCCGCCGCCCTCGGAATCGGCTTTCAATATGACGTTGATCACGCCGGCGATGGCGTCGGAGCCATATTGGGCGGCGGCGCCGTCCTCCAGAATCTCGACATGATCGACGAGCGCCACGGGAATGAGATCGAGATCGGCGCCGGCCGCGCCCTTGGTGAAGCCGGTCGAGGACAGATTGGCGGTCCCGTGCCGCCGCTTGCCGTTGACGAGCACGAGCACATGGCTGGCGGTCAGGCCGCGCAGCCGCGGCGAGCGCACCAGATTGTTGATGTCGCCGCCGACGCCATAGATCGAATAGGAGGGATCCAGCCGCTGCAGCGCGTCGACGAGATTTGTGCGTCCCGTCGCCTTCAGCCGCTCGCCGCTCACAACAGTGATCGGCGCCGTGCTCTCGCGCGCCTTGACGCCATAGTCGCGCGTGCCGGTCACGATGACGTCCTCGATCGCCGCCTCGCGCGGCTTCTGCTCGCCGCCGTCGAGGGCGCGCGCCGCCGGGGACATGATCGCCGCCGCCAGCGCCAGCACGCTCGCGCCGAGGCGTTTCGTCATCCGATTCAACGAAGGAGAGGCGGCGCGAGCGGGGCGGAGGTCGGCGCGAAGGAAAGTCATGGCTATTCTCCTCGGAAAAGAACGAATTGGTGTTGCCGCGAACGCGCGAACACTCGCGCCGGCCGATGTCGATCGACGGCCTTCTGGCTGAATTATTCGCAGCTTAAGCGCTATATTCGAGCTTCTGCAAGGCCAAATTGCCATTCATTTCAATATCGATGGCGATGTCTTTAGAATTAACTCCGCAAGCATCGTATATATTAAGAACGGCTATTTCATATATGCAATACTATTCGTCAATTCATTCTATCATGTAGCGCATATCGAGAATTTTCATGCGTCGGCAGTCGCAGGCCGCAGGAACGCTGCGTTCATTTTGCCGGCGCCGGGAGTTCCGTCGAGACGAATGGCGCTCGAAAGAGAAGGAAGTCCGCGCACACACGTCTTCGCGACGAATATCATCGTCACAAATGACGAAATCAGGAAGAGCTACGCCTCACGCCGCGGTCTTGTGGCGCTCGGCGATCTCGCGATAGACCGCGAGAATGCGCTCGATATGCCGATCCAACGTCGGCGGATCGCGCCAATAGGCGGCGTGCGCGCCAGCCGACAGATGCGCGACCAGCGCATCATCCTTCATCCGCGTCAGCGCGCCGGCGAGCGATTCGACATTGGCGCTCGTAAACCACAGGCCGGTCTCGCCATCCGTCACTTCCTCTCGTCCAGCGCAAACGTCGGAGACGATGACAGGCGTTCCCATCGCCTTCGCCTCCATGACGGTGAGGGGCTGGCCCTCGTACCACAGCGAGGGGAAGACCAGCGCCCGCGCGGCGCGCATATGCGCTCGCGCCTCGCTCGGCGGCAGCCAGCCGAGGAAGCGCGCCTGCGGATAGCGCGCGCGTAGCTCATTGGCGATCGGCCCATCGCCGATGAAGACCGGATCGACCCCCGCGCGCGCCGCCGCCTCGGCGAAGAGAAAGGCGCCCTTTTCCGGCGACAGGCGCCCGACGAAGATGAAATCCCCCGAGGCCGGGTCGCTCTTGCGGCCGAGGTCCTGGGCGTCCACCGGATTGGAGACGCGATGCAGCCGCACGCCTTGGGGCAGATAGCGGCCGATGATCTCCTCCTGATAATTCGAGATGCAGATGTAATCGGCGAAGAGCTCGGCGAATTTGGCGGGGCCGCGCGCATAGGCGAGGCGGGCGCTGCGCCAGATCTTGCGCGGATAATTCACAGCATCGCAGGCCGTCGCCCAGCAGGCGGCGGAGAGCGGCTCCAGCCGGCAGAGCTCGTGCTTCTGGTAATTGTAGAAGCCGCCATTCGGGCAGAACAGAAAATATTCGTGCAGCGTGTAGACGCGCGGCAGGCCTGACGCGCGGATCGGCGCGGCAATGGCCGGCGACAGCGCCTTGGCCCAGCCATGCACATGGACGATCGTATTGTCGCGCGGCAGGCGGGCGAGCAAATCGCCCAGCGCTTTGGCGGCGCGCAAGTTCCACGTGCCCTGAAAGGCGGCGGCGATCCGCGACGGATTGCCGAGAAGATCATGCTGGCCGAGGCAGACGACCTCTATCCCGGCCGCGGTGAGCCGCTCGTCCACCGGCGCAGCCGAGGCGAAGACAATCGGCCGAGCGCCATGGGCGGCGAGACCCAATGCGCTCTCGATCGCCACTTTGGCCTGGCCGCCGGTGACGGAGGCGTGGTCGATGCAGATGACGACATTGGGCGCGAAACCAGCCATGGGGGCTCCCGTCAAAAGGCTTTAGCGCGAGCTTAGCCTTCCGCGCATTAAGCCGAGGTAAGCGCCGCGGCGCTCGGGTTTTATCTATCGCTTTGCCGGCGCAGCAGAGCCGACGCTGGCTTTCCGAGGCGCCGCGCTCGTAGAAAAACCGTCATCCCCGGAACGACACGCCCGCCCGAGGAAATATTATCCATTGTTTTTCAAATGGATATAATTTTCACGACGGTTTCGTGAAAAATTTTGAAAGGAGCCGTTGACAGTCCAGAGGGGGTCGCTCTATAAGGCATTCATCGACGGCGGCGCTGCCAACGAGCGGCGAACGAAGTCGTTTCTTCGTCTTTAGCGGAGTTCAGCCACCCGGCTGGTTCGTC
>NZ_SOEJ01000012.1:0-98998 GCF_004366495.1 Methylosinus sp. sav-2
CTTGTAATAGAAGCGGACACGATCATCGCGCCACCTGTCAGGCAGCTATCTCAAAAACCGCAATCAACGCCAGGCGGCCGCCGCCGGAGGGATACGAAAATCCGTGGAATTCGTTCGCTTCGTGTGCTGGCGCGCGCCGGCGTGCTGCTTAACTACGCCAACGCTCTGCGATCAATCGCTGCAGACTAGCGTTGTCCATCCGGCCGAACTCACCGCCAATCCAATGGCCCGCTCCCCGCAGAGCTTCCAAACAGTCGCTTTCAGCGGCAAATGCTGCGGCAGATGTCTCAAATCGGCGTTGGCGTACCACAGCCCAGCCAATTGCAGCGCCGGGCGGGAAACCAGCGTTCAACTCCACGAGTCGCCGTATTGGGTCATTAGAAATGCCGACCTTAATTAAGTTCTCGTCCTCGGCGAGTTCCGGAAAGAACACTCGAGCATCACCATCGATCCGCATGAGATAGAGCGTCGTCTCGCCCTCGTGCGTCTCGAAAGACCGCGCACCGGGCACGGGCGGCGGACCTCTCCGGAATACCGGCGGCGGAGCGGGCGGTTCCTTGAGTGCATGCGCAAGCATTCTGTCGGCGTCAAAGGCCCAGACTATTAGGACCGGCGTTTCGGCATAGATCACGACGGGTCTTGCCTGACCGGCGTAGGTGAAGGGTGTGGAGTTTTTGCCTCGCCAAAAGATATGCACAGGAACCGCGGCCGAGGTGAGTTCCCGAATCACGGGCTGGTCGGCCCGGCTCGGGCCTTTCCCGAACCAGACGAGTTCCTTGCCTTCCCATCTGTTCGCATAGTTATGGCCTGATCGCCCGGCTACACCGACATTGCAAAAGATGAAGTACTCATCATTCCATTTGTCGTAGCCGGTCATCCAGCTTCCGCCCTGTCGATCGGCTGGCATAGCTATAAGCTCGGCGACCTTCTCGCGCGTGTATGCGCCCCCAACATTGAAGTGCGTCGGCATTTTTGTTTCACTTTTTAAGTATCTATGTAATTATAGGTCAAATCCAGGTAGTTTCGTAACGTCTGTAAGAGGACTAGGAACTCGCGTGCATCATCCACCGTAGCATTTTCAATAAAAAATTGCTTCAGTTTCCGCTTTGCTTTTTTTTCGAACTCTCGATGAACTCGTCCATTCTTTGTCTCCCGAGCTAGGACAGCCCCCGGAGTTGCTTGCTCGAATGCTATCAATATTCGCTCGGAGCATAGATCTTCGATCTCCCAGTCCATCCGTGCGAAGGGCCGGTTGATCCGAGCCATCTCCATGCGGCGATCCGCAATATTCGCGCCAAAGTGTGGCATGATGGGGTGGAGTAGGAAAATATCGACATATGGTTCGATGCGCCGATCAAAACTGCAAGCGACGTTGAACGCGCTTCGTCCTGCTTGATCATTGTCGAGCAGTCCAACAAAGCGATGACGCAGCGCGCCTGAGAGGTCACGATCAGCGTCCGCGAGCTGTCGCATCGTGTTCAAACGTCGGTTCACTCCGTCCACGCCACCGTCATCTTCTTTGCCTGCTGCCACGATAGAGAAATCCGCGTCAAGGATACTTCGACCGTGAGCTTGTGCATGAAGGTCAGCAGCATGGGTAAGGAATGCTACGTCCGATGTGCCCTCGACCACAACATTGTTGCGTGCGAGATGCCACTCTATCTGCGCGGCGAATAATTCGACGAGGCCGATCATCGTCTAGCTGCTGTAAGTGGTCGCAGCAGTGGCCCGTTGTGTCCGAAAGAGACGTAACCGGTGAGCCTGGAACTTGGACGCGCCCGTTCTTGCCCAAATTCGGCTTCTCGGAATGGAACCTCAACGTTTTGAAACTCGGAAATTCGCGCAAAAGCGCGGCCATCAGTATTAGTTGCGACTCTTGCATGCACTTGGCGGCGGTCAGTACGCTTTGCATCAAGAAGCCAATGCAGTCTCCGCGGGACTTCGACGAAGTGCTCACCGCGCCGCCATTTGCCTCTAAGACCTTTAAATAGGCGCTCTCCTTCATGCGAGCGGTCCTTCTGGAACAGCAGCACGGCGAGTTCCAATTCCATTTGCGGCGTGAACGCGGGTCCGCTACCTTGAAGTGATTGAAGAAGTTCGAGCTGAAGGTCGAAGTTTAGGGGCTGATCGAGTACGGCGAGCATGTAGCGTAGTTTTACCGCCTGCACGTTTCCAGCAATAGGAGGTGCCGCCAGCAGAGTAGCAGCGGCATCACGATTCTCTCGCGGTAGCTCGCTAAGCTGCATAGTTCGAAAGCGATTAATGTTATTTCCTAGGCTAGCCAGGGCAATGGCTATCGCGCCAGCTTCTGAATCAGGATCTACATTTGAGGCACCGCCCCCTTCCAGAAGCAGCTCAAAAGCACTTTCTGCCAGACGGCATAGCGCGTTGCGTCGAGATTCGGAACCGTGCCGCTCCAATAGGCCATAGACCAGGGTAAGAACCTCAAGTGCCTTCCCCGCCGCGATCCGTTCATCAGCATTGCCTTCGCTCAGCAGATTGCGTGCGTAGGTTTCAATGACGAATGAATTATCGGGGCTGAGCGAGTAGGCTCGCCGCGTCGCGTTGCGGGCTGCCGCTCTTGATTCCGCAACGACCGACGGAGCGAGCCCCGCTTTGTCCTCGGCTTCTGCGAGGTCATGAAATGCTAGTGCGAGTGAATTATACAGGTTGAGGTCCGTCTCTCCCCCGGGAGGAGCCTCTAGTCGCAACGCTGCCTGCAGATCATCGACCGCACGGCGCAGGAGTTTTACACGGTCAGTCTTCGACATCGGGAACATGTCTACATCGGATGCTATTCGCCTACGGGAGATTGCTCCGTGATGGAGGAAGGTCCGACTAGTAGCGCGGATCGCGCGCGGCATCTCGTCGAGAGCATCGAGGACCTCACGCCAGAACGGGACAAGAGTCGCGTAGCCATGTTCCGGGTCGATCTTGAATATCGAGACCGCGAACGCGTCTGCAACGTCGCGCAAGTCCGCCCGCTGGAGACACGGTAGTGCAGATATCTGTCTGAGGATCAGGAAACGAAGATGTTCCGGGTTAGCCGCCTGTTCGAAGCCGAGCGATCGCCGAACTTCGTGGTCATAGAACAGAGCGGTGAGAAGATAACGGCCTAACAAGTCGTGGGCCATTGCCCAGTAGCGTTTGAGCTCCGTGCGGCCTCGCAGCAAGCCTAGCATGCCCAATTCTTTACGTGCATCTTCGATTCGGTCCGAGACCGGCCAACCCGTTGTCTCTGGAAGAAGTGCGTCGGGGAGAGGCGCACGAACGGTGCTGAATGCAGCAATTCTGAGGACCGCAACTTTCATGTCTTTGTCTGCGATCGTCTCTTTGAATTGCCGATAAACCCTCGACTGTACGGTTTCGCCCAGATCAATTTGATGCTGCAGCCAATAGGAGAGGACAATCCAGAAAGCCGCGATCCCTTGGCGCGCATCGACGGATGATGAATGAAAGAAAGCGCGCCATTCTTCATTACTCCGTTCCGTCCCATGGGGAGCGAGAAAGCGATTGATGTGTTTGCCAAGCGCGAGCGCCTGATCAGCAGACACTCGGTGTGTCAGTGCTGCTAAATTTATGAATCTCCGATCGGTTAACGCTGCTGGGCTACTGAAGGGGCTGATCACCAGCACAATGCACACTCGCCGTCCGCTGCGTTCAATTTCCCTTGCGAAGCTTAATAGCTCACTATCCTGACCAGCCCAATGGTTCTGGTCGAAAACAAGTATACAAGGGGTTTCGTAGAGGCGCTCAGCCTCGAAAGTCTCACGGCCCGCGTTAACCAGCCTCGTCAAAAAGCCAGACATCTCCAACCCACTTATCGTAGCCAAGCCGCGTCGCGCTACCAAGGTCGGATAGCCCGCGGCTGCCGCTCGCCAGGACAGGTCGCGGAGAAATGTCGTCGCGCCGGCCCCGGATTCGGCCGTAACGTAAAGTATTCGGTTTTCGTCAGTACCTTTCCGGTCGAGGAGATTAAGACGTGACCTAAGTGTGTCCCACGCCGCTGCCTCGCGCTCCCAAGGCATGCTGGCGGCGTACGGACGCCACGAGCTACCTGGATCGGCGAAGAATTCGTTCACCTCAGACGCGCTCAGGTCCTGCGGGAGGAGTGGAGTCAGTGTCTCGATGCCTAACAATTCGTAACTTCCGAAAACAGGATGTTCTGGATCATCAAGGTTAGTAGCATCCACTGTCCGGAGGAGGCCGCGTTCGTCTCGCATCCGGACGATTAACCTGCCATCCCTACCGAGCAGATATTCTTGTACAAGATTCTGGCCGAACTCAGAGGGCGAGAGACTTACGAGATCAACGTATGGTGCCGGGAATTGCTGGCGCCACCGCCCAATAAATTCGCCGGCCTGCGGATCAGCTGAGACAAAGGTCACCGACGTTCGATAACCATCGGCCCACATCTCTCCAAGGTCGTCGGGGACAACAAACGCCCCTGCAACGACAACGACCAATTGCCGGACCGATTGTCTTCGCAGGTACTGCAGCATGGAAAGCCGACGCGTCATTGCCGACAAGCCTGTGCGGCGTTGTTCTGCTCTGCCATGCATGAGCAGAACTGCTAGATGGCGAGGGGGGAGGATTGTTTCAGTGGGTTCGCTGTCCACAACGTGAATGAGACCGCGGCGTCGCACTAATGGGTCGTCCAAGGTTTCAGGCGTTTCGAGCTGCGCGAGCAGCTGTTGATCTGAGCACTCGGAGAGGACGACGCTCCAGGGCAAGCGATAGAGATTCGCCACCTGCGCCAAATCTTGGTCGCCAACTTCCGAGCTGCTAAACCAAAGTGCCACGTCGCGATTGTCGAGCAACCCGATGAGATGGCGAAGGGAGGCGTTGGCGTCGTTGGACTTCTTCATATTTTTACCGTTAACCAACTTGGTCATTCTGTCCAGCGGGGGAATTGTAGGGGCAATGTCGGGCCGCGTTCCCGACCTGCATTGCGGTTGCCCCAGATTATGGGGCGCTTGTCCACTGGATAAATCTCACGAGACGAATAGAACTTCTCATAACACGAATGTCCGAGCTCCTGAACAGGGAATCCATCTCAAGCCAAATTCCATTTCGGGCGGACAGTGTTGAGAAACTCGGCTGTTGCCGGGTAACACTCGGTTTCGAGCAACGACTGGGACCCCGCCCGGATCAAAGATGGCACGTGCCGCGCGGCGCGCGAACATCCTGCAACGCTCGATGATGCCGCGTTCGGCGTGGCTTCGAAGGTGAAGCCGAAGTTCATGCGTCCCGGCGACGACAGCGCAGCGCAAATCTCGAAAAATGCTTCCGGAGGACGCTGTCGACGCTAAATCGAGGATATTTCAAGGAAATCTGTACGAAGTAGACGTCCGAACTGCGTGATTTCATTCGGTACAGGGGGGGTAATATTTGACCCGGCCATTACCAGAGCGAAAGATCGCTTATCGGAGCGCCGCATCGATCAATCTCGCCAGCCTCGCCCCCGCGAGCGCCACCTGCTGTTGAGCTATGCGCTTGGCGTCTGCCTGATAGGCGTCGGTCAGCGCGAACGGCCCGGCACCGTCGCCGATTGGCCCGATATAGACTGCCTGCTCCGCCAACTGCTCGCTCTCTTTCACCCAGGTCGCCGGATCCTCGACCGCCGCCGCAGTAGCATCGGGCGAGGGCAGGGTGGCCGCGAGCGCCTCAGCGTCCGACGGGCCGCCGCGGTCGCCGAGCAGGCCATCCCAGTAGGCATGCAGTTTCGCCCCGCAGGTGAACGCGAGGCACACGGTCTCCTTGTTGCCGCCCTGATCGCCCTTCGGCATGCCGCGCGAGAACCGCGATGTCGCATGCAGCGGCTGGTGAACATCGCCGACCAAATGAAGCAGCCACACCAGATCGTAGGACTTCACGTCGTCACTCGCCGAATTAGAGGCGAGGGCGCGCCGAAACGCCTCGATCTGCGTCAGCGCGTTCGGCGCCCGAGGCGATTCGCCGGGCGTGCCGTCGGATGAGAACGGCAGGTCGACATAGTGCCAGTAGTCGTGGACAAGGTGGTCGGAATAGCCGGCGTTCGCCGTTGCGTCGGCGCCGTCCTGCGCGATGGAGCCCCGCTGGTAGTTGTTGCTCCGCTTGATGTCGTCAGCCCACGTCGCCGCATGGACGAAGGCGGCGCGGTCCTGCTCCGCCGCCGGCACACCGCGCACCCATTTGTCGAAATTCGGATTGAGCCGCAGGAGCGCCGCAGCGCGCGCTCGCGCGGCGGGCGTGAGGCGCTCATAGGCGACTGCCGCGACGGCCATATGGCCCATGTCCCACCAGGCGCGGACAGTGGTCGTCGAAAGAGCGAGGAGCGCGACGGCTGAGGCGGTGCGAAGCAATGTCTTCATCATGATCATTTCCTACTGAAACGTAAGCTCCGCCACCGATGCCGGCATTCCGCGACAGGCGGATGACCGCGGAGCGTGCCTGCCCTTCGGAGCGCCATGGGCTTCCTTCCGGCTGTCTCCTAGCGTAAGAACAAAAAAAGAACAACGGAGATGCCGCATGGTCCGCCGGACTTCCCGATCTGACGCCTTCGTCGACAAGTCGCGCCTCCTCGAGGAGCTACGAGCATGCCGCGAGGCGGTCGTTCGGGAACAGACCCGGATGCGGGTCAGCGGCCCGCTCTATTATGCGGGGGCGACGGTCATTGCGGCGATAGACGCCCTAGCGCTGATGCTCACGGGGAATGGCCAATATTTTTGGGAGCCGACGCGAACGGGTCAATCCGACAAGCCGTCAGAAAGCGGCAACTGATCCACGATCAATTGCGGCCTTCAACGTCGGCGCGGGCCTGTTCCTCTTCCAGCAGCGACAGTCGGGCCATTCGCAGAAAATATTCGACCATTGGATCTGATTGCTGGGCCTCGGCAATCAGATAGTCGATCAGGCTCAACATGGCCGATACGCGATTGAATTCGGCGACCGGCGACTGCGTCGACGATTCCGTGGGATTTTTTCGAATCATGTGTCTCCGCCTGGCACTGATCCCGTATTTTCACGGAGCGGACCAGGGTTCGCAGGAGGCTGCAACGAAAAATTCAATGATTGCGAAAAATTCCCCATCAATGACCATGCTTGCGCCGCCACTCTGCAAATTGCTTCTCGATCCAGTCGCTGTGCTGTGGGTAGCGAATGGCGAGGTCGGCAACAACCTTCTCGACGCCCTTCCTGGCGACGTCCCAGGGGGTTTTTTCGTCCTCGAGAAGCCGATCGGTGTTCTCAATTGTTCGCGCGACGAGGCGCGCGAGGTCTGGATCGACCGACATGTCGATACCTCGTTAAACGCCAATCATTGGCGCGCCGGTCACGTAGCAACGAACGGTTGCCGGCCGCCTAAATCGATCGCTCAAATTTCGTTAATGCAGAAAAAGCCCCGCCTGCGATTACGTGCTGGGCTCTTGGTTCATTGGACATGGTCCAGGTCGCGAGCGAGGATCGCCGTCCGCCGTCCGCCGTCCGCCGGCGGCGGCCGCGGCAAGGCGATAGCTCGGTCTCAGGCCGGCGGCAGTCTCTCGCATGGCCCGACCATTTGCAGCAAGGCAGACGACAGCGGCGGCTCGCGCTGGAGGAGGGCGTAGCGCCGCCCGTTCCCAGCGCCAGCTATGCAGCGATCGAAGGTCGGGACGTCGCTCATTTGCCGATATGCTTCGAGATGTCGGGCCAGAACACGGCCAAGGCCGACGTCCCGAGAATGCCGACCGCCCACCAGAATATTTTCTCGCCGCCCTTGCGCGCGCCGGCGCGGAGCGCCCGCACGAATTTTCGATCCTCGGCGATCTCATCGCCCTCTCGCAGATCCTCGAGCCGAGCGTTGCGCAGAAACTCCATATCCTTGCGCGTCTCCACCCTTTCTTCCGGCGAGCGGCAATCAATGCCGAGCGTCATCTCGAATTTTTCCGCGATCACCTCGCGCACGGCCGCCTTCACATCCTCTTTCGTAAGCTCGCTCATTTGCGTTCCCCGGCCAGCCCCAAATCCAGACGCTCACGCCACCGAACATTCGCCGCGTGCCGATCGCCGCAGCTCACCAGAGCCACGCGGTCGCGCCCCCAGAGGCGTTCGACCTCGCCGGCGGCGAGCGCGCGCGGCGGCAGCCTGGTCGGGCGCTCGCACGGCTTATCGAGATCGCCGGGCGCGTCGGCTTCCTTCGCAGCCAGCTCGCGCACGGGCTCGGTCCGGCTGCTATCGGGCGAGACGGTCGAGGCGCATGACGCCAGCAGCATCGAGGCAAGGGCGGCGGTCATGAGCGGCGGACGCATCGGCGGATTCCTTCAGTCGGATTTCGAGATCGAGATTTTTGCGGGCGAGGGCCTCCGATTCGACGCGGCCGGCGGCGCGGGCCTCGGCGATCACCGATTCGCGCCTCGCATGTTCGGCGTCCGCTGCGCGCTGGAGCTCCACGCGGAACGTCTCGAGGCGCGCTTCGCAGGCGGCGTGCTCACGACGGCCGGCGATGAGCCATGCGAGGCCAAAGGCGAGCGCTGCGGCGCCGATCGGCGTGCGGACCGCCGAGACGACGAGGCCGAGGGCGGCGCGCGCGGCGGGGAGGAGAAGAGCGAGAAAGGGCATAGTGGGTCCTCAGCGTGGGCGCCGAGCGGCGCACGCCCTCTCGACGATGCAGAATCCGGCGGCGATGATGACGACCAGAACAACGAAAGGGAGCGCCGCGATGCTGCCGAACATGTCGCGCATGTCAGCATGACTCCCAAACGCCAGCGCGAAGCCAGCCGTGGAAATGCGTTTGATCGCCGATGATGTGATGGACAGAGGGATTGAGCGTCGCGCGTTCTTTGTCGCCGTTCCATTCCCAGGGTGGCGATGCATTTCGGGCGAAACTCGAGAGCGCCGAATAGGTCGAGTAGTCTTGGTTAGCGAGGAAGGTGACGGCCGTCGCCGTCAGCGTCACCGGCGTCGCCACCATCCAAAGGCACGCCGTGCTGAGATCGATCGCGCCGCTCACCGTCTGGCCGTTGGTGATGGCCGCCGTGGTGGTGATCTTCTGCGCGTTGCCGACTTGCGTGACGATTGAATTCGCGACGACTGGCGTCTTACCCGGCTGCGCGGCTCGCGACCAGAGATGGGTGGAGCTGGGGATCTCCACCCATCCTTGCGTATTGAGAAATCCGCCGACGATAGAGTCCGCCGAAGGGTGCGAGGCGGCGTCCTGCACATAGCGGCCAACCGGCTATTGTTGATCGCCATAGCCGGGCAGGCGCCGATGTCGGTCTACGCATCGACCGACAGCACATAGATTTACTCGGCGCGCCGGAACAGCGGCGCAGAGCCGCATTCCAGCAAGCGCCGCGGTCAGCATGAGCCGCCGGTTAGCACGCCTTTCGTGAAAATCATCGTGCAGTCGGACGCGCCGCCACTCGCGCGAACCGTCTTCGTCCCAGTGAAGCCAGCGACAGTCGCCACATTACCGGAAGCGTCATTCGTAAGCGTTCCCGCCGTCGTATACGCTGGGAAAGTAACAGTCCCGTCTGCCGCGACGCAGAACCGGCTCACGGGCGACGCTGCCGCGCCGGCTCCGCCGGCGTTGTTTGGCGCAGCATAGAGGCAAGCCCCTCCGACCGAATTATTGAACGCGAACTGACTCCCGAAGCCGTTCGCGGCATATTTCCAGCCGCCGGAATAGTAGAGGTTGCCTTGGATGCTGCCGCTAGCGCCCATGAGCAGCACGCCGGAAAGCGTCATATCGGCGGCAAAAGTCTGCGTCGCCGACCATGTGTGCGGTTGCCCGAACTGAGCGACGAAAAACGCCGTCGTCGCAACCCGCGTCGAGTTGTCGCTTGCGGCCGGGGTCGGGGCGGTCGTCGGGGCGTTGAGCGCAATTCCGGTCGGCGCATATCCGCTGCGCGTGATGGTAATCGCGTCCGTCCCGGCCGAGCCCGCATCATTGAGCGCGGCCAAATGCCATGTGCCGGTCGCGTCGTTGACGGTGTTCCACTGTTTGAGGTCGGAGCCGGCTGCCGAGTTGACCGCCAGCCAAGCCGGATTGGTGCTCAGAGTCGTGAAATTATACGCAGTTACGTTGCCTTGGAAATCCTGTCCGCTACGCTTCCAGACAAGAGAACCACTGCCACCGAGAATGGTCGCCGTGTCAGTCACATTATCGACGGTGATATCCCACGCCTGCACAGTCGCTTGAGGCGATGGCGTCGAGATTGCTGGCGAACTCGGGGACCAACTTCCCGTGTTCGGCTGCATGATACGGAAGCCATTCAGCTTGATAAGCTGCGGGAAGAGCGGCGTGCCGGGCGGATCAAATGCGAAGAGGATCGCGGGCGAGCCCGGCTTCAGACATTCACCACCATTGATGATGAGCTGGAGATTTCCGTAGTTGGCGCCAGGATTGTAAATCCCTTCACTTCGAATGCATTCACTCGGTGACACAGCCGAATTAGGCATGGCCCGGAAATTCGAGATCATAATTTCCGGGTTGTCCTCCAACGCCAGTCCTATGCCGACGTTATCGAGGTCGATATTCGCGATCTTCACGCCAGTGGCAATGCCATTGTAACCCGGCTCAGCGTGACTGTTATCATAGAACGTTCTAAACCCTCGGTGTGCGCCCCAGACGAATATATTCGACATCATAGGGGTATCGACACGGCCGAGCGTGATGCCGTCCATGTGGTTTAATTGATAGGCTAAGACATTGGCGTCACCAGACCAAAACGTCCAGCCGAGCTGCAAATTTCGCCATGTTGACGTGTCGCCGTCGCCAGTTACTTTGATGCCGGCTTTGAAAGGCTGGCCGTAGATATCGGTAAATTCGCCACCGCGTGCGCGGTCGGTGAGAATTCCATAGGTCACATTCCGCAACATCACGTTGCGCACGGTGAGGCGATGGCCGCCCGCCTCCGAATATGCAGCGGGGTTGCTGTAGATCGCCCACGGGTTTTCGTTCGGCGTCCACCCAACTCCCGGCGTGGGCTGCGGCTGGCGAATTTCGAGATTTTCGACCGTGCAATGCGGGCCGGTCGCCTCGATGCCTTTCGGATCGGCGGCGGCGAGATAATCTTGGACAAAGACAGTTCCGACGTTCGGCTCGCTCGGTGTTGTTCCCGCAAGCTCGGCCCAACCGACGCCTTCGATCGTCGTTCCGGCCGGGCAGGAAAGATGCGAAGCGAAGCGCCACTTGCCAGCCGGTAGAATGACAGTTTTCCCCGCGTTGTTGGCGAGTATCTGGTTTACAGTCGCCGTGAGATCGAGCGAGCCGGTGTAGGACTCCACATTCGTCACCTGCGCCGCACTCATGTAATTCGTCGCGATGACGATATTTTCGAGAACGCTGGCAAGCGAATTCGGCTGCGCGCCGCTCGACTGCGATTGATAAGTGATGAGCGGTGCCGACATTTGCCCGTTCACGTCAAGGATCGGGAAGCTGCCCGCGCCGTTCGCCGGTAGCCCGAGCGCCGCCGCTATGCCCGAGCCGAGGCCACTTCCGGGCTGGCTCATCACGTTCATGAGGGGCGTATCTGTCGGCGAGCTAGGAGTGCTCGTGCCGTTGCCGAGGACATGACCAGAGCCGATCGTCTGGGCGCGTCCAGCGGACAGCGCAAGCGACATCGCGAACGCCAGCGCAAGCGCCGACGCCAAGAGGCATTTGAGCATCTCTATTCTCCTAATTGTCAGAGAGTGTAGTAAGGGCTAGTCAGCAGCGGATAGAATGTGCAGCTCCTATAATCGATATCGATAACTGCCATTCGCAGCGGCGGTGAGGTCGCGCCTCGGAGCGTGGTGTCGTTGGATCGAGGCGGACCCCAGGATTTTCGGCTTGGGCCGGAATGGTCAGGCAGTCACGGCGGACAGCCTGACGATGGGATCATCGCTCAAAGGCGCGATGCTTTCCAGCGTCATTGAGTGGCGGCGAGCGCCGCCGCGCCGATCAGCGTGCGGATCGCCGCCGAGAGGGCGTCGAGCGCGCCTTTGAGCAGCATGGGGAGGAGGGCGAGAAATGGCATGGACGCGCCCTCAGCCGATCCGCTTGCGGGTCAGGGCGAGCCAGCCGACATAGAGCAGCGGACCTCCTATGCCGACGACGACGCCGATCGCAACCGATTCTCCGATGATTTCGGCCGTGGTTTTGACGATTTCGACCATGGCGCTCACCTCCCGACGTTGACGCCGGCGACGGCATCGTCGACGCGCGCGGCGATGATCTTGTCCGCAGCACGCATCGCTCGCCACGCGACATAGGCGACGATGACAGTCACCACGAGTCCGACGATCAGAGGCCAATAGCTCTTCAGCAGGTCGACGATGTCGGCGCCATGCGCGAAGCCGACATAGGCCTCCTGAGCTTTCTGCAAAGCGTCTCCGGCCTGCGCAGCCATGCTCACCATGTCGCCGCCGAGCACCGTTCCCGCAGCCTTCTTGATTAGATCGCCGCCCGCGATCGTCCGCGAGCCGGCGGCGCGCAGATAATCAGCGGAGATCGACTCGTCTTCCTGCAGATCGACCGGTGCGGCGAGCACGCGCGGGGCAACCTCTGTGGACTGGACGATCTTCGCCGCGTCGGGGCCGACGCCGCCCGTCGCAGCGAGGAACTGCCGACGCTCGCTATCGCGCCGCCCCTTGATCTCGGGCGGCTTGGTCCACATCATCAGCGCCGCCGCCGCGCCCTCATAGTCTCCGGCATTGAGGCGCTTGACGACGGTCGACCGCTCGAATTTGCGATCTTTGTTGCCGATATTGAAGACGAACGAAACGAGCGCGTCGAACTGCCCCTGTGTGAGCGGGACCTTCACGGCGCTGCGCACGATCGCTTCATATTCTACGAGATCGCGCGAGAGGATTTCGTCGACCTCCGCCTTGCTGATCGTCATTCCGGCGTGCGGGACGGGCGCGCCGGCAGCCGCTGTATGGCCGACGCCAATCGTCCAGACGCCGACGCTGTCGCGGTAGGCCCGTGTCTTGGCGCCCTCGCGACGGATCAATTGCGCGCGGCCGGCCGCGCTCATTCTCATAGTCATGTTTCACCTCTGGGAGCGCGCGCGTAGGCGCGCGAAAGCGCCGCGAGAATCGCGGTCGCGATGCTGGAATGTCAGGAAAGCGCTGGCTTTTACGCCGCTTAGCCGAGCGAGATCGCCAACGACGTGGTCAGCCGCTACGCCGCGGCAGTGACGCCGGCCTTCGCGCGGGGGCGCCACCGCTGGGCGAGACGTCGGCCTTTGGCGATCATCGGTCGTTCGATGGCGTGATAGGTGACGGAGGCGAGCGCCGCCGCGGCTGCTACGACCACGCAGAACATGAGCGCGAACGATATATTATCGTCCATAAGCTTATCGCCGCAGGCCGCGCCCCTGATCTTGCAAATCGCGTTGTTGATTTTGATCATCGCCTCGACCGCGGCGAAGTGCCAAAGATAGACGCCATAGGAAATCTTGCCGAGCCATGCGGCAGGCCGATTGGAGACCACGCCAAATGCGCCACTGGCGAGGCTGATCGCCAGCGCTCCAAAAGAGCCCGCGAAGAGCATATCGCGGCCCGGGAAATCCGCCGTCATCGCCATGGCGAGAAGGAAGCCGACGGCGCCGAGCGCGCATGCGGCACCTGTGATTTTCGAGACGGCGACGTCTCGGCCGATACGATAGGCCAGCATGCCGACGAAAAACGCCGGCAATTGGCTCGGAAGGGCGAAATAGCTAAATGCCTCCAAGAGATAGATCGGAGCGCCCTCGAAGATGCCGACGCTCCTATCCGTAACGGAGGCGCGAAACGCGATTGCGATCGCAATCGCCGCCACGAGGCCCAGTCCCGCGGATGCGAGCGATTTCACGCGCGATGCGAGGAGCGGAAAGATCGCATAGAAGGTCATCTCCGCGGCGATCGACCATCCGCCTGGCACGACGCTATTGATCGTCCAGGGGCTCGCCCCGTGCGCGAAGGCGGTCGTTGCCAAAACGTCGGCCCACGACACCCCGTCGGGCGCCCAGTATCTCGGGCGCAAGCCATAGATCGCCAGATAGGCGACTATGGCGAGCCAAAACATTGGCGCAACGCGAGAAATTCTACGGATATAGAACGCGAGAGCCCCGTCGCGCCGCGCCTCCCAAGAGGCCATCAAAGTGAGCCCGGAAACGACGAAGAAGAGCTGGACGCCATATCTGCCACTGCTCGCGAGCGCTTGCAGAGGGCCGTCGAAGCCGATGACGGCTTGGCTCGTATGGACGGCGATAACGCCCAAAACAGCATATCCGCGCAGTGCGTCGATATATTCCAGGCGCTCCGCCGCGCCGCTCGGCCCGCTCATGAACTTCCTTCGAAGAAATGTGAAGTCGAGTCGAAGCTACGCGATTTTTGCGCTGCGCGGCAAGGCGCATTCAGCCTGGGGCGACGCAGTTGAGGTTGCCGTCGAGGTGCCACACCATGCCGAGACCGAGCTCCGTGCCGACGAGAGGCACCGTGCGCGGTGTGAAGGTGGTGGTGTAATGGTCATCGAACCAGATCGCGACCTCATCGATGACGCCAGGGAAGATATTGCCAGATGATCCGTTTAAGCTGCCGACGCAGAAGGGCGTGTCCCCCGCGATTCCGCTCGCCTCGCTCGTTTCAGCGCCGATCAGCGCGCCATCGAGATAGAGCTTGGTCTGATTCTGCGTCACGACGAGCGCGACGTGATGCATCGCTCCATCCGTGATCGTAGGATTCGAGCCGCCGCCAGTCGGGCCGGTGCCGTTGACATAGGCGTCCCCTCCGCCGGACACCGTGTAATTGGCGATGAGCCTTCCGTCCGGCGCGAGCCCGATCCATCCTTTCTGCCCTTGACCGCAAATGACCTTTACCGACGCCGGCGTGGTGGAAGTCGAGAATCGCGCCTCCATCGTCCATGTCGCGCCTGGAGGGAGATTGTCATTCGCCGAGGCCGTGAGCCCGTAGCCATCCATGCGCGCCTGTCCGAAGGCCGTTGGCGAGGCCGTCGCATAGGCGAGACCCGTTCCGGTGAGCGCCGGAAGTGAGTAGGTCGTCCCGTGAAGCGCGGCGGAAAAGCGCTGCCCGAGCGTGACAGAGCCTGCCTGAGATTGATGCACACCATCAATGAGGTCGATATTCATCGGTTGCGAATAGATCGCGCCATGCGTTTTGGCGTATTCGAGCTGCGCCTGCCGAATGACGTCACGCTGCAACTCGTTACCCCACCAGGGGCTATCGATATTCGGTATCGCGCAGAGCAGGATCTGGAACTGCGAGCCGCGCACGACATTATGCGCCTGCAGATCCGCGATGACCTCGGCTAGGTATCCCTGATAGAACGAGAACAGCATGCCGTTGCCGGCGTCGGTGTGGCCTTGAAACCAGATAAACGCCTCGAAGCCGCCCACTGCGTCCAGCACGGCGCGTAGAGGCGCGACATTGTTGGCTACCGCGCTCGGCACCCATGTCTCGATCCAAGAGCCCCCGACCGCGTGGCCGACCAGCGCGCAATTGACGCCTGACGCCGCGACCTCGCGTCGCAGAAACTCCGCCGCGAACGTGCTGTCGTAATTGGAGGCGTCATCAGGCTGCGCCCACGCCGGCGTGGTTACGGTTCGCGAGAGATCCTCATAGGTGGCATAAACCGAAGAGTTGGAGCTGATCGAAACGCCGAGCGAGGCGTTGGTCGCGGTGTCGGCGACACGCCCGAGCATTCGCACGGCGAGGGACTGGCCTGCGACCCCGACGACCCGACCCATCCCGATCTTCTTCGTTCCCAGCTGCCAAGTGGTCCCGTCGCCGGAGAGGTCGAGATAGAACCATCCGAGCCGTGCATCGACGCCCTGAATATTCAGCGTCTGCGCGCCAGTGACGCGCGTCAGAGCTGCGCGCCAAGGCGCCTGAAGGATCGTCGAACCATCGGCCGCCGAACGGCAACGCGCCCAAATTTGGCCCGGCACCGAGACGCTCGCGCCGACCGCCATCTGGCCGAAGCCGAGGCCGCCGCCGCCGCCGGAAGCCGTTTGACGTTGATAGACCCTATTCTCGGCGGCGAGCTGATCCATCGCGAATGTCGCCGGACTGAGAAAGGCGAGATCGACATTGGTTGCGATCCCCATATCCGCGCCGATGATCTCCGCCATTTTGCGGAAAAGATATTTGTTGGGATGCAGGCCATCCATAAACCAGACGCCGCGATTGTTCAGCGTGTCCGTCGGGGCCGTCCAATAGGGCTCGACGCTCATGTCGAGCGATGTCGCGCGCATCAGATCGACGCAGTGCACTTCGTAGCGGTCGCAGCACTCGATGACCGCGCGTCGCTTCCGCTCCCAATTCTCGGCCTGCGAATAAGCGCTCGCGGAATCGACCCGCTTTTGCGGGAGCGCGGTCGCAAAGATCAGCACCGGCTTCAGCAACGGCGCGATCTTCGCGTCACGTTCCGCCTCCGTCTCCGAGCCGGTGAGATTGGCGCGCACGCGGATGTTATCGTAGCGAGCCTTGAACTTGCGGATGATGTGGCTGATTGCTTGGATGAGCGTCGAGCCGGCGTAATCAGCGCCGATGTCTGTCTCCGGGACGATCGACTCGCCACTGATGGCGCCGAAGGTGCCAACCGTCCCGGCGGCGCCGGTGTCGTTGCCGCCGATTAGAACCACGACAAGCCTGGCGCCGTAATCCCAGATGCGTTGCAGCTGAGCGTTTGCGGCGAGCTGCGCTGTCGTGTAGCCCGAGAAACCGCCAGCATAGACGCTGACGCCCGTGAGATCGGCCATCGCGCTCGCATATCCCGCATAGTCGGTCGACGAAATGCTGTCGCCATAGAGCAGGATTCTATCGGTCGCCTGGAGCTGCAATTGCCGCGGTGCCTTGAACGGCGCGAGCGCGAATTTGGCGTTGGCCGTGGCGTTGACTTCGCCCCAGACTCTTCCGACAGTTACGGGCAAGCGCGCCGATTGTGTCGGCGTCGGATGAAAGGTGGCCGATGCGGTCGAGATGCGCACGTAGGCCGTATCGACCGGCGCAACCGCCACGCCCTCGAACAGATAGGCCAACAGACTGCCAACGACGCCGCCCACGACCGAGGAAAGAAACGTCCCAGTCGCATCGAAGAAGCAAATGCTTCCGACGAGCGCATGGCCCCAAAGCTTAAAGGTGATGGCGTCTCCGGCCTCCGCAGGAAGGAGGCTCGTGCAGACCCAATTGCCGTCGGACGTGAATACGCCAGTCGGACCGAAATAGCCGACGTTGGTAGCGTAATCGATCAGCTCGACGGATTGCCCGCTATCGACGCGATCGGCGAGCGCTCGCAACGCCTCCCAAATCGCCGCCGCCGTCGTGAGCAGCTTGACGGTCTGCGCGAGCGTCGGCTGGAAGGCCGCGGACGCCGTGGCGATTCGCAGATAGGCGGAGCCCGCAGGCGCACGAATGGAGCCGTCGACTACATCGGCGAGTGGCGCCACCGAGGAGCCGATCTTGGCGGAAATGAACTGCTTGTCTGCGTCGTAAAAACAGATGTTGCCGACGGCAGAGTTGCCGTAGAGCGTGAAAATGATGGTGTCGTCCGGCGCTACCGGCAGGAAACCGCTATTGATCCAGTTGGTGTCCGAGCTCGCGAGTACGCCGGTCGTTCCCAGATAGCCGGAGCCGGTGGCATGGCCGATCAGCTCGACAGCTTGGCCGCGTGTCGCGAGATAGAGCGGGGCTCCGCTGATCGAGCCTCTGAACGACGAGGGAACTGCGCCGAGCGTGCCGTAGCAGAACCGGACGAAAGCCGTGGAGGCCGGCGCGGTGAAGGAGCCGCTATAGACCGCCGAATTCGAGGCGCTCACATGCGTTTCGAGCGCCACCGACGACGCATCATAGAAGGTGACGGAGGAGACGCCCGTGTTACCGAGGCCGGAGAAGACATAGACCTCTCCGGGTGCCGCTTGCAGCATCGGCGAGGAGCGCCAGTTCGCATCAGTGGCGGAAAGAGCGCCCGTCGTTGTGACGTATTGGGTAAGCGTCGCCAGCGAGGAGATATCGGCGACGATCGTTTCGGCCTTTCCGAGCTGCGCGGCGATTGCTGGGTCGAGGAGCGGATCACCGTTCCACGTCCAGCCGCCGGCGCCGTTCGAGACATAGGTTCCGTTGCGGTCCACTTGACCGGCGGTATCGGCCGTCGCCGATTCATTGCCGCCCGAATTCGCATAGGTGAACGTCGCGTAGTCCACCACAGTGACTGCGACCTGGTCCGCGTTGTAGCTGGAGGCGCCGAGGTTGCGGATGTTGACTTTGGCGCCAGGCGTAAGCCCGTGCGGAGTCTCAGTGACGATGGTCGCGATGTTCGATGAGCGCCCGCGATACGCCGTTCTCGCGACGATATCGCTCTCGACGATCGCGCGAATATTCGCTGCCGCGGTCGTTACGAGCGCCATGGCCGCGACGGTCGGGAAGCCAAGCGATGCGCCAGTTAGGATTTTCCAGGCCGTGCCGTCATAGCCATAGAGCTGCGCTTCGTCGAGCACATAGGCGGAGAAAACCGCATTGGGGGCGGTAAAAGCCCAAGCCGATCCCAACCATTCGGCGACCTTCCCGGCCTGCCCAGACCAGGAGCCTGTCGCGCCGGCCGGCACAATCCATCGCTGGCCAGCAGACGGGCTGCCCGGAGGCGTCGCGTCCGTGCGCGACTGGACACCCGTCACCGGCGCTTGGTAGCGCGAAAGGATCTCCGATGCGATGGCGGAGCCGAGAGCGCGAAGCTCGGGTTTCGCCGGTCGATTGATGGGCGAATCTGCGACTCCGGGAGTCACACGGTCGCGAAACGCCGATGCGAACAGCGCCGCTAGATCAGCCATTTTAGCCTCTGATTTTTCGGGATTTCGTCAGGAGACGACGATCGTCGCCATATCCGAGAAGGGGCTGACCTCGCCGTAGGGCGACGTGAGCCATGCTTCGACCTGATAGGTTCCGAGCACGAGAGCGTCCGTCTCGCGCGCCCAGCGGCCGAGAACCGTGTCGGCGATCGACCAATCGCTCTCCGGTGCGGTCATGGGGCGGTAGCGGAAATGCGGGATCAGAACATCGTTGCCGGGATCGGCGATCGACATCTGGATGAACTTCTGGCCGGCCACTGTGACCACCGAAAGGGTCGGCGTCGCCGGCTTATCGATCGCCGGCCCGGCAGGCACGGGAACGGCGACGGTCGGATTGACGGGATCGTTCGGCGGCGTGACGTCATCGAATGCGTCATTCGCCAGCTTGATGACCTTGATCGTTACGCGATTGAGCTGCGGCGTCACCTCGATAGGGCCGTCGATCCAAAACTTGCCGGAAAGGCCGATCTCAGGACAGTCGAAGCGTACGGCACGCTTGCGCCTGGCGCGGAGCAGAGACCATCCGCCTATGATCGTTCGCCGCTCCTTGCAGTTCACGCGGCGCATCGAGCGATGTGCGAGGCGATAGCTCTGCGAGAAGCTCTGTATGGCCTCGTGCTGGAGCTGCGCGACCTGCTCTCCGATCGCGTCATAGGCGGCGTCGTCGATCACTGCCGGGCCGTCGTTGTTCTGAAAATTCATCCGCGGCTCGACATAAATGCCGACGAACTTCGACGAGGCGGAATAAGCGCCGCCGACCGGGTCACGCGTGACGGCCGAGACGTCGCGCAGGGTGAAAGTCACATCGGGCTCGAGATCGTCATAGATCCAGTAGGCCCATTTCCCGAACTCGTTTTGATAGAAGAATCCGTCGCATGAGATATCGATGCGGTCCTCGACCGCGCGACGCTCCTCCGCCGTGTTGAACTGCATATCGCAGCGCGCCCAAGGCTCATTATCGCCGTAGAAATTCGGCGTCGGCTCATCGCAGCGATCAGCGGCTGCCGCGAAGCTGTCCCAATCGATTTCGTCTTCGGTGTTACGAAACCCGGCCTCATGGGTGCGGTGCCAAGCGCGGCAGATCGCTGCGTTGCGCGAATATTTCCAGGTGGATTTATCCCCGAAGCTCTGCGTCGGGTCTCGCGGATCGTAAGCGAGCGCCGCGCGCCGAACGAAGCGCCATTTCGGAAAGCCCTCGGGATAGACCTTGAAGCGATCAATCGTCTGATATTTCGTTGCCACCATATAGGCCATGGAGAGGCCGCAGCACTTGTGGTCGGCGCCCCAATTGATGACGGTCGAGGCGTAATCGGGACGCACGCCGAGCGGATGATCGCCAAAAAACTCGCGCAAGAGCGTGGACGGCCGCCCGGCGTCGGTCGCGTTGCGGAACTCGACAAACACGCTCGGAGCCGTTCCGATCGGCAATTGCTGAATTTGGCCTTGCCAATAGATATAAGAAAAGCGCTGCGTATATTTGATCCCGGCGTTCGGCCATTGGACGCCGTCGCCGAAATCTACGCTGCCGATCGAGGTTATCGGCGCGCCATAGGCATAGGCCGCCGGGCCAGAAGAAAGCGGCAACAACTCGTTATCGCAATACCAGGCCTCTACCCCGTCGATCGGCCCACAATCTACGACGGCGGCCATGCCGAGCCATCCGTTTTCGAGCTCATAGAAAGTAAAGTCGCCACCGTCCGAGACGAGCCCGAAGCCATAGAAGCGATTGGCCACCGGCGATGCGCGCGTCATCATCGTTTGCGACGGCGGCAATTGCGGCAGCTGCCCTTGCTGGCGATGGCGCGGCGCGAGCGCCAATGCGGCGCCGGCGAGCGCGCCAGTGACGATGACCGTGGCGGCGATCGTCGAGAATGTGACCGCGCCGAAGGCGGTGGCCGCGGCGGCGGGTACAGCGACCTCGACGGCCGCAGCGATCAGCGGAACGAGCAGCTGCGGCATGTCAGCCGATTCGCCACGCTGCGAGCACGACGGGGTCGCAGATGATGAGCAGCCGGCCGAACGACGCGGCGACGCAGGCGTGACGGGCGCGCATGGCGAGGGCGGGAGGCGCCTCTTCCTGAGCAATCAAGACGACGTCTCCCTCGCGGGCGTCCCATGGCGCGATTTCGTGCGCGCCGATCGCTTCGGCGGCTGCATGCACGCCGAGCAGCATTCCGCGGCGCCAGAGCGAGAGCTGTCGCCGCCGCGAGAAGGGCACAGCGACGCCTCGCGCACGCAAGCAATCAGCTACCGGCTCGCTGCATAGAGAGTCCGCCTGTAGGGGGTAGGACTCGAAAAAGGCGAGCACGTCGCCGGCGGCGTCAGGAGAAATCGAGTGGTCGCGAATATTGCACCAACCCCACGCGCTCGAGGCCGCGGTCTCCCGTATGGCGCGCGCGCTGATCGATATCGGTGATGAGGCCATGCACGGGCCGCCAGCGCATAGAGCCCAGCGGTTGCATGGTGAGTGTTATCGTCGAGGTTCCATCGTCGTGGTCGAGCGACGAGGTGAGCTTGTCCATCTCGCGCGTCGCCTCGAGGCTGACCGCCGCGAGCTTCCATTCCTCGCCGATCACGCCCGTACCGAAGGCGAGGATGAATATCTCGGCTTTGCGTCCTCTCACCTCTTCGTCCTGGTTGTCGGCGAGCGCGAAGTAGCGCGCATCGAGCCCCGAGAGAACGATCGTCGTGGTCTCTTTCGGGCGCCCATAGCCGAATTCGAGATTGCTGATCGTCCCGACGCCATTCGCGCCGAGAAAGATGCGGTCTCCGACGTCGAGCGAATAGCGACCGGGCCAAACATGCATTGTCTGGCTCTTGAAATAGAAGGTGAAGCCGAGCGTCATATGCGGCGTCGCATGCTTATCCTGCATGGCGAGCCAGTCATCGAAATCCATCATCACCACGTATCCTCGATAAAATCGAGCGAGACCACGCCGTGAATTCCGAGATGGAGCGATCCGAGAGTCGTGCGCGCCTGCGTGATGTCGACGCGCATGCGAATTACCGGGTCATAGAGCTCGACCTCGTCCCCGGCGACGAGCGCCTCGCGCAGCGGCGGCCAAACGGAAATCATCTTGTCGCCGCTATCATCGATTTCCTCGAGGTCGAAAATGCCGTAGCCGCGCTCCCCGAGGCCGATGAATTGACCGGCCGAGAGCAAAGCGCCGTCTGGCGGCGTCATGCGAAAGCGTGTGGTCATTTGCTCGGCCGTAGCGGCGACGACTCCGGGTGTCGATACGCCAGCGAAGAGGGACGAATCCGAGAACGTCGTTCCGTCAGAGAACGGCGTCGGATCAGATGGTGAGAGCGGAGCCCGCCGCCAGTCCCACATCGGCATATAGAGCGCGCCGCTCGTCGCGATGACGCGCAACAGGATCGCGCGATATGCGAATATTTTCCAATCATGGATCGGGATATCGACGAGGCGCATCACCCATAGGCCGGCGTCGTTCCGCACGCGCTGCGGAGCGCCGATGGCCGGGCGGGGGCCTTGAACGAAGGGCGCCTCGACCATCGGCTCGATCTCCACCGGCGCCAATTGTCGCGGCCACCGCGGTAGAGCTGGATCGACGAAGTTCATGCTCGGTTTTGCCGATCCTGAACGATGTCGAGAATGTTGCGGCTATAGTTTTGCAGTGCGCCGGAAACCTTGTGGTCGATGAGGATGCTTATTTCCCCATCGCTCAGGCGCTTCGCGGAGACATCGGTATCCCGCCCGCGCATATTCGTGATCTTGATGGAGGTGCCGCGATCGGACGCGCGGGCCGCGGCCGCCCCGCTGCTCGCCATATCGCTGGCCATCTCGACGCCGCGCTCGCCGGCAATCCCCCATTTTCCTTCAGGGATCATGCCGCCGTCGGCGAACATCCCCGCGAACTTGTGCATCGGCGTGATGCGCGCGGGGCCGGAAATGATCTCAGGCCCGCGCTCGCCGACGATCCCCCACTTGCCAGAGGGAAGGCTTCCTCCTTCCGCGAACATGCCGCCGAACAGGCTGCCGATGCCGGAGAGGAGGCCGCCACCGCTGCCGCCGGCGCCGCCGGAAAACAGCCCTCCGATCGAATTCACGAGCCCAGAGAGGAGATCGCCGATCTTCGAGAACAGTTGATCGAACACGCTCGTCAGTTTCGAGAACAGGCCGCTGAGGCGCGCGCTGAGGCCATCGAAGAGGCCGCCGCCCTGCGGGGCGCTGGCGTCCGCCGTCGCGCCATTCTCTGACGTCCCCGATTTCGAGAGGAGAGAGCCGATCCCACCGCCGGCGGCGCCAGAGACCGTGACGCTGGCGGCGGTGACGTTCATTGCGCCGACCGATTGACCTGCGCCGCCAAGTCCCAGGATAGAGCCAACGGCGCCGACGACGCCATTCTGCGCCGGGGTCGTCGCGAGAGGCGCGCTGGTTTGCGCCGGCTGCGCCGCCCAGTTTCCTCCGAGGCCGAAGAGCCCGGAAAGCCCGCTGAACGCCTGCCCGAACAAGCCGCCCGGCGCGCCGTTCTTGCCGGCAAGCCCGAACGCCTGTCCGAACATCCCCTCGCCGGTGAGCAGCCCGCGCAGCGCCGAGCTTTCGAGGCTCTTCAGGAGGCTGGAGAGCGTGTCCTTGAGGTTCTTGCCCTGGACGACGACCTGATCGAGCGAGCTGGCGAGCATATCGCCGAACTCGCGCGCGACGGCGTTCACTTCCTGCTGTTTCTGCTTCAGCTCGTCGAGGCGGTCCTTGTAGCGCTGCGTCGCGCCGGCGGCAGCTTCGATCTGCGCGCGCTGCGCATCGGATAGCGTCAGGCCCTCGCGGTCGGCTGTTTCTTTCGCGCGCGCGAGCGCCACGGCCTGCGCGCGCTCGACATTGCCCTTGCCCCAATTCTCGACCTCGGCGCGCGCGAGCGCCTCGGATTGTCGGAGGCTGTCCAAATAGCGCTCGATGGCGCTTTGCCGCTCGCTCGCCGCTGCGCGGTGGCTGCCGCCGCCGCCTTTCGCCTCTTCGTCGAGGGCGGACCGAAGCTCGCTCTCCTTGCCGATATATTCGGCCGAGTTCGGCGAGACGCCTTGTGTCTCCAGCTCGAATTTCTGGCGCGCGAGCTGCTTTTTGCGTTCCGAACCCTGCGCCTCTTTCGCGATCTCTGCGTCGATGCGCGCGATCTGGACTTTCAGCCGCTCCTCGGCGAGCTTCGCCTCTTCGTCGCGCAGTCCCTGATTGATCTCGCGGATTTTGGCGACGCCGTCCTCGGTCGAGGCGACATTCGCGCGCTCGAGGTCAGCACGCTGGGCTTCGAGGGCGGCGATCGTCTCGCGGTGGCGCGCGACCTCGTCCTTATCGGCGTCATGCGTCGTGTCGATGTTCTTCTTCGCGCGATCGTAGCTTGCGCCGCCTTCGATGGCCTCGCTGGCCTTCTGTGCGGCCATGCCGTAGGCCGCGGCGTTGGCGCGCGCCTTGACGAGCTGGTCATTGAGCTGGGCGATATCGGCAGCGCCTGTCGCGAATTCCTTCGTTCCTGCTTCACCAGCCTGCTTCAGGCGGTTGAGGTTCGCGGTCGCATTGCCGAGGCGCGATTCCAGGTCTTTGACCTGCCCGGTCGCGTCCGCGAATTGCGCCGACGCCGCGCGAGCGGCCGTGTGCAGGGGATAGAGCTTGTCGTTCGCGTTCTGAAGCGCGTTGGAGAGGGCTTCTCCGCTCAACCCCTTCGCCATCTCGGCGCGGATGGAGCGAATAGCCGAGACGGCGCCGAGGAGCTTCTGCGCGGCAGAGCTGCCGGCGAGCGCCAGCTGTTGTAGCGCGCCTTCGAAATCGCCGCTTGCGCGCGCTGCGGCAAGCGCCTCGTCGGCGAGCGTTCGGGTCGTGCTGCTCAACGAATTGTGCGCGGCGTCGAGCAGGACTGCCTCTGACTTTTGCCGCACGAAATCATCCGTGACGAGCTGGAAATAGGTCGAGGCCTGCCGCTGCGCGTTGCCGCTGTCGAGCGCGCCCTGCGCCGCCTGGCGCTGGGCTGTCGTGAGGCTGAGGTTCGTCGAGATGAGCGTTTGCAGCGCTTGGTCTGGCTGCTTCAGCGCGCCGACGAGCCCCTGCACCATATCGACGCCCTCGGCGCCGAAGGCGTAGCGCTCGGAGCGCGCGAGATCGGCGAATCCGGCCGCTATGTCCGTCGTGACGGCGGGAAGCTTCGCGAGCTCGGAACCGAATTTGCGAGCCTCATCGGCGGAGAGCGCGGCGCCCTCGCCGACCACATCCCAGACGCTGGACATGCGCGTGAGCTGCTCGGCCAAATGCCCGACGGCCTCGGTAGCGCCGCCGAACGCATTGACCTGGCCGCCGAGCGATAGATCGTCGGCGAGCTGTTGCGCGGCAATATGGACTTCGCGGGCGCGCAGCTCGAGCATCGCGAATGCCGCAGCGGCCGCGCCGACGGCAGCGACCGCGATCGTCGGGAGCACGCCGATTGCCGCGGTGAGCCCCTGGAGCGGATTGATGACTCGATCGATCTCGTCGCCGGAAAATCCGGTGTTGTTCCATGCGAAATCGCGAACGCGGTCGAGCCCGGCGTTGAACTTCTCGACGCTGCCGCTGGCGCGCTGAAAGCCGGCCGATGCGCTATCCGCGCCCGTCGCGATTTCCTTGAGCGGGTTCCCGCGCGCGACGCCGGCGATGTCTTTTTGGAGCTTCGCGACGGATTCGCTCGCGCGGGCGAAGCGCTGGCCGGCCTGCTCGAACGCCGCCCCGGCTTGCTGCCCGGCGGCGGCAGCCTGCTTGCCAGCCTCGGCCGCGCCGGCGCCCATGCTGCGGAGCTGCGTCTGCGCCTCGGCGAAGCCGGCCTTGAGGCCGGACGTGTCCGCCTGGAAGCGATAGACGATCGCGCCGACTTCGGCTTCAGCCATTGCTCTTCAGCCTCCCCTGATCGTCGAGCTGCGCGAACAGCGCGTCGACCTCCGCGCGCGTCGGCGCGGCGACGCGTCCGGCTTTCCGAACGCCGCGGCTTTCGAGATAGCCGTCGCAGGCTGCGAAGAATTCCGGCAGCGTCATGCGCCAGAAGTCATCCGGGCGCATGTGAAGATGGCCGAGGCCAATTCTCATCCAGGCTCGCCATCGTTCGGCGCCGGCAAAGGGGCCTCACCGCCAGTCTCCTTCGGGGGCTCTTTCGTGGCATTCAGCCCAGAGGCCTCGAAGAGCGATTGAACCAGGTCGAGAACGTCGGTCGGGGCGAGCGCCAAGAGCGCGGCGCGGCGCGCCGGCGTCGGCTCGAATCCGTTGCCCTTGAGAAGCGCCTCCAGCCATTTGATCGCGAGCCGCGCGCTCACGCCGCGGCCGGAGAATAGCGGAGCCTGCTCGAAGCTCTCGACCTCGAACGCATCCTCGATCTCTGCGAGAGCGCCGAGGCCGAGGGTGACGTCGAGCCTCTCTTCGCCGAGCTGCAGCGAGACGGCGCCACGGACCTTATTCGCCATGGTTCACCTTTCAGAGCGAGGCGGCGGGCAGCGCGATCGCCGCGAGCGTGAGATTGGTGATTGTGCCGCCGTTCGAGATCGTCACGGTTCCGGTGGCGTCGATGTAGGCCGGCGGGATGGGGCCGATCATCTTGTCACCGGTAGTTGCCGGGATGGTAACCTGGATCGTGGGGACGTTTACTTGGCCGACGCCCGGAATCTTGGCGCTCGTCGGCGAAACCGGATTGATCGTGACGGTCGCCGTGGACGCGTTGGTGTTCTTGGCGTGCAGGAATAGACGCTCGTTTCCGTTCGCGCCGGGGATCGTGTCGCTCGCGGTCGCGGCCTGATAGCTCGGCGTGATACCGGCGGCGACGATGTTCTGGATCGTGAGGACGGACATGGTTCGCGGTCCTTTCTTTGGTCAGGATCAGGAATAAGTGAAGGTCGGCTGGCCGCTCGACATGAGTTTGACCGTGAAGTCGGTCGCGTCGTCGAAGGGGCCGGACGATTCGTAGCTGTCGACGAGAAATGTCGCGTCGATTTGAATGCCCGGCGAGGCGAGACGCATCGTCTGAAGGGTCGAGGTCGCTGCGGCCTGAAACAGCAATTTGGCGGTCGCGTCCTGCTGATATCGCCCAGACGCATCGATCTCGAGGGATTGTACACCCGCGCCGCCGAGCAGTTCCTGCCAGCGGCCTTGAGAGTCGGCGGTCGTCACGTCGACGTTGGTGTTGTTCACTTTGAAGCTTCGCGTCTTCAGTCCGGCGACGGGCACATAGCTGCCGCCGGACAGGATCGAGAGCGCCCAAAGGCGTCCTGCCTGAGCCGTCATTTCGTGATGCTCCTACATTGAAGCCGCGCGTGACCCGGCCGGCGCGGGAATTCTCAAGTGTGGTCGACGAGCGCGCGAATGGTCACAACGCCGTGGAGCGTTACGCCATCAGGATCGCGATAGGGGCCGATCTCATTGGTCACGCGGATCAACGTGCATTTGAACGGCGAGGCGAGCGAGAGGCTTGCAGTGTGGAGCGTCTGCCGACAGAGCCCCATGATCGTGCGCGCTGTGCCGGCTTCTGGGGTCTGCGAATCCGGCTGGTGATAGATGTTGAGATCGAGAACGACCTCCTGTCCGTCCTCCGTCGCCGTCGACCAGTCATTGGAACGATGCGCGATTTGGACGTAGGGCGTCGGGCAGCTCGACGGCGCCCAGGTCATAACCCTGTTGCCGACGAGCATGCCAGCGAGCGTGCTATTCGCGAGCAGGGCCGATCGGACCGCTGCGATGAGTGAACGTCCCGCGTCGAGCGGCTGTGACGCTGCCATCGGCGTGAACTATGCGCCAATGGCCCGAGCGACGGAATCGCTCGAAGGTGAACTCGGAAGAGACCTGCCTGGTCTCGCCCCATGTGCCGACGACGACAGACTCGCGGGTCGCCTCGACGAGATAGCAGTCGAGGACTTCCACGCCGAAGATCGGCTCGCGATCATTTGAGGGCGGCCTTGACATACGCGTCGATGACCTCCGGTCCCTGGCGCCGCGCCTTGTCGCCGGCTGGTCCGAGATAGGGGCGGGCGGCCATGTCGTAGGTGCCGAATTCGAGAGCCATGGCGTAGGGCGCATCCGCCTTGAGATCAACCGTATTCGCGTCTGTTTCTTCCGCCTTGATGCTGGCGACGAGAAAGCTGAGATCATTCGCGGGCGCCTCTCCATCCGCCGAGGCTCGGTGCATCGTGTCGCCGCGCTTATAGAGCTTGCCGGTCTTTGGACCCTTGAGGATGCTGCGCTGCGCGTCGGCCTGCGCGTTGAGCGCGAGAGCCATGAGCCCGTCGCTCGTGCCCTTCTGGATGGCCGCCATGATGTCGTTTTCGACGCCTTTGGCGATATCGTCGAGAATATCGACCTCGATCATGCGTTGATCTCCGCCAGATAGACCGTCAGGAATTGGCGCTGCTCGGTTTCGTCCGTCACGCCCTGCACATCGAATCGTCGCCCGCTCCACATGACGCGGCTGTTGGTCGCGATGTCGGTGCGATAGCGGATCGTCATCTCGTAACGGCGAATCGCATCGTCGCGGCCGGCGCGCTCCACCTGGGCGGCGCTCAGCGGCCGCATCCGCGCCCAGCAGGTCGCGACCTGTGTCCATGTCGTCGTGATATCGCCGACGCCATCGACGGTTTGCGTCTGGGCGTGGATCGTGACGCGCTCGCGCATCGCGCCGACATTCGACGCTTTCACTATAGCCTTACCGCCCGATACGAGCCGAGGATCGCATCGACATGGGCCGGGAGCTTGCCGACCTTGCCTTCTGCGACGGGCTCGCGGTTGTCGTACCAGTGCTTGACGAGCATCTTGATCGCCAGGAGCAAATCGTCTGGCGCGTTGGAGTAGGGGGCGGCGTCGAACCCGGCCGTGAAACTGATCTCGATCGCGCTCCTCGGCGCCATGACGATCACAGGCCAGATTTTGCCGAGCACGCGGAGGATGCGCCCGCGCATGTCGGAGACCTCGGTGTAATAGATCGAGGGGTCGACCGCGACGAAGGAGCCGTAGGCGTCGCGCAGCATGATTTGCGTGACCGCCTGGAACGGCCGCTTCGAGATTTCGATGACGCCCGATGGCGAGACCATAGAGAGCGGCGCCTCGCGGACACCATCCCACCACGGAGACGAGAGACCGCCGCCGCTCGTCGAATCCGGCCAGCGATCGAAGACCGAGACCCAGCTCTGCGTGAGAAGGGCGAGCCCGGTCTCCTTTTCGACGCGCCGGCGCGCGGCGGCGATCAGCGCCGTGATCAGCGTATCGTCGTCGCCGAGGTCGACGCGGGCGTAGGCCTTCGCTTCAGCCAGCGTCACAGGCTCGCTCGCCGCATCGGTGACGAGGCGAAGGCGCGCCGTTTGCGAGATCATTACGACTGCGGCGCGGCGGGGTTGATGGTCGAGACCGCAGCGGGAGCCGCAGTCGGGTCGCTGGTCGCGGGAATGGCCGCCGGAATCTGCGCAGCGCCTTCGAGCGCGGTCGTGGAGGCGTCGAGATATTCGGCCGTCCTTTCGAGCAACACATTGTAGTCGGCCTGCGCCTTGGCGAGATCGGCCGTCAACTGTGCCTTATCTGCTTCCAGGGCGACGAAGCTCGTGGCGCGGGTGATGGCGCGCTGGAGGGCGTCGCTATGCCGCTGCGCGGCGGCGTCGTATCGGTCCTGAGCTTGGGTCATGATCGTGTCCTTTCGTCTATTCCGAGATCAAGCCTTCGGCGGCTTCGGGGCGCCGCCGGATTGCGCCGCCTTCACGGCGTCGAGCGCGGCTTTCTCCGCAGCCTCCTGGAGGGCTTGCGCCGCCGCGGCTTCCTTGGCGCGGCGCTCGGCCTCGGCGAGAGCGTCTTCCTCGGCCTCGGCGTCGGTCTTCTTGTTCCCCGTCACCTCGATGGCGGCGAGCGTTTGAGAGTGGGTCAAATCGTCGGCGAGCGCGTCGGGGACGTTGCGCTTCACCTCGTTTTGACGCCACATTTCCGTGTCGTAGCCGTTGGGACTGACGAGCTTGTCGATCAGCATTTTGATCGTCTTGGGCATGAGAGCCTCGAAGCTTGGAAAGCGAGGCGCGCCAGACAGCCGGCGCGCGATGATGAGCCGCCGTCAGATGACCGGCATGATGTTCGGGTAGCCCAGCACAGCCCAGAGCCCGACGAGCGTGCCGGCGCCGTGGGTTCCGCCGAAGGTGATGGTCGCCTCGAGGTAACGTTTCGAGCCGACGTAATCGACGCGGAACGGATCGGTGTCGGCGGCCGCTTTGGCGGCGTTGATGAGGCGCACGAAGCCGTTCGTGTCCGGCACCTGGGCGAACGCCGTGCCAGCGGGGTTCTCGGCGCCGAAGAGGATCGTGTTGGCGCCGACGACGTTGAAGGTCGAATTATCGTCGGATTCGCGCAGCTTCAGCGCCAGATAGTTCGTGCCGCTGAAGGTGATGCCGCCGGCGCCGACATGGAAGGCGAGCTGAATCGCCTCCCAAATGCGCGAGTTCGTATTGCCGCGATCGATGACGACGGCGCTTGCCGACGAGGTGAGCGTTGCCTCCGCGACCAAGCGCTTCGGCTTGATGATGGAGGAGAGGTTGCGCATCATGGCGATGAGCCTTTCGAAAGAGCGTTGCGAGGGGCCGCCGGCTCGGCCGGCGACTGTTCCGGCGATCTCAGGAAACGGCGAACTTCAGCAGCTTGCCGGCCTCGAAATTGTTGATGCCGCCGCCGACACGCTTTGTCATGTAGAACATCACGAAGGGCTTGTTCGTGAAGGGATCACGCAGCGTGCGGATGCCGACGCGATCGACGATCCGATAGAACTGCTTGAAATCCGCGAAGGCGACCGAATAGGACGAGGCCGCGATATCCGGCATGTCCTCGAACTCGACGAGCGGATAGCCATAGAAGCTCGCAGGTTGCCCATTCTGAAGGCCCGGCACCCATAGATAATCGGCGTAGAGCGTCTTCAGCTTGCGCATCGCAGCGACGGAGCGGCGGTTCGCGGCGAAGCGGGCGTTCGGGCGATAGATATATTTGAGCGCCGCCACGAGATCCGCGAACACGTCGGCACCCTGAACGATCGGCGGGCCGGCGGCGGGCGAGGTGAAACCACCCGAGGTGCCGGTCGCGACATAGCCGACATTGCCCCATGACCAGGAGCCGTCGGCGACGATCGGATAGGCCAGGAAGCCGGTCGGCTTCTTGCTGCCGTCGCCCTTGATGAACGCCGCTCCCTCACCTTGCGCGAAAGCGAGAGAGGCCTCTGAGGCGATCCAATTTTCGGCGTCGATATAGGTGTCGTCGAGGAAGGACTGCGAAGCGCCCGGCATCGCGAACATTTCATGGACCGGGATTTCCGACTCGGCGAGCTGTGAATTCGCGGTCGCGGTGCGGGGATCGGTCTCGCCGCTCCAGCCGAATGTCGTGCCGCGCTTATTGACCGGAAAGCGCACGCGGTCGGTGCTGATCTGCGTGACGTTCGCGACGGACCGCACTGGGGAGACCAGGACCGCGATCTCCGTCATGGTCTGTTCGATCGTCGGCAGGACGGTGAAGCCGCCATCCGCGTCCGAGCCGACGGAAAGCGCCTTGGCCTCATAGGCGGCCCTGTTCGCCTCCATCAGGTCGCGCGGCTTGTCGTCGCTGCCGTAGCGGCCACGAAGGTAATCGTCGAACTTCTTGGTGTAGGCTTCGAGCTCGGGCGGCGCCGGCTTCTTCGTGTCCTTCTGGCCCTCGAAGATCGCCTTGCGCTTGATGTCGAGCAGCTCGTCCGTGAGCTTCTTCTCGACCTTGTCGATCGCGTCATTGATGCGGTCGACATGCTCCTTCAGAACGACGTCGTCGATTTTCTTCTTGCGAAGCTCATCGAGCGATTCGTCGTTCTTCTGCCGAAATACCGCCACCGTGTTCATCAGCTCATCGGCGAGCTTCTTGAACTCGGGATTCGTCGGCGCCTCTTCCTTGCGCTCCAGCGGGTTGTAGGGCCCGCGGAGTCGGACGTGTGCCGTCATGTCATCGATCCTGTGAGATCAGCGGAAGGCGGATTGCAGCTTCCGCATGGCGTCGACCACATCGGTCGACAAGGCCGCCGCCTCCGCCTCACGCGGATCGATCGCGACATTCTCGCCTGCATCGCGCAGGCGCTCTCGGAAAAATGCGACAGCCTTCACGGCGTCGCCGCGCGAGAGGCCGGCGTCACGCAGGCCCCTTTCCCATTCGCGCGGGTTGAACTCTTTCACGGTCGTCACCATTGCCTGATCGTTCATCGGGAAGGTGACCATCGAGATTTCGAATAGGCCGACTTCCTTGAGCTGGCGCACGCCGCTCTGCGTGAAATCGGCCTCCATCGTCTTGTAGCCGATCGACATGGAGTCGATGACGTCGGCTTTCATGAGCGCGTGGCATTCCACGGCCTGCTTGATGGCCTGGATGAGCAGTGCGCCTTTGACGAAGAGGCCCTTGCTGTCTTCCGATGCGTCTGTCCAAACGCCGATCGGCTGGGTCCGGTCATGCTGCCAGAGCATCTTGATGCGCGCGGCCGGGCGTTCGAGCAGGCTCCTGGTGAACGCGCCCGGCATGACGCAATCATAGCCGCTGTCGACGTTGCCGAAGGTGGAGGCGTAGCCTTCGAAGGTGCCGTCGTCCTTCACAGCCTTGGCGTCGAACTCGATCGGCAAATGCTTGAGGCCGAGCGCGTGCTTACGTTCGTTCATCACGCTTTCCTTTCGACGATCACCTTGACGCCACGCGAGACGATGCGCTCGACGATCGCCCCATAGTCGAGGTGAATTCCGATCCGCGCCATGAACGCGAGAGCGAGAACCGCGGGGCGCACCCAGGCCGATACCTCGCATATGAGTTTGACTTCGGTAGTCATTTCGGAATCCTCGGAACCCAGAGCGCCACACATCGGCAGTTGATGATGTTCCCGGCGCTCCCACGCGGATCGCCGGGGAAGCGCAAACGCTCACCGCCGACGGTGAAATCGGCGTTCTTGTCGACTGTCTGCCCGTCTGCCTCGGCGTGTGCCGGTCTCGTGCGGGCGTCCTCGGTCGCACCCCACTCTTTGTCGAGCGCGAGCCCAGTCGCCTGGGCCGCAGCCTCAGAGCCAACCTGCGTCGCGGTGTGCGTTTCCGTCCTGGCGATGACGATTGCGCGCTTCTGCCCGATTTCGCCGCCGGTCTCGTCGCGCATTCGGCGCGCCAGCACGCGTGGCGGCTCGTTCGCTTCCTTGCCCCGTTTCAGGGATCCGCGGATCAGGCGCTTCAGCGATTGCGACACCCGCTGCACCATTTCGGCCGCATGATGCGACAGCCAGTCGAGGACGGTGCGCTCGGCCACATCGAAGAGCGAGAGCAGCTTCTGTTCGAACACCGGTGCGGTGGCTTCGAACAATTCGCCGAGCGCCTTGCCTCCCGTCAGCTCCTCGAGGACGAGTTCCGCGCTCGCCATGGCCGCGACATGCAACCGCGCGCGAAGCGCTTTGGCGATGGCAGGTTCGAAGCCAGCCACAACCGCGACGGCGAGATGATCTTGTCCGGCCGCGACATGCGCGGCGGCGACGCGCCCGGCGCGGGCGAAAATCTTGCGAAGATCGTGCGCAAGAGCGCGTTCATGAGACGCCGCCAGACGGACATGGCGCGCGATACGGCGCTCACGCCGCAGGTTCCTCGTCGCCATCGTCGCCGGTGGTGTCCTCTGTCGCACTATCCTCGGGTGCAGCGCCGCCCTGCGGTGTCTCGCCAGCCGCCTCGAGCGGGATCAGCGCCGACGAGACGAGGATTACATCGCCGCCGGCGACGGGTGCGCGGCCTTGGAGTTCGCGCTTCTCGTTGATCGTCAGCGACGTCGATTTCTCGATCCGGTCCCACTCGGCCGCGCGCTCGTCGGCGAACACCTCGAGATCATCGGTGTCCGGCTCGATCCGGATGTCCTTTCCGAACGCAGGGGCGATCCACCAGGACATCGCCCGGCACCACTGCCAGAGCAGCGGCAAAATCGTCTCGCGATACCAAGCCTTGTTCGCCTCGGCGTAGTTGGCAAAGGTGTTGTCGCCAGGGATTCCGAGGATCAGCGGCGGCACGCCGAACGCCAGCGCGATCAGGCGCGCCGAGCTGTTCAAGCCTTCCGCGAAATTCATATCCTTGGGCGAGAAGCCCATCTCCTTCCAGTCGAGACCGCCGTCGAGCAGGAGCGGCCTACCGGCGTTCTTCGCGCCCGAGAATGATTCTTCGAGCTCCGCTTTCAGACGCCCCCACTGCTCGTCCGAGAGCTTGTCGCTGCCCTCCTTCGGATCATAGACGAGCGCGCCCGAGGGCTGCGCGCCGTTGCGCAGGAGCGCCACATTCCAACGCAGCGCGCCGGTGTGCGCGTCGATCGAGAATGCCGCCGGATCGATCGACGGGAGTCCGCGCCAATCGTCGGTCGGGTTGTAGTCGCGGACATGCAGGACCGGGACGTTTCCTTTGGAGAGGTCGACCTCGACCGTGCGTTCCTTGTCGCCGACCTTGAAGGTGTAGGCGGCCGCGAACCCATCGGCGCCGGGCCTCACGGCCGTCTTCGCGGGCGACCAGCGATAGAGTTCCTTCGGCTGCTTGCCGAAATCGACCCGCTCGGCGAAGAACTCCCCCGCGAGCATGAGGTCCGAGAGCGTCGCCTGGACGAAGGCCGGGCCGTCCTGCGCGGGGTTCGGGCGGCGGAGCAGGGTGCGCAGCTCCGGGATGTCGACCTCCTCGTCGCCGCGCATGATCGCGAGCGGCACCGCGGCGGCGGCGCGCGTCGTCTTCCAGATGCAGGCGTTGACGACGGGGTTTTGCTGATAGCCCTCTGTGGCGGACTTCTCGAACGATCGGCGCGGCCACTGCGGCAGGTTGAGCACGCGGGCAGATATCAGCGCGCCGACGGCGGAGGCCTTCTGTTCGACGTAGGGCGTGGCGCGCGCGACGAACGGAGGCGGTTCGATCTTTTCCGTCAGCGGAGCGTCCGCCCGGCGGCGCGTGAACGGCCACATCAGAGGCGGCGAATCCGCGGTTCCGACCGATGCCCGGTCATGAGGTCGGTCAGCGCCCACACGAGAGCGTCGAGCCGATCGGGGCTATAGCCGGCTTTGTCCGCGTCGAAGTCGGGCGTCATGGCGCACATTTGGTCCTCGAGCTTCGGGAATGAGCCGACGTGGTGCACGCGGCCCTGCGCGTAGAGCATCGAGATCGGCTCGGCGCGGACATATTTGCCGCGCGTCGCGTGGACGGCGCGGAATGGAATTGTCGGGTCGACCTGACGCATGATCTCCTCGACCATCTCGCCACCCTGGTTGACTTCGGCCACGATGCAGTCCGCGTTGAACATCTGATAGGCCAGCACCGCGCGCCGAGCCCATTCCGCCGGCCGGTCGCCGTGCGACGAGTGGTCGGCCAGCACATAGCCATGTCCGTCGGCGCAACGGCCCGCGACGACGATTCCGCATTCGTCCGCCTTCTCTCCCGATGTCGTCGGCGGATCGATCGCGACGACGACGCGCGCGAGGTCCGGATAGGAGCGGACCCGCGTGTCGTCGATGAGCTTGCGCATCCACAGTGCTCCAGGGATGTCCTCGAGGATTTCGGCGTTCAGTTCCTGTCGGCCGAGACGCGTTCCCTCGTAACGGCTGATGATCTGCCGAAAGAAGCCTTCCGCGAGATTGGCGCGGTTGTCATAGGTCGAGCCCCGCGTGACGACGGTCGCGGGGTTGGCGAGCAGGTCTTTCAAGACCTGGATCGGCTTTGGCGTCGTGGTGACGACGCATTGCGGATTGCGGCCAAGGCGCAGGCCGAACTGCAGCATGTCCCAGGTGTCTTGCGCATACTGCCAGGCGCACAGCTCGTCGGCCCAGCCGGCGCCGAATTGCGGGCCGCGCAGCGCCTCGGGGTCCTCGCCCGAATAGAGCGTCGCGATGGCGCCGTTCTTCCAGGTCAGGCGGCGTTTCGACGGCTCGTAATGCGGCCTGTCCCACGACGGCGAGCAGGCGAGAATCCCCGACTCGCCCTCGACCATGACGTCGCGCGCGTCGCCGGCGGTGGGCGCGACAAGCGCGAGTCGCCCGCATGTCTCCTTCTTTGCTCGGACCCACTCGGCGCCGGTTTTCGTCTTGCCGAAGCCCCGCCCGGCGAGCACGAGCCAATAGGACCAATCGCCGGGAGGGGCGAGCTGCTCGGGCCGCGCCCAGGCGCGCCAGTCGAAGAGGAGCGCCCGCGCCTCACTCGGGCTGAGGCTCGCCAGAACCTTCGCGCGCTGCGCTTGCGGCAGCGAGACGAGCGAGGCGATCAGCGAGCTTGGATCGTGCGTCGTCGACTTCGATCGGGCCGCCGTTCTCCCCCGTGAACTCATGCACGTCGCGTTCTTTCCAGCCCATGCGCGCCTTGGCCCAGAAGATGCCGGCGGAGACGACGGGCGTCTGCTCGGCGCGGATCAGCTTGCCGTTGGCGTCGTATTGCGCGGCCGCGCCGACAGCCTGGCGGAACAGGGACTCGGCCACCTTCGCGTTTGCCCGAACCATGCCGGTGTCGAGCTCTACGCGGAAATGCTTGTGCAGCGTCTTGAGGTCGATCGGCTTTCCGGTGCGCGGATTGAGGAGCAGCTTGCACATGTCCTCTTGCGGAATGCCGTAGGCGGCGAATGCCTCGACCTGCCGGCGCTGGTCCTCTGACGGCTCGAACGGCTTTCTTCCGGCCATGGCCCTTGACGTTCTCGGGATTTATTCTAGGATTACGAAGAAATCGGAAACGGAGGTGATTCCTTGGCGAAATCCACCGATTTGACCCTGGTCGAGCAGCAGATGTTGCTCGCCATCATGCGACTGCACCCAAACGCCTATGGCGTGTCGATCCGCGACGAGATCAAGGCGCGGACGGGGAAGGAATATTCGTTCGGGTCCGTCTATGCGGTGCTCGAGCGGCTCGAGGATGGTGGGTTGATCACGTCCCGAGAAGGTGAGGCGACTGCCGCGCGTGGCGGGCGGAAGAAGCTGTATTTCACGATTACAGGAGTTGGGCAGACGGCGCTGCAGAGATCGCTAACAGCTGTCGACGCGATGCGGGCTGGTCTCTTGATCGAGGGAGCATTGTCGTGATCACACTGAGGACACATGTTGACGCGGTGAGGAATTTTATGTGTGCGCTCTCTTCGGAGTCATGGCGGTATCATCAGCGTGTAATTGTCGCAAACCGTATACGAGGGTTGACTACGCGACCGACTCTATATCGGGCGTCGTCGTCAGGAGCGGACTTAGAGCCGCCACGCGTTCCCGAGTTCCTGGTTGGGGTATTGACGTTGCCACGGTACCGTCAATCAATACTCGACGATCTTGATGAATCGTTTCGCCGTGATCTTGCGACTGGAAAGAGTCTTGCTCGCGCTCGATCGAGATATTGGGCGTCTGCAATCAGCTCATGTCGCGCGTTAATATGGGCGACGCTGCGGCGAGCTGAATTTATCGGGTTTCTCGTGGATACCGCTCGTCGCCTCCTTCACTGACCTGGAGCGTGCGGGTCCGCGCTGCCCGGCCGCTGCGCCGAATGGTGTTCGGCCATCGCCTGCTTCGCACGCATGTTCGGGAGGAAATCAGCGTCGCTGAGGACTAGGAGCCGTGCCCGGGCTCCCCTCGGGTCTCCGCCCGAATCTGGTTTCGTTTCGGATAGGTCGTCGCGAGCGGCGCGACCGCCGCCCGCATTTTTTCATCGAGCGGCATGAGATACTTGTGCCGCACGAGCCCACGCACGGCCTTGGCTTCAGGGTCGACGTTCTCCCGTAACCACGCGAGATCGTGCCGGCCGTATTTCGCGCCGATGCTGCGACCGTGGCGATGTTCGCCGCGCACCTCCATCGTGTAGGTGTCCTTCGGCCCTTCGTAAATCCAGCCGCCGGCCTGATAGACGCCGCCGTGATGTCCCTGCTCGCCGGCCGCATATGAGATCACGAGCCGCATGCCTGGGCAGCGCTTGCGCAACATGCGCAGCGCAATCGCAACGATCCTGCTCACTGGCGCCTCGTGCTCGCGAAGCGCGATTCGTGTCAGCTCGCAGACCTCCAACTGCGTTAGCCCGTAGGGTGAGCCGATCCTCGGCGTCGCGCCGCGGCTGAAGATCACGACGCCTTTGAAGGCGTCGCGCTCCCACACGCCGATGACGATCAGCCGGCCGGCAGGGACCGCGCGCGAATAGTGCCAATGCCGACAGGCATAGGTCGCCGCGTCATAGCCGGCCCAGTCGAGACGCAGCGTCATGACGGCTGGAAGCGGTGCCCGCAGTTCGGACAGGCGACCGCCTTCTTCTCGTCGAGCGGCTTCACCGCGTCGAAGCTGACCGTCTCGAACTGCGGCGGCTCGCCGGGCAGCTCGACAGGATCGAAGCCGGCGAGCTTGAGGTCGAATCCGACGGCGCCGAGTTCGCGGAGCTCGAAGTCGAGCGCGTCCGGGTTCCACCGGCTCTCTTCGCCCGTCCGATTGTCGGCGAGGCGATAGGCGCGCGCCTGCTCGGGCGTCAGGTCCGCCGCGACATGGACCGGCACATGCGTGAGGCCCAGCCTCTTTGCCGCGAGCAGGCGCGCATGGCCGACGACGAGCACGCCCTCCTTGTCGACGACGAGCGGCTGACGCCAGCCGTAGGTTTCGATCGACGCCGCAACCTTCTTGATCGCGGCCTCGGGGATGATGCGCGGATTGCCCTCATAGGGGCGTACGCGCTCGATCGGCCAAGCCTCCACGGCCAGGTCGGTAACGGAATTTTGCATGACGATGAGCCAAGTTGCCCCGCCGTCGCGCGCGGTGGCGGGGTGACCGGATGTCCGGCCGGCTTTCGGTCATGCGAGGTCAAGACTCGCGGCTTGGGGCGTTGGCGCGCCCCGGCTCCCGCCCCTTTTCAGGGCTGGAGAATTGGGAATTTCGGGGGCTTTAGAGGTTAGAAACGACAACGCCCGGCCGCTGTCTCCAGCTCCGGGCGCGCGTCTTCTCAATAATCATAGATAGCCGTTTTGCCCCCCTGTGTCAAAAAGCTTTATCGAGGTGCCGATACCTGGAACTTTCCATGGCACTGAGTTTCATATGGACTGAAGCTAATGAAGACCGGGACGGTCTCTCCATCATCCCCAATGATAGGCGCTTTTCCGCCGTCTCGAATAGGCGTCTGAATACTACCAGATTTGACAACAGCTGGACAATTTAGCCCAATAGCCTCTACTATCGCACCGGCAGGAGCTTCGAAACGCCAATCTGGATCATTTTTATAAAGATATTTTCCACCTATTACCGTAATAATACCACGTAAATCACCAGTAATTGGCTTTCTAAATTCTTTCAGAGCCCTTATTTTTTCGATTGCGCCAATAGATTTATCGTGAACGACAATTATGCAAAACAAATAGTATAAATATCTATCTTTTTGTTCGGCAATCGCAAGGTCGGATGTTTGATAAATATTCTTCCTGGCCGTTTTAACAGTTCCACCAAGTTCTACTTTTCCGACTAATTTTGATAGTAGATCGGCCTGGCCCTCTAGGTTTTTAATCGTTGTTTCTGTCTTTTCTGCCAATCCAGACAGCTCTGGCGGGGCGCCACAATCTATTTCCGCTGCGATAGCGGCTTCCATGCCACCCAAAATTATTATCGTGCTAAAGATTGACCACATACGCATCTGCCCCTCCCCTTCCGAGCGACCAAAAGAGCGTGGTTGATCATCGAGGGCTAAAATCAAAGTGTCAAACCGCCGCATTGCCCCTCGAGGTGTTTAGCAAGTGCGATTAGCGCTTCTCGAAACTCGCACGCGATTTTGCTTGGTCCTCGCTTGACACCAAGGGCCTCAGCCGCCGCGATCTGTGCAAAACTCTGCCCGTCGCCTAGAATTGCGCGCAGGATCAGCGCGCCATGTTGGCCGCATGCCGATCGCACATGAGCCTCGAATTCGACGGCGGCCTCGGCCCGATCCATCGCCTTTGCCACCATGGCCTCGTGATCGCCGGCGCCCCCCGACCGTTCGAGCGACGCCGAACCTGCGCCGATCTGCGCCGCCTCGAGGATGCGCTCGAAGGTCCGCCCAGCCTGATAGGCAGCGGTCGAGATGCGGTGGTAGGCGTATTCCCGCTCAAGCGTATCGCGCGCAACGTTCACCGCGACACGCTGGCGCCGCAGCTTCTCGCCACCAAGCGGGTTCGGATCATCGACGGCAGCAACGACGATCTCGACCTTCTCCTTCATCCGCTTCGGCGCACGCGGCAGCGCCGGCCCCGGATGCACAGCCTCCTCGACGCGATCGTATCGCCCGTAATTTTTTCGTTGCGCCACCATCACGCCGCCTCCCGAACCATCTCTGTCCATTCCGCGCTCGAAATCGAGACCGCAGACCGATCGCCGCCTCGTCGCCACACGACGACGTCACGCCAGAACTTCGGACCAGGCAGCACGCGGCCGTCGGGGCCGGGGATTGCTCGCCGCATCTCGAGCCGGACGCGTTCGATGGACCAGCGCCGAACCGGGATTTCACGTTGCGGGGCGCTCATGCCGCATCCCCAATTTTCGTCAGCTCGATTCCTCGCTCCGCAGCGAATTTCCGAATGGTCCTGTTCTCATCGGGGGGAGGACCCCAGACATTCCGCATCCACGACGCCGGGGCGCGCCGCCAGCGTTCGATCGCAGCGGCGAGATTCGCCTCGGGCATTTCGACGCCGCCGAAGCCGAGCGAGATCAGGCGCTCTGCCGGTCCTGCTGGAGACGCGCTGGAGCCGATCGATTCGACGACGATCCGCGCCCAGATTTTCCAGGTCCGAATCGGTTTCTCGCGGGGTCTCCGGGCTTCCGAGGCAAGGCACAGCGAGACGCGCTCTTGCCCGAATTTCCGAACGATTTCGACCATCGGACCGATGACGAGGTCCTGCGGTTGCGCTGAGCCGAGCGCAGCGCGACAGGCGTCCTCGACGCGATCGAGTTCGGATTTTGCTGGCGCAGCGCCGGGGTCGGGCGGCCGTTCAGATTCAGGACGATCAGATTCCGCGGGTGCGCGGGGGACAGGGCGCTGTGCTGGGAGATTATCTATTTCTCCCTGTCCCTTGTACTGTCCCTGTCCCTTGGAGCTTGTAACAATCTCTGTCACATCGTCAGCGTGGGTCTGTGACAGTCGCTCGTTGCGCGCTTTCCTCTCTGTTACAGAGTTTGTCACTGGCTCGTTCGGTGGCTGTGACGATCGCGCCGCGCGTGGCACTTGTTCAGTCACATCGATTGTCACTGGCGAGGATGGCCTCTGCGACAATCTCGCAGCGCGCGCTGCCTCTGTTCTGTCACGTTGGCGCTTTTTCGCCTGCCACGACTCGACCGCCTTCTCTGCGACAACGGGGTGATAGAGCCGCCCATCGCTGCATTTGATCCATTTCCAGAGCGCGCCGTCGCGGTGCTTCTTCCATTCGCCGACCGCGCGCCCGAAGCCGGCGAGATTGGACAAGATCGCGTCGTCGTCCGGCAGGCTCCCCGCGGGCACCTGATGCCAGGAGGCGCACCAGAGCAGCACCGCGCAGCGGAACTCTTCGGCTGTCGCCTTGGCCGAGATATCGCTGTCGCGCAGGCGCACAACGTCGAGCGGCATGAAGGCGAAGTCGCGGAGATCGACGTCCGGCGGCACGAGAGGGGCAGGGGGGACGTTCACCATTTCCGCTCTCCATTGTCGACGAAATTCCGTCCGACATCGCAATAGAGAGTGTCGGTCCCGGTCGGACCCAGGCGGTTCTTGTCCCAGACGATCTCGAGATCGTTGGCGCGAGCCAGGGCCTGCGCGATGAATTCGGAGTCGCCGCGTGCCATTCGAGGATCCTTGGCGTCGTAATAGGCTGGTCGGTAGAGGAGCCCGACAGCGTCGGCGTGCTCCTCGATGTTTCCCGAGTCGCGAAGGTCGGACATGATCGGACGCTTATTGTCGCGACTCTCGACCGCTCGGCTCAGCTGGGCGAACAGCACGACGTTGACATCGAGCCGCTTCGCCATGTTCTTTGCGCCGAGCGCCACATCGCCGAGTTCGGCGACCTTGTTGCCGCGATAACGGTCCTCGACCTGGATCAGGCCGAGATAGTCGATCAGCACGAGATCGAGACGACGGCCTTCGCGCTCGAACTGCATTGCCGTTCGCTTTGTGCGCGCCTCAACCTGCGCGATTTTCAAGCCTGGCGTCGCGTCGATCGCGAGCGGCATGGCGGCGAATCGCTGGCGCAACTCTCGTAGGCGGGGAACGTCGCCGGGCTCGATCTTGCCGCTCAGAATGTCTCGGTAGTCGAGTGGGACGGTCGAGCTGCCGAGCGCATTGGCGAGCATGCGGGCGGTGATCTCGTCGCGATCGATCTCGAGCGAGAAAAGCATCGCGCCAAAGCCCTTGCGCGCGGTCCGGCGCGCCATGGCGACGTTCAGGATCGTCTTTCCCATGCCGGGGCGACCGGCGATCACGATCAGCCGTCCGCGGCGCAGGCCTCCGCCGAGCCGTCGATCGATGTCGAGGAAGCCCGACGTCGGCACGGGCAAAGCGTCGCCGCGCTGGATCGCCTCTATATTGTCGAGGATGGCGTCGACGCCGCCGACAAGGTCGCCGTTGCGCGCGATCGGCGGAGCGGCGTCGTTTCGCAGGGTCACGAGCCGTGCGTCCATTTCGTCGAGCGTCGCCTGCAGTCGTCCGACGCCCGGCAAGCGCGCTGCGTCCGCCGCGGCGCCGGCGAGCGCGATCAGCTCGCGCCGCGCCCATGCGTCGACGGTCATCTCGGCGTAGCTTGGCGCGTCCGCGATCGTGGTCGCTTCTCGGGCGAGGGTCGCGAGATAGGCGCGGATCGGCGGCGCCCCCTCGGGCAGTTGGAGGTCGGCCAGCTGCGCCCCGACGGTGATGAGCGAGACCTTCCGCCCGGCGCCCGCCAGCTCGAGCATGCTCGAGTAGACGCGCGCGTGAAGGTCCTCGCCGAAGTGACGGGCTTCGAGGAAGCCGACATTGGCGAGCGCGTGCTCGTTCAGGAGTAGGGCGCCGAGGAGGGCTTGCTCGGCTTCGATGCAGATCGGGAGTGCGGCGTCTTGAGAGGGCGCGTGGGCGTTCATAGGCCGCCCCCCGCTTCGCAGATATCGAGTTCAATCTGCCGATCAGGCGGCGTCCATAACGGCCGGCATTGCGACGGATCCCAGCGGTCCATCATCCGGCGCGCCGAATTATGGGGGCAGTTATGATTTCGCGCGACGTCAGTGCTGTCGACCGAGGCGAACGGCCAGCGTCGCCCGCTGCATTGCATCCCGCGCAGCATGTGGATCACAGGCGTACGACGGTGCCGCGCGCTCATAGCCTCCCAGGCGCTGTCCATGCGTCGTGTCCATCGATCCGATAGAACGACGGCATAGACGCCCGATGATCCGATGCAGACGCGAGGCCATGTGTCTGTCAATTTCACGAGCCGATCGATGGGTTCGTCCATGTGCCAGACGGGCGCGCCTTTCTCTCCAAAGGGCCATTCGCGTAGCAACGCGTCCTGTTCCTCGGCTCCGGTTCCAATGACGTCCGGAATCACAGCCCAGGTTGTCGGATAGTCGAGCCAACTGTCAGCCCATGCGTAATACTCAGGCCACTTCGTCGCGCGTCCAGATCGCCACAAGGAATAAGCACCGTTGTCCAACATGACGCTTTGACCGATGCGATGGACACGCTCAACGTCGCGCGGATTGGCAAACGACACGCAAAAGTGTCGTCCACCCAATTCGGCATAAACGCGAGACGGCGTGATCGGTGTGCCGTGGTAGTGAATAGTCATGCGGTCTTCCTCCGCATCGTCAGCATGACGGTGTTGACCATCGTGCCGGACTCCTTGAAGGACCCCGCCGGCAAGTCGACGAACCGACCGCCGTTCGTCTCGACCAACTCCCGGAAGGCGACGGCCCGCCTAGTCGTCGAAAGCTCGACGCCAGCCGACATGATCGCGACGAGGACTCCGCCGGGCTTCACGAAGCTCCAGGCGTGGATGACGTGGTCGATGTCGCGCTGGCCGTCGAAGGGCGGGTTCATGAGCACGGCGTCGAAAAGGCCGAGCGTCGCTGGCGTCTCGTCGAAGAAGTCTCGGCAATAGACCCGGCACTTCCTGCCTGCCGCCAGTTCGCGCGCTCTCTGAGCATTGAGTTCGATCGCCGTCACGTCTGCCCCGAGCGCCGCCGCGGCATAGGCGATGCGCCCCAGCCCGGCCTCTGGTTCGAGCACGCGCAGCTCCGAGCAATCACGACCGGCCCACATTCCGGCTTCCTCGAGCACGCGCTCGACCAGCGGAGTTGGCGTCTCGAAAAACCCGCCGTCGTTCTTCGCTGGAGTCCGGTTCGGTTCGTGTGTCTCACGCTGGCGTGCGTCGCCGAGCGCGGCGCCGTAATATTCGGAGAGCAGACGATTCACCTCTTCGACGAGGTCGTCTCTCAGGAAATAAAGGTGCGCGTTCCCATTCTTGAAGATGCGAATTCTGAAATATTCGTCTTCGAAGACTGCCGGCTTCGGAACGTTGCGCGTCGCATCGCTTGCGCGACGAATGAACGAGTCGGCCCATTCTGGATTGCGCTTCCCGCCCAATACGCAGAACGTCCTCTCGACATCCCGGAGCGTCTCGCTATGGCGCCCGGAGGTCAGAGACGACCATTCCGGAGACGCACCTGTGAGCACGATCCGCGATCCCACCTTGAAGCCGTCATGCGATCGGAACCGCCGATCGAGCGCCGAGAAGACGTTCGCGATTCCGCGCTTGAAGATATCGTCGGCCTGTCCGAGGAAGGACTGAATTGTCGCGAAGCAGTTCTCGGGCGTCGCCTCCGGGGGATCGGCGTCGAGTTGCTTACGGAACTCGTCGTGCGCCTGGCGATCCATGAGCTTTTCCAGCTCGGTCAGCTTCGCAAGATGCGTCCAGACAGACCGGTCGACGGCTTTCCGCATGAGGACAGCCCACTCGTCGCGGCCGGCGCGGATATCGAACAGCGCATGGCCGCGATAGCCGGTCTCTGGGATCTGAAAAAGCCCGGTCGGCGAGGCGCGATCGACTGCCCGGCCAGCTTCGACCAGAACGTCATAAGCCTGCGCGTAGAGCTCGAGCGCGCGCGCCCGGTGGCCGCAAAGCTCTTCGATCGACTCCTTGCGAACGAGAGATGTTGCGCTCATGTTGCGCTCTCCCGCCCTTTGCTGGCTGCGGCCGACTTCCGCAGCCATCCCGTCTGCGCAAAGGAGACACACGGGGCCGTCAAATCCCAGACGAGCCAGACCCAATCATCCGTCCCGCCGCCGGCCTTGTTCCCTTCTGCGAGCCATTCACCTGGAGGACAAGAAACGCGCGGCGTCACATGCCAGATCCGATGCGGCGTGTGCTCGGTATAGAGGCCGCTTGCCCGAGCATCCCCGGCGAGAAAGCCAATACTAGCGAAGACGGCGACCTTGCCGCGCGCGAGCGCCAACGCCTTGCGGATGAACGCCTCTGTTCCTTTTCCCCGGAAAAATGGCGGATTTACCACGATGTTCGGGGCGAGCGGCGCGCTGGCGTCCGTCAAAAAGTCCCGCGTACCGGTACGCGACCACCAGACCTTGTTCTCGACGCGCCGGGCGATGTCGGAACCGACGACGATATAGCCGCGCCGAGCGGCCTCGTCGCAAATGTTGCCGCCGCCGCATGCAGGATCCCAGATCGCCCCGACGAAGCGCTCGACCTCGAACAGCGCGGCGCTCGCCCGGGTCTCTTCTACGTACCAGTCGAGCGCGTCGCGTTTCCAGACGTGGCTCTTGCGCGTGCGGGCGGACGCTTCGGTCATGGCCGCGCCGCCTTCCGAGGCTCTTCGGCCTCTCGTAAACGGGTCAACGTGTTGAGAATGGCCTCCTGGACGACGAGCCGCTGGGCGCGGCGCTCAATCGCCTCGGGCGAGCGTTTAAAGTTCCTGCTCTGCGCACGCTCGAGCCAGTCTTCACCGCCGATGATGATGAGCTGGATTTCCTCGATTTGCTGGGTGAGAGTCGCACTCATGCCGCCCTCGCGCGCTTCGCTTGGCGGGTGCCAGAATTGCGCGCATCTTCGATCCGCGCCTTCAGGCAGACGCTTGGCCGCGTGCCCCAAGGGAAATTAGCCATTGGCGGCCTCCCCGAAGAAAACAAGATCGCGCGGCGGCACGCGCGCGTAGGTGGCTGCTGCGTAGTCGAAGAGGGCGCAGGCATCCGCCCTGTTATCGTCGCCGCAATCGCGCGGGACGTAGCCGAGCGCCTTGGCCCGATTGAGCACGGCCGCCTTGGTCTCCTTGCGCTCGCCCATGTTCGCGCGCCCGAGAAAATGCTTTCGAACAGTCGATGGATAGGGCGCCTCGATCCGAATTCCGCGCGCCATGCCCTCGGCGACGGCAACGCCGAAGCACATGATCTGCAGGATCACCGCGTCGGCGGATTTTTGTGCGGCCGGATTGAGGAAGTGCTCGATCGCGAGGATGTCGAAGCGCTCGAGCGTGAAGCGGTCGCGCAGAAATGCGCGCATGTTGAATGCGGCGATCTCGGGAGGCTCGCCAGGGCGCTTCAGGCGAACGCTGCCGGATTGCGGGATCGCACCGGCGTCGCCAAAGGCGAATCCGCAAACCGTCGCGATGTCGAGCGCTGCGATCCGCACTTGAAGACCTCACTGATATCGGTAGCTGCCGGGAATTTCCTCGGCGGCTGGCTCGGGAGCCGGCTCCGACTTCTGCCGCCGCCGAGACGGCTTCGTGGCGGTCGAATCGTCGAACGCCTTGTCCGCCTCGGACAGCGGCTTGATCCCTTCCATGATCGCTTTGCCGTTCGCTTCCAGCTGCGCCGTCTCGGCGTCGCGCTCGTCCTGCTCGGCCTTGCGCGCGAGCTCCTCGATGTCGCCGACGTGCTGCTCGCCGAAGAGGCCGTTCTTTTCGAACTCTTCGTGATAGAGGATCAGGCTGCGCCAAAATTCACGCGCTTTGAGGTCGTCCTTTTCGAACATCCGCGCGAGGGCGCAGTTGAATTTGAACGCCTTGGCGTGCAGATTTCCGTTCTCGACCGCTTTGGCGATGCGTTCGCCGATTTCACCGTTGATCGACGCCACCTTGGTTTTCGATTGGTTGAATGCCTTCGCGAGAGCGATCATCTGTTTCGTGTTCGCGACCTTCGTCGCCGCCTCTTCGGTCATTTTTTCAGCCCTTCGTTAGAGAAACGAGCTTCGCCCGCAGCGCCATGAGCGCGCGCAACTCGCTGTCCACCTGCTTCAAAAGTTCTCGCGCTTCGTCCGGGGTGACCTTGCCGTCGCCCAGGGCCACGAAAAGCTGTGTCGTGACGCGACCGTGTTCGTGGGCTTTGTCGGCGGCGATGCGCGAGAGGTCGCCGTCGTCGATCGTGATCGGCATAAAGGCGCCGCCGGCGAGGGCCGCCAGGTCTTCGGCCGCGGCGGTCGAGCCGCAGAACTCCGAGAGCTTGCGCACGAAGTCGTAGGACATCTGGTCGGGGCAAGCCGGGTCGCACAACTCGTAGACACGCGACACCGCGCGCTCGAGCAGGAAGGCCGCGCGCTTCACGCCGCCAGCCTCGTCGACCAGGCGCGTCACGATGTCCTTCGTCGTTCCGTAGTCGCGCTGTTTTGTCATGCCCCGTATTTCCCGCGCTGCATTCTGGGTTGCCCTCCGTCCGTGCGCGTGACCTGAATCGGACGGAACGCGGGCGCTACACGCTTGCGAAAAGAGCCCCGGCGCCGGAGCGCCGGGGAAGTTTGGGAGGAAACGCCCAAGGAGGGCTACGGAACGAGAGGTCATCTCGCTGCGTCTGCCGCACTAAGCGCTGCGGCGCGCGCCATCCGGGAGCACCCGGAACTCAGGTCCGCTCGATGAGCGGCTCGTATTCTGTCGCGGCGGCGTCGCGGATCGCCTCGCCGAGGAAGGAAATGATTGCCGTGAGCATTTCAGGCCGCCTCTTGCTCGGCGCCGAACCGGCGTTCGTGCTCGGCGCGCAACGCTGTCTCGAGGTCTTCTCCAGTGAATGCGCGAACGGCCTCTTGTTCCGACCCTACGTCGAGCTTCATGCAGATGATGCCGATCGCTGCGAGCACATCGTTGATGGTGAGCCCCTCGGCGCTGGCGATATCGCCGTAGGTCGCGCCGCTGGCGCGCAGTTCGAGCACGCGGCGTTCGTTGGGCGCGAGAGGAATGACACGGATCATCGGAGCGCTCCCGCAATCAGTGATGCGAGGTAGGTGACGACTGCAGCGTCGAACGCGAGAACGATTGTGAGGACTATGGAGCGGTTCGTCATGCAGCCTCCATTGGCTGAGGAGGCGGGTAGATGTCCGGGCGTAGCTCATGGCGCGGGACGCCAGTCTCGCGCTCGATTGGCAAAACATATTCGGCCGCGATGCCGGCCTTCGTTTTCTTGAGCCAATTCGAAATCGTCTGCTGCGACACGCCGATGCTCTCCGCGAGGGCGGCCTGGGATCCTTTGATCTCGATGGCTTTGAGGAGTCCGCTTGTGTCCATGGTGCGGATATAACAAGAATGATTGTTACTTGTCAACAAGCAGAATTGTCGAGCGACGCTACAAGCACCCTTGTATCGTCACGAGCTATGGACACGCTCGCGAACCGGTTGAAACATCGTCGGAAACAGCTTCGCCTCAGCCAGGCTGCCGTGGCGCGCGCAGTAGCCAAACTGCGCGGGCGTGCTTTTTCGCAGCAGGCATACGGAGCCCTTGAATCAGGCGACTCGCACAGCTCGGCGGAAATCGCCGCTATCGCGGAGGTGCTGAAGGCGCCACTTGCATGGCTACGCGATGGGAAAGGGCCTGCCCCCGAGGCGGTCGAACCGCCGCGTTTCGAGTCGGCGGTGGACGCCGATCTCGGCTTTAACAAGGACGAAGGGGCTATTCTGGAGGCGGAGGTACGAGCCGGTGCCGGCGGCGGCGGGGTGTCGACGGGCGCCTATTATGTCAGCGACGGCGATGGGAATTCATATCAAGCCGAAGGCGTCCGAGATCGATGGGTCATTCCGCAAGCAGTCGTCCGCGAAATGCTTCACGCTTCGCCTTCGCATATTCGGATTTTCGAGGTCATCGGCGATTCGATGCTCAACCCCGACAGCCGGGCCTTTTCGCTCTTTCCGGGGGATAGAGTTTTCGCTGATCTCCGCGACACGACGCCGAGCCCAGAGGGTATTTTCGTTTTGTGGGACGGTCTGAGCGTTGTCGTGAAGCGGGTCGAAGTGGTGCGCGGAAGTGATCCAATGCGCATTCGTCTCATTTCGGCGAATCCTCAATATTCTCCGTATGAGGCGACGATCGACGAGGTTCGGATTATCGGCAGATACGTGGGGCGTTTCACGGTGTTTTGATGCACAGGGCAGATATGTGGCCACTTCTTTGTTTAGTCGGCGCGACCACTGTTTTGGTGGCGTTTTTGAATATGACTTCGGTCGCAAACGCTTGTAGCGGTTGCGGCTGCCGAGGTGGGCCGGGTTATCGAGGCCCCAATGGTCGCTGCGTAGGATGGGCAGACATTGGCCGGACCTGCGGAAGCCCGCCGACAGCGCGATGTACGGCGGAAGGGCCGAATGACGGCGCGGAGCAGGCCGCTGAACTTGAGGTCAGAGCGCTCGGTGCACGCAGACCTCGTACCAAGTCCCCGTAGTCGGCGATCTCGAGGAACATTTTAATGTTCGGATGGTGGAGGCGCAGGCGCGAGTATCGCACGCTCGTTCTTCGAGACGCTGATGACCTGATCGCCCGATTCGGCATTCGAGCTTATTCCGCCGCAAGCATGCGGTGGCGGATCCACGGCGACATCCTCGATGGGAATCGGCCTGACGGACATTGGGAGCTGGTGCAGGAGGAAATCGCGAAAAGAAGCGGAAAAGTCATCGGCTTAACCGGGCATGAGCAGCGCCGCGACGGAAAATAACAATTATAATTGTTGACTAGTAACAAGTATGCTTGTAACTATGGCTCACCAACCGAGGTGAGCCATGCGTGAGATCGAGTTTCCCTTCGAAGAGCTGCCACTCGGCAGCGTCAAGACCGTCGACGGTCTCCTCTGCCAGTTCGAGGCCTGCGCCTGGGGGCGCGCCACCATTTCCTACGGCTCTGACGATTGGGCCGTCCTCCGCATCGAAATCGACGCCTCTGCGAAGGTCGATGGCCGCTGGGTCACGCGCTCGGCGCTGCTCGACCGCCGCAATCCGCTATGGCGGCTGATCGCCGACGCGCTGCGCCAGCGCGAGAACGATCGCATCCACGAGCGCATCATCGATGACATGCGCGAGGCCGGCGTCGTGCCGTGGAACCCGGCGGTCGAGCACAGCACTCTCAATCACGCTCAGACGGGAGTCGCGCGATGACATTCCCCGTCAGCACTTCGCCGTCTACGCGGGCCTCGGATCGCGAGTTGTTCGAGAGCCTTATCCCTGGCTTCAATGCGACGATCGACGGCTTCGCGAGCAAGCTTGAGGAGATCGGGTGCAATCTCTTTTCGGACGCGATCCGTTTCCGTCGCGAGATAGCCGGAAGTCCCTATGAGCGTCTCGTGCTCGCCGGCCGACTGCTCGACATGTGCGAGGCTGACGCCGCCGAACTGCTCAATCGCGAAATCGATCCGCTGACGTTCGATGATGTGCTCGCCACACTCGACGGGCTCACCGAAAAAGTGCGCTTGCTCAAGGCGCGCGCTGAGTTGCCGAAGGCGGCGGAGTGACGGCCGTGCCGATGTGCGCCGATTGCAAGCACTGGGACAATAGCGAGACGGCGCGCGGATACGATTTCGCCGCCACCGGCCTATGCCGGCGCGCCGCGCCTCTCGTCGACTTCCGCACTCGACTGGCGGCGTGGCCGTTCTCCTTCGCGGACGATTGCTGCGGCGAGCATTCGCCGATCGTGCGTTGGCCGTTCGATCTTACCGGCCTGCGCGATCGATTCGACGAACTTCCATTTTGAGGACGCGGACAATGCAAGAACCGAAATTCACGAGGGAGACGCTGCACGTTGTCGACCAAGGCGAGGGGAAATTCCCGATCGTCTGCGGCGAAGGCGGAACAGACGCCTGGGTCGCATTGGTCAATTGCGGCCCGAACGCGATGGCAAATGCGCAGCTCTTCGCACGGGCGGCAGCCGTCTATGACGCGCTCGCGGATATGGTCGCTGCGTTCAAACCGTTCACGGCCAAGAACATCGGCTTCCCTGGAAGCGAGGCGCGTCTCGAGCAGGACGCGCAGATTGCGGCGCACGGGAAAGCAATCGCTGCCCTCGCCGAAGCCCGAGGGGAGGTGTGACGATGTCCGGCCTCTCTCAACCCCAACGCGCCGCTGTCGAAGCGGCCGAAGCGGAGATCGCGCGCATCATCACCGCGCTCTGCGCCGAGCACGATCTCCTCGTCGAGAGCGTCGAGGCGCGTGCGGATACGATCGAAATCGTGGCGTTCAACGTGCGGGAGATCGGCGAATGACGATCGCGACCTTCCCCCAAACCTCGCTCGGCGCCGCGGCGACCATTGTGGTCGATCAGGTGGCACCAAGCGGCGTTCAGCGTATCTCGTGCCCAGACGACGAGACGTGGCACGCGTTGCGCCGCCAAGACATCACGGCCAGCGTTGCGGCGGCGCTGCTCGGCGCGGGCGACCCGGAAGACCAGCACGCCTACGTGACGCCTTACCAGCTCTACATGCTCGCGATCGGAGCGATCGAGCCGGAGCCGATCGACGATGAGGGGCCGATCCTTCGCGGCTGGCTCATGGAAGAGCCGGCCGTGCGACTGCTCCGCCGGCGGAATCCGAACTGGATGCTTCGGCACAACGCTGGTGATGCGCGTGTCTATTACCGCGATCCTGCGGCGCGAATCGGCTGTACGCCTGACGCAATCGTAAATGATCCGCAGCGCGGGCTCGGGATCGTTCAGATCAAGAGCGTCGAGGCGTCCATCTTTCGCAAGAAATGGAAAAACGACGACGGCGACATAGAGCCGCCGCTGTGGATCGCAGTGCAGGCGATCGTCGAAGCGACACTCGTCGGCGCGCGGTGGGCGGCTGTGGCGCCGATCGTCGTCGGGCACGGCGTCGAAATGCCGCTGATCGATATCCCGATCAAAGCGGGGATCATGGCGCGGCTCCGCGCCGCTGTCGCCGAGTTCTGGCGACGGGTCGAGGCAGGCGAGCCCTACGATCCGGATTTCGGCCGAGACGGGAAGCTGATCGCGAACCTCTACCGTGACGACGATGGGTCGGAAACCGATATCGCTGCGACCGACGACCTATTCCAGAAGCTTGAATTGCGCGAGCACTTTCTTGCCGTTGAGAAGGCGGCTCGCGCGGCCGAAGAGGCTCGAGCGACGATCGACGCCGAGCTGCGATTCCTCCTCAAGAATGCAGTGCGCGGCCGTCTGCCAGACGGGCGGATCATCGAGGCGAAAACGACGCGCGTGAAGGCGAAGACGATCGAGCCCTATTCATTCAGAGCTGTGAAAATCAAAGAGGCGAAAGCATCATGAGCACACAAGTCGCGCGCCGAGATCAGGTCGCGGATTTCAAGTCGCAGGTCATGAACCGCGAAAGCGAGTTCCGCATGGCGCTCCCGGCGCACATTCCGGTCGAGAGGTTCATGCGAGTGATCAATACGGCCGTCACCGGAAACCCGGACTTGCTCGGCGCCGATCGCGTTTCGCTGTTCCAATCGGCAATGAAGGCGGCGCAGGACGGGCTTTTGCCGGACGGGCGCGACGGCGCGCTGGTGATCTTCAAGAACAAGGTCCAGTGGATGCCGATGATTGGCGGCATTCTGAAGAAGGTCCGCAACAGCGGCGAGCTGCTATCGATCAGCGCCTACGTCGCCTACTCGAACGACGAGTTCGAATATTCGCTCGGCGACGAGGAGAAGATCACCCACCGCCCGGCGCTCGACGATCGCGGCAGGCCGAGGCTCGTCTACGCCATCGCGAAGACGAAGGATGGCGGGATCTATCGCGAGGTGATGACCGTCACCGAAGTCGAGAGGGTGCGCTCAGTGTCGCGCGCCGGGGGCTCTGGGCCGTGGAAAGACTGGTGGGACGAAATGGCCCGGAAGACCGTCCTGCGCCGGCTTTCGAAGCGTCTACCAATGTCCAGCGATCTCGACGACCTCGTTCGGCGTGACGACGAGCTCTATGAGTTCGATGCCGCGAAAGCGAGCACCAAGGCTGACGGGACCGCGCCGCGCGGACTCTCGGCGCGCCTCGACGCGCTCGCCGGCCCAGCCGACACGATCACCCACGACCAGGAAACCGGCGAAGTCACGCAAGAGCATTCCGAGACCGGCGCCGAAGATGACACGGCGTCGCAGGCCGCGGGAGTGGTGGATGGAGGGCTGGACTCCTCCGCTACTTCCGCGGTCGAGCCGGCTGCCGACGAGCCCGACAACCGATCCGAGGACGAAAAGCTCCTCGACGCAGCGCGTGCGAAGTCGCTCGAAGGCCGCCGCGCATTCGATGCTTGGTTCAATCGGCTGCGCCCTGAGCAGATCGACGCCCTCAACCCGCATATGAAGGGACTGATGGCTGCGGCGAAGCAGGCGGACGGGAGAGCGTGAGAAATGGCCAGCGATCTCGACAATGACCCGCGCGTCGCGGCGGCCGAAGAGGCCATCCAGAAAATACTGCTCGATCTCGAGGAGGAGGTCGGCGTCAGCGTCGAGCTCGTCGACGTCGATACCCACAATTTCTGCCAGTTGCGCACGAGCATCTTTCTGACGACTGAGAGAACGAGGATTTGATGGCGCTCTCGATTCCTCCCCGGCATGTGGTTGATCCGGGCGCGTTGACGCCAGCGGAGGCCGAATTTGTGCGGACGCTTCAGAGCGAAGCTCGCGATCTCCGAGAGGCAGCGGCGCGCCTTGGGATCAGTCTGAAGTCGGCGCAGCGGCGCTCGGGCGTGATCTGCCAAAAGCTCGGCGCCGCGAACTGGCGCGAGGCGATCGCGCTATGGCGAGGGCAGGCGGCATGAGGGCCGAATTCGCCGCCGGCTATCGCGCCGGCTTGCTGTTCGCGATCGATCAAGCGCTGCGGGTCGCCGACGGCGTCGAGGCGCGGACGACGACCAAACGCGCCGATGGCGCAGCCCACGCGCTGCGGGTGCTGGCGGAAGAGCTTTTGCGGGAGATCGGCGGGGAGGCGGACGCGCGAAGCGGCCCGGCTGGAGAAAGGATCGGGGCTCATGGCTGAGAACAGCGGAATCGCCTGGACCGATCACACTTTTAATCCGTGGATTGGTTGTGCCAAAGTCGGCCCCGGCTGCGATCATTGCTACGCCGAGGCGTTGGCTACGCGCCGACTTGGCGTCAACTGGGGTCCGCACGCGGCGCGCCGGCGCACGGCGGACTCGACCTGGGCCAAGGTGCGCAAATGGAATCGAGACGCGGCGGCGTCGGGTCGGCGGCTATGGGTGTTCGTTGCGTCGCTCGCCGATATTTTCGACAGCAAAGCGGACAAGAGCTGGCGCGATGATCTGTGGGCGCTTGTGCGCGAGTGCAGGAACCTGAACTTCATTTTCGTGACCAAGCGCATCGGCAATGCGGCGGACATGCTGCCAGAGGACTGGGCTGAGAACTTTCTCCACTGCGGGATCGTTGCGACCGTCGTCACCCAGCCCGAATGCGATCGCGATCTGCCGAAACTGCTCGATCTGAAGAAGCGCCACGGCGTTGCCTGGATCGGGCTCTCGGTCGAGCCGCAGTTGGAGCGTGTCATCCCGAAAGACGCCCACGGGCTCGATTGGGTCATTTCCGGCGGGGAGAGCGATCAAGGCGGTGCGCTGGGCCGCGAATACCGTGTGAGCTGGGCTTATGACCTGATCGCCTGGGGTGAGACGCATGGTGCCGCGATCTACGTCAAGCAGCTTGGCTCCTATTTCGCGCGGCGCAACGATTTCAAGGATCGCGCGGGGGCCGATCCGGCCGAGTGGTGGCCGCTGGCGCTCCGCGTGCGGCAAATGCCGCGCGGCGTGCCGACAACCATCGGAGCGGCTGCATGACGATCGCTCCTTACCCGCTCCAATGGCCTCATGCCGTCGCGCGAACACCGCCGGCGCGGCGCATCAAATCGCCGTTCCGGACGGGCTTCGAACAGGCCGTAAAGAATGTCGCCGACAGTCTTCGCCTCTTCCAGAAAGAAGCCGGGGTCAAAATCGAGCACGTCATTCTTTCGACCAATGTCGATCTGCTGAACAAGAGTCCTGCCGATCCGGGCGCTGTGGCGTGGTTTCAAATGGACGGCCAATGGGTGGCGTTTGGCGTGGATCGCTTCCTCATGGTCGAGGCGAATATTCAGGCGATTCATCACATCATCGAAGCTCGCCGCGTAGAGCTGCGCTATGGCGGCCTTTCGATCGTGCGGCAGACCTTCCGCTCGTTCATCGCGCTTCCGGCTCCCAGGGGCATTCACTGGACCGAAATCCTGCATGTGCCGGCGAACGCGACGCCGGAGCAGATCGAGCGCGCGTTCCGACACGAAGCGAAGACTGCTCATCCTGATGCAGGAGGCTCCGATCAGATGATGGCTGAATTGAACGCTGCACGCGCGCAGGCGCTGAAGGATCGATCATGACAACGACCGTTTCCCTGACCGCGGGCCTGCGCGAAATGATCGCGAGCGGCCGCCTGACCGAGGCGATGATCCCGGACGATTTCCAGTGGCTCGAGGCGTCGCTGGCTGGGTCGGCTTCCGATTCTCCGCCTTCTGGAAGACGGGAAAACGGAAGAGAAAGCGCTGACCGCTCGATTGACGATCTCCTCGGAGAAGCCCTGCGCCGTCACCGGCACGGCCTCATCCGGCCGCTCTGGGCCGAAATGCCCGAGGGGCCGGAGAAACAGCGGTGGCGAGATCAAGGCCGTGCGCTGGTCGATTTCAACGACGTCCGCGAATCGATCCGCAACGGCGCTCGTCGCGCGCCAAAAGTGTTCGTTATCGAAGGCGGCGAGCGCGCGCGACTGCAAGCCGAGGTCGAGCGCCTGAGACACGAGCGCGACCTCCCCGAGCTCGAAGACAGGCGGCGGCCGAACTCGTATTTCGGCGCCGAGACGGGCGAGCTTCGCGACGCTATCGCGAACATTATCCGTTCGAACTCGTCGCCGACCGTTGAACGCGATGGCTTCCACGCCCGCAACGGCAGTCAGGCCGGCTATATCGTCTATGAGCACGACAGTCTGCCGGGGGTGCTGAGCGGAATCCTTGATTTGTTCGGCCTTGTCGATCACCCGATTGCGACCATCCCGTTGAACGAGCCTGTGCTCGTCTTCGACGAGGGAACCGGCGATGCCGCGATCATAGAACTCCGCCGGCCCGGCGAATTCTGCCCCTTCGGAAACCCGCGCAATCCGCGCCCGGCGACGCACTGGCGCCGACTTCCGCCGAAGGGGAAGCGTCGATGAAAGCGGCCCTGCCGCGCTGCGCTCGCTGCGGCGCGTTCCTCAGCGCAATCGACCTCGGCGCCGGAAAATGCTTCGACAGGCCGAGGGCGGAGTCGTGCCTGTGGCGTCGAGCCCTGCTTAAGTGGCGGATGCCGCGCGCGCGGCAGGTGGTGACGAGGGTCGAGGCGGGGCGGACGAAGAAAGGAAAGCGGCACAATGGCTGATCTGCCGATCATTTTCTCTGGGTCGATGATCCGCGCGCTGCTCGATGGCCGCAAGACTATGACGCGTCGTCTCGACGTCGAGCGCTGGCGTTCGCGATCGGCGGGAACGCGAGTCTGGGTCCGCGAGAACTGGTGGCAAGTCGTCGCTAGCGACGGGCCGCAGGCCATCGCGCCAGGCGAGAACGCGGGTCGTGAAGGCGCGTTCTATAGAGCCGACTGGCCCGAACATCCGCCGTGCCCGCACTATCGTGCGCGCCCTTCGATCCATATGCCGCGCTGGGCGTCGCGCCTCATGCTGACTGTCGAGAGCGTCAAGATCGAGCGGCTGCAGGAAATCAGCGAAGCCGACGCGCTCGCCGAGGGCGTCTATTTTCGAGCCGACGCCGAGCTTGCCGCCGAAGGAACCCTCGTGGGCAAAGATAACCGCCCCGCATTGATCGCGATAGACGATCCCGATGGCTCCTATTTTTGGGCGGATACCGAATGCGGCTGGCACAGCGCATCTCGCGCTTATCGCAGCCTTTGGGAAAGCCTCCACGGCGCAGACGCATGGACCGCAAATCCATGGGTCGCCGCCATCACATTCCGAACGATCCACTCGAATATCGATGCGTTTGGCGGCGCCGATTGCCCGCTTACCGGAGAGGAGGTGGCGCGGTGACAGATCCTCGGACGCAGGCGCTCGCTGACAAATACATCGGGCGCGCGGGTGGCGCGCCGGAGCCGAGCGCGCGGATCAAGAGTCCGTCCCGAGTCGGCGGCGTCTTTCTCGGGCCGCAGGAGATGCGCCACGTTGCGACGCTATTCGAATTCTCCGAAACGATCGTGACGCAGGGCCAGCGAGCGTTTCCAAGGGGCGGTATGCGTGACCGCGCCTCGATTGCGCAAAAGGCCCTGGCCGATCTGCTCGGCGTCCCGGAGAGCGACCTTCGTAGCGCGGTCGCGCTCTATCTGAAGCAGAACCGTCCATGACCGCCGCTCGCCTCCCGTGCTGCGTCCCGTTCTGCCGGCGGACGATCGGCGCCGACAGGGGCTATTCGGAATGGATTTGTCCGAAGCACTGGCGGCTGGCTCCGCCAGAGGCGCGCGCCGCTTATGCGCTCGCGCGGCGCCGGGCGCGGCGGATCATCGCGCGCAAGCCGATCTACCGAGAATATTGGAGGCTGCTTCCCGGCTCGCCGGCGCGGCTTTCCGCGGTCGCGATGTGGCGGCGGGTCGACTCCGCTTGGGAGCGCTGCAAGCGCCAGGCGATCGAGCGGGCGCTCGGGGGAGGGGAGGAGCCGTGAGCCGCCGCGCCTCTCACTCGACGCACGTGGAGGTGGAACGCGTCCGCGCGACTGCCGCGGCCGCCATCCTCGGTGTGACCGTGCGCGGGGTCCAGGCGCTTGCCGCGCGAGGGGAGTTGCCCGGGGCCGCAAAAATCGGCAGCCTATGGACCTTCGATCCGGAGAAGCTCCGCCGGCATATCGCGGCGAAGGAGGCCGAATGCGCGAGCCGAATCTCTATACCCGAGGCGGAGTCTTCTGGCTGCGAGCCACCGTCCGGGGAGTCGAGCATAGAGAAAGCCTACGCACGCGCGATCTCGCGACTGCGCGGCGGCTCCGGGACAAGCGGATCGAAGAGATCGCGGCGGCGCGCTGGCGCGGCGAAAGGCGCCGGACGTGGCTCGAGGCCGTGACCGAGTGGGCCGAGCACGAGTCTGGACAAATCGCCCCTTCGACGGCAAAGCGCTACGCCGTCTCGCTCTCGATGGTGAAGCCGCACCTCGCCGCCTATGCGATCGAGAAAGTGGACGGGCAGGCGATAGCGACCATGATTTCAGCGCGCCGGCGGGAAGGGGCGACCCCGGCGACCGTGCGGCGTGATCTGACGGCCGTATCGCGGGTGCTGGACTTCGCCGAGGCGATGGGCTGGCGGGAAGGCAATCCGACGCTCTCCAAGCGGCGTCTGCTCAAAGAGAGGCGCAATCCCATCGTCCTGCCGATAGCGCGCGACATTGAGGTCATTATCGCCGCCGCCTCGACGCGCTTCGGCGCGCTGATCCGCGCCGCGCGGCTCACCGGCTGCCGACAGGACGAGCTGGTCCAGGCGACTTGGCGGGGCTTCAACGCGCGGGGCAAAACCCTCGAGGTGATCGGGAAGGGGAACAAGCGCCGGACGATTTCTCTGTCCGAGACGGCGGCGGCACATGTGTCGGCACAGCCGGTCACACTCGGCTGTGACCTGATTTTCTGCCGGGAGGGCGGCGAGGCCTTCTCACAAGCGGCCTCGGATTTCACCCATGTGCGGCGGGCCGTCATTGCCAAGGCGAAGAAGGAAAAGCGGGAATTTCAACGATTTCGCTTCCACGACCTCCGCCATTTGTTCGCGGTCGAAGCGCTGCGCGGCGGCATGAGCATCTATTCGCTTTCGAAGCACCTGGGCCATACGAGCGTCAAGACGACGGAGATCTATCTGGAATTTCTGACGCCAGAGGAGGTGGCCCGAGCCAAAGAGGGGTCGGCACAAATGCCGGCACAACCACGGCGGTCTGCATGACGAATGACCGCAGTTTCTCAAGCTATTTCAATGCGGTGCTCGAATAGCGCAGAAAATTGCTTGTCGGTCTTGAAAACCGCCGTGGGGGAAACTTCACCGTGGGTTCGAATCCCACCCCTTCCGCCAGTTCGACAGTTCAACTCGTATTTCCGTGTGTGCATTTGACGCCGCTGTTCCAGCCCTGGGTCCAAAGTCGGTGATCGAAAGCACATCGCCATAAGCTGCACAATCTTGGTGATAACGCCCACTGATTCTCCAAATATGGATAAAGCAACGACAGCCACGTTTGGTAAAGGTATTGCGTGATGGTTGACCGCGAACATGACTCTCAAGTTAAGAAATTATTGAACTCACTGCTCCGCAATAGGGCAATTGCTACGCGTGTCTCTCTAGCTATATTTACTGCTAGTTCGTTATATGCAATGTATTACATTGATGATACTTTTAAAAAAATTGTATTTAATATTATTAATGCAGCTGATAATGCGCCATTTATAGCTGCTTGTTTGATTGCAGTTGTTTCTTCATTTCTTGCGGTGTGGCTATCATTTGATGGCGACAAAATTAAACAATCGGTCAGCCTGGCGGATGCTGAAGCGTTGTCGTCGGCAGAGCGAAACGTTGCGTCGACTGCCGATACCTTGGCGAGAGATTTTGAACAACGTGCGCGGATTGCTGTCGATTCCGCGGTGTCGAGCTGGGCTGACAAGGCAGACAATTTAATAAAGTATGAGCTGTCTTCGAAAATTGACGAGCTTTTTGGAAATAACATAGTAGAGTCTATTGGTAAAATATTGGCAGAGCAATCAGATGATATAACAAAAATAAATCAAATTCGTCGCGATAGTGGTGACAGATTCTTGCAGATGCGTAATAGGTCTCTCGAATATGCCAGTTTAGCAGAGCGGCAGGCAAGAGTGTTTCGCGGTTCTGGAATGAATCTCGCAATTATTGGTCTTCTCGTGCTCGGATTTGTATTGGCCGGCACGTACTATCAATACTGGAAAAGTCCAGAATTGCTACAGCAGCACGTCGAGTGGGAGGTGGTGTTGCTGAGACATGGGCCGACCTATGCGTTCGTCATTCTGTGCGAGGTTCTCGCGCTCATAATGTTCCGTTATCAGTCTAAAGCATTAGAACTGATGCGTTATTTTTCAAATGAAGCTACGAACATCGATGCGAGGCATACCGCCTTCCTTTCAGCCCTGCAATTCATGGACAAACAAAAGCTCTCGAAATTGATCGAGAGGCTCGATGCGACCGAGCGTAATTTCTTGATCGATAAGCATCAGCGTACACTCGAAATGGCGAATAACGAAAACGAAGATCGCATGATCGAGAGAATTAGGACCTTGCTCGATCGATCGAAGGGAGAAAAGCAGGAGGCGGTAAAAAAGAAAAAGGATGATGGCGAGGAGTAGTCGGCCAATCGGCGCAACCCCCTCGATGATTGTGGCGATGCAGCCAGCGTGACTCCGATCACAATTGCTCTACGCCAGGGACCGCGGGCTCGGAGAGCCTCCATGGCCGCAATCCAGCTGATACATTGCTCCTTATTCGCGACCACAGGGGAGGAGCGCGGGCGGCTATAGCCGCCCCCCACGCCGAAACGCCTGCGGCGGCTGCCCATAAACGCGCAGAAACGCCCGTCGCATTCGTTCTGGATCGCGAAAGCCGCTGTCGCGCGCGATTCGCTCGATCGCGTCGGCGCCGCTCTCCAGCGCGCTCTTGGCTCTGTCGAGACGCAGGCGCTCGATCGCCTTGGCCGGCGTCGCGCCGGTGCCGCGGGAGAAGGCGCGCGCGAAATTGCGTGGGCTCATCGCGGCCTGCTCGGCAAGCTCCTCCACGGTGAGGCGATGTTGCAGACGCTCGCTCGCCCAGCGCAGCAGCGTCGCGAATTTGTCTTGCCGGCTCTCCAATTCCAGCAGCGCGGAAAATTGCGATTGCCCGCCCGGGCGCCGATGATAGACGACGAGCTGCCGCGCCACTGCGCGCGCGACATCCTCGCCGAGATCGTCGTCGATCATCGCCAGCGCGAGATCGATCCCCGCGGTGATTCCGGCGGAGCTCCAGATCGGCCCATCGCGCACGAAGATCAAATCCGGCTCCAGCCGAACCTTTGGAAAGCGTCGCTGAAAATCGCCGCTGCGGCTCCAATGCGTCGTCGCTCTGCGGCCGTCGAGCAGCCCGGCCGCCGCCAGCACATAGGCGCCCGAGCATACGCTCGCCACACGTCGCGCGCGCGTCGCTGCGCGGGCGACGAAAGCGAGAGTCGCTCTGTCCGTGGCGGCGGCGCGCGTGCCGAGGCCTCCGGCGATCAGCAGCGTGTCGCAACGTCGCGCCGCGGCGAAGCCCCCGGCCGCTATGGCGACGCCGGAAGAGGAGCGCACGACGCCCGGCGCGACGGCGATCGTCCGTATCGCATAGGCGCCGGGGACGATGCGCGCGGCGATCTCGAATGCGGCGATCGGACCCGCGGCGTCGAGAATCTGAAAATCCTCGAAGATCAGCAGAGCGATGATCCGCGCGCTCATGGCTTTGTCTGAAAAAGTGGGAAAACCGTCATTTGAGACAGAGCCTAGCGGCGCTACTCTGCCTTCGTCAACAAGGGGAGGCTCGCAATGTCCGACCAAAGCTTTCGCATCGTCTTCGCGATTTTTCCGCGTCTCACTCAGCTCGATTTCACCGGACCTTTCGAGGTGCTGTCGCGGCTGCCCGGCGCGGAGGTCGTCGTCGCCTCGCGCGAGGGCGGCGCCGTCGCTTCCGACACGGGGCTCGAATTCGGCTCGACGCGCGCGCTCGCCAGCGTGGAGCGCTGCGATCTCCTCTGCGTTCCCGGCGGGCCCGGCGTCGAGGCGGCGTCGGTCGATCGCGAATTTCTGGAGCAGATCGCGCGGCTCGCGGAAGGCGCACGCTATGTGACCTCGGTCTGCAACGGCTCGCTGCTGCTCGGCGCCGCGGGGCTTTTGCGCGGCAAGCGCGCCGCCTGCCATTGGGCCTGGCGCGAGCTGCTGCCCTTGTTCGGCGCCGAGCCGGACGCCGCGCGCGTCGTGCGCGACGGCCGCGTCGTCACCGGCGGCGGCGTGACGGCGGGCATTGATTTCGCTTTGACGCTCGCGTCCGATATCGCTGGCGAGCAGGTCGCGCGCGCGATCCAATTGTCGATCGAATATGCGCCGGCGCCGCCTTTCGACAGCGGGCGGCCGGAGACGGCGGGCGCGGCGCTGGTCGAATGGGTGTCGCCGCGTTTCGCCGAGCGAAAGGCGCGTTTCGCGGCTTTGCATGGCTGAGCGATGCGCGGCTTTTTAAGGTGCGGCTTTCTGTGCTCTATCGAGCGCTTCTGTCGCCGCAATGGATGCGCCTATGACCGCCGCCGCCACGCCTGCGCATGTCGTCATCGACGGCTTTCTCGGCGCGGCGCGCGCCGGCGAGCTGATGCAATTCGCGCTGGCGCATGAGAGCGAATTTCACCAATCGCGTTTCTATACAGCCGAGCGCGAGGCGCGCGTCGATACGTCGGTGCGCGATTCTTCGCATCTTCTCGAGCTCGGCCCGCTGCGCGCGGCTTTCTCCGCATCTGTCGACGCCATCCTCGCGCAACTGACGCATGAGCTTCATGTCGGCCTGCCGACCGAAACGAAAAAAGAGATCGAGATGGTGCGCTACGGCGACGGCGGCTTCTTCAAGCGCCACGCCGATGCGCCGCCGCGGCCAGACGGACACGACAGCGTGCGGGCGCTCACGCTCGTCTATTATTTTCACGCGCTGCCCAAGCGTTTCGAGGGCGGCGCGCTGCGGCTCTTTTCGCCGGACGGCTTTGCGGACATAGCGCCGGTCTATGATCGTCTCGTCGCTTTTCCGTCCGCCGCATTGCATGAGGTGCGGACGACGCGCTGCGCGAGCGCCTTTGCCGATGGGAGATTTTCGATCAATTGCTGGGTGAGGCGGGCGCGCGAAGGGCAATCCCCCTCGCCATCATGCTGAGGAGGTCGCGAAGCGACCGTCTCGAAGCACGAGGGCGATCTCCAGAAGGCGGCGCTGACGGTTTTCTCGTCCTTCGAGACGGCGGCTGCGCCGCCTCCTCAGGATGAGGAAACCTCAACCCGATTCTTCTCCAGGTCCGGCGCAGCTTTCGTTTTGGTCGGCTTGGAACAGGCAGAGCGCGAGATAGGCGGACGTCCCTATTCAAAGAAGTTCATTGTATGTTCTCGTACCCCCTCGCGCTCCCCCTCGCGAATCGCTAAAATCCCCTCCATGGCCAAATCCGATGATCTCTTCGGCGGCGCTCCGCGCAAGCCCGCCGCCGCCGCTCCCGCCGCGAAAGCGCCCAAGGCGCCGGCGGAATATGACGCCGCCTCTATCGAGGTGCTCGAGGGGCTGGAGCCGGTGCGGCGGCGGCCGGGCATGTATATCGGCGGCAAGGACGAGGCCGCCATGCATCACCTCTTCGCCGAGGTGCTGGACAATGCGATGGACGAGGCCGTCGCCGGCCACGCCAGCTTCATAGAGGTCACGCTCGAGCCGGAGGGCTGGCTCACCGTCGTGGATAATGGCCGCGGTTTTCCGATCGATCGACACCCGCGGTTTCCGGACAAGACCGGGCTCGAAGTCGCGATGACCATGCTGCACGCCGGCGGCAAATTCGATTCGGGGGCCTATCAAACCTCCGGCGGCCTGCATGGTGTCGGCGTGTCCGTAGTCAACGCCCTGTCGGAGAGGGTTGAGGTCGAGGTGGCCAGAGAGCAGCAGCTCTATCGTCAGGTCTTCTCGCGCGGCCTCGTCGCCAGCAAGTTTGAAAAGCTCGGCCGCATCGCCAATCGCCGCGGCACTAAGGTGCGCTTCAAGCCGGACGCGGAAATCTTCGGCCCGGCGACGCATTGGCGGCCGGCGCGGCTGTTCCGCATGGCGCGCTCCAAGGCCTATCTCTTCGGCGGCGTCGAGATTCGCTGGCATTGCGCTCCGGCGCTGATCGAGCCGGGCTCGGATGTGCCGGCCGAGGCCGTGCTGCGTTTCCCCGGCGGGTTGCGCGATTATCTCACGCGCGAGACCGAGGGCAAGGAGCTGGTCGCCGATCAGCCCTTCGTCGGCAAGGTGCAGCGCGAGGGCGGCCATGGCTCGCTCGAATGGGCCATCGCCTGGTTCTCCAATGAGGACGGTTTTTCCCACTCCTATTGCAACACGATTCCGACGCCGGACGGCGGCACGCATGAGGCGGGCTTTCGCCTCGCTCTGCTGCGCGGCTTGAAGGATCACGCCGAGCGCATCGGCCAGGCCAAGCGCGCCGCCAATGTGACGGCCGAGGACCTCATGGGCCAGTCGGCGGCGATGATCTCCGTCTTTATTCGCGAGCCGGAATTCCAGGGCCAGAACAAGACGCGGCTGATGAATGTCGAGGCTTCGCGCCTCGTCGAAGGGACGGTGCGCGACGCTTTCGACCATTGGCTCGCCGGCGCGCCGTCGCAGGCGACCAAGCTCCTCGATTTCGCGGTGGAGCGCTCCGAGGAGCGGCTTCGCCGACGCGCCGAGAAGGAGCAGGCCAGGAAATCCCCGACGCGCAAATTGCGCCTGCCGGGCAAGCTCGCCGATTGCACCAATACGTCATCGCAAGGCTCGGAGATTTTCATCGTCGAGGGCGATTCCGCTGGCGGCTCCGCCAAGGCCGCGCGCGACCGCGCCAGCCAGGCCGTGCTGCCTTTGCGCGGCAAGATTCTCAATGTCGCCTCGGCGGGGCGCGAGAAGCTCGCCGCCAATCAGCAGCTCGCCGATCTGGTGCAGGCGCTCGGCTGCGGAATCGGCTCGCATTATCGCGACGAGGATTTGCGCTACGACAAGATCATCGTGATGACCGACGCCGATGTCGACGGCGCGCATATCGCGTCGTTGCTCATCACCTTTTTCTTTCGGCAAATGCCCAAGCTCATCGACGGCGGCCATCTCTATCTCGCCGTGCCGCCGCTCTACAAGCTGACGCAAGGCGCCAAGACCGTCTATGCGCGCGACGACGCGCATCGCGACGAGCTGGTGAAGAAAGTGCTGACCGGCAAGGGCAAGATCGAGACGAGCCGCTTCAAAGGCCTCGGCGAGATGATGCCGGCGCAGCTCAAGGAAACGACGATGGACGCCAAGAAGCGCACATTGCTCAAGGTCGTGATCGCCGGCGACGAGCGCGAGGAGACCGCCGATTGCGTCGAGCGGCTGATGGGCGCCAAGCCAGAGGCGCGTTTCGCCTTCATTCAGGAGCGCGCCGCTTTCGCCACGGAATTGGATGTGTGACGCGGGAACCGCGGGCCGGGCGGCGACGTTTACCGTTTCGTGAAATGGAGCGCATTGGCGACGAGTGATTTGGAAATGATTTTCTCGCCCGCCGGAGGCCATTGGGCTATGGTCCGCGCCACTCGAAGCGGGCGACGGGCGTCGAGAGGTCGAGCTTGACAGAGATCGACGGAAGAAGCGAGGCGTCCGCGCCGCAGCGGCGGGACGATCGCGACGAAGCTCTGGCGCTCGAGCGCATGCGCATGGCGCTCGACGCGAGCCTCACCGGAATTTGGGATTGGGATCTCGTCACCGGCGAGGTGCATCTCGATGCGCGTGTGCGCGCGCTCTGGGCGCTGCCGGACGATGCGCCGGGCAGCTTCGAGATTTTCCGCAACGCCCTGCATAAGGACGATAAGGCGCAGACGCGCGAGGCCGTTCAGGCCGCGCTCGATCCAGGCGAGCTCGGCGATTATGAGGCGGAATATCGCGTCATCGGCCAGACCGACGGCGTCGAGCGCTGGATCGCGGTGCGCGGCCGCACTTTCTTCGAAGGCGGACGCGCCGCGCGCATCATCGGCACGGCGCGCGACATCACCGATCGCAAGCGGCGCGAGGATCATGTCCATGTGCTGCTGCGCGAGCTGGTGCATCGCTCCAAAAATCTTCTCGCCGTGGTGCAGGCCATGGCGCGGCAGACGGCGGCGGGCGCGCCTTCGCTCGCCGATTTCCAACGCAAATTCGCCGCGCGTCTGCAGGCGCTCTCCATGGCGCATGATCTGCTCGTGTCGCAGGACTGGCGCGGCGCATCCATGGTCGAGCTGGCGCGCGCGCAATTGTCCTATTGTCTCGACGTCGGCTGCGTCGAGGAGCAGACGCGCGCCGGCGGTCCCGATCTGATGCTGAAGCCGGAGGCCGCGCAGAACATCGGCCTCGCATTGCACGAGCTTTCGGTGAATGCGCTGACGCATGGCTCGCTGGCGCAGCCGGACGGGCGCATCGAGCTGCATTGGCGCCTCGAGGACGGGCGCTTTGTGGTGGAGTGGCGCGAGTTCGGCGGTCCGGTTGTTTCCGAGGCGCCGTCCGAAGGCTTCGGCCACAAGGTCATCAAGCGCCTCGTCGCGCAGGCGCTGGGCGGCGAGGCGACGATCGGCTTTCCGCCCGACGGCTTCGAATGGACGCTCGCCGTGCCGGCGGCGCAGGCGCTGGCGCAGTGAGGGCGTGCTCCCCTTCTCCCACTTGTGGGAGAAGGTGGCCTCGCGAAGCGAGGTCGGATGAGGGCCGCTGCGGGTTTGCTGCGCTCTGAATTGTAGATAATGCTGTGGCGGCGCGAGCCCTCATCCGACCCGACTTCGTCGGGCCACCTTCTCCCCCTGCGCGGGAGAAGGGAGCGCGAACCTTTGTTGTTTCGGGGCCTCAGCGCGTGAAATAAGTCTCGATGATGCGCTTGTAGATCGCCGTCAGCCCATCGACATCCGCGACGCACGCATGCTCGTCCACCGCATGGATCGACTCGTTGAGGAGGCCGAACTCCAGCACCGGGCAATCGCGCGTGATGAAGCGCGCATCCGAGGTTCCGCCGCTGGTCGAAAGGCCCGGACGGCGGCCCGTCATCTCCTCGATCGCGCCGGCGACCAGCGTGCTGAAATCGCCCGGCGCTGTGAGGAAGGGCAGAGAATTGCAGGGCAGGAACTCCACCTCCACTTTCGCGCCCCCCGCGGCCGTCTCGATCACGCGGCGGATTTCCGCCTGCAGCGTTTCCAGCGTCCACACATTGTTGAAGCGAATGTTGAAGCGCGCGCGCGCTTCGCCGGGGATGACATTGGCCGCCTGATTGCCGATGTCGATCGACGTCACCTCGAGATTGGAGCGGTCGAAATGCTCCGTTCCTTCGTCGAAGACATGAGTCGAAAGAGCGGTGACGATGCGCGCCACGGCGGGCGTGGGATTGTCGGCGCGATGCGGATGGGCGGAATGGCCCTGCTTGCCGCGCACGGTGAGGCGTCCGTTGAGCGAGCCGCGCCGGCCGATCTTGATCGTGTCGCCGAGCTCTTTGACATTGGTCGGCTCGCCCACGATGCAATGGTCGAAGACCTCGCCATGCGCTTTCGCCCAATCGAGCATCTTCACCGTGCCATTGACGGCGGGGCCTTCCTCGTCGCCGGTGATGAGGAAGGAGATGGCGCCCTTGGGAGCGCCATGCTCCTTCACATAATCGATTGCGGCGGCGGCGAAGGCGGCGATGCCGCCCTTCATATCGGAGGCGCCGCGGCCGAAAATCTTGCCGTCGGCGATCTCGCCGGAAAAGGGATCGAAGCGCCAGCGCTCGGGATTGCCGCTCGGCACCACATCCGTATGGCCGGCGAAGACGAGATGCGGCCGGCCCTCGCCGATCTTGGCGAAGAGATTGTCGATATCCGGCGTGCCTTCCTCTTTGAAGACGAGCCGATGCGTCGTGAAGCCCGCCTCTTTCAAGCGCTGCTCGAGCACGCCGAGCGCGCCGGCGTCGGCCGGGGTGACGGAGGGGCAGCGAAGGAGATCGCGGGTGATGGAAAGGGCGGGGGAGAGAGTCATGAGCGGAAGTTAGGGAAATGCGAGGGGCTCTGCAATATGAGCGAGCAGCGAATAATCGCTCCCGACCTCTCTGGCCTGAAACGTGCTTCCTCGCGGACACGGAGACAAATGTCCGAAAGGGAACAGGAAATGTCCGAAGAGACCGGGGGCTATTTCATCGATTGGGACGGCAAGATGCGGCCCATCGGCCAGCCCGGCAAAGGGCTGCGCTGCGAGGTGGATCTGAAGGCCAAATATGTGATGGTCTTCAACAAATACGGCGGACTCGACCATGAGTCGACCTGGTACGCCGATGAGGCCGCCGTCGCCAAGGCGGGCCTCAAGGTCGTGCACGCCGATCTCGATTCGCCGATCAAGATTTCCTCGATCGACTGATTTTTCGAGCTTTCCGCGGGGGCGGGAAGGGGGCACGGGGCGCCTGTGGCTGCGGGCGCCCCGATTTTTTTGTCCGATCCGGCGATCACGCGCCCTGCGGATGCGCCAGCGGCGGATGCTCGACATGGCGGGCGTGCAGCCGGAAGGCCAGGATCAGCTCCACAATGCCGAGCGCTATGGCGTAGATGCCGACCCACCAGGTGAGCACCACCGCGCCGATGACCGGCGTCAGCAGCAGGAACAGGCCGAACACCACGGCCAGCAGGCCTCCCAGCGCCAGCCACCAGCGGCCGTGATCCTCCTTCAGATCCAGCGCGGAGCCGAAGGTCAGCGCGCCGCCGACGACCTCGCCCGCGCCGAAAACGGCCACGAAGATGAGAGCGGTGATGCCCGGCCAGAAGGCCGCGAAGGCGCCGGCGGCGATCTTCACCAATCCGGCGAGGAAGAGAAACAGCCAAGCCTCGCCCTGCCGCGCGGCGCGCACGGCGGCGACGATCGTCGCTATGCCGTCCACGGCCGCGAAGATCGCGAAGACCAGCACCAGCGACAATATGGTCACGCCGGGCTGGAACACGGCGATGAGCCCGAAGATGATCGCCGCGAGGCCGCGCAGGCCGATAGCCCACCAATTATGGGCGAGAATAGCGTTCTTCGCCTCGAGCTTGTTCAGATCGAACGGGCTGCCGCGAAACGGATCGCCGGATACGCTGCTCGTGCTCATGCTTGGCTCCTCGGAATTTTCGAATGCCGCGAGGCGACGGCTCTCCGACGGGGGAGCCGGCCCCCGCATGACATTGGTCCGTTTCGCGTTTCGTCCAGGCCTCCGCCGGGCGACGTCGCGTTGCATCGTCGCAGTGGAATTGTTTTCTCGATCTTAACCAGTTCGCCACCGTTCCTGTCTAAGCTTCCGGTGCGGCCATTTTTCGATTTACGGGTGACGAGCGCCTGAAAGGTCGTTGATCTTGAAGAATAATCTCATCAGAAAACTACATTATTTGTTCAGCGTTCCGACCGACGACGTGGAGCTGATTCGCGCGCAGTTTCGCGCATTCGCGCGGCAGATCCCGCTTCTCTATTTCATCCTGGCGACCAATGCGCTCGCTGTGATGTTCACCTTCGCGAAATTCGGTCATCCTTGGCTATCCGTCTATGCGCCGAGCGCGCTCTGCGCCCTTTGCCTTCTGCGTGGCGTCGCCTGGTGGCGGATCGGGCGCTCGCAAGTGCCGGACGACATCGCCATCCGCCACATGCAGCGCACCAATAGACTGGCTTTCTTCATCGCCGTGGCCTTCACCGCCTGGGGCCTGTCGCTCTACACCTATGGCGAGGGCGACGCCTATGCGAAGGCGCAGATCGTCTTCTTCCTGGCCTTGACGATGATCAGCTGCAACTTCTGCCTGATGCATCTTCGGTCGGCGGCGCTCAACGTGACCTTGGTCGGCGTCGCGCCTTTCAGCCTGTTCTTCTTCTTCGCCGATGATGGGCATTTTCGCGCGGCGGCGGTCAATCTGGCGCTCGCCGCCGTCGGCATGATCGCGATATTGATGATCTATTATCGCGATTTCGCGCATCTCGTGGCCTCGCGCCGCTCGCTGCTCGAGAAGCAGGCGGAGACGCAGCGGCTCAGCGACGAGAATTCGCGTCTCGCCAATATGGACGCTCTGAGCGGCCTGCCCAATCGCCGCGCGCTGATGACCAGGCTCGACCAGTGCAGCCGCGGCGCCGGCGCGCCGCCGACCGCCGTCGTCTATATCGATCTCGATGGCTTCAAGGACGTCAACGACACTTACGGACATTCGACCGGCGATCGGCTGATCGACATAGTGGCCAAAGAGTTCCTCCGCGTTCTGCCCGAGGGCGCGATGCTGGCGCGCGTCGGCGGCGACGAGTTCGCGGCGGTGGTCTCGGCCGCGGACGCCGAGCGCGCGGCGCGCGCCTTCGCCAGCGGCGCGCTCACGGTTCTCGCGCGTCCGATCCGTATCGGCGATCGCGCGGTGCAGATCGGCGCGAGCGTCGGCGTCTGCTGCACGGAGGCGGACGGCTGCGACGCGCAGGAGCTGTTCCGCCGCGCTGATATCGCTATGTATCACGTCAAGGCCAATGGCAAATCGGGCATGAGGATCTACACGCCCGATCTCGATCTCGAGCGCCAGCGCCAGCAGGACATAGAGGATCAGCTGCGCCGCGCCCTCCGCGCCGACGAGCTCGATGTGGTCTATCAGCCCATCGTCGGCGCGGCGGAAAATCGCGTCGTCGCCGTCGAGGCGCTGGTGCGCTGGCCGCGGCGGCCGGAGGGCGAGCTCACGCCCGATCAATTCGTGCCGGTCGCCGAACGCAGCGGGCTCATCAATCAGCTCGGCCTCTTCGTGCTGCGCCGGGCCTGCGAGGATTTTCTCGATGTCGAGGCGATCAAGGTCGCCGTCAATGTCTCGCCCGCTCAGTTCCGCGATCCTGATTTCGAGCGCGCGGTGATGCGGACCTTGCTGGAGACCGGCTTTTCCTCCGCGCGTCTCGAGCTCGAGGTCACGGAGGGCTATCTGATCGACCATCCGCAGCGGGCGGCGGCGGTGATCGCCTTTTTGAAGACGCTGGGCGTCGCCGTGGCGCTGGATGATTTCGGCGCCGGCTACACCAGCATCGCCTATCTGCGGAAATATGGCTTCGACCGTATCAAGCTGGACAAATCGCTCGTCGATCGGGTGACGATCGAGAAATCGACCGGCGTGCTCGTCGCCGGCGCCATTCACATGGCCAATGCGCTCGACATGGCCGTGACCGCCGAGGGCGTGGAGACAGAGGAGCAGGCTTACGTGCTCGGCCTGGCCGGTTGCCAGCGCCTGCAGGGCTTTCTGTTCGGCCGGCCGATGCCGCTCGGCGCTTTTCTCGCAATGGCCGCCGACGCGTCGGCGGCGACGGCGGCCTCCGCCGCGTGACCGAACAAAGTGACATAGAGTCACCGGCCGCGCTGATCCCAGGAGCCGCCCATCGTCTTCACGAGATGGATGTAGTCGAAAAGGTCGCTGAGCATGAAATGGCGGTTCTCGATCGTCTTCATATGGGCGACCGTGTGAGGGTCGCCGGCGAGGTAGCGGGAGGCGGTCGTTCGAAATTGCTCGGGCAGGCTGAGGTTGAAAGAGGAAGGCTGCGTGAGCATGCGGCAGATCTGGTCGAAGAGCAGCCGAAAGCGCTCGTCCTCCGGGTCCATGTAGACGTCCCCGAAATCCTCCTTGTAGCGGCCGAAAAGAGCGAGATAATCGTCGCTGTCGGGCTTTTGCTGCATTGGGCTCCTCCCTGCCGGCTCGAAACCCAGCTTGCATGAAAGAACGGCGCCACCGCCGCGCCATTTGAGCCCGGCCCCGCAAATCCGTTATAGAGAAGGGGCCGCGCCGCCGCGGCTTTTCCCGAGGCGTTCCTGATCGTGACCTTTGGCGCTGCTCCCTCCCTCACTTCCGCTTTCACGCCCTTCGACGCCGGCGCGGAGGTCGTCGCCGCCGCCTTTCTCGGGGAGACGCCCGTGCTGGCGCTGGCCGATGGACGGCTCGCCTTTCCGAATGGGGACGAGATTCGCCATGTCGTCGCCCATGCGGACGGCGCCATATTGGCGGCGGCCATCGACGGGCGGCGGCTGATCACCGGCGGCGACGACGGCCTCGTCGTCGCGTCCGACAGCGCCGGCGGCCGCGAGATCATCGCCGATGAGAAGGGCAAATGGATCGACGCCGTCGCCGCCCGCTTCGAGGGGACGCTCGCCTGGTCCGTCGGCCGCGAGCTGCGCGCGCGCACGCCAAAGGGCGAGGTCAAGACGCTGCCGCTGCCGTCGAGCTCGCGCGGAATCGCCTTTTTTCCCAAGGGCTATCGGCTCGCCATCGCTCATTACAACGGCGTCTCGCTGTGGTTCCCCAATGCGGGCGCGCCGGAGTTTCTGGAGTGGAAGGGCTCGCATATCGACGCGACGGTCTCGCCGGACGGCAAATTCGTGCTCACCACCATGCAGGAGAACATGCTGCACGGTTGGCGCGTTTCCGACGGCAAGAATATGCGCATGGCCGGCTATCCGGCGAAGACGCGCTCGCTCTCCTGGTCGCATGACGGCAAATGGCTCGCCACTTCCGGCGCCGACGCCTGCGTCGTCTGGCCCTTCCAAACCAAGGACGGGCCGATGGGCGAGCCGCCGCGCGAATGTGGCGTGCGGCCGGAGGTGAAGGTGACGCGCGTCGCCTTCCATCCGAGCGCGCTCGCCGTGGCGATCGGCTATGAGGATGGAATGGTAATGCTCTGCCGCCTCACCGACGCCTCCGAGCTGCTGGTGCGCGCGCCGGACCGAGGCGAGCCGGCGCGCATTTCGGCTCTGAGCTGGGACGCCAAGGGAACGCGGCTCCTCGTCGGCGCCGAGAATGGCGTCGCCGGCGTGCTGACGCTGCCGAAAAAATAAGACAAAGAGCGGGAGGCGAGATGGCCGCCCAAATTCCTAAGGTTCTGTCGATCGCCGGTTCCGATCCGAGCGGCGGCGCCGGCGTGCAGGGCGATCTCAAGACATTTTCGGCGCTGCGCTGCTATGGCATGGCGGCGATCACGGCGCTGACCGCGCAGAACACGCGCGGCGTCAGCCTCGTCCATGCGGTTCCGGCTCCGGTTGTCGCCGCGCAGATCGACGCGATCTTCGCTGATATAGAGGTGGATGCTGTCAAGATCGGCATGCTGGCCGAGCCTGTGATCGCGCAAGCGGCGGCGGACTCCCTCGCCCGCGCCGGCGCGCGGCGCATCGTCCTCGATCCCGTGCTGGTCGCGACGAGCGGGGATTCCCTCTCCTCCGCCGGGCTGGTCGAGGCCGTGATCGCGCGGCTCTTTCCGCTCGCGGCTCTGGTCACGCCCAATCTGCCGGAGGCCGCCGCCCTGCTCGGCGCGCCAGAGGCCGCCACGCCGCGGGAGATGGTGGAGCAGGGAAGGGCGCTGGCGGCGCGAGGCGCGCGCGCCGTGCTGATGAAGGGCGGGCATCTCGAGGGCGAGCCGCTCGATATTCTCGTCGAGGGCGAGGATGTTCACGAGTTCCACGGCGCGCGCGTGGCGACGCGGAATCTGCACGGCACGGGCTGCGCGCTCTCCTCCGCCATAGCGGCGCATCTGGCGCATGGCGCCGAGCTGGTCCCGGCGATTCGCTCGGCCAAGGATTTTCTGACAGAGGCGCTCGGCGCTGCCGACACGCTCGCGCTCGGCGCGGGGCGCGGGCCGCCGCACCTTCTCCAGTCTCTATGGAGAGGGTAGAGTGTTTTCGAGCGAAGCGGGAACCGGTTCGCGTGAAGAAAACACGATTAAACAAAGAGATATAGAGTCGTTTCGGTTCGAGCCGAAACGACTCTGACTCAGCGCAGGATTTGCGCCGATCGCCGTCCCCTACCGCGCAGCGAGGCGATGCTGGTGCGATCGAGGATCAGCGCCATGGCGTCGCGCACATCCAGCATCAGATCGCGAATCGCGCAGGCGTCCTCGTCCGGGCAGTCGTTGCAGCGCTGATAGGCGGTGCGGCTGGCGCAGGCGATGGGCGCGAGCGGCCCGTCGAGAATGCGGATGATCTGGCCGACGGTGATCTTGTCGGCCGGACGGGCGAGATTATAGCCGCCGCCCTTGCCCTTCTTGCTGTTGAGAATGCCGGCGTTGCGCAATTCCAGCAGAATCGCGTCGAGGAACTTGCGCGGGATGTTGTTCTGCGCCGCCATGTCGCCGGCGAGGCACTGGCCTTCGGCGCCGGCGAGATGGATCAGCGCCTTGAGCCCGTATTTCGCTTTGTTGGACAGCATCGGTTCGCAATCTCTCCCGTCCGCGCGCCGCAGTGAGCGCGAGCCTCGCCTCCGGCAAGTCGGCAAACCCCATGGGCTGTCTCGCGATCTGCGCCTCGACCGAGGCGATTTCGCGATGGCGAAACGCGAGGGGAGCGCGCCGAAACCCATGACGGCGAAGCGGATAGAATAGATATATCGACTATCACGCAAGAAGGAAAACGCCAGCATCGAATCCGCCGCCGGGCGGAAAAATTCCGCCGCTGAAAGGGCTCCGTCGCCTGCGCGCGCGCTTTGTGCTGCGAGCGGATCACTAATTCACTAGAATGCTATAGTGATGCGGGCGGCCGCGGCTGCGCTCTCGCGCCGGCCTGGGCGCGGCCGTTCGCTCGCGGCGCGCCGACGGAGGAAATCGGCGACGCCCATAGGATTTGTCGCCCGCCATTGTGCGGCGCACAGTCCCGCTGGACGGAACGGCGTTTCATCGCTAGGACGTGCGGCTATCCCGGAGAATGTCAATGGCGCGCACGCGCATCTGTCTCGCACGGCACGGCGAAACCAATTGGAATCTCGAGAGGCGCGTTCAGGGGCAGCTGAACATCCCTCTGAATGTGAGAGGACTGGCGCAGGCCGAGGCGCTGGCGCGCGAGCTCGACTCCACCCGTTTCGACCGCATCTACAGCAGCGATCTCAAGCGCGCCGTGCAGACCGTCACGCCGCTGGCGCGCCGGCTCGGCCTACCCATTGAGACGAGCGTCGCGCTGCGCGAGAAGGACGATGGCGACTGGCACGGCATGACTTTCGACGATGTCGACCGCGCCTTTCCGAGCGAGCACGCCAAGCATCGCCAGCGTCAGGCGGATTTTCTCATTCCCGGCGGCGAGACGCTCTCCGCTTTCGCCGCGCGCGTCGGCGATGAGCTGACCGCAATAGCGGCGCGGCATCCGGGCGAGACGGTGCTCGTCGTCGCGCATGCGGGCGTGCTGGACATAGGCTATCGCCTCGCGACTGGTCTCGGCCTCTCCGAGAAGCGCGATCCGCCCGTGCTCCACGCCGCGCCCAATTGGTTCCTCTATGAGGACGGACGCTGGACGCTCGAGCGCTGGGCGGAGGAGGGCGCGCGCGAGCGCGTCGTCATGCCCTATGACGGGCGCAAGCTGGAGCGCCGTCCGGCCGCGCGGCTGCTGCCTTTGGACGAGCAGAATCGCGTTCTTCTGTTCCGCTATTCGACGCGCCTGTCGCCGGTGTTCGTGGCGCAGGGACATTCACATTTCTGGGGCTCGATCGGCGGCGCTTTGGAGCCCGGCGAGACCTTCGACGCCGCCGCCCGCCGCGAGCTCGCCGAGGAGACCGGGCTCACCGACGTCGAGATCGGCGATATCATCTTCTCGCGCGAGTTTCCGATGCAGCTCGGCGAGGATTGGTTCCAGGCGGACGAGCGGTTCTACGCCATTCGCACGGGCGAGTTCACGCCCGACACGCGCGGCTTCACCGAGATAGAGCGCAGCGACGTGCTCGGCTGGAATTGGTGGAGCGCGGAGGAGATCGCCTCGACGCAAGAGCTGGTGTTCCCCGAGGCGCTCGACTGGCTGCTGGGCAAGCTGCGGCGCTGATTTTCGCCGAAAGGCTCGCGGGGGCCGAGACGTTTCGGACCGCGAGCCTTCAGGCTCGCATTCCTCAGTCGAAATCCGCGGCAATGAATTCCGGCAGCGCCTCCGCGCGTAGGGAAAAATTCGCGAGAGCCGGATAGTCGGCAGGGTCGAGGCGATCGGCGAGCACGAAGCGCGAGAAGCGCCAGGCGACGGCCGTCGTTATATCCGCCTGCAGCAGGCGCGCGCCGAAGAGAAAGCTCTCCTGGGCCTCCGCGACCTCTTTTTCCAGCAGGCGATAGGCCGCCAAAAGCTGGCCTTCAACGCGCTCGACCCAGGGCGCATGCCGCCTCTCGTCGGGCCGCTTCGACTCATAGACGAGCTGCACGGTTTTCTCATTCGCCGCCAGCGCCAGCCCGATGATTCGTTGCGCGCGCAAGAAATGCTCCGGCCGTTCCGGCGTGAGCCTCCGCTCGGCGGGGACGAGGCGTTCCAGATAATCGAGGATCAGAGTCGAATCGAGCAGCGTCACCCCTTCGTTGGAGACCAGCGTCGGCGCCTTCACAATCGGATTGATTCCGGCGAAGGCGTCGAAATCGCGAAACACCGACAATGGCTCGTGCACGAAGGGCAGGCCGAATGCGTTCAGCGATACCGCGACGCGTCTGACATAGGGCGAATCCAGCATTCCGATGAGACGCATTTTCAAAATCCTTCTCGCTCGCCCCGGCCCGAGATGCGATCATCGCGACAAATGCGATATTTCCGCGACCATTGCGATTTTTGCGCATTGGACGAAAATCAGCAATCCTTGCAACGCGCCCGGCGCGGCGCTGATTTATTCGTGAATTCCATGAAGCAGACGACACGCAATGATTATGCGCGGCGCATCGCGCGCGTCACCGAGGCGATTTTTCGCGATCCCGCGCGAGCGCGCTCGCTGGAGGAGTGGGCGGCGCTCGCGAATTTCTCGCCCTTTCATTTTCATCGCATCTATCGCGCCATGCAGGGCGAAAGCATCGCCGACACGATTCGCCGCGCCCGCCTCACCCTCGCCGCGCGGGCGCTGGCGATGAGCGCGCGCAGCGTCACCGATATCGCATTGGAAGCGGGCTATGAGAATGCGCAGAGCTTCGCGCGCGCCTTTCGCGGCTTCGTCGCCATGAGCCCTACGCAGTTTCGCGCGACGCATCGCGCCGCCGCCGATTTCACTTTGCCTTCCCCCATCGTCGTCATGAGAAAGGACGCAGCCATGAATGTCGAGATCGTCGAGCTGGCGCCGATCCGCGCGCATCTCCTCGAGCACAAGGGGCCGGTGGCGTCGATACCGGAGACATGGGAGAGCCTGTGGCGCTGGCATATGCAGGCGGGCCTCGCCGGGCGGGCGCTCTATCCCATAGGCGTCTCCTATGACGACCCGGAAGAAGATTGCGGCTTTCGCTATTGCGCCGGCCTGGTTTTTCCAGAGGGCGTCGCCGCTTCGGGCGAGGTGACGATCGCCGATATCGTCGGCGGGCGCTACGCCTCCTATCGGCATGTCGGCCCTTATGGGGAAATCGGTGCGGCCTTTCAGAAGCTCTATGGCGAGTGGCTGCCGACGAGCGGTCATGAGCCGGATGATCGCCCCGCGCTCGAGATCTATCGCAACACGCCCTATGACGCGCCGCCCGAAGGGCTGATCACCGATCTGCTCATTCCGGTGAAGTGATCAGCGCGCCATACGAAAGCGCAATATGCGGCTCTCGCCGACGTCGAAAAACTGAATGCGCTTGCCGCCGGCGCGTTCGGCGGTCGTCGGCCAGAAGGCGCACGCCGCCGCATTGTCGCGATGGAAAGAGAGCTCCCACCAGCCGGCGCGCGTGCGAAAGGCTTGGCGCGCCGCCGCGCCGCCGCAGCCGCCGCGGCGCAGATGCGGCAGCACGTAGAATTCCGCTATGGAAGCTTCGACCGGATAGCCGGAGATGGAGATGGCGTTGACGAGGGTGAAGCCGGCGGCGACGCCATCGGCTTCGATCACGTAAGGAGAGCGACGCGGCTCGCGCCAATAGGAATCGAGAAAAGGATAATTGTCGGGCTCGTCATAGCCCCAAGGGCCGAGCTCGATGAGATAGCGCCGCAGCAGAGCGGCGATCTCTCGCTTTTCCTCGAGCGGCGCGAGCCGCAGTCGCACGTCCATGATGCGCTTTCCTCTTGCGCCTCACGGCGCGGGATTGCTGTGCAGCTGATGAATCTCGTCGATGCGCGCTTCGATCTCCTGCGTGATCGTCACCTCGAGCGAATCCAAATCTTCCTGCAATTGCGCCATCGTCGTCGCGCCGATGATGTTCGACGTCACGAAGGGACGCGAGGTGACGAAGGCGAGGGCGAGCTTCGCCGGCGACACGCCGATCTCTTTCGCCAGCGCGAGATAGGCGTCGATCGCCTGCGTGACGCCGGGCTTCTCATAGCGCTGGCCGCGCTCGAACAGCGTGGTGCGCGCGCCGACGGGACGCGCGCCATTCTGATATTTGCCTGTGAGATAGCCCTGCGCCAGCGGCGAATAGGCGAGCAGGCCGACGTCCTCGCGCGTCGCGAATTCGGCGAGGCCGATCTCGAAAGTGCGATTGATGAGGTTGTAGGCGTTCTGGATCGAGACGACGCGCGGCCCATGGCCTTTCTCCGCCGCGCTCAAAAAGCGCGCGACGCCCCAGCTCGTCTCGTTCGACAAAGCGACATGGCGAATCTTGCCGGCCTTCACCAGATCGGCGAGCGCTTCCAACGTCTCCTCGACGGGAATTTCATCGAGTTTCGGCGGCGCGCGATAGATGGTCCCGCCGGCGCCGAACAGCGGCAGCGGGCGATCCGGCCAATGCAGCTGATAGAGATCGACATAATCCGTCTGCAGGCGCTTCAGCGATCCGTCGATCGCATATCCGATGTTCTTGCGATCGAGCCTGGTTCCCTTGCTCTCGGGACGCAGATAGGCGCTGTCGCTGCGGCCGGAGACTTTCGTCGCCAATATCACTTTGTCGCGGTTCTTTCGCGCCGCGAGCCAGGAGCCGATGATGCGCTCGGTCGAGCCCTGCGTCTCGGCGCGCGGCGGGATGGAATAGATCTCCGCAGTGTCGATGAAATTGACGCCGCGATCGAGCGCATAGTCGAGCTGCGCATGTCCCTCCGCTTCGGTGTTCTGCTGGCCCCAGGTCATGGTGCCGAGCATGATCGCCGACACGCGAAGATCAGTGCGGCCCAATTTGCGATAGTCCATTGTCTTCGACCTTTCGTCTCAGGCGTTCTGCGTCGTCGCATCGCCGACGATGCGGCCGAGGCCGTTCGGAATGCGTGGGCTGGGCAGAACATAACGGTTGCGGTCGCGCACCATTGTCGCGACGCCCGCGAAGTCGAGCTTGCCGGAGCCGAGCAGCGGCAATTTGTCGACGATCATGAACTCCGCCGGAACCATCAGCTCCGACGCGCCTTTCGATTTGGCGAAGGCGAGGAACTCGGGACGTGTGGCGTCCTTTTGCTGCGTCACCAGCACGATGCGCTCGCCCTTGCGCGGATCGAGCTCGCGCGCCGCCGCCGACAGCGAATTGGGCCACAGCTCCGCGGCGAGCGTCTCCACAGCGGCGAGCGAGATCATCTCGCCGCCGATCTTGGCGAAGCGCTTGGCGCGGCCCTGAATTTTTATATAGCCCTGCGCATCGACGGTGACGATGTCGCCCGTGTCGTGCCAGCCTTGCGCCGGCGGCACGAGCACGCCGGGATTATCCGCCAGAAGATAGCCGAGCATCACATTGGGGCCGCGCACGAAGAGACGGCCGCCCTCGGCGACGCCGGGAACAGTCTCGAGGCGCAGCTCCATGCCCGGCAGCAGACGGCCGACGCTGCCGAAGCGGTTGAACATGGGCGTGTTGAGCGCCAGCGCCGGCGCCGTCTCGGTGACGCCATAGCCCTCGAGAATGCGAATGCCGAATTTCTCGAGATAGACGTCGCGCGTTCCCTGCTTCACCGGCTCGGCGCCGGCGATGACATAGCGCAGCGAGCGGAAGTCGTAAGAATGCGCGACGCGCGCATAGCCGTTGAGGAATGTGTCAGTGCCGAGCAGCACTGTGGCGTTGGCGTTGTAGACCAGCTCCGGCACGATCTTATAGTGCAGCGGCGAAGGGTAGAAATAGACCGGCACGCCCGAGACGATCGGCAGGATGAAGCCGACATTGAGGCCGAAGCAATGGAACACCGGCAGCACGCTGAACAATTTGTCTGTGCGGCCGAAGTCTATGCGCGCCGCGGCCTGGGCGGCGTTGGCGAGCAGATTCTTGTGCGAGAGCACGACGCCCTTGGGCGCGCCTTCCGAGCCTGACGTGAAGAGAATGGCCGCCGGATCATCGGGGCTCCGCTTCTCCAGCGGACGCTTGTGACGCAGCAGAGCGGAGAGCTTGTCGGCGCGCGTGATCTCGCCGCGCACATCCTCGAGATAGACGATGCGGAACTCCTTATCGAGCGCGGCGATCAGCGCGTCGAGCTTGCCCTTCTCCACAAAGGCGCGCGAGGTCAGCAGCGTCGTCGCCTGCGCGGATTTGAGACCCGAGGCGATGTTCGCCGCGCCGGCGGTGAAATTCACCATGGCCGCGACGCGCCCGGCGCCGACGACGGCGAAGATCGTCACGCCGGCGGCGTTGGAATTGGGCAGCATGACGCCGAGCGCCTCGCCCGTTTGCGAAATGCGCTGCAGCTTGCGGCCGAGCGCATGGGCGCCGATCATGATGCGCTTATAGGTGAGCGCGCCGGTGATCGGGTCCTGGGTCGCGACGCGGCCGGCGCCATGCTCGCGCGCTGCGTCGACGAGCGCCTGATGCAGCGTGCGGTCGATGGGGCTGGTGCGGAAGACGAGATCGGACATGATCTCATAGAGCGCCGCGCCGGAGGCGATGCGCCGCGCCTTGCCGCGCAATGCGGGATCGACCTCGAGACGCGTCGGCTCCAGCACGGTGAGCGTGAATTTGGGGAAGAAGCGGCGGCGCGCCTGCTCGCGGGTCAAACGCGAGAACATGGTCGCTTCCGGTCCTTCGATGCGCACTGGCACGACCCAGGCGCCGGATTTTTCCGCGATGAGTCCGGCGCCGTCATAGACCTTCATCAGGCTGCCGGTGACGGTGAGGCGCCCCTCGGGGAAGATGATCAGCGGATCGCCGTTCTTCACCGCATTGACCAGCGTGCGCGTGCCGAGCGGGCGCGTCGGATCGAGCGGAATGGCGCGCACATAGCGCAGGAAGGGCCGCACCCACCATTTCGTCGCGATCGTCGAGTCGATGGCGAAGACGGGATCGACCGGCAGCACGCAGAGAATGGCGGCGGCGTCGAGGAAGCTCACATGATTGAGCGCGATGATCGGATTCTTGCCCGCCCTGGCGAAATTGCCGAAGCCTTTCACCTCGAGCCGATAGAAGGCGCGGAAGATGATCGACAGGGCGTCACGAAAAGGGGAAACGACGACCGCTTTGTAGATCCATATCGCAGCGAGCGCCATGAGGACGCCCATGCCGAGGAAGAGATCCGGCACGGAGACGCCCTTGCTCTGCAGCAGCGCGACGGCGAAGGCGCCGCCCGCCATGAATGCGGCGTTGAGCACATTGACCGCGGCGATGATGCGCGAGCGCTCTTGCGCCGGCGCAAAGGCCTGCAGCGCGGCGAAGCTCGGCACGATCATCAGCCCGCCGGCGATGGCGAGAGAAGCGAGATCGATGGTCACGCGCCAGGCGCCGGAGAGCTCGAAGAATTCGGCGATCTCGAGCGGCGTCGTCGCCTCCTGCGGCGTGAGCGTCGCGAGAGTCCAGCCGAGATCGAGCGAGGCGCCGGCGATGATCGCCGCGCCGATCGCCGCCGGCAGCAGCACGATGCGTCCCGCCAGCAGGAAGGAGGCGAGGCCGGAGCCCACCGCGATGGAGATGGCGAAGACGGCGAGGAACAGAGTGACGACCAGCTCCGAGCCATGCATCACATGCGTCACCAGCGGCGCCAGCAGCGACATGGCGATGACGCCGACGAGCCAGAAAATTCCCGTCACCACGCCGACGCGCCACAGCCGCTTGTCCTTCCACAATTCGCGCAGCAGCACGGCGGTGGAGCGCAGAATATTGGGATCGATGCGAAGATCGGGCGCGGCGCGCTCGGTGGAGGGAATGAGCCGCGCGGCGCCCCAGGCGGCGACGGCCGCGGCGGTGACGCCGATGGTGGTGATGATCGGCTCGCCGCCGCCATGCATGGCGAGGCCGCCGGCGATGGTGCCGGTGAGAATGGCGAGGAAGGTCGCGCCTTCCACCAGCGCATTGCCGGCCGGCAATTCCTCCTGGCGCAGATGATCGGGAAGAATGCCGTATTTCACCGGGCCGAACAGCGCGCCGAGCACGCCGAAGGAAAACAGCGCGGCGAAGAGCACGGGAACGGAAGAGAGCGCGAAACCGGCGACGGCGATCAGCGCCGCGCCCATCTCGACGAATTTCAAGCGACGCGCGACCAGCGCCTTGTCGTATTTGTCGGCGATCTGTCCGCCGAGCGCCGAGAGAACGAAATAGGGCGCGATGAAAATGGCGCCGGCCAGCGTGACGAGCGACTCGCCCTCATGGCCGCCGATCTTGAACAAGATGAGCAGAACGAGCGCGTTCTTGAGGAAGTTGTCGTTGAAGGCGGCGAAAAACTGGCACCAGAACAGAGGTGCGAAACGTTTGGTGAGGAGCAGATGATCGGACATGGGTGAATTCCGTCGGCGCGCGGCGAGAACATGCAGGTTTCGCCGATTCTGTTTAAGGATGGGTTGGTCGGCAGGCGTTGCGCGCCCGCACATACTACGCCGCGGGCGCGGCCCGCGGCGATGAGATTCTCGGGCTCGGACGGCCCCCTCCCTCACCCTCCCCCGCTTGGCGGGAGAGGGAAAGCGGCACGTGACGCGAAATTTTCGATGAAGCGCCGAGTCCGCCTCCTCTCCCGCAAAGCGGGGGAGGGTCGGGGAGGGGGCGCGCGCGCACTGTCATCGAAAAGGCGGCTTGAACATTCGTGGCCTCCTGTTATGAACATCGTTCAGGCGTGACCATAGCACGATCTGAACAGCGCTCAAGAGAAAAATGAACGACGTTCAAAAAACTGAATCCGACTCCGTGGAGCGCCCCGGCGCCAAGACCTCCGCGCGCCGCGCCGATCTGCGCGCGCGGCTGGTGGCGGCGGGCCGCGCGGCCATAGCCGAGGGTGGGTTGCAGAATTTGAAGGCGCGCGATCTCGCCGCCGCCGCGGGCTGCGCCGTGGGCGCGATCTACAATGTGTTCGACGATCTCGACGATCTGATCCTGCGCATCGGCGCGGATACGCTCGCGCGACTCGAGCACGGCCTTGCGGGGGCGCCCGGCCCGGCGCCCGAGCCGGCGGAAGAGCTGCTGCGCCTGTCGCGCGGCTACCTCTCCTTCGCCCGCGCCAATAAGGCGCTGTGGCGGGCGCTGTTCGAGCATAGGCTCGCCGGCGGCCGCCCCGCGCCGGCCTGGTATCTCGAGGATCAAGGTCGGCTTTTCGCTTTGGTCGAGGCGCCGCTGGCGCGCCTGCTGCCGGACGAGCCGGCGGCCTCGCGCGTCCTGCTCGCGCGCACCTTGTTTTCCGCCGTGCATGGGGTCGTCTCGCTCGGCCTCGAGGAGAAGCTCGCGCCAATGTCCGAGGCGACGCTGGAGGGCGAGCTCGAGCGGCTGGTGCGCGCCTTCGCGGCTGGATCGACCGCGCGGCCCTGCGGCGAAGCGTCCCGAAAAGACTGATTTCGAGCTATGGCTTGCCTTCCAGAGCCCGACCTGAAATATCGGGTTTGGGAAGTTTAAAAGGCGCCCCGATCCATGCTGCTGTTTCTGCTCTTTTTCGTCGCAATGTGGGCGGGAGCGCAAAATGCGCTGGCCGGCGGCGGCTCCTTTCTCACTTTGCCGATGCTCATGCTCACCGGCATGGACGCCCGCGCCGCCAATGTCACATCCTGCGTCGCGCTGTTTCCCGCGCAGGTCGCCACCGGCTGGGCTGGCCGCGATCTCTCGCGCGGCGCGGCCGGCCTCGGCCTGCGCACGCTGTTCATCATTAGCATCGTCGGCGGGGCGGTCGGCGCGGTGATCTTGCTGCTGACGCCGCCCGCCTTCTTCGCCAAGCTCGTGCCCTGGCTGGTTCTGTTCGCGACCGTGGTGTTCGCTTATGGCAGCTTTCTGCGCAAGCCCGGCGAGGCCAATGCGCATCTTTCGACGCGCGGCGCCGGCGTGGCGCAATTCCTCATCTCCGTCTATGGCGGCTATTTCGGCGGCGGCATCGGCTTTCTGATGGTCGCGGCGCTGACCATGGCGGGGCAGAATGTGCGCATCGCCGCCGCGACCAAAAATGTGCTCGCCGCGGTGATGAACGCCTCGGCCGTGGCGATATTTCTGTTCTCGCCGGATCTGCACCTTCTCCAGGCGCTCGTCACCTCGCTCGGCGCCACGATCGGCGGCGTGGCCGGCGCGCGCATGTTGCATCACATTCCAGACAAATGGCTGCGCATCATCGTGGTCGTCATTGGCGCGCTCTTGACCTTCGGCCTGTTCCAGCGCGCGCCGTGAGGCGTTTCTCCTCGCGCCGTCGTGACGGGAAGGCACGGCTGGTCGGCGGCAGCCGCCTCCTTATCTAACCACATCGGCGAAGCGCCGGCGCATAGGCCGCGGCGCGAAAAAGTCGATGGAGGCCGAACTGTCCGACAATCGCAATAGAAGCGCCGCTGTGGCGGCCGCGACCCCGACCGCCGGCGAGGATTACGACAAGCTCGGGCGCGACGCGCTCGTCTCGCTTCTGCGTAGCGTCATCGAGCAGCGCGACGACGTGCTCTCCAAATATGAGTCGATGGCGCTGCAGGTCGACGAATCGACCCGCGAGATCGACGACGCTCAGCTCGAGGCCAAGCGCAACGCGCAAAAGGCCGAGGGCGGCCTGCGCCAGGCGCAGGAGGCGGAAAAGCGCGCCGCCGCTTTGCAGCGCCAGCTCGACGACGAGCGCCGCGCCAAGTCGACGCTCGCGGGAGAGTTCGCGCGTTACCGCGACAAGGTGACGAGCACGCCGGTGGACGAGCCCTGGAACCAGCTCTGGCGCGCGATCTCGCAGATCGTCGCGGACGCCGTCGCCTGGGCGCGAGCCAAGATTCCGGCGGACAGCCAATTCCTGCCCTGGTTCGACAAGGGCGTCGATTTCGCCAAGGCGACGGGCCGGCTGCTCGGCGAATGGAGCGTCGCGCTCTATGATTGGGGGCGTCCGCGCGCCATCGAGGGCTATGAATGGGCCAAGCCGCGCGCGATCGATCTGTGGAAAAGGGTGAAAACCGAGATCGAGCGGCGGACCGGCCCCGCAAAATCGTGATCGGCGCCGAAAATCACCGAATTTCCAAGCGCGGACACGGCTGGAAATGCCCGCGCCAATGCGTTAGATTCGCGGCATGTACGCCCGTTGCGCCGTCGTCGCCGTCACCATTCTCGTCACGCTCGGCCTCGCCTCGGCGGCGCAGGCGGCGGCCGCGCGCGGCGCAGTTCTCGCCTGCCGCGATCAGGCGGACATAAAACGCGCCTTTCGTCCGGCCGCGGACAAGGCGGCCAAGGACGACCCCGCCTATTTCCGCGGCAAGCTGCAGGCCGGCCAATGCGTGCAGCTCATGCGCGATCAGAAGGTTGACGTCGATCAGCGCGACGGCCCGCTGTGGTGCGTGCGTCCTTCCGGCGCGCTGGATTGCTTCTGGACGATCGATCGGGCGATCGAGCTCTACCCCGCGCCGCCGCCCCAGCCGGGCGAGCAGCCGTCCAAGAAAAAGGGCTGAATCGGCTTCCTGCGACGCGGCAACGCGCTTCCCTCGAGTTGGTCTGCGGCCTCTCGACTGGTAGAACTGTGCCCGTTACGTAATGATTCTCGCCCCAGGGAGCGACGGAAGCCATGATCCAGCCGACGAAATGGTGGATCGGCCTGCCCGTGCTGGCCGCTTTGTTCACGATCGTCGCGACGTCGGACGTCGAGAAGATCGAAAAAGATTTGGGCGATCGCGTCCGCGCGGCGCTCGACAAATCCCCCGGCGCGATCGAAGGCGCAAGCGTCGCCGTGGACGGGCGCGACATTCGCCTGTCCGGCGTCGTCCTCTCGCCGGCCGCCGTCGCCGAAGCCGTCCGGACCGTCGAATTGCAGGAGGGCGTGCGCTCCATCTTAGACGCCACCACGCCCCCGCCTCTCGCCAAGCCTTTCGTCTTCGCGTTGGAGCGCAAGGGCAAGACGCTCGCTCTCTCCGGCAATGCGCCCGTCCCCGGCGAGCGCGCGGCCGTTCGCGACGCGGCGGCGGGCAAGGGCCTCGAGCTTTCCGACGCGTCGATCTCGGCGCTGGGCGCGCCCAAGAATTACGCTGCGCTCGCGTCCTATGGCGTCGCTCTGCTCGACGCCATAGGCGACGGCAGAGTGTCGGTCAGCGACGCCGCTCTGTCGGTGACGGGCGCGGCCGCCAGCTTCGAGGGCTATGATCGCGCCGAGGCGGCGCTGAAAGCCCCGCCCGAGGGCGTTGTGGTAAAGGCGGAGATCGCGCCGCCGCGCGTCTCGCCTTTCGTCTGGAGCGCCGCCAAGGCCGGCGAGATCGTCTCGCTGTTCGGCTATGCGCCGAGCGAGACGACGCGCGAGACTCTCATCGCCGAGGCGGCCAGTCTCGGCAAGGCGAGCGATCAGACTCGCGTCGCCGGCGGCGCGCCCGGCGATTTCGCCGCAGCGGCGAGCGCGGCTCTGCACGAGCTCGCCAAGCTGTCGAGCGGCAAGGCCTCCATCGCCGATGGCGTCGTCTCCATCGAAGGCTCCGGCAAGACCAATGTCGGCGCCTCTGCCGTCGAGGCGAGCCTGCGCTCGGCGCTGCCGAAGAGCTTTGGCCTCGGCAGGGTGACAGTGGCGGCGGGCGCGGTCTCGCCTTTCGTGTTCACAGCGCGCAAGCAGGAGAGCGGACTGGCGCTCGCCGGCTTCGCGCCGGACGCGGCGACGCGCGCGCGCATCGCCGAGCAGGCCAAGCGTGATTTCGGCGATGCGGTGGAGGTCGATCTCGCAATAGCCGATGGCGCGCCCAAGGGCTTCGCCGAGGCGGCGAGCGCGGCTCTGCGGGCGCTGGCGCGGCTCGACTCCGGCGTCGCGGCGCTCTCCGACCGCAAGCTGGCGGTGGAAGGCGCGGCCTATAACGCCAAGGCGCAATATGACATTCGCGCGCGCCTCTTCCGCGAGCTGCCGGAGGGCTATGAGCACGCCGCGCGGCTCGGCCTCGCGACGAAGGACGAGATTCCGCCGACACAGCTCTACGCCGCTCTGTCGGAGACCGCGGCCAAAGGGCTCTCCTTCGGCGCGGACAACACGATTGCGGAAACATCCTTCCCAGTCGTCGACGCTCTCGCTTTCGTGCTGCTGCGCAGCCCGGGCGCGGCCGTCGATATCGTCGGACTTTTCGCGGGCGCCGGCTCGAATGCGGAGAATGAGGCCATCGGCCTCCATCGCGCCGAGGCGGTTCGCGCTTATCTCATCGAGGCGGGCGTCGAAGCGGCGCGACTCTCCGCCTCGGGCGCTGCGGCGGTCGACGAGAGCGGCCGTCGCATCGAATTCTCGATCCGGTGATCCGGGGCTTTCGAGGGAGAACACCCATGTTCTATCTGCTCGCCGCCTCCACGCAATGGCTCGCCGCCGCGCTCGCGCTGGGGCTCGTCATCGGCTTTTGGACGACGAAGAAAGAGGCCGGCGCGACATTCGCCGGCCATGGCGTCGTGGTGGCCTCGGCCTTCGCGCTCGCCGGCGGCTTTTTGCTCGCCAATCTGCAGACCATTCCCGGCCGCAACGGCCTCCTCTTCGAATTGGGGCTGCTGCTCGCCACGGCCTATCTGATCGGCCTGCCCTTCGGCGGCGGCGTCAGGCTGCTGTTCGGGGCCGCGGCTCCCGCCGCGCCGGCGAAGCGAAAGCCGCATGCGGATGTTTCCCATGTGGCGCTTCGCGGCGCCGCGGCGACGCTGGTCGAGAATGCGCCGGGTCCTGCTCCCGTCGCCGTGGACCCGATCGCCGCAGCCGAGCCGCCCGCGCCCGAAACCGCGCTCACCGAGGCGCCGGCTCCGGTCGCCGAGCCGCGGCGGCGCGCTGGGTCGCCGCGTCCCGCTGAGAACGAGCGCAAGGCGCCGGGCCAGCGGCCGGAAGGCCTGCCGGGACCGCGCGGCGGCCGGCCGGACGATCTCGCCAAGATCAAGGGCCTCGGGCCGAAGAGCGTCGAGAAGCTGCACGGGCTCGGCGTCTATCATTTCGATCAGATCGCCGGCTGGTCCTCCGAGAATGTCGCCTGGATCGGCGCGACGCTCGCGGTTCCCGGCCGTCCCGAGCGCGGCCGCTGGGTGGCGCAGGCCAAGGAGCTCGCCGCCGCCAGGAGCGCCCCGGCCGCAGAGCGGGCGCAGGCGCAATGAGAGGCGGGCATCTTCTCGGAGCGTCGCTGCTGCTCTGCGTCGTCGCTGCGGAGGCGCCGGCGCAGGACATGCTGCGCAATGTCGATCTCGCCCAGCCCGCCTATTCGCAGTCCGAATTCACGCGCGCCGACATAGAGGCGCGCCTCGCGGCGACGAAGCCGGGCGAGACGCTCGATCTCTCCATGCGCAGCCTCAACGGGCTCGATCTCTCCGGCCTCGATCTCTCCGGCGTCAATCTGCGCGCCGCGCGGCTGGTGAAGGCGCGGCTCGCCGGGGCCAAGCTCGACGGCGCTATCCTCGATCAGGCCTGGCTGCTCGAGGCCGATCTCTCCGGCGCCAGCCTGCGCGGCGCGCATGTCTTCGCGACGCAGCTGCAGCGCGCCCGCGCCGAGGGGGCGGATTTTTCCAAGAGCCGCGTGGCCGCCGATCTCTCGGGCGCCGATCTGCGCGGCGCCTCCTTCCGCGGCGCGGATATGTCCGCCGATATGAAGAACCAATCCATGGGGCTGATGCGCGCCGTTCTGCGCTCCGCCCAGCTCGACGGCGCGCATTTCGACGACGCCGATCTCTCCCGCGCCGACATGCGCTATGCGCGGGCGCCGGGCGCGATCTTCGACAAGGCCTCGCTGAAGGATGTCGACGCCGCCGGCGCGGATTTCACCGGCGCCCGCTTCGAGGGAACCAAGGCCGAGGGCCTGTCGCTCGATTCCGTGAGGATCGACAGAGGCGTAGCCGCGACGCTGAAGGGCGCGGTCGATCTCGATCGCGCCTATCTGCAATAGCTTTGGAAACGCGCCGAGGCGAAAGACTATAGGGGCGGGGGCTGCCCGATCGCGCCGCCGCCATAGATGAACGAAGGGCGATGACAAGAGAACCCTTCCGCATCGGCGTCGATCTCGGCGGCACCAAGACCGAGGCGATCGCCATGGGTCCTATGGGCGAGACGCTGGCGCGCCGGCGCGCGCCGACGCCCGCTCATGATTACGCCGCCGTTCTGGCGACCATTGGCGGCCTCGTGCTCGATCTCGAGCGCGAGATCGGCGGGCGCGGCAGCGTCGGCGTCGGCACGCCGGGCGTGATCTCGCCGCGCACCGGCCTCGTGAAGAACTCCAACACCACAGGGCTCAACGGCAGGCCGCTCGACAAGGATCTCGAGGCGCTGCTCGAGCGCCCGGTGCGGCTCGAGAATGACGCCAATTGCTTCGCCCTGTCGGAGGCAGTCGACGGCGCCGGGGCGGGGGCGCGCAGTGTTTTCGGCGTGATATTGGGGACCGGCGTCGGCGGCGGCATCGTCGTCGATGGCGAGGTTCTGCAGGGCGTCAACAAGGTGGCGGGCGAATGGGGCCATACGCCGCTGCCCTGGATGACGCCGGACGAATTTCCCGGGCGCCTCTGCTATTGCGGCCATTACGGCTGTGTGGAGACCTTTCTCTCCGGCCCGGCGCTCGCCTTCGATTATGGCCAGCGCAGCGGCGCGCAGGCGAATGGCGAGGAGATCGCCGCGCGCGCCGCAGCGGGCGAGGCGGCGGCGCGCCATGCGCTAGAAGTCTATCGCGACCGCCTGTCGCGCGCGCTGGCGGGCATCGTCAATCTGCTCGATCCGGATGTCATCGTGCTCGGCGGCGGCGTATCCAATATCGATTTCATCTATGAGGGTCTGCGCGATCTGGTCGAGAAGCAGGCGTTCTCGGACGCCATCGACACGCGCATATTGCGCAATGTCCATGGCGACTCGGGCGGCGTGCGCGGCGCGGCTTGGCTGTGGGGCGGGCCGGATCGCGGGAGCTGATGCGCTTTTCCTGATAGGATGAGCGGCGTTCCGTTTCTCGGGGGCTGTTCATGTCCAATTTGCGAACGATCGAATTGAAGGCATTCGTTCCTGCGAAGGATTATGAGCTCTCCAAGCGCTTCTATCAGGATTTGGGCTTCACGCTCGCCTCCGACGGCGACGGCGTCGCCTATTTCCATCACGAGACTGTGAGCTTCCTGCTGCAGAATTTCTACGTGAAGGAATTCGCCGAGAATTTGATGCTGCATCTGCTCGTCGAGGATGTCGACGCGTGGCGGGCGAAAGTCGAGGAGGTGGGAATCGCCGCGCGCTATGGCGTCGCGGTTTCAGAGGTGCGGCTCCAACCTTGGCGTATGCGAGATTTCACGCTGCACGATCCATCGGGCGTGCTGTGGCGCATCGCGCAGAATGTGGAGTGAATGCGGCTCGCGCTTCAGCGCGTGAATTTTCATCGCGGCTAACAGGAAGCTGCCGAGAGCGAACTGCGTCATGATTGGCCAGTGGAGAATATCGACCTTCAAATTGGCGGCCTTCGTCGCGATCTTTGCTGTGAACCTCACTCCCTGCAGCGTTGGTGATCGTGAATCATCCGACATACTTGCCACTTGATTGATTACTCGGAGGAGATTTGGACCAATGCAACGAGACGACTTGTCCGAAGTGAGAGAGTTCGCTGATAGGTTGCGAGACAGTCTGCCCACTTCGGTTGACGTGGCCGCGTTGGGTGTAAGATCAAAGGCTCCAATGAAGCTGCTTTGTGCACGAGAAGCCCTGATCTGGCGGACTGAGGAACTGTCGAGAAATGCTTGTGATGCTATCGAACGCAATGACTTTGCGGTGGCGGCCATCCTTTGCCGCGCAATAACCGAAAGTAGTGCGCTTGCTTGGAGGCTCATGGAAGCGCTGGACGATCGGGAGAAGCACTCGGCATCGGAATTTGACGCAATCTTGATGCGCCTGTTGATGGGTTCACGACTGTGGGAGGATTTCCCAGAGGCGTTCAATGTCTTGACGTGTATAGATCGAGTGGACAAGCAAATACCGGGCATCCGAGCTAGCTATGATAGCCTCTGCGAATTTGCGCATCCGAACTGGCGAGGGGTCTTTGGACTGTATTCGGATACCGATTACACGAAAATGGTCACGACGTTTGGTCGGGGAATGAGGGGCGCGGAACAAACGAAAAAAATGCTAATAAACAGTGTGCTGGGTTCTCTCGGGGTGTTCGAGTACGCATACAACCGCATCTCGGATATCATGCCAACGTTCATCGGGGAATTAGACGGTATATGGTCAAATGATGAGGACCAGTCCGCTTTGGAATAGCGTTTAACTTGCGACTCGATTCCTGCAACGAAACAAGGCGTCAAGAAGAACGCCTGTCCGAAGCAAGGCAATCGGGTGAAGAGCAAGCACCCTCGCCCTCATGCTGAGGAGGCTCCGCAGGAGCCGTCTCGAAGCACGAGGGCAAGCTCCAGAAGGCGGCGCATGAAGGTTTTCTCGTCCTTCGAGACGCCCGCTGCGCGGGCTCCTCAGGATGAGGAAACCTTCACCCGATCGCCCTGCTGTAAAGCGATCGCCTGGACATTGCCTCGTTTGCAGTCTGCTTCGTCGCTCCACTCCTCGCGATGGGTCCACCAATTACCCCTCCATCGCCTCCAGCTCCGCGATGAGCCCTTCGATCATCTCGAGGCCTATGCCCCAAAAGGCGGGATCGCGCGCATCCAGGCCGAAGGGCGCGAGCAACTCGTTATAGGGCTTGGCGCCGCCGGCCTCGAGCAGGCCGAAATAGCGCTCGGCGAAACCCGTCTCCGCCTTTTGATAGACGCCATAGAGCGAGTTCACGAGACAATCGCCGAAGGCGTAGGCGTAGACATAGAAGGGCGAATGCACGAAGTGCGGAATATAGGCCCAGAAGGATTCATATCCTTCGCCGAGCCGAATGGCCGGGCCGAGGCTGTCGCTCTGCACGCTCATCCACAGCTCGCAGAGCTTATCGGCGGTGAGCTCGCCATTCTTGCGCTCGGTGTGGACCTTGCGCTCGAAGGAATAGAAGGCGATCTGCCGCACCACAGTGTTGAGCATGTCCTCCACTTTGGCGGCGAGCAGCGCGCGCTTCTTCTCGACGTCGGTCGTTTGCGCCAATAGCGAGCGGAAGGTCAGCATCTCGCCGAAGACGGAGGCCGTCTCGGCGAGCGTCAGCGGCGTCGGCGCCATCAGAGCGCCTTGGCGCGAGGCCAGCACCTGATGCACGCCATGGCCGAGCTCATGGGCGAGCGTCATCACATCGCGCGTCTTGCCCTGGAAATTGACCAGCACATAAGGATGCGCGGAAGGCACGGTCGGATGCGCGAAAGCGCCCGGCGCCTTGCCGGGCCGCACCGGCGCGTCGATCCAGCTCTTATCGAAGAAGCGCGAGGCGATCTCCGCCATTTGCGGCGCGAAGCTCGAATAGGCGGTGAGAACGATGTCGCGCGCCTCGTCCCAGCTGTAATTATGCGAAGGCACGGAGGGCAGCGGCGCGTTGCGGTCCCAATAGTCCAGCGCCTCCTTGCCGAACCATTTGGCCTTGAGCTTGTAATAGCGATGCGAGAGCCGCGGATGCGCGGCTGTGACGCTCGCGACCAGCGCCTCCACCACCTCCGGCTCGACGCGGTTGGAGAGATGGCGCGAGTCGGCGACGTCTTTGAAGCCGCGCCAACGATCGCCGATCTCCTTGTCCTTGGCGAGCGTGTTGGTCACGAGCGCGAATGTGCGCAGATTGGCTTTCAGCGTCGCGCCGACGGCGAGCGCGGCTTCGCGCCGCACCTCCTCGCGCGAATCCTGCATTAGATTGAGCGCAGGCTCGATCGTCAGCTCCTTGCCGCCGATCGAAAAGCGCAGCGAGGCGATGGTCTCGTCGAAGAGACGGTTCCAGGCGGCGCGGCCGGTGGCGGATTTTTCGTGGAAGAGACGCTCGAGCTCGTCGGAGAGCTCATAGGGCTTCTCCATGCGAATATCTTCGAGCCAGGGCTTCCAATGCGCGAGCGGCGCCTTCGCCGCTGCGGCGTCGAGAATTGCGTCGTCGATGCGATTGAGCTCGAGCTGGAAGAACAGCAATTGCGTGGAGATTTCGGTGATCTTGTCCTGAATGTCGCCATAGAATTTGGCGCGGGCCGGATCGGTGGTGTCGCCGGCGTAGATCAGTCCCGCATAGGACATGATTCGGCCCAACAGGTCCTGTAGCGCCTCATACCGCCGCACGGCCTCGCCGAGCGTCTCGCTCGCCGCCGCGCCGCTCGCCAATTCGCTCAGGCGGCCGCGAAGCTCGGCTGCGAAGGCTAAGGCTTCCTTCTCCGCCGCCGCAATGTCGGCGGCCAGCGCCGGCGAATCGGGCGCGGCATAGAGATCGGCGAGATTCCATTCGGGGAGCGCGGGGCCGGGGCCGCCGGCCTGAGCCTCGGAGGCGGCGTCGCGAAGAGGGGCTTGGACGCGGGCGTGAAGATGCGGCATGGTTCGAACCGGGAGTTGAGGATGAAGGGCGCTTCGCCGAATATCGGGCACGGAACGGAAAAAATGCAAGTCGCAGGCCGCACAGGAGCTTTTCCCGTCCCCGGCCTTCGGATTCGTCCCGACGGCGAGGCTCACGTTAACGACGCCTTTACCCTGATCTCCGAGCATGGCCGGAAGGTGGCGTCGTCCACGTCCTCTATTGCACGCTGCGGATCGTCGCGATCCGCCCGAGCCCACGCCGCGCAGGCCTAAGAGATTTCAAGAGGATCAATGACTTCTACGATTCTGATCGCCGACGACGATCCGGTCCAGCGCCGCTTGCTCGAGGCTTCGGCGCGGCGCTTCGGCTATGAGGTGGAGACTGTCGAGGGCGGCGAGCAGGCGCTGGCGCGGCTGACGCAGAATGGCGCGACGCCGGTCGATCTGCTGATTCTCGATCTCGTCATGCCCGATCTCGACGGCATGGGCGTGCTGACGCGCATGCGCGACCTCAAGATCGACGTGCCCGTCATCGTGCAGACCGCCAATGGCTCCATAGAGACGGTGATCTCGGCGATGCGCGCCGGCGCGCATGATTTCGTCGTGAAGCCGGTCGGCGCCGAGCGCTTGCAGGTCTCCATCAAGAATGCGCTGTCCGCAGACGCCCTCGCCGGGGAACTGCGCCGCGTCAATCGCCGCAGGGACGGCGCGCTGACCTTCCGCGATCTCGTCTCGCGCAGCGAGGAGATGGCGCGCGTCATTCGCCTCGGCGAGCGCGCCGCCCATTCCAATATTCCGGTGCTCATCGAGGGCGAGTCGGGCGTCGGCAAGGAGATCGTCGCGCGCGCCATTCAGGGCGGCTCGGATCGCCGCGGCAAGGCCTTCGTCACGGTCAATTGCGGGGCGCTGCCGGCCAATCTCGTCGAATCCATCCTCTTCGGCCATGAGAAGGGCGCCTTCACCGGCGCGACCGAGAAGCATTCGGGGAAATTCCTCGAGGCCAATGGCGGCACGCTCTTCCTCGACGAGATCGGCGAATTGCCGCTCGAGACGCAGGTGAAGCTGCTGCGCGCCTTGCAGGAGGGGGAGATCGACCCCGTCGGCGCCAAGCGTCCGGTGCGCGTCGACATTCGCCTCATCTCGGCGACCAATCAAAATTTGATCGAGCAGGTGAAGCGCGGCCAGTTCCGCGAGGATCTGTTCTACCGCCTCAATGTCTTCCCCATCACCATTCCGCCGCTGCGCGCGCGCCGCGACGATATCGGCGATCTGGCGCGCCGCTTCGCCATCCGCTTCGCGGCGGAGGAGAACAAGCGCCTGCGCGGCATATCGCATGAGGCGACGACGCTGCTCGCCAGCTATGACTGGCCGGGCAATGTCCGCCAGCTCGAGAACGCCGTGTTCCGCGCCGTGGTGCTGGCCGATGGCGACGAACTGACGGTCAACGAGTTCCCGCAGATCGCCGCCCATGTGGACGGCTTTTCCGCCCGCGTGCCGCCGGCGCCCGCGCCCGTCTCGGCCGGCCCCACGCCGGAGCGGGAGATCGTCCGCGTCGAGATTCGCGATCCAAATGTGATGGCGCTGCTCGGACCGCATGGCGACATGCGCCGTCTCGAGGAGCTGGAGGCCGAGGTCATCAAATTCGCCCTCGTCCATTATCGCGGCCAGATGTCCGAGATTGCGCGTCGTCTGGGCATAGGCCGCTCGACGCTCTACCGCAAAATGAAGGAGTACGGGCTCGGCGAGGAGATGGACGAGAATGTGGACGCCGCCTGAAGAGGCGAAGGCGCCGCGAATTTAGGCGTTTCCCGGCTTGCCCAAGGAACCGCTCGCGGCCATTCTGCGCCCAGAATGCGCCGCGCGCTCTCGGGCGCCGGCGCGCAGAACGGAGACCTTCTCAGTCATGTCCGAGCTCTATGATATCGAAGCGCGCACGATCGACGGCGAAACCGTCAAGATCGGCGACTACGCCGGCAAGGTGATCCTGATCGTCAATGTGGCGAGCAGATGCGGCTTCACGCTGCAATACAATGGCCTCGAGGCGATCTGGAACGAGAACCGCGACAAGGGGTTCGTCATTCTGGGCTTCCCTTGCAACCAGTTCAGCAATCAGGAGCCGGGAACGGACGAGGAGATCAAGACCTTCTGCTCGACCCGCTTCATCGTGACCTTCCCGCTGTTCAGCAAGATCGAGGTGAATGGCGACAATCAGCACCCGCTCTACAAGCTGCTGAAGGAGAAGGACCCGGGTCCGGCGGAAGACGTGAAGTGGAACTTCACCAAATTCCTCATCGACCGCAAGGGCAATGTGGTGAAGCGCTTCCAGGCGACCAACACGCCGCGCCAGATGGAGCCCGACATTCACGCTTTGCTCGCCGAGGCGTGAGAGGCGGAAAGCGCCCGCCATCGGCTCCCCCCAATGGGTGAAGCCGACGGGCGCAGTGACGAAATCGCGAGTCTGCGCCATATTGGTCGAGTGGGCTCCGCCGATCCGCCGTTCAGCGGCCGGTTCGGGGAGCCCCTCGCGCGCCGCGATCGAGGCGATATGTCGAGAGGTCGCCTCGGCCATGAGCCCTGTCCGCGAGAATCGCGTCCATGATTTCGAAGCGCGTCGCCTGAACGGCGAAAGCGCGAGCCTCGCCGATTGGGCCGGCCAGGCGCTGCTGATCGTCAATGTCGCGAGCAAATGCGGCTTCACCCCGCAATATCAGGGGCTCGAGGCGCTGTGGCGCGCCTATCGCGACCGCGGCTTCGCCGTGCTCGGCTTTCCCTGCAACCAATTCGGCCATCAGGAGCCCGGCGACGAAGCCGCCATCGGCGCCTTCTGCTCGGCGAGCTATGACGTCACCTTTCCGCTCTTCGCCAAGATCGACGTGAATGGCGAGAAGGCGCATCCGCTCTATCGTTTCTTGAAGGCGCAGGCGCCCGGAATTTTCGGCACGCAGGCGATCAAATGGAATTTCACCAAATTTCTCGTCGATCGAAAGGGCCGCGTCGTGAAGCGCTATGCGCCGACCGACAGGCCGCAGGCGATCGCGGCGGATATAGAGACGCTTCTGGCGGAGGCTGCATGACCATCGCGATCGATATTGCGCGCCGCGAAAATGGCGCTCCCAAGACCCTCACCTTCGATGTCGTGGTGCGCGATGCGGCGAGCAAGTCGCGCCATCGCGTGACCATGTCGCACGTGCTCGCCGAGCGATTGGGCGGCGGCGTCTCCAGCGCCGAGCAATGTCTCGACGCGGCCTTCCGCTTCCTGCTCGAGCGCGAGCCCAAGGAGCAGATCCTCGGGCAATTCGATGTGAGCGTGATCTCGCTGTATTTTCCGGAATTCGAGCGCGAGCTGCCGAAATATCTGGTGTGAGCGTTCGCGTCTCACCGTCCTGGAGCGTGGATCGTCTCGCCCGGCTTCAGCCGCCGCGGATCGAGCCCCGGATTGGCGGCGAGAATCTCCTTCCAGCGCGCGCCGTCGCCATAGAGCTTCACGGCGACGCCGCGCAGAGTGTCGCCGGCGGCGATGCGATAGACGTCGTCATGCGCCCGATAGACGTCATGCGCCATTGAGCGCGCGCTCGGTCTTTCATCCGCAGGCTTTTGTGGCGGCGGCGTCGTCGCGGCGATGGCCGGCGCGGGCGCGTCCTGCACGTCGAACTCGCCGCGCAGCATGCCCATCCAGCAGCTCCAGTGAATGACGCCGGCCTCGCGCGGCGTGAACTCGATCGTCTGCGCGCCGGGCTTCACGTCGAATTCGAGGGCGAGGCTCGGAACGACGATGCGCTTATTGCAATTGGTGATCTCCTTGCCGTCGATCACCCAATGCACGGGGACGCCCTTGGTGAGCATGAAGCGATTGGGCGAGAAGCCCGCGGCGACGACATCCATCTCGATCGTCTGATAGGCGGCGCGCGGCTGCGGCGCCGAAGCTTGCGGCCCCACAGCGGGCGCGGTTGTGGGCGCAGGGGAGGGTGAAAGGATCGGGCGTTCCGCCGCGCCGCGCAATGTTCCGATCATGGATTGCAAATCATAGCCCCAGCCGGTGAGGATCATGCCGCGATTGATCATCACCGCGCCGAGCGCCACGACGATCGCGCCGGAGGCCATCAGCAGGCGATGCGTCAGCGAGGCGGAGACCAGCGTCGACAGCGCGCCGAAGCTCAGCATGACGGGCAGCGTGCCGAGCCCGAAGGCGAGCAGCATTTTGGCGCCCTCGAGCGCGCTGCCGGTTCCCGCCGCCATCACATACATCGCCTGCAGAGGCCCGCAGGCGATCATCAGCCCGTTGAAGAGGCCGATGACGAAGGGCCGATGCGAGCCCGACGCGCGCCGATCGACATAGCGCTGAAGGGGCGCGGGCAGGGCGAAGCGAAAGCGCCGGAGCGGCTCGAACAGGCCGAGCATGTTGAGGCCGAAGACGATCAGAAACGCGCCGGCCATGACGCCGGCGACGCCGCGCAGCATGGGCGTGAAGGCGATAAAGGCGCCGACGAGGCCGAACAAGGCGCCGATCGCCGTGTAGGAGATCGTCTTGCCCGCGCCATAGAGCAGATGCGAGCGATAGGACGGACGCCCGCGCCGCGCGTCATCGGCCGTATAGCTCAGCACGAAGCCGCCGCACATTCCGATGCAATGAAAGCCGGTGAGCAGGCCGAGCAGGAAAATCAGCTCGAGGCTCATATGGCGGCCGATATCGGGCGCGCCGGCCTCGCCGATCCAATGCGTGTCGATGAAGATCAGCAGAGCGACGCCCGCGAGGCCGAGGAGGACGCCGAGAATCTTGGCGAGGCGGCCGCCGCCGGGCTCCTCCGTCGAGACGGCGCGATAGCCCTGGCGCTCGACCGTGGCGCGGATCGCCTCTGGCGTGACGGCGGCGGGGTCATAGGCCACGCTCACGCGCTCGGTCGGATAATCGGCTTTCACGCTCATAATGCCGGGGAGCTCGACGACGGCGCGCTCTATGGCGCGCTCGCAGCCGTGGCAATGCATCCCGCGCGCGCGGAAGCCGAGCGTCGCAGAGCCGACGCTCGTGAGCCGGTCGTCCATTCGCCGCTCTCCTTTACAGATCATATCTGTTCGAGCGCAGGCTCGGGAAAAGGCGTCCGCGACGCCGCGGCGCTGCGACCTTTTGTCTCGGCCGCGCGGCGGAGCGCGGCTACGGCGAAGATGACGCTCGGATCAGCGGCCCGGCTCATGATTTCTCGCCATGGCTCATGACTGCATTTAATTTGGCGACTTGGGAATGCTGTCGTAAGGTCATAAAAGCGACACGCGCCGTCGACGCGGGAAATGTGTCTCCCGCGGCCGGCTGACGGTCCGTCGGAGGTCGTCGATGAAAGTGAATTACAAGCCCTTCATGATATTCGCGATAGTCGCGCTGCTCGCTGTCGCTTTGGCCATGCTGTTCGATCAGCGCAACCAGCGCACGGCCGGACGCGACATCAACTTCAGCGAATTGCTGGCGCAGATCGATCTCGGCCGCGTCCATGACGTGACCATCGCCGGCAGCGAGATCAGCGGGCATTTCGCGGATAATCGCTCCTTCACCACTTACGCGCCCAATGATCCGTCGCTGGTGCAGCGGCTGACCGCGAAGAATGTCGCCATCAGCGCGCGTCCAGCGAGCGACGGCGGCAGCTGGTGGATGACCTTGTTCTTGAATGCGCTGCCGCTCATCGCCTTCCTCGGCGTGTGGATTTTTCTCGCCCGCCAGATGCAGGGCGGCGCCGGCGGCCGCGCGCTCGGCTTCGGCAAGTCCAAGGCGAAGCTGCTCACCGAGACGCAGGGCCGCGTCACCTTCGAGGATGTCGCCGGCGTCGACGAGGCCAAGGAAGACCTTCAGGAGATCGTCGAGTTTCTGCGCGATCCGCAGAAATTCCA
>NZ_SOEJ01000013.1:0-86745 GCF_004366495.1 Methylosinus sp. sav-2
TCGTCCGTTCGCCCGCGATGATCGCCCAATCCTCCGACCAGTCGAACTGGAACGCCTCGCCGGGCAGAAACGTCAGCGGCACGAACGCGCCGCGCCCACAGGTCTGCTGCTCCCAATGCCGCGCCTCCTTCCACTCGCGCGCGAAGGCCGCCACGCGATTGTAGGAGCCGTCGTAGCCGAGGGCGACCAGATCCGCGTGCAACTGCTTGACCGTCCGCTTCTGCTTGCGCGATTTTGCGGCCTCCTGACGCAGCATGTGCGCCAGCTTGTCAGCGAACGGGTCGAGCCGGCTCGGTCGATCGGGCGTGGCGAACCGCGGCTCGACGCTGTCCGAGCGCAGGTATTTGCGCACCGTATTGCGCGACAGCCCCGTGCGTCGCGCAATCTCCCGGATCGAAAACTCCTGCCGATATCGCCAGCGTCGGATGACGCTCAATAACTCCATGTCGATCACTCCCAGGTCCCCCGCGACGCTCGAGGGGGAAAGGTTCGAACATGGGTCAGTTCTCGGTGGAAAAACTCGTGCTGCCTGGGTCAGCTCTCAGTGGAAATCAACACTCCGTAGACAAAATTTGCGACACAACCTTTTTCGACGTTCTGCACCCGTTGAACCCTGCGACGAGGTTCAGATAATTGTCGAGCAGCTTCAAACCATGCTCGGTCAGAACGGATTCCGGATGGAATTGCAGCCCCCAGATCGGCAATTCGGCGTGCTCTAGCGCCATGATCTCGCCGTCGCGTCCGTCAGTGCAATGCTCGCGCGCCCTGACGACGATGCAATCGGGCAGATCGTCGACGACGAGCGAATGATAGCGGCCGACCGCGAAGCCTTGCGGTATCCGGTGAAAGAGCCCGCGGCCATCGTGCGTCACCTTCGAGACTTTTCCGTGAACGACTTCTGAGGCTCGTCGAATAGAGCCGCCGAACGCCACCGAAATGCATTGATGTCCAAGGCAGACGCCGAGCATCGGCAGCCCGCCGGCGAAGCGGCGGATCGCCGCCACGGACACGCCGGCCTGGCTCGGCGTGCAGGGGCCCGGAGAAATGATGAGAGACTCCGGCTTCAACTCGGCGATCTCGTCGAGCGAGATCTGGTCACTGCGACGAACGACGACCGAAGCGCCGAGGATGCCGAAAGATTGAACGATGTTGTAGGTGAAGGAGTCGTAATTATCGATCATGAGGTGCATTTGCAGTTATCCTCGAGTCTGCCGAGTCCGTCCGGCGGCTCGGGAACTGCGCGCTTCGCGCGGGACATCGAATCGCCTCGGCGAGCGCGGCCGCCGTCGTGAGCAGCCGGCCTTTCTCGATCGTCTCCTGCCATTCCCGCCGCGGAACGGAATCATGGACGATGCCTGCGCCGGCCTGCATTTGCAGCACGCCGTCCTTCAGCACGGCCGTGCGAATGGCGATCGCGAAGTCGGCGTCGCCGTCCCAGCCGAGATATCCGATCGCGCCGCCATAGACTCCGCGACCGCAAGGCTCCAACTCGTCGATGATCTCCAGCGCCCGGATCTTCGGAGCGCCGCTCAGCGTGCCGGCCGGAAAAGCGCTTCGCAGCACGTCGACGCCGTCGAGCTGGCGAATCGCCCTTCCGATCACGGTGGAAACCAGATGCATCACATGAGAATAGCGCTCGACGACGAGCTTGGAGGCGACCTCGACGCTGCCGACCTCGCAGACGCGGCCGAGATCGTTGCGCGCGAGGTCGACCAGCATCATATGCTCGGCGTTTTCCTTCGGGTCTGCGCGCAGCTCGACCTCGAGCCTCAGATCTTCGACCGCATCCGCCCCGCGCCGCCGCGTTCCGGCCATGGGGCGACTGACGACGGCGCCGTCGCGGAGACGGAACAGCGTCTCCGGCGACACGCCGACGACCCGAGCGTCGCCGAGCGTCAGCAAATAGCTGTAAGGGCCGCCGCAAACGCTCGTCAAAGCGCGGTAATAGTCGATGCCCTCGCATCGCAGCTGTCTCGTCGAGCGCTGTGACAGCACCACCTGCATGATGTCGCCATCGGCGATATAGTCTCGCGCCTTCTCCGTCGCCGCCTCGAAAAGCTGTTGTGGAAAGACATAGGTCGGATCATTCGGCTGTCGTCGATCGCCCTCCGGCCCGATCGCTTCGTCCTCGAAGTCGACGTTCTCCAGGCGCTGACACAGCTCGTCGATCCGCGCCAGCCCTTCGTCTCGACGACGGGCGATCTCGCTTCGCGGGAGGCCGCCGATCGCAAGGTCGATGACGATCTCGACATGGCGGCTCGAATGATCGAACACGATCGCGTTCTCGGCGATCAGAAGTGCGATTTCCGGAAGCTCGTAGGGCTTCGGCTTTCTCGGGCGACGGTCGAGACGCGGCTCGATCATCCGCGCCGTCTCGAATCCGAAGTAGCCGAAGAGTCCGCCGCAAAATTCCGGCGACCCGGCGATCCGCGGCGCCCGCCGGCTCGCCAGGAGCCGTTGCAGCAGAGCGAGCGGATCTGCGTCGCTCGTTTCCTCGAGGACAGTGTCCCCACGCCGTCTGACCAGACGCTTGCCGTCGACTTCGATACGTTCGCTGCATTCGAGCCCGATCACCGACATGCGTGGCGACCATGTCTCGCCGTCGTCTCCGATGCGCTCGCGCGTCTCGAACAGGAAATGATCGCGACTATGCGCGAGAGCTCGGTAGATCGCCGATGGCGCCGCTCTCGGCAGCGGCAGGCGCCGCGACAACGGCGCCCGCGCGTAGCCTGCCGCGGCATAGGATGTGAGACTATCGACGTCGAGCATGGCTATACGCCCTCCCTCACCAGCGCGCCCGCCTCATTCGCGAAGGCCGCGTTCGCCCGCTCGCTCAATGCGCGGCGATCGAGCTTGCCATTGCTCGACAGGGGCGGCGCCCCGCCGAAAGACAAGTAGAGCGCGGGACATTGATAGCTGTCGTAATTGGCGCGAAGCAGCGAGGCGACGCGCTCGGCGGCCGCGTCGAGCGAAGAGCCTTCGGCCCGCAGGAACAGGACTGGCCGCAGTTCCCCGTCGCCGCCGCGGCCGGGAGCCAGAACGACCTCGTCGAGATCCGGAAGATGTCGCGCGACGAACGCCTCGATATCGCCGGGAATGATCCAGCGCCCGTACACCTTGAAGCGATCATCCTCGCGACCATGGAAGTGAAGGCGGCCGGACGCATCCTGGCTGAAGAGATCGCCGGTGCGGAACCAGCCTATTCCGAAGCGAGGATCGTCGAAGCGCTGGACGGTCTCGGCGGACCGGCTCCAATAGCCGAGCGCGCGCGCCGAGGATTGCACGAGCAGGACGCCGATCTCGCCCGGCGCCACGACACGCTCGTCGGCGTCGACGATGACCGATCGCCAGTCGCCGACCATGCCGCCGAGACCGTCCATGGCGGCTGAGTCGGGATAGGTGGTGGCGAAGATATGGAAGAGCTCCGTCGCGCCGATGCTGTCGTGAACGGGCAGGCCGAAATGCGCGCGCCAGGCCGATCGAATGCGCGCGGACAAGGGAGCGCCGGCGGACAATGCGAGACGAAGCGCGCAATGCGGCCGGTCGGCCGCGAGCAGCATTCGAAAGACCGTCGGCACTGCGAATAGCGCCGTGACGCAATGGCGCGTCAGATTCTCCATCACGGTCTCCCGTGTCGGCCAGCGCGGGTCGAGCACGGCGGTCGCGCCGACATAGAGGGGAAAGAACAGGCTGTTGCCCATTCCGTAGCCGAAGAACGTCTTCGACACGGAATAAATCACATCCTCCGATGTCAGGCCGAGGCGTCGCGCCGCAAGCTGCTCGCAGGCGGCGAGCGCTCCGCGGCTCGAATGCGCGACGCCCTTCGGGCGCCCCGTCGTGGTGCCCGACGTATACTGAATGAGCGCTGTCTGCTCGACGTCGCGATATACGAAGTCGCGCCAATTCGGGTCGGCTTCGGCCGGTCGCCAATCGATATGGCCGCGCTCGCCGGGGGCGGCGACGAGCGCGCGCGTGCGTCCGCCCGTCGACCAACAGGCCGCTTCGAGTGTGTCGAGGTAGGCGGGCTTGCAGAACGCCAGAACGGGCGCGCAGTCGTTCAGCACCTCGACTGAGGATCTGGCGTCGAGCTTCGGATTGAAGACGACGGGGATCGCCCCGATCGCGAGGCCGGCGTAGAAGATCGTCGCCAGCTCGAAGCCGTCGTCGAGCGCGATGAAGATGCGGTCGCCGGCGCGCGCGCCGAGCAAGGTCAAAGCCGATGCTGCGCGGCGCATTTCCCGATCGAGCTCCGCGTAGCTCAATTCGCCCTGTGGGCCGACGAAGCAGGGCTTGCGGCATTCGTGCTTCTCCGCGACCAGGCGGGCCGCGAGATTGATCCATGGCGACGTGGCGGCGACCGCGGGCGACGCCGCGGCTTCATGGCCCGCTTCGGCGCTCGGACGCGAATATTGAGCGAGAGTCATTGCGGTTCTCCGACGATATGCGCAAGCGGAGCCGATCGGCCGAATCCACCGACCGTGCGTTTCCGATGTCGAGGCGATGCGCGTCGTGGTTTGCTTACTCGGCGGCCGGCGCGAGTTCTTCCCGCAGCGCGATCGAGCCGAGATTTTGCAGCAGGGGCGCGTTCTCGCAGGCGACGTAGACGCATTCGATCGCGCCCGTGTTCACGTGCTGATGGGCCGCCCAGACGGGAACATAGACCGCGTCTCCGGCCTTCCAGTCGACGACGCGCGAACCGATGCGGGAAAATCCCTGCCCGGCGATCACATAGATGACGGTCTCGTAGTTGTGACGATGCATGCGCGTCGATTGCGACGGATCGAGACGTCCGATCGTCATGCTGATCGTGTGCGTGGGCAAATCCACGATATGCACCTTGTGATTGCGCTCGTCCGAGAAGCGTGACGATCCGGAATCCTGCTCCGCGATCACCGAGGCATGTCTCAGACGTTCGTGCGCTTGCGCAGACAGCTTCGGGGGGACGCGCCAGAAGTCGGCCGAGGACGAGCGGCCGATCGTCCCGGCGGGCTCATCCGCCGCGGCGCCGCTCTGGATCTCGTTCCAGATCGCGTCGAACATCTCGGCGCGCCGGTCGATCACCTCGCGCCCGACGGACCTCGCCCGCGCATGGGCGGACGGCCGATTCGAGGTCAGTCTTTCGAGAATAGCGAATATGGCGAGCGCATGCCCTTCGTCCTCGGCGATGTGCAACCGGAAAAATTCGAGCGTATCGTCGTCGAAGCCCTGCGCCGTTAGAGCGTCGGCGATCGGGCTGTAGAGCAGAGGCACGATCGACTCCGCGCCGAGGCCGAGCGCGGCGAGACCGTCGAGAGGATCGACCGAGCGGCAATGGCGCAACATCGTCTCGATGAGCGCGTTCGTTTGCGGAAGCGGCGTAGCCTTGTGTGTCTCGGCGCCGATCGATCGAAGCGAGCGCTGCAGCAGCTCGGCGTGAGTCAGCTCGCTTCCGCCCTCCACGCCGAGTTCCTCCAGCAGATTCTCGGTGAGGCTGCGGACGTCGTCGAAGCTCGACAGGCGGCTGATTAGAGCCGTCAGATAGCGCGTGAAGTGTCGCGAATAGAGATGGTGCTGAACGAGCAGGATGCGCAGGCCGCGAAGATCGATCTCTCCGGCGCGCAGCGCGACGAGCAGCCGATGCTCGGTCAGGCTCTGAAGGTCGTCGGCCTCGAGCCATTCGGACCATATCGGCGCGGGTCTCGTTGCGCGGTCGTGGGAGCGCTCGATGACGTTGTCGACGTCGATCTGTGTCATGTCGTGAAGCCTCCAAATGATATGTGACGATGTCGTTTCCGAGCCGCGCCGGCCAGTCGAACCGCTTCGCGGGCATACGCCCTCAGCGTCGAACCCGCTGGCGCGGCGCCTCTGCGAGCATTTATGCTCGGTGTCGTTCGAGGTTTTACTATATCTGCGAAGTGAAATCTAAATTCTTCACGTCGCATTTACTAATACAGGCTCTGCTCTGCGTATAGAGACATGAATGAGTTTTTCAACTAGGCCAAGTTCTCTGAGGCGATCGATATGCGTGATAATACGGATATCTGGGCCGCGCATTCTTGGTCCAATCGATTTGAAGCGTCTTGGCCATATACCTAGGCGCTGGCGGCTGCGATGCTCATGCGTAAAATGCGGAGGCAGCATGTGTCGCATGTCGAAAATGCGCGGGCGGCGCAGGTGGCAGGCTCTGGGCCTCATGGCCTGCGTCATGGGCGCCGGGTCGCTCGTCGGCTCTCCCGATCGATTGTTTTCGTCGTCGTCGAAGCCTGCCGGGGCTCCTGCGGAGGCGGCGCCTCCAGTGGTGACGGTCGCCGCGCCCGTCGCTCGCGAGGTGGTGGATTGGATCACGCAAACGGGGCGCTTGCGGGCGGTCGACCGTGTGGAGCTGATCGCGCGCGTCGGCGGCTATTTGACGGAGATTCGGGCGAAGGACGGTCAGATGGTTCGCAAGGGCGACCTCCTCTTCGCCATCGATCCGCGGCCGTTCCAGATTCAGCTCCGAAAGGCGAGCGCGCAACGCAAGATCGCCTCTTCGCAGCTCGATCTCGCGAGAAAGAAGATCGAGAGGAGCTCGGCTCTTCGGCGCACACATTATATCTCCGAGGAGGAGCATGATCTGCGCCTGCAGCAATTGAGGGATGCGGAAGGCGCCGTGGAGCAGGCCGAAGCGGCGGTGGAGGCCGCGCAACTCGACTTGGAGTTCAGCCGCGTCACGGCGCCCTTCGACGGCCGCATCGGAGCGCGGCGGGTGTCGATAGGAGATTTCGTCAATAGCGGCGGGGCCGAGGCCACGCCTCTGGCGACCATCGTGTCGCTCGATCCGATCTATCTGGAATTCGATCTGAGCGAAGCGGATTATGTCGCTTATCTACGCTCCGCCGAGAGCCGGCTCGATCCCCTCGCGGAGATCGAGGTCCGCGCCCGCCTGATCGACGAATCCGAATGGAGTCGGTTGGGCCATCTCGTTTTCGTCGACAACAGCCTCGATCGGAACACGGGCACTATTCGCATGCGCGCGACCCTCGACAATCGCGACCATTCGCTCACGCCGGGCCAGTTCGCGCGAGTCCGCCTGCCCGCTTCGAGGCCGCATTCCGTCATGCTGGTCTCGGACTCTTCCCTATCGGCCGATCAGGCGGGAAAGACCGTGCTCGTGGTCGAGGAGGGAGGAAAGGTCGTCGGCAAAAAGGTGGAGACCGGACCGCTCGTCGACGGCCTGCGGGTCATTCGCCGCGGGCTCGACGCGAGCGATCGCGTTATCGTCGAAGGACCCAGCCGCAGCCGGCCAGGCAACAGAGTCAGCGTTCGGGACGGGCGGATCGAAGCGACCGCGCATTGAGCAGAGTGTGATGACTTTCTCTCATTTCTTCGTCGAGCGGCCAATTTTTGCGATCGTGCTCGCCACTATGGTCACGATCGCCGGGACGATCGGCTATTTCCGGCTGCCCGTCACGCAATATCCCGACATCGTCCCTCCCACGATTCAGGTCAATGCGAGCTTTCCCGGCGCGTCCGCGGAAGTCGTCGGCGAAACTGTCGCGACTTTGCTGGAGGAGCAGATCAACGGCGTCGAAAATATGATGTACATGAACAGCCAGTCGACCGGAGACGGCCGGCTGACGACGACCATCACGTTCAGATTGGGGACCAATCTCGAAATCGCTCAGACGCAGGTTCAAAATCGGCTGGCGCCGGCGCTCGCGCGTCTTCCAGAAGAGGTGCGTCGGCTCGGCGTGACGGTGAAGAAGGTTTCGCCGGACATGCTGATGGTCATCCATCTCTTCTCGCCGAGCGGCGCGCTCGATCGCTTCGCGATCTCGAATTATGCGGCTCTGCAGATAAGAGACGTCCTCGTCCAGATCGAGGGCGTGGGCGAGGTCCAGCTTTTCGGGGGACGGAGACTGGCGATGCGCGTCTGGCTCGATCCGGACAAGATCGCGGCTCGCGACATGCTCGCGAGCGAGGTCGTCGCTGCGATCAGGGCGCAAAATCTGCAGACGTCGGCCGGGCTGCTCAACGGACCTCCGACCAGTTCGCCGAGCGCATTCCAGATCAATGTCGAAGCGACCGGTCGGCTCGTCGAGCCGCGACAATTCGAGGACATCGTCGTCAAGAGCGACGGCGCCGGGCGCATCACGCGTCTCGGGGATGTCGCGCGCGTCGAGCTCGCGGCGCAGGACTACAGCACGACCGCCTATCTCGATCATCTCGAGTCGGTGCCGCTTTGGATATTCCAGCAGCCCGGCGCCAATGCGCTCGCCACCGTCGATCGGCTGAAAGCGAAGATGAAAGCGCTATCGGCCTCCTTTCCGGACGGGCTCGGATATTCGATCGTCTATGATCCGACCGAATACATCCGGCAATCGATTCGCGAGGTTCTAAAGACGATCGCGGAAGCCGCGGGGCTGGTGACGCTGATCGTAATCGTCTTCCTTCGGAGCTGGCGCACGTCGCTCATCCCGATCGTGGCGATTCCGATATCGCTCATCGGCGCGCTCGCGATTCTGTCGGCGGTCGGCTATTCGCTCAATAATTTGTCGCTGTTCGGGCTCGTGCTCGCGGTCGGTATCGTCGTCGACGATGCGATCGTCGTCGTCGAGAACGCGGAGCGCCACATCGCTCGCGGGCTCACGCCGAGGGAGGCCGCGCATCACACGATCGACGAGGTCGGCGGCGCGCTCGTCGCGATCGCGCTGACGCTGACAGCGGTCTTTCTGCCGACGTTCTTGATGTCGGGGATATATGGGCAGTTCTTCCGCCAGTTCGCGGTCACCATCGCCGCATCGACCTTGATCTCTCTGCTCGTCTCGCTCGTTCTCAGCCCGGCGCTCTGCGCGCTGCTGCTCGAGGCGCGCGTCGCGTCTCCCCGGGCGCCCGCCGTGTCGTCTCGCCGGATGCTCGAGCGCATGTCCTCGCGTTTCGACAGCGGGTTCGACGCAATGTCGTCCGTCTACCGACGGATCACGGAACGGATGGCGCAATCGGCGCGTCCGACGCTGGCGATCTATCTCGCGCTCATCGGCCTCACCGCGTGGAAGTTCGGCGGCGCGCCGACCGGCTTCATTCCCGATCAGGATCAGGGATATCTGATCACACTCGTGCAATTGCCGCCCGGTTCGACTCTGGACCGGACGGACGCCGTCATGCGCGAGGCGACGCGGATCATAGGCGGCGTTCCGGGCGTTCGCCACGGCGCGCCCTATGTCGGGCTCGACGGCGCCACCTATACGTTTCCCCCGAACGCCGGCGCGATCTTCGTGGTGCTCGAGCCGTTCGAGGAGCGCCTGGCGAGAGGTCGCGACACGAACAAGATATTGGAGGATCTACGCCTGCGGCTGTCCAAGATCGACGGCGCGTTCATCGTCACCATTCCGCCGGCGCCCGTTCCCGGTCTCGGCGCGGCCGGCGGATTCAAGATGATGGTTCGAGACAAAGAGGGGCATGGCCTCGTAGCGCTCGCCGCAGCGGCGAGAGACCTCGCCGCCGCCGCCGATCGAAGCTCCGAGTTGGCCGACGTCTTCTCGCTGTTCGACACGCGCACGCCGAAGATCTTCGTGGATATCGATCGTAAGCGGTCGGAGATGGTCGGCGTGCCGGCGGACGCCGTCGCGGACACGCTGCAGATTTATCTCGGCTCGGTCTATGTCAATGATTTCAACTATCTCGGCCGAACGTTTCCGGTCGTCGCGCAGGCCGATTCGCCGTTCCGGACAGACAGCGCCGATATCGGTCGGCTGAAGGCGCGCAACAAGGGCGGCTCGATGGTTCCGCTCGGCTCGATCGTCGAGGTGCGCGAGACGACCGGGCCTTATCGCGTGGCGCGTTACGATCTCTATCCCGCCGCGGAGATTCTCGGCGGCGCGGCCAAAGGCGTTTCGTCGAGCCGGGCGCTGCTCGCCATGGAGACGTTGGCGCGGGAGCGCCTCCCTGCCGGCTTCGACTTCGAATGGACCGATCTCTCCTATCAGCAGAAGAAGGATGGCGATACGACGCTTCTGGTGTTCGCGGCGTCGGCGCTGTTCGCTTTCCTGACGCTCGCCGCGCTGTATGAGAGCTGGACGTTTCCGCTGGCGATCATGTTGATCGCGCCGATGTGCCTTCTGGCGGCGCTGACAGGGCTCGAGCTGTGGCAGATCGACGTCGACATATTGGCGCAGATCGGTTTCGTCGTCCTGGTGGGACTCGCCGCGAAAAACGCCATTTTGATCGTCGAATTCGCGCGACGGGCCGAGGCGGAAGGCGTCGAGGCGCATGTCGCCGCGGCCCAGGCGGCGGGAATGAGGCTGCGGCCGATCCTCATGACCTCTGCGGCTTTCGTCCTCGGCGTGCTGCCCTTGGCCTTCGCGACCGGCGCCGGCGCGGAAATGCGTCAGTCGCTCGGCGTGACCGTGTTCGCCGGCATGATCGGGGTGACATTGTTCGGCTTGATCTTCACGCCGCTCTTTTATGTGGCGATCGGCAGGCGGCGCCCGCGCGCTGGCGTCGGCGGAGATCGCGTGGAGACATGTTGAGGCGGCGGAGCCATGCCCGCCGCGCGGTCGATGGCCGCTCAATTCGCTTCCTGCGGCGCTGCGCGCTCGATCCCGATCGGCGGGAGATCGGACAATGCGTTCTCCAGACGGCGGGAGGCCGAGAGCGCGGACGTTTCGGGCACATTGGCGAAGGCGATGAGCAGGCCGCGGTCGCTGGCTCGCGTCAGCGAGAGCGACGACAGGGCGACGACCGACAATCCCTTGTGGGCGCAGGCCTCCGCCGCCGCGACGTCGTCGAAGCTCGGCCCGAAGCGAATGATGATGTGCAGTCCGCCCATCTGCAGGTCGACGGATATCCGGTCCTCGAAAACGATCTCCAACGCGCGCGCCAGCGCGGCTCGCCGCGATGCATAGAGCGAGCGCATGCGATGGAGATGGCGCGCGAAATGCCCTTCCGTCAGAAAATCGGCGACGACGGCCTGCTCGAGCGGCGAGCGACCTGCGTCGTTCAGGCTGATCGACCGGAGGAACGGCCCGACGAGCTCGTCGGGCGCGACCAGATATCCGAGGCGGAGCGAGGGAAACAGGACCTTGCTGAAAGTGCCGGTATAGATCACGCGATCCTCGCGGTCTGCGCTCTTGAGCGCCGGCAGCGGCTGTCCGACATAGCGGAACTCGCTGTCATAATCGTCCTCGATGATCCAGGCGCGCTGGCGGGCGGCCCAGGCGAGCAAAGCGCCGCGCCGCGCGAAGGACAGTGAGACGCTCAGCGGGCTCTGATGTGCCGGAGTCACCAAAGCGAAGCGCGCATTAGGCGCTATCTTTATGGCGTCTTCCACTCTCATACCGTCGTTGTCGACGGGAACGGGGACGATCGAGGCTCCCATCCCCTCCAAAAGCTGTCTCGCCTTGTGATATCCCGGATCCTCGAACCAGATCTTGTCGCCCGGCCGCATCATCATCTCGGCGATCAGATGGAGCGCGGCCTGATAGCCGCCCGTGATAATCACCTGGCCCGGCGAGCAGGCAATCCCGCGTGAGATGCCCAGATAGGCGCTGATCGCATACCGCAGCGCCGGCAGGCCGGCGATGTCGGGATAGACCATCGACGCGGCGTGGATGCGTCGCGCGCGGCGGGCGCACAGGCGAGACCAGAGCGCCCGCGGAAAGACGTCGACCGCGGGAAGCCCCATCTGGAAAGGGAGTGGGGAACTGGCGGCGCCGTCGAAAGCGTCCGTCCATTCGGTCTTGCCGGCGTCGGCCCGATTGGATGAGGCGTTGGCGACCGTGGCCAAGGGCGAAACGATCGTTCCTCCGGCGCCTCGGCAAACGACATATCCTTCTCCTGAAAGGAGGCGATAGGCGGTGTCCACGGTTCCGCGAGCAATGTTCAATTGTCCAGCGAGCGCTCGCGAGGAGGGAAGCTTGGCGCCGACCGCGAGGCTTCCGGACAAAATCGCTAATCTTATGCGTTCGTAGATCTGCCGGTAGACGCTCTCGCGATCCGAGCGATCGACGACGAATTCGAAAATCGGCCCCATATCGTTCATAGCTTGGACTACCTCGATCGAGATGTCTTGGCTCAAGACAAATGCGCCGACGCATTTAAAGTCTACGTCGGCTCATCGAGCAGCAGTGACATTAGAAAGACAAATCATGTCCGCAAAACGTCTCATCCCATCGGAAGTGTCACAGGAAATTTATCGTTCTGTCGCAAATATAGACGCGCTGATCCGCAAATCTGGATTTGAAAGCGATTTGATCGAGCTCGTCAAGGTTCGGGCGTCCCAGATCAACGGCTGTGCTTTCTGTCTCGACATTCATACCCGCGACGCACGCAAGAGCGGCGTGAGCGAGCAGAAATTGTACGTGCTCGCCGCATGGGAGGAGTGCGATCTCTTTTCGCCTCGCGAGCGAGCGGCCCTCGGATGGACGGATGCGCTGACGCTGGTCGCGACAACCCATGCCGATGATCGACACTATGAACCATTGGTCGCGGCGTTCAACGAGAAAGAGATCGTCGACCTGACCTTCCTCATCGGGCTCATCAATCTCTGGAATCGTCTCGCGATCGGGATGCGGTATGTCGTTGCGCCCGAGCCGGAGACGAGGACGTGACGGCCCTCGAGTTCCACGACGTCGCCGTCGGCGACGAGGCATGCCTCCGGCTGATGCGGGAATTGCGGCCGCATCTCGGGGAATGGGCCGCCTTCCAAGGCCAGATGGCGCGCCAGCAGAGCGGTGGCTACCGCCTGTGCGGAGCCTTTCGAGGCGACGCGCTGGTCGGACTGGCAGGGTATCACTTGCGGGAGAATTTCGTCTACGGCCGCCATGCGCATATCGAGGATCTGGTGATCGCGGAGGCCGATCGCGGCAGGGGAATCGGGAGGGCGCTGATCGACTCCGTCGGCGGCGTCGCCGCGCGCGGCCTCTGCTCCAGTCTCGTTCTCGAGACGGGCAGCGCCAACCGCGCGGCGCAGGATTTCTACGCTCGGTGCGGTTTCGCCACGGTCGCCTTTCATCTGACGAGACGCGTCGGCGAGCAATGACGCTCGCTTCGCCGATGATGTCCATCGCCGCTCTTTTTTCTCTGTCGATCGTCCGACCTCGGGAGTTATGAAAATGACGGCTTCCGCTCCATCCCTCAGGGACACTCTGCTGCGCTATGTCTTGAACGATCCGACCGCCGGCGGCGGCAATTTCATCTATCGATTGAACGCCGCCGTTCCGAGAGAAGCGCAGCGGAGCGCGGTGGCGCTGCTCGGCGGGGAGGCGGGGCGGGATGTCGAGCTGACGATCGGCGATATCGTCGACGCCACCGATCGTCTCGCGGCGGCCTATGCGCAGGAGGGGATACGGCCGAGGGAGGTCGTCAGCCTCCTGCTGGACGACAGTTTCGACTATTTTCTCCATTTCGTCGCGCTGACGAGCATCGGCGCCACGGCGTCGCTCGTCAACAGCGGGCTCGATCTCGACACGGTGCGGGGATTCATCGGAATCGTCCGGCCTCGCCTGCTGGTGGTCGAGTCCCGACGTCATGCGACCAACCGCGACGCCTTCGACGTCATCGCCGGGGAATCGCGGGCGATCTCCGTCGACGCTCTCGTCGCGGATCCCGCTCGCGAGCGGCCGCCGCTCTATGAGCATGAGGACGACGACGTCATCATGCTCGGCCACACGTCCGGAACGACGGGTCTGCCGAAAGCGGTGATCTTCACCCACGAATCGATGTTCCACGGCGTGAGGCAGCAGGTCGAGCGTCAACTCGGCAGCCATGTCCTCTCCGCTCTGCCGCATTCACATGGCGCGGCGATTTCGCTTCTCATGCTGTCGCTGACGCGCGGGGCGCGCGTCTCCATCCTCGGGCGCAAGGAGCCCGCGTCGATGCTCGAGGCGATCGAGCGGATCGGGCCCGATGTCGTCATCGCCTTTCCCAAGATATTCGTCGATCTTTGCCGCGAGAGCTTCGAGGGCCGAGATCTCGGCTCCGTGCAATATTGGATCGCCACTGGCGACGCCAATCATGAGCGGCACATACGCAAGCTCGTGGCGCAGGGGCATCACATCGACTCCGAAGGCAGGCGCAAAGCCGGATCGTTCTTCGTAGACAATGTCGGCTCTTCGGAGTTCGCCTTTGCGGCGTTCCGCAATGTTCACGGACAGGAGAACGATCGTTACGATCGCTGCGTCGGCCGGCCTTTTCCCTGGGTGGAGACCGCGGTGTTCGACGAACATGACCGTCGCCTGCCCGCCGGCCGCGTCGGCCGCCTCGGCGTCAAATCGAAATCCGTGACCAAGGGGTATTGGAACAATCACACGCTCACGGAGCTCAACAAGATCGCCGGCTATTGGCTCACCGGCGATCTCGTCTTCACCGACGAGGAGGGCCTGTTCTATCACGTCGATCGCACGAGCGACGTCATCGTCACGAAATCGGGGGTCCTGTACAGCTGCCAGGCCGAGGAACTGCTTCTCAAGCACCTTCCAGAGCTGTTCGACGTCAGCCTCATCCTGCGATCGGAGGCCGGATCGGAGCGCGTCACGGCCCTCGTCGAATTGTCGGAAGACGCAGCTTCGGCGGATGCGAGCACGCTGCTCGTCGAGATGAACCGACTCTTCGCGCAGCGCGGCTGGCCTTCGATCGACGAGCTCGAAATTCAATCCGCGCACGAGCATGTCGGCGCGACCGGAAAGAAGCTGAAGAGAGTGTTGCGGTCCATTCCGGCCGGCCGGGCGCCGGAGGCGCGCCGGACATGCGACGAAAGCCGGCTTTCGGTCGAGGAGCGCGCGCTATGAGCCGGCTGTGCCTCGTCACGGGGGCCAATCGCGGAATCGGCTTCGAGATCGCTCGCTCGCTGGCTTCGCGCGGCCATCGCGTGCTGATCGGCGCGCGGCGGCAGTCGGACGGCGCGCAGGCCGCGGAGGCGCTGAGGAAGCTCGGCCTCGACATCGAGGCGATCAGGCTCGACGTCACTGAGCCCGAATCGGTGAGCGAGGCATCGCGCGAGATCGAGCGCAGAGAGGGGCGCCTCGATATTCTGATCAACAACGCCGGCATATTGATCGATTCGACGAAGCGTCCAGACGATATCTCGCTCGATGAGTTCCGGCGAACGATCGACACGAATCTCGTCGGGCCGTTTCTCGTGACGAAGGCGTTCGCGCCGCTGCTCTTGCGCTCCGACGACGCCAGGATCGTGAACATCTCCACCGACTTGGCCGCGCTCGGCCAAGCCTCGAACTCGGACTCTCCGTTCGACGCCGTCCTCGCGCCGAGCTATCGAGTATCCAAGGCGGCCCTGAACATGCTCGCGCTGACATGGGCGAAGCGCCTGCGCGACACCAATGTCTCCATCAGCGTGTGCAGCCCCGGCTGGTGCCGCACGGGCCTCGATTCCCTCATCGACTCGTCCAAGGCGCCCTACAGCGCCGAGGAAGGCGCAGACACGGCGGTGTGGCTGGCGCTCGACGTCGAGCGATCGGCGCAGCACGGAAGGTTTTTCGCGAAGCGGCGGGAGATCGCGTGGTAGGCCGCCGTATCGAGGGCGGAAAAAGCGATCGGTGATCGCAGGCGCGGACGAAAGTGAATCGAGTTCGATTTCAGAGAAGGAAATTGTCCATGCTCAATGTCGCACCCGCTAGAGCGCCGGATCCGGCTTCCCTGGACCAGAATGTCGCGGACGAGCTGGTCGAGCGGGCTCGAGACGCTCAGAACGCCATCGACGCGTTCGACGACGCGCGACTGGACAAGGTCGTCCGCGCGATCGTCGGAGCCTTTTCCAAGGATGTCGAGGGCTGGGCCGAACGCGAGCTCGCCGTCACCCGAATCGGCAACCGAAAAGACAAGACTCACAAGCTCGGTCTCGTCCTGACCCGCGTCTTTCACAGCCTCCACGGCGTGAGGACCAGAGGCCGGATCGGCTACGATCAATCGCTCATCGAGTATGCGAGCCCCATCGGCGTGATCTTCGCCGTGGTCCCGCTCACCAATCCGGTTCCCAATTCGCTGTTCAAGGCGCTCCTCTGCATCAAGACGCGAAACGCGCTGATCGCGAGCTTTCCTCAGAAAGCCGATTCCGTCGGCGCGCAGGCGTTCGATCTGATCCGCGGCGTGCTCGCCGAGGAGGGGCTTCCGGCGGATCTCGTCCAGCGCTGCGCCGAGCCGTCGCATTCCCGCACGAAGCTTCTCATGAGCCATTCGGGCGTCGCTCTGGTTCTCGCCACCGGCGGCAGCCAATTGGTCGGCGCCGCCTACAGCTCCGGAACGCCGACGATCGGCGTCGGCCCCGGCAATGTCCCCGTTCTCGTCGCATCCTCGGCCGACGTCGGCCGCGCCGCCCGCGACATTGTCAAGGGCAAGGCCTATGACAATGGCATCGTCTGCGGCTCGGAAAGCAATATCGTCGTCGACGAGCGCGTTCGCGCGCCATTCCTCGAGGCGCTGACTGCGGCCGGGGCCGTCGTCGTCGAGGGCGATGCGCGCAGTCCGGTGATCGAGGCGCTGTTCGATCCGGAAACACGCCGGCTGCGTCGCGAGCTGCTCGGCGTCGACGGAGACGCTCTGGCCGCCGCCGCCGGCCTCGAGGCGACGCGTCGAGTCGCCTGCCTGGTCCTCGCCGTGGAGAGAGGCGAGTATCCATTCATCGCGCAGGAGAAGATGGCTCCCCTGCTCACCCTCTTCACAGCGGAGCAAGGGAGGGGCGTCGATGACGCGGCGGCGCTGCTATGGTCCGAGGGAGCCGGACACACGGCCGTCATTCATAGCTCGGACCCCGTGGAGATCGACGCATTCGCGACGGCGATGCCGGCGGGCCGCATCCTCGTCAACACCTCGGCGACGCACGGAATGCTGGGGGAGACCTCGGACCTCCCCGTGTCCTTCATGCAGGGTTCGGGAAGCTGGGGCGGCAATGGAACGACCGATCCGATCACGTGGCGTCATCTCGTCAACATTAAGCGGCTGGCTTTCGGCCGCGGCTGAGCATCCCCACTGACGCCCTTCGACCATCAAGGACGCGCTCAATGAAGAAGATCGTGTGCATCGGCGGCGGCCCCGCCGGTCTTTATTTCAGCATATTGTCGAAGCGGGCGCGGCCCGACGTCGACGTCGTCGTCATCGAGAGAGGAGCGCCGCGCCAGACCATCGGGTGGGGGCTGATCCTGAGCGAAGGGCTCCTCGATCGGCTCGTGCGCCAGGACCGGGCCAGCGGCGAGGCGATCCGCCGACAGATGTTGCCGTGGACGGGCATCAGCATCGAGCTGCCCGGCCGCTCGATCCGGTCGCGCGGCCATTCGTTCCTCAGTCTGAGCCGTGTCGGGCTCATCTCCGTTCTGCAAGAGCGCGCCGAGGAGCTCGGCGTCGAGCTCGTCTACGATCATGCCTTCGACGCCGAACGGGAGCCGCTGCCGGAGGCCGATCTCGTGGTCGTCTCGGAAGGCTCGCGAAGCAAGGTTCGTGACGCGCGCGCCGCCGATTTCGGCGTCACCGCCGAGGAGCGGCCCAACAAATATATCTGGCTCGGGGTCGCCAAGAGCATGGGCGATCAATTTCGCTTCATCTTCGAGGAGACGCCGGGCGGATATATCTGGGCGCATTGTTATCAATTCGAGGACGGCTATTCGACCTTCGTCGTCGAATGCGCCGAGACCGTCTGGCGCGCGCTCGGCTTCGACCGCGGCGGGCTCGAAGAGAGCGTCGAAGCCTGTAGGCGCATCTTCTCGCGGCAGCTCGAGGGCGCGAAGATTCTCGCCGGCGACGGGCGGCGCAACACCTCGTCCTGGACGAATTTCAAGAAAATCGACTGCGCGAGATGGAGCGCGGGGAATATGGTTCTGCTCGGCAATGCGGCCCATAGCGCGCATTATTCGATCGGGTCCGGAACGCGCCTCGCTCTGGACGACGCCGCCGAGCTGTCGCGCGCGCTCACGCTGGACACGCTTCCGGTCCCGGAGGCGCTTGCCGCCTATGAGGCGAATCGCAAGGCGGCGGCCGCGCATCTCCACGACGCCGCGAACAGGTCCATGCGCTGGTTCGAGACGCTCCCGACCGAGCTGATCGCTCGCGGCCCCGATCGCTTCGCCTACGGCCTTCTCACGCGCTCCGGGCGGATCGGTGCGGCGGAGCTGCGTCGTCTCGATCCGGAATGGTTCGCCGAGTTCGAAGGCGGCGTCGAGACGCAGCTCATCGCTCGCGAAATGGAGCCGGCGCCCGGACGGACGCGCGCCATATCGGGGGAGGTCGAGATATGATTTCGGCGAATTTCACATTGGCGGCGCGACTGGCGCTCGCGGCGGCTTTCCTTTCGGCTGTGGCCGACAGATGGGGCCTCTGGTCGATCATCGGCAGTCCAGGCGTCGACTGGGGCAGCATGGGAGGCTTCTATCCGGCGGTCGCCGCGCTCAATCCCTGGCTGCCGGCACATCTCGTGCCTGCGTTGGCCTGGGCGGCGACGCTCGTCGAGCTCGCTCTCGGAATCTTTCTGATCGTCGGCGTCTGGCTGCTGCCGGTCTATCTCGCGAGCGGCGTTCTGCTGACGATTTTCGGAGCGGCGATGGCCCTCTTCACGGGGCTCAAATTGCCGCTCAATTACAGCGTGTTCAGCGCGGCCGCCTGCGCCTTCCTGCTCTATGCGATCGAGAAGGCCGAAGCGGCCGGCCGAGCGCGCGCGCCGCACGAGCATGCGGCGGACGAGGCTCGATCGGCGCTCGAACAGCGAGCGCCGTGACGCTCGGGATGAAGTCTGGATTTCGTCAATGCTTATGTTCTCAAGGGTAATATTATCATGAGGATTGAGCCCATGAAGCCGCTTTTTGTACAAATAAAATGTTCGAAAGGGCAGACGTTCGACGTCTCGGAGAAGATCGTCGACCATCTGGAGGAAACCTCAGAGATATATTCGATTTCTGGTCAATTCGATCTGTTGGCGAAATTCTACCTGCGCGACGACGACGACGAAGGGTCTTTCGTCGTGAACAAGCTTCAGAAGATCGACGGCGTTTTGGACACTTATACATTCGTCGCTTTTCGACTGTTCCGGCTTTCGCCCGGCGCAAACTACAACGCGATGGGCGCCTTGTCGATTTCCGTCGAGATTTGACCCAGGATTTCCATTGAGAACTGATGGAGTGGATGCCCCCGCGGACGGCAGTATAGGCTTTCGGAGAAAGGTGACGCGAGGCCAGCTTCTGGCATTCCTGGGCATTGTGCCGCGTTGCATCGTGGCGATGGAAGCCTGCGCGACGGCGCACTATTGGGCGCGGGAGATCGATGCGCTGGGGTCCTCGGTTCGGCTGATTCCTCCGATCTACGTCAAGCCGCTCGTCGAGCGCTAGAAGAACGCCGCCGCCGATGTGGAGGCGATCGCGGAGGCGGCGGTGCGGCCGACCATGCGGTTCGTCTCCGCCAAGACCATCCGGCAGCAGGCCGGAGCGATGGTCTCTCGAACGCGCGACCTGTTCGTGCGTCAACGCACGCAGCTGATCAACGCCCTACGGGTCCATCTATCCGAGCATGGCGTTATGGGCTCTGTCCCGAATTTTTTTCTCGCGGGCCGGTTGGGGCTATGATCGCGGGGCTGGGGCAGGTGGAATAGAGGGGAAATGATGGAAGAGCGAGGCGTCGAAGTCGACCACTCCACGCTCAACCGCTGGGTCGTCAAGTTGCGCCTTTGCTGGAGAAACAGTTCCGTGCTCGCAAGCGCACGATTGGATCCAGCTGGCGTCTCGATGAGACCTACGTGAAAGTCAAAGGCTGCTGGAAATATCTGTATCGGGCCGTCGACAACGCAGGCGCGACAGTCGATTTTCTGTTGACCGCCAAGAGGGATCGCAAAGCCGCGTTGCGTTTCGGAATCGCAGCGATGCATGAGGTCGACGCCGGCTATGGCGATAGCCACATGTCGAAATCGCTCGAACCCGAGGATGGAACCCAAACGATGCTTGATCGCTCGAAGATCGAATTGGAGTCCGCGCGCCACCTCGATGCTGCGCGACAGCTCACGCGCCGCCCGATGGGAGCCTGATTGCCGTCGAGGTCGAATGGAAGGCCGGGTCGATGCGCATCGGGAGTTCACTCCATCTTCTTCGGATAGCCGATCGTCTGCGACAAAAGCACCTGATGGTCGTGGCTGAGCCCCAGCGCCTGCGCGATCGCCTCGCGATCGATCCAGGCGCGGATCACAGTGGCGAGGCCCGCGCTCGCCGCGAACAAATACACATTCTGCGAGATCGCGCCGGCCGCGACCGAGGCGAAGCTCTCGCGTTGAGCGACCGGCACGAGCGCCATTCTCGCATGGTCGGCGACGAACACCAGATCGAGCGGCGCTTCGTCGACGAAATCCTGATAGCCGGTCACGCGCCTCATGTCGCTCGCTGCGACCAGCTCGAGGGCGTGCGTGGCGGCGACATAAAGATAAGCCCCAGAGGGCAGCGCGACATAGACGTCGATTTCCTGAGCGTCCAAAGCGGAGGGCGCAGTCCGTCCGCCTTCGGCTCTATTCACGCCGTCGGCGGCCCACAGCAGGTCGGACAAGAGCTGCAACGGCAGTTCGTCAGGCGCGAATTCCCGGGACGAACGCCGTTCGGCGAGCGCCTCCAACAATGGCATGCCGCCGTCCTTGTGTGGAGGGGGAAGCGCAATCTGCGCCGCTGCGGCGTCTCGCGCTGGTTTCGGACGCAACCGCCCCATCATGCCGAGCGCGAGCTTGGTAAGCGTGCTCATTGCGACGGCCTCCTCGTTTCATTCGCGCACGCTAGGCTCTATGACGTCGCTCCGGCAAGCCGAATTATGCGATCCGCTCGCGTCCGAGCCGAGGCGCCGTCCAATCGAAATTCTCGATGTCTCGAGCGCCGATATTGCGCGCGTCTGTCGCGGTAGGAGCAGCCGCGTCAGCTTCGTCACGGACGGGAGGAAGTGCGAGGCGCCGGCGCCGATCACGACACTCACCAGCCGCCGCCCAGCGAGCGATAGAGTTGGATCGTCATGGCGGATTGCGCCATCTGGGTTTCCAGCAAATCGTTCTCGCGCTCGAAGACGTCGAGCTCTGCATTCAGCACGTCTCCGAAAGTCTTACGTCCGCCTTCGTATAGCCCTCTCGATATTTGATGATTGCGTCGCGCGCCGACGAGCGCGACGTAAAGATGCTCGCTGCGGCGATCCAATCCGCGGCGTCTGCCATAGGCGTTCTCGACATCCTCGAGCGCATGCAGGACGGATTTGTCGTAATCGGCGACCGCCGCTTCGAGGCGCGCGTCACTCGCCGCTATATTGGCTTCGATGCGCCCGGCGGTGAAAATCGGCAAATGCGCGGTGAGGCCGACTAGGCCGCCCGTGCCTTGAAGTCCAGGGATTCCCTGAAAATGCAGCCGGCCGTCCTGGCCGAGGAATTCGATCTGGAAGCGCGGCAGCAGATCCGTCTTCGCGCTGGTCAGGCTGGCGACGCGTGCGCGCACGGCGTCGACGCGTGCGCGCACATCGGGGCGACGCTCCAGCACCTCGCTCGGGAGCTGTCCTTGCGGAGGCCGCGGGACGAAGAAAGGCCCGGGCGTCGGCAGCGGGACGGGTGGCTCCGGCGGGCGGCCGGTCAAAACCGCGAGCCGGCGTTGTCGCGTCTCGAGCGCGGAAAGGAGATCCGGCCGCTTGCTTCGCTGGGTTTCCAATCGTTCGCGAACCAGCGTCACGTCATAGGCGACCGCCTGCCCGGCGTGGTAACGAGCCTCCACATAGCGAAGAAGTTCGCCGAGAGTCTCGATGGAATGGTCGAGAACGAGAAGCCGCCGCTGCAGCCCTCTGGCGTCTTGATAGTTTTGGGCTACCTCGGACACGACGATCATTCGCGCGCCGTTCGACTGCTCCTCGACGCCAGCGGCGTTGGCGCGGGCGGCTTCGGCATCATAGCTGCGGCCGCCGAAAATATCCGGCTCCCAGCTCGCCGCGAGGCCGCCGATATGGGCGTCGACACGGCGCGCTTTGCCGGGGATGAAACCGACGACCGGATTGCGCCATTTCACATCCGCTTCCCAGAGACCGGCGTCGGCGCCGAGCGTCGGATAGAGAGCCGATTCCGCGACTGTGACCAAAGCGCGCGCCTCCTCGACTCGCGCCTTCGCAATGCGCAGATCTGGGTTGCCGGCGAGCGCCTCGTCGATCAGGCGGTCGAGCAGCGGATCGCGCCAGACTGTCCACCAATGGGCGAGGTAAGGGGAAGCGGAGGGCGCGCCGATCGACGACGTCTCGTCGAATGCCGACGGCGCCACGACGGTCGGCGACGGCGGCGTGACGTCGAGCTCGCGACAGCCGACGACGAGAAGGGATATGACGATGGCGGCGCGCTTCATCCCTGCCTCGCCAGCATGGAGCGGAAGCGCGACAGAGCGAGCGACAGAAACATCGCCCCCGAGGCGATCACCACCGCGATCTGCGGCCAGACCGTATCGAGCCCGGCGCTGCGATAGAGGACCGCCTGGGTCATCGAGACGAATTGCGTGGTCGGCGCGAATCTCACGATCGCCTGCACTGCCTCCGGCATGCTCTCGACCGGAGTCGCGGCGCCCGAGAGGAGATAGGCGATGGCGTAGACCGGGACGGAGAGCAGACCGAATTGCGGCATCGTCGGAGCGAGCGTCGCCAGCCACATGCCGAGCGAGGTGACGGAGAAGAGATAGAGCAGAGCGCCGAAGGCGAAGAGGCCGACCGAGCCCGCGATCGGCACGCCCAGCCATTTCTGCACGACGAGCCAGAGCGAGAGCATCGTCGCCGCGAGAATGACGAGGCCATTGGTCATGATCTTCGCAATGGCGATCTCGCTCGCCCGCACCGGCATCACCAGCAGATGCTCGATCGTCCCATGCTCGCGCTCACGGATCACGGCGGCGCCGACCAGGATGATCGACAGGACCGTCAGATTGACGACGATCTGCATCACGGAGGTGAACCAGAAGGAATCGGTGTTGGGGTTGAATTCTATGCGGCTGATGACGCGGATCGGCAGGCTCGACTCTATGCTCTTCGCGCCAAGGAACTTCTGCGTCTCGACGACGAAGATCTCGTTCAGATAGCCGGCGCCGAGGCCCGCCTGCGTCATCGCCGTGGCGTCGACCAGAACCTGCACGACGGGCCTGCGTCCCGCGAGCACGTCGGCCTCGAAACGCGGGGGAATCTCGATCACGAAAATATAGCGACTCTGGTTCATCGCGGCGACGACATCCTCCCTCGCAATTTCTTCGGGCGCGATGAAATAGGGAGGAAGGATCGCATCGCGCAGCCGCCGCGACAATTCCGAATGATCGCCGTCCATGATGGCGACGGAGGCGTGCGAGACCTCCGCCTTCACGCCTTCGGACATCAGATGAACGGCGGCGGTGAAGGCGAAGACGATGAGCGCCATCAGCGTCACATCCTGCAGCAGGCTGCGGAGCTCCTTCCCGCTGAGCAGAGCGACATTGACGAGCCAGCGTCCCATGGATCGCTACGCCTCCTGCTTGCGGAGCAGAAGCCGCGCGCCGATGAGATACAGCGCCGCGAAGCCGCCGAGCGCGAGATAGTTCGGAGCAAAGCTCGACAGGCCGAGCCCCTTTGTGAAGCAGCCGAGGCTCACGATCTGGAACCAGGAGGAGGGAAAGCCGACGCCGACGGCGTAAGCGCCGCCGGTGAGCGTCGAGATCGGATAGAGCAGCCCGGAGAAATTCACCGAGGGGATGAGGCAGATGATTGCCGTGCCGAAGATCGCCGCGACCTGCGAGCGCACAAAGGCCGATATCAAGAGGCCGAGCGCCGTCACCGCGAGAATGAACAGCAGCGCGCCGAGCGAGAGCGCCAGAAAAGAGCCGTGCAGCGGCACGCGGAGGATGAATACGGTGATGAGCGTCAGGCTCACATAGGAGACCATCGCCACGCCGACATAGGGCAATTGCTTGCCGACGAGAAACTCGCCGATCGTGGCGGGAGAGGCGTAGAGATTGACGATGGAGCCGATCTCCTTCTCGCGGACGACGCCGAGCGCCGTCAGCATCGTCGGGATCAGGATCAACGCCAGCATGACGACGCCGGGCGTGATCGCATAAATGCTGCGGAACTCCTGATTGTAGATGAAGCGAGGCTCGACGGAGATCGGCAGCGAGCTCGCGGCTCTCGCGCGATCGAGATTCGTGACATATTCGAGGACGACGCCCGTCGCATAGGCGCGAATGTTCGAGGCGGTGAAAGGCGCGGCTCCATCGATGAAAAAGCCGACCTCGGGCTGCCGGCCGGCTTCGAGGTCGCGGCCGAAGGAGGGCGGAATCTCTATGGCGAGCTGGGCTTCGTGGCTGCGCAGACGCGCCTCCATATCCGCATGACTGCGCGAGGGCGCCATCTCGACGAAATAGCGCGAGCCGGCGAAGCTGCGCAGGAATTCCCGGCTGGCGAAGGTCTGATCGCTGTCGAAATTCGTGAAGCGAATATTCTCGACGTCGAAAGAGATGCTGTAGGCTGAGACCAGCAGAAGAACGATCGGGCCGAGCAGCGCGAAGGCGAGACGAGCCGGATCACGCGCGAGCTCCATCGTCTCGCGGCGCGCAAAGGCGAGGATGCGTCCCGCCCAGCCGGTCGCGCGATCGTCGAATATCTCGGTCGGCGCCGGCTCGGGCGGCGATGCTTCGCCCGGTGATGGCGAAAGGCGCGGAGCTGCGGCCGACGCGCTCGCCTCCGCCTGCTCGAGATAGAGGATGAATGCATCCTCCAATGTCGCCGCGTCCTTCTCCCGCCGCAGCTCGTCCGGCGCGCCGACGGCCAGAACCTTTCCGCGATGCATGAGCGATATGCGATCGCAGCGCTCCGCCTCGTTCATGAAATGCGTCGAAAGGAAGATCGTCACCTGCTTCTCGCGCGAGAGGCGGATGAGATGACGCCAGAACATATCGCGCGCGCCGGGATCGACGCCGGACGTCGGCTCGTCGAGGATCAGCACCTCCGGCGAATGCAGGCAGGCGGCGGCGAGCTGAAGGCGCTGGCGAATGCCGAGCGGCAGAGAAGCGGGCGAATAGTCCGCATGTTCCGCGAGCGCGAAATCGACCAGCGCGGCGTCGACGAGCGCCTGCGCGCGATCGCCTCCGACGCGATAGAGCCGCGCGTGCAGGGTCAAATTCTGCCGCACCGTCAATTCTTCGTAGAGGGAGAAGGATTGCGACATGTAGCCGACGCGCAGCCGCGTCTGCATGTCGCCGGCGTCGATCGTTCGGCCGAGCAGCTTCGCCGTCCCGCTCGTTGCGTCCAGCAGGCCGGTCAGCATTTTCATCGTCGTCGATTTGCCGCAGCCGTTGGAGCCCAGAAAGCCGAATATCTCGCCGCGACCGATGCGAAAGCTCACATTGTCGACTGCGACGAAATCGCCGAAACGACGGGTCAGCGCCTCCGCCTCTATCGCTGGCGCGCCGCCGGGGTCGCGATAGGGCGGGATCTCCACGCCCGACGCCTGCGCGCGTCGGCTCTCCGGCAGCAGCGAGACATAGGCTTTCTCGAGCGTCGCCGCGCCTGTGCGGGCGAGCACATCCGTCTTGGCGTCCGCGATGAGAACGCGCCCGTGATCCATCGCCACGAGATATTCGAAGCGCTCCGCCTCCTCCATATAGGCGGTGGCGACGATCACCGTCATCTGGTCGCTTTCGCTGCGCAGCTCGTCGACGAGCTCCCAGAATTGACGGCGCGACAGAGGATCCACGCCCGTCGTCGGCTCGTCCAGGATCAGGAGCTGCGGGTCATGCACGAGCGCGCAGCAGAGCGCGAGCTTCTGCTTCATGCCGCCCGAGAGTTTTCCCGCGGGCCGATCGGGAAATGGATCGAGGCCCGTCGCCCGAAGCAGCCGGCGAATGCGCGCGTCGCGCCGCCCTGCGCCGAGGCCGAAGAGGCGGCCGAAGAAGTCGATGTTCTCGTAGACGGACAGCGTCGGATAGAGATTGCGGCCGAGCCCCTGCGGCATGAAGGCGACATGCGGGAGAAAGGCCTCTCTCTCCCGTCGTTCGCGCAGATCGGCCCCCAAGACGAGGACCGCTCCTTCCTGAATCTTCTTTACCCCGGCGATGACGCCGAGCAGCGTAGACTTGCCGACGCCGTCCGGGCCGATCATCCCGATCGTCGCGCGCGCCGGCAAGGACAGTGAGACATTCTCGAGCCCGCGGACGCTCCCATAGTCATGGTAGAGACCCGAGATCTGGATCGCGGGCTGCGTCTTCGTCTTCTCCGCGCCCGTCATTTGGCGTGTCCGAGAGCGAGCGAGGACGGCCAGCGGCCTGTCGGGTCGACGCGCACATAGCCATTGCCGGTCATGCCGGCTTTCAGCCTGCCGTCGAGACGGCGGGCGGCCTCGACCGGAATTCTGAGCTTCACGCGATAGACGAGCTTCTCGCGCTCGCTGGCGGTCTCCACATATTTCGGCGTGAATTGCGCTTCGGCCGCGACGAAGGAGATGATCGCCGGCAAAGGCGGCCCGTCGAACGCGTCCAGGGCGACGCGCGCCTCGTCGCCGATCGTCAGCCGGCCCGCCACCGCCATGGGGAAGAAGACGGTCATATAGACGTCGTCCGTCTCGAGCAGCGAGGCGATTCGCCCGCCGGAAGGAAGAACCGCATCCTTCTCCACGATTCGATATTCGATGCGCCCGTTCACCGGGGCGCGTATCGTCGTCTCGTCGAGAATGACCTTCAATCGGGCGATTTGCGCCTCCGCCTCCGAGAGCGCGTTGCGCGCCTCCTTCACGCCGGCCTCGGCGGCGGCGGCGCCGGCGGCTTCCGCATCCTTCGCGATACGGCGCCGGTCGAGTTCGACCTGCGAGACGAGCGCCTTGCCGCGCATTGTCGCGGTCTCGGTCATCTCGAGGCCGGCGAGCCGCAGATTGTTGCGGCGGACGTCGAGCTCCGCCTCGGCGCGTCCTATGGCGCTGATGGCGCGCTGACGCTGCGCTTCGGCGCCGGCGATCTGCGCTTTGATCTCTGCCGTATCCTGCCGAGCCAACACTGACCCCGGACGCACGACATCGCCCTCACGGATCGGCAGATCGATGATGCGCCCCGCATATTTGACGGCAATGTCGATGCGCGTCATCTCCAACCGCCCGTTCGCTCGCGAGACATAGGCTGGCAGAGCGGGCGTACGGCTGCGCCACCACCAATAGCCCGCCGAGGCCGCGCCGATGATTAGCAGAGCCAAAACAATTCGGGCGATCTTGCGGTTCATCGAGAGTATCTCAACCGTTCCTCCGGTGGCCGGGCGGCGTCATGGTAGAGCCCGGCGCCTCTCGATGAAACCTGCGGCCCGGCTCTGCGCCACGCATCGGTATACTCATGTCCACACAATGATTTCGAGCATAGCGGGAGGCTGGAGGGAAGGCGTCTGACGGACGTTGGCCGAAATTCCTGTGGAAGCCGGAGGGCTCTGCCTCAGAAGGTGTTTCAGCAATCGCTGAAACGCTTTCTCTGACGGTTCATCGAGCTCGCCCAGTTGCTTCCAAAGGAAGTGAAACAAAAAAGATCGAGCCTCTTCCCTCACGGCTTCTCACTTTAATGACGCCACCGTGTAATTCCACGACTATCTTTGCCAGGTAGAGGCCGACGCCGGTACCCGTGATACTGGAAACATTGCTTGCCCGATAGTATCTCGAAAAGATACTATCGACATCACGGCGCGGGATCCCTATTCCGCTATCCGTGACAAAAACTTGCAAGGCAGTCCGCCTGCCGCGGACCTCAACTCGCACCGTGCCTCCAGGAGAGGAGTATTTGATCGCATTTCCGATTAAGTTGCTGAATACCTGACAAATAAGATTCCTGTCCCCATAAAAGGGCAGTTTTTCAGCGCTGTATTTTTCGAGCACTGAGACGGTGGACGAAATTTCGCGATGCAGATCGCAAACTTCCTTCAGCACCGCGGACATGTCGAGGTCGGTCGGATGGAAGTAGAGACTCGGACTCTCGATCACACGACTGGTTTGCAACAGTCCTTCGATCATGACGCTCATCCGCCTCACGGCGGCGCGGATCTTGTTGGCTCGCTCGATAACCACCTCGTCCCGAGGCGCAGGACGAGCGTTCAACAAACGCTGAGCATGCCCATCGATGATCGTCATCGGCGTTCGAAACTCATGCGACACCATCGAGATGAAATTGCGCTGATTTTCGCTCAGACGCCGCTCATGCTCCAATTTCTCCTCGAGCATGGAGGCTTCGGTCGCAAGGGCCTGCTGATTGACCTGAAGCTCGATCGCATTGTCACGAAAAACCACGACGGAGCGCGCCATTTCTCCAAGCTCATCAGGTCGCTCGGTGCTCCGGATTTGAATATCGGTTTCGTTCCTCGACAGACGCCGCATGCTGGCGGCGAGTTCCAATAGAGGGTCGGTTATCTGTCGAGTTACGTAAAGCATGATCCCGAGGGCCATAGACGCGCCGAGAAAGGCGGCGGCGATAATCAACGCGCGAGCTTCTCGAATGGCGTGGTCGGAGCGCTCGCTCGCCAGGCGAGCTTGCGTGTTGGTTCGGTCAGATATCCTCCCGAGGGCCTCACTCGTCGAAGCAAATGCGTCCCTGGAGGCCGACATGAAGAGATATCCCGCCGCCGCCTTGTCTCCCTTCGTCATGACCTCGAGCGTGTGTTTCGCTTCACCATGATATAATTTCCAATTCTTCTCGAAGAGCCGGTAATCCGCCAATTCGATCTCGTCGTGAAGGATGCTCTCATATCCTCTCTGCGCTTTCGAAATCGTCTCGTCGAGGGACTCCATCTCTCGTTCTATGGCGATGGCGTCGACGTCTCTCGCCGCTATGAGAAAAGCGCCCTCCGCTGCGCGGAAATCCGATGTGAAATTGTCGAGGTCGCCGATATATCGTGTGCTCTTCAACCAACGATCACGGATGTCGGACCATTCGTGATTGACTCGTTCGAGACGACCCAACCCGAAGATGCTGATGCTCGCGATCGTAGCGAACAAGAGCCACAAGGATGCGACCATCCGGAATTTTATCGATTGCGTCAGTTTCATCGTTCTAAGGCTCGATCAATCCGACGAGCGTGGCTTTGACCGCCGCCTCGATTCGAGTCGCGACGCCGAGCTTGTTGCGTGCGTTGTCTAGATGATAATCGACAGTTCGCTTCGTGATGCTCATGATCGATGCGATCTCGTCGGATGTCTTGCCGCGCGCAGCCCACAGCAAAGTCTCGACTTCTCTTTCATTGAGCTCGTGCAGTGGAGCTTCTGATACGAAAAATCGCACGCCGCCTCTCAGTCTGGCGTCGATGATCGCATGCAGCAGATCGAAGTCGATCGGTTTGGAAACATAATCATCGGCGCCGAGTCTTCTTCCTTTGAGTTCGGTCTCGCGGTCGCTCATGGCGGTCAAGAACACGAAAGGCGTTCTCGCGATATGGGGGGCAGATCGCGCGAAATTTTCCAGCACTTCGAATCCGGACATCGACGGCATGCTGATATCCGAAAGAACGAGATCTGGCCGAATGTCCGGCAGAAGTGACAATGCCTGTTGTCCGCTGCTCGCGAGAACGACGTTGAAGCCGCGGTCCTCGAGCTCTTCAGCGATCAACGAAGAGGTCTCGAAGTCGTCGTCGATGCAGAGGATCGTCGCCCGGCCGTCGGTCGCAGACATTTTTGGTCTCCGAATTCTCGCTCTCTCTGAGAGTCCGTATTATAGGCTGGAACACATCGCCGTTCCACCACAGTCTGACAATGGGCGTGCGCACAACGAGATGTAAATACGGCATAAACATGGACGCCGCTGTAGCCGATCTCTGTTTCGGCCTCCTCGAAGCCCACAACGCTGTCAAAGTCCGTCACGGCCTCGGCCAGGATCGTAAGATCGCTTTTTCGTTGGCCGAGCCCCACCAATGCAATCCCCAGAGTTCCTCTGGGCGGCGTCCAATCGGTGGGGCTCCGATGGCGAGCGCTGACGCTTTGAGAGCGGACGAATGACACGACATCGAAGCGCGCTCAGTGTCGCTGCTCGAACATTAGTCATTGCTCAATCGAACGCTGGCATCAGGCCGGCGTTTGCCGGCGTGCTCAACTTCTCGATCTGCTCCTTGGTCGGGCCGTCTGGTCCGTTCGGCGGGAGGTCCCGCAGATTTTCGTCTTTCCAACCGCCGCCCAGAGCGATGAACAGCCCGGCTGTGTCCGATAGACGGTTCCCTTCCGCGACGACGCGCGCCACTGAGGCCACCAGATAGGTGTTCTCGGCGTTCAATACGGAGAGCACATTGACGGCCCCGAGACGCAGCTCGGCGCGCACGATGTCGAGGCTCTTCTTTGCCGTCGCTTCGCCGTAGGCTGCGGCTTTCACCGCTTTGGCGTCCGCCTCGAGCGCGCGCAACGCATCGGCGACATTCTGGAATGCGACAATGACGGTCGAGCGATATTGCGCGTCCGCCTGGAGGACGCTCGCCTCCGCCGCCCTCTGCTTGTTGAGAAGCGAAAAGCCGTCGAAGATCGTATGTGTGACAGCCGCCGACGCCGTATAGAGCTCAGTGCCGGGCGTGAAGAGTTGTGCGAGGCGATAGGCGCTGTACCCGCCATTCGCGCTCAACGTGACATTCGGAAGCCGCGCCGCGATGGCTACGCCGATTTGCGCGGTAGCTTCGTGCACATTGGCTTCGGCCGCCCGAATGTCGGGCCGCTGCCGGACGAGTTTCGATGGCAGGCTGATCGGCAGTTCGTGCGGCGACGAAAGTGAACCGAGATGAAAGGTCTCGGCGATCTCGTTCGGCGCATATCGGCCGGCGAGCGCGGTCAGCAGATCGCGTTGCTGCGACAATTGCTTTTCGAGCGGCGGCAAGAGCTGCAGTGCCTGCGCGAGAGCCGCTTCCTGGGTGAGCACGTCGGCCTGCGCGGCGTAGCCGGCCTCGAACTGCTTGCGCAGCAGTCCCAGCATCTCCCTTTCCATCGCGATCGATCTGCGGACTGCCTCGATCTGTCCCCGTAGCGCGGCTTCTTGGATCGCCGCCGTCACCACATTGCCAGTCAAAGCCAGATAGGCGGCCTCCAGCTGGTAGCGCTGCTGATCCGTCTGCGCCTCAGCCGCCTCGACGCTTCTGAGATTCTGCCCCCAGATGTCGAGCGTGTAGGCGACGGTGAGCTGCTTCAACAGCAAGCCATAGGGCGAATTCGGAGGACCGATGTTGGTGGTCGGCGAAGTCATGGCCTGGTTGAAGAGGCTTTGATTGATCGTTTCGAGCGATCGATTATTGGACTGGAGATTGAGACTGTCCGTGGAGTTGAAAATGGCGGTCGGGAGAAACGCGCCCTTTTGCGCCTCGGCGTTGTGATAGGCGACCCTTATCGCGGCTTCGGCCGACTGCAAGGTCGGATTGCTTTCGATCGAGGCTTCGATCAGCCGATCGAGGCCTCGGTTGTGGAAAACCTGCCACCAGCGCTTCGGGATTTCTGCGCCCGGGACGAATCTTGGTCCTCCGGCGAGAACCGGAGCCTTATTCGACGTTGATTTTTCTGTCGGCGGCGGGGAAGGCGATACGAAGTCCGGCCCGACCGCGCAACCCGCCAGCGCGGAAAACATCGGCAAGAGCGTGAGGAAAATCCGGCGCCCGCAGTGCGTTTTCGAAGTGGACGAGCCGAAGACTTGCATCTCTATCCGAGTTTCTCTTCCGCGAGCATGCTCTAATCGAACGTCTTCGTTCGCTTCTGTCGCTCCGTGATAATGGGAAGACAGGAGCGCTCGGACCGCGTGACTTCATAGTTAGGTAGTTCTCCTGCCGTCCAGGGTCTACTGTTATAAATCACAGTAGACCGATCGACTGCCGCGCCCCATAGAAAGACTGGGATGATTGGAATCGAGACATGCGCTCTCGGTCCCGAGAGACCGTTTCACAAGGCCGTCAAATGCGTCTGGGCAAAAAACTCATCGAGGGGAGCGCCTTCGCTGCGGCGGTCCTCGTCGCCCTCGCCCTCTCGAATTGGGCGTTCCGTCAACAAGACGACGGATATCCACGTCCGAAGGTGAGAGCTTCAGCCGAAACGGAAATCGGACTGAACGATAAACAGGCCGGCGCGCTCGAGATCGAAAAGGTGGACGAGCGCATTTTCGGCGAAGAACGACGAGCCGTCGGGAGCATCGATTTCAACCAGAACCGCCTCGTTCAGGTCTTCACGCCCTATCAGGGACGGATCATCGACGCCTATTTCAATATCGGAGACCGTGTCGAAAAGGATCAGGTCCTCTTCACCATCGATAGCCCGGACCTATTGCAGGCGGGGTCCAATCTGATCGCCGCGTCTGGCGTGCTCACGCTCCAGACGCGCTCGCTCAACCGTGTCAAGTCGCTGGTCAAGATCGGTGGCGTTTCGCAACAAGCGGTCGACCAGACGATCTCCGATCAGCAGACGGCCGAAGGTACTCTGAAGTCGGCGCGGGACGCGGTTCGCATCTTCGGCAAGACCGAGGAAGAGATCGACAAGATCGTCGCAGAGCGGCGCGCGGATCCGCGCCTCATCGTGAAGAGCCCGCTCGCTGGCTATGTCACGGCTCGGGCCGCGTCGCCGGGCCTCTTCGTCCAGCCCGGCGTCGCCCCGGCGCCTTATGCAGTCGCCGATACGTCGACCATGTGGATGCTGGCGAATGTCGTGGAGAGCGACGCCCCGCTGCTGCGTGTCGGACAGGACGTTCATGTCAGCGTCGCCGCTTATCCGGATCGAGAATTTCATGGAGCGATCACCGTGCTCGGACCCTCTGTCGATCCGACCACCCGGCGCATGTTCGTGCGCTCGGAGATCAAGGACCCCGATCATCTGCTTCGCGCCGGAATGTTCGCCGACTTCGTCATTCGCGTCGGGGCGTCGTTTCGCGCGCCGGCGGCTCCCGAAAGCGCAATCGTCCGCAAAAGCGACGGAACCATGACCGCTTGGATCACGCAGGATCGCCGACGCTTCAAGCAGAGGACAGTCAAGATCGGCTTGCGCCAGAACGGTTTCGACCAAATTGAGCAAGGCCTTTCCGTCGGCGAGCTCATCGTCTCGAAAGGCGCTGTCTTTCTCGACAACCTCGCCGCGATCGGCGCGGCTGAATAGCGCGCCGCTGATCGAACGAGGTTGCCCCGTGCTGAAATCCATTCTCGAATTCGGGCTGACGCGTCGCGCGGTCGTCGTTCTCGCGGTCGGCGTGTTCATTGTCGCCGGCGTGACAGCTTTTACGCGGCTCAATATAGAAGCCTACCCAAATCCGGCGCCCGTCATCCTCGAGATCACCGCGCAGGCGCCGGGCCTCTCCGCCGAGGAGATGGAAAAATATTATACTATGCCGATGGAGATCGCGCTCTACCCGACGCCGCGCGTGACGAACATTCGTTCGACCTCCTTCTACGGCCTGAGCTTCGTTCGCGTCACTTTCGAATATGGGACGGATTATCATTTCGCCTATGCGCAGGCGGCGATCGCGCTGCAGCAAGGCGCATCGCTTCCGAACAATGTCTCGCCCGTCATCCAGCAGTCGAGCCTCGTCGGCGAGATTTTCCGCTATCAGCTGGTCGGGCCGCCGCATTTCACCTTGACCGATCTTCGGACTGTTCAGGACTGGATCGCCACGCGGCGGCTGCTCACCATCCCTGGCGTCGTTCAGATCAATTCCTGGGGCGGTACGACGAAGCAGTTCGGCGTCGAGGTCGATCTCGGCAAGCTCGAGGCCTATAATGTCACCATTCCACAGGTCATCGCAGCTCTCGGCAACGCAAATGTCAATGTCGGCGGCCGGGAGATCGAGCTTGGCCAGCAATCGGTGAATATTCGCGGCGTTGGCCTCATCGACGACGGCGGCAATGACGATCTGACGAAAGGCTACCGAACGGACGACATCGAGAATGTCGTTCTCACGCAATCGAACGGCGTGCCGGTTCAAATCAAGGATGTCGCGAGGGTCACTGTCGGACATGTTCCGCGTCTCGGCATACTCGGACGCGACCACGACGACGACGTTGCTGCGGCGATCGTCGTCATGGGCCGCACGCAGCACACCAACGAGATTCTGCCGAAGGTCGCGGCCGAGGTCGAAAAAATCAACTCCGACGGGTCTCTTCCGCCCGGCGTGAAGCTCGTCCCTTTCTACGATCGCGGCTCGCTCGTCGCCGTCACCACGCATACTGTCCTTCACAATCTCGTGTTCGGTTGCCTGCTCGTGTTCTTCATCCAGTGGATTTTTCTCGGTGATCTGCGTAGCGCGATTATCGTCGGCGTGAATATTCCCTTCGCCCTGTTCTTCGCGATCATTCTGCTCGTGGCGCAGGGAGAGGACGCCAACCTCCTGTCGCTCGGGGCGGTCGATTTCGGAATCATCGTCGATTCCGCCGTCATCCTCGTCGAGAACATCTTTCGTAATTTCCAGGCGGATCGCCCGGCGCGAAATCGTCTCCTGCAACATCTCACGGAAGGCTTTTGGGGTCCCGATCCTACCGCGGCGACCGGTAGCCACGGCAGCGTGCGCCGCTGGACCAATCGGCTCCGGCTCATCTTCGTCAGCGCGCTACAGGTCGACAGTGCGGTCTTCTTCACGGCGGCGATCACGGTCACCGCTTTTCTACCCTTATTCACCATGACGGGCGTCGAAGGGCAGATCTTCGGACCGATGGCGAGAACCTACGCCTATGCGCTTGCAGGCGCTCTGCTCGCGACCTTCACCGTGACTCCCGTGCTCGCGTCGATCGTCCTTCCCACACGCGTCGCGGAGACAGAGACAATCATTGTTCGCCGGATGCGTGGAGCTTATACTCCGATGCTGCGATGGGCGCTCGACAATGTCGGGCTCGCAATCGGCGCCGGCGCGCTGTTCCTCGCGCTCGGTCTGTTTCTGGCGACACGTCTCGGTAGTGAATTCCTGCCCGCGCTCGAGGAGGGCAATTACTGGATTCGCGCCTCTCTCCCTTCAACCATGTCGCTCGAATCCGGCGTCGAATCGACCCGCAAAATGCGCGAGATTCTTATGCGCCATCCCGAGATCATCACGGTCGTGACGCAACATGGGCGTCCCGACAATGGCAGCGACGCGTCGGCCTTCTCGGACGTGCAGATTTTTGCGCCGTTGAAACCGTTCGATGAATGGCCGCGCGGTTTCACGAAAGAAAAGCTCACGGCGGAGCTCCAGAAGGAGTTCGAAGAAGAGCTGCCGGGCGTCGTCTTCGGCTTTTCGCAGTATATTCAGGATAATGTCGACGAAGCCCTGTCTGGCGTGAAGGGCGCCAATTCGGTGAAAGTCGTCGGCTCGGATCTCGTGACTCTCGAAAAGCTGGCCGAGAAGGTGCGCGAGCAGATCCGAACCGTCGCTGGCGTCGAGGATCTCGAGCTTCTCCACACGCTCGGGCAGCCCAATCTCAATATCAAAGTCGACCGTCAGCGCGCGGCGCGCTACGGACTCAACTCGGGTGACGTCAATACGATCGTGCAAGCCGCGATGGGCGGAACGAACGCAACGACCGTGCTCGAGGGCGATAGGCAGTTCGCGGTCGTTGTGCGCCTCGCCCCGCAATATCGGACGACGCTCGCTGCGATCGGAGACATCAAGGTCGGCTATACGCCTCCGGGAAGCATGACGAACGCCTATGTTCCGCTGCGCGAGCTCGCGGCCATTTCCCTCGATACCGGCGCATCTTTCATCTATCGTGAACGGAGCCGCCGCTACGTCCCACTGAAATTCAACATCCGTGGCCGCGATCTCGCCTCGACTGTGGCGGAGGCCCAGGCGAAGGTCGCGAACGCAGTCGCGCTTCCGCCAGGCTATCAAATTCTCTGGGCCGGCGAATTCGGCAATCTGCAACAGGCCAAGACGCGCCTCGCCATCGTCGTGCCTTTGTCCTTCCTGCTCATCTTCTCGCTTCTCTACAGTCTGTTCAATTCACTTCGCGACAGCCTGCTGGCGCTCGCGGGCATTCCCTTCGCGATCGTTGGCGGCGTGATCGCCCTCTATGTCTCCGGTGAGAACTTCAGCGTCTCGGCGGCGATCGGCTTCATTTCCCTGTTCGGCGTCGCCGTGATGGACGGAATATTGAACATCACTTATTTCCGAGAGCTGACGATCCAGGGGATGGAATTCCGAGAAGCGATTTTCCATGGCGCGGAGCAACGCATGAGGCCGCTGCTGATGACCGCGTTATCGGCGGGCGTCGGCCTCTTTCCCGCCGCCGTTTCGAATGGCATCGGCTCACAGGTACAGCGGCCATTGGCGACTGTCGTCGTCGGCGGCATGCTGCTCGGACCGATCATGCTGCTCGTCGTCGCGCCGGCGCTTCGTCAGAAGTTCTCGAGGGCTTATCATCCAGCGAAGGAGTCTCGAAATGTCGACGAAACGCGTCTCGACGCTTAGCAGGCGAAATTCCGCGGCGATCGTCTCTCTGGCTCACGTCCAAAAATCTCGGGCCGAAGGCGATCGATCCAGTTTGATACGACGCTTCGTATGATTTCACTCTTGGACTCGAGAGAGAGCATCGCAGCTGTGTCGTGAAAAATGAGTCTTCTTCGATGAAAACGACAATGCGCTATTCGACGGCTGGAATCGTTATCACTGCGATGCTGAGCGCGGTCGGACCCGCTGGCGCCGCCGATGCGCGGACTGCCGTTCCTCCGGCCTTCTGCTGGGCAGGCTTCTATTTCGGCGTCAGTCTCGGGGCAGGAGTTCCGTTGCATCGGACCGAACGATTTCGATCCGTGAGTCCTGCGGACAGCAGTCTCTTCGACCTCTACCCGCAGGGTCGTGAGCGCCCCGGCGCAACTTTCGGCGCGCAGGCTGGCTACAATTGGCAATATGGAAATTGGGTCTATGGGATCGAAACTGAACTGAGCTTTCTCGATGGCCGACGCGGTCCGATCGGAACTTTTCCTGCGCCCCCGGTCTATTTGCTCCGGGGAGTCGGCTCCTACACGCTGACCGCAGATCCGAGCGGCGCCTATTTTGGGAGTTTACGTGGAAGGCTCGGTTTTGCGGTCGACCGAATGCTTTTCTACGCCACTGGAGGCGTGGCGAGCGGCGGCTGGCGTGGGGCTTCCACACTGACACTCAATGGCGGCGCGCCGGGCAATGTGTTCACGAGCGGTCTCTCGGCTTCGTCGCGAACGAAATATCTCTTTGGCGCTGGCGTCGAGTACGCCCTCGCCCCGAACTGGTCAGCCCGCGCCGAATATTTGTTCCTGAATCAATCGCACAACAGCGAGGTCTTCGACAATGGGAGTGCTTTCGATTACGCCTCCCAAAGGTGGGCGGAAAGCCACATCCTACGCTTTGGCATGAGCTATCGATTCGGAGATATGAACCTCACCGCAGAGCCGGACGAGCATTCGATTTCCGCCGACGAACGGGATGATCCGAAAGCGAACAAAAAGTCGAAGAAGAAATCAGCTGGCTCGGAACGTGAGAAGGACGAAAAACCGGCGGATACTCCCGAGCAATATAGCGTGCACGGTCAAATTACCGGCGTCGTGCAAGGCTATCCGAAATTCCGCGCCCTTTATTCGGGAACCAATAGCTTGGCCCCGTCCGGCGGTCAGGCGCGCGCCACCGTATCTGCGACCGCTTTCCTCGGCTTGCGTTTGTGGCAAGGAGGCGAAGTCTACGTCGATCCGGAGATAGACGAGGGCTATGGCCTCAGCAGCACGCTCGGTATCGCCGGCTTTCCCAGCGCCGAAGCCTATAAGGTCGGCCATGCGCGACCGTATTTGCGTTTCCAGAAATATTTTCTGCGCCAGACAATCGGCCTTGGTGGAGAGAGTGAGAAAATCGAGGCGGGCCAAAATCAGCTAGCCAACTCGGTCGACACGAACCGTCTCACACTCACAATCGGCAAATATTCCGTTGTGGATATCTTCGACGACAACAAATACGCTCACGATGGCCGAAGTGGATTTCTGAACTGGTCTGTCCTCGACATGGGCGCCTTCGACTACGCCGCCGACTCCTGGGGCTATACGCATGGGGCGACGGCGGAGTGGAAGCAGGACTGGTGGACGGCGCGCGCCGGTGTTTTTCAGACATCCCTCATTCCCAATGGCGAGGCGATCGAGCCCGCGCTTTTTCGTCAATTCATGCCCGTCGTCGAATTCGAGGCGCGCCATTCGCTGCTCCTTGGTCAGGAAGCCAAGATCAAATTCTTAGGTTACGGCGACTTGGCGTATCTCGGAAAATATGACGAGGCTGTGGCTCTCGGCTTGCTCTCCGGAAATACGCCGGACATTACGGCCGATCGAAAAAAGCGCTTCAAGGCGGGCGCCGGCTTGAACATTGAACAGCCTCTCGCGGATGATCTGGGCTTGTTCCTTCGCGCGAGCATGGCGAACGGCCGATATGAGTCGATGGAGTTCACCGAGATCGAACGATCGCTCTCCGCGGGCGCGGTGCTCACGGGAGGCGGATGGGGTCGTTCCAAGGATGCGATCGGCGTCGCCGGCGTCGTAAACGGAATATCAGGTAGCCACATCCGCTATCTGGCGAACGGAGGATCGGGCATTCTGCTCGGCGATGGCGCGCTCGCTTATGACGGCGAACACATTTTGGAAACATACTACAAATTCAATATCCAGGACGGGGTTCATCTCACCGCCAACTATCAGTTCGTGCATAATCCCGCTTATAACCGCGATCGCGGATCCGTTTCAATCTTCGCTGTGCGCCTTCATGGAGAGTTCTGAGGCGGCGACGCTGACCCGATCGTGCGTCGCGCGCCTCGACAGGCAAAAAGACAAGCTCGCGGTTTGGCTCGATCAGCTCGATACACGGATGCATCGAAACAAGGTGATCGTCGCCTTGGCCAATAAGATCGCCCGAATGGCTTGGGCAGTGCTCACGCGGACGGGCAATCTCTACGAGCGGGTCGATCCGGCGCACGTCTGATCGGGCGCTCGGCAGCAGTTGCCGGGGGAGAAGGAATGATGTCGGAGCAGGCGATCCACGCATCGTAAGCTCGATCAAAAAAACGGGCTCCCGAGCCCGTACCATTTAGTGGGAACGATGCGCGCGAATCTCATCATGACCTGGCCGCAACAGCGGCCCACTCGCGAGAGGCCGGATTCATTTACGCTAACTGCGTCCGACCGCAGTCCAGACGACCCTTGCAATGCCGGGGCGGACCATACATAATTTTGCCAGGAGTTCGCCGCCGCATCGAGCATCTGATCGGCCAAGAGTTTCTTCAGACGCGCGTTTTCCTCCCAGCGCCTTCAGCCGCTTGGCCTCGGAAATGTCCATCCCGCCGAACTTGGCCTTCCAATTGTAGAGCGTCGTCTCCGAAACCGCGTATTTGCACGCGAGGTCCGCCGCCTTCGCGCCGGCTTCCTGCTCCCGCAAAATCCCGATGATCTGCTCTTCCGTGAACCGTTTCTTCTTCATCGTATCCGTCTTGCAATCGGCCGGACTCTAATCGATGCTGGTGGGATTTTTCAGGGGCACGTCACCAGGAGCGACGACGAACATCCTCGAGGCGTTCGTCACGAATCAAATAGCCGTCGACGAAAACCTCCTCGAGCAGATTCTCCTCGCCGTCCCGACGCTGCTCCGCGCGAATGGTGCGCGGCGCGCCGTCCCTGTGAACCAGCGCGAGGCGGCCTTTTTTCGAGGCTTTGCCAGGATCGCCGATCGGCTGCTTGAACACGTCGATCCACTCACCGCCGATGCGGATGGCGCTCGTCTTCATCGCGAATTTGAGCGTGTCCCGATCGAGCTTCTGCAGCAGCGCGCCGCCCATGCCGAACGCGATATTGTCCGCAGCGAAACCTTTCGCGCGCAGATTGGCGAGGATCGCCATGATCGAGCTTTCATCGACGCCGTCGCCCTGAATCACGCGGACACAATTCGGCAAAAGGCGGAACCCTTTGCTATTGGTTCTGGCGCCGAATTTCTCGGCGAGGATTTCGACGATCTCCACCGGAGTCGTCGTCGGATCGCCGGAGTCGGGCCGCACGACCAGCGTTCCGCCCGTTTCGCGAACCTGCGAGGCGAGGCTGCCGCCCCAAATCTCCGCCGTCGCGCGATAGACGTCATAGCTGTCGGAGACGACCGCGACGACCTTTCCCGGCCCGCCGAAATTGCGCAGCATATTGGCGTAGGCGTCTGTCTCGCGCTCGCGGCCCCATGAGGTGATCGTCGAATGCTCGGCGGCCGGGATCGAGAAGCCGGCCATGGGCTCGTGGTAGATGCGCCGCGCCAGGGCGAGCGCCGCGAGCGTGTCGGTGCCGCGAAAATTGACCAGATGGGCGAGGCCGCCGATCGAAGCGCTCTCGCTGCTCGATGCCCCGCGCGCCCCGAAATCATGCAAAGCGAAAACCAACCGCTCCTGCGGCGCGTCCGAAGTCTCACGCCAGGCGGCGTCGATGATCTTCTTCAAATGCCAGGAGCGCGTCGCCACCGTCGTCGGATACCAGACGGCCCGCAAAAGCGCGGTCTCGAGATAGGAGACGATCCACGGAACGCGCGGGTCCGTGTTGACGATCTGCACGAGCGCATTTCCGGTCGACAGCACGCTGCCCTCGCGAACCGCCTCGATACGCACGGGCATATGGCCGCCATGGGCGTTCAGCACATGGTCCCAGCCGGCGCGATTGAAAGGCTCGCCATGCGCGAGCAGCATCTCCTCCGCCTCGTCTATGTCGGCGCGCGTGATCGGCTGCGTCAGCACATCCTTCAGATAGATCTGCAAGCCGAAGAACAGGCTCTGCGCAAAGGCGCCGCCGCGCGACTCGATATAGCTCGAGACGAATTCCGTCCCGGGTGGATATTGAAGAAAATGGCTGGCCTTGTAGCTGTCGGCGTCGAGAATTCTGCTGATGCGAGTCATGTCTGGAATCTCCTCCAGCGCGAAACCGGCGCCCGGACTCCCCGGACGCCAAAGTAAAAATCAGTCGATCAACGCGCCCGTCATCTCGCGGATGATGGCGGCGTGGTCCTCGAAAAACTGGTCGGCGCTCAGACGGCCGAGCTCATGCCAGCATGCGCTCGCCGCATCGTCGTCACCGCGCACCGAGAACATCGGCTTGCGCGCCGGAAGGTCGAAGAGAAAGGCCTGGGTCACGACGCGGCCGCGCTCGGAGCGGTCGGGATGGTCGAATAGCCGCGTCTTGGTCTCGTCGATGAAGGAGGCGAGCATGGCCGGAGGGATTTCTCCCTTCTGGTCGGAGATTTTGGTCTCCTCCTTCAATTCCCGCACAGCCGCGTCGCGAAAGCTCTCATTGGGATCGACATGGCCGCCGGGCAGGGCGAGCAGCCCGGCGCCGGGACGGCGAGCGCGCTCCACCAGGAGAATATGGCCCGACTGAACGACGACCGCATCGACGCAATTGATGAAGACAGGGTAGGGCGTCTTGCCCCAGGCGGCCTTGTAATCGCGATAGAACTCCGTCTCCCCGACCAGCCATTTGAAGGCGTCGGTCAGCATGAAGCGGGTGAGAAACTCGCTGGTCTCCGCGGGACAGAGCGGCGCGTCGGGAATGCGCGGCGCGCGGCGCAGATAATCCTCGCGCAGATCGGTCGAATTGAGCGTGCCATGCTGCGTCCGCACATCGACCGCGTCCCAATTGGGGAACATGCGCAGATAATAGGAGGACTTGTCCTTGCTGTGGCCGATGAGGCCAACCGAAGCGCGTTCCGAGCCGCCGTCCGCGGCTATGGCCTCGTCGACGCTGCGCTGGACATGGGCGATCCACGCGCGATCATTGTAGAGAAAATCTGGCAGCGGCCGAACGAGAATGCGATCGGGCGCAGCCTCGATCGCGCCACGGGCGGCCAGGATCGTGTCGCGCCGCTCCTCATAGGTGAAAGGGTTGCGCGGCGACCGCGCCGCATTCGACGAGCCGACCAGCACGATGAGCTTGCGCCCGGCGGCGAGCGCCTGGCGTATGACATGGAGATGGCCATTGTGAAGGGGCTGAAAACGCCCGATGAACACGAGATAATCGTGCTTTTGCGCCGATGCGCTCATATTCAGGTCTCCCCTGAAAGATTTGCTGTCTTGGACTCCCCGAGACATGCCCAACCTAGCGAAGACTAGGGCGACGGTCAATGGCCTTGTCGCGACCATCGTCTCGACTCGATGGTCGCGCGGCAAAGCGACGGAGCAGCTCTGGAGAACGAATTCCGTCGCGGGCGCATCGTCGGTTCGGTCGCTGTCGGCCGCGCCTCGGTTGACCACGTATGCACTGCGCTATATTCTCCTGAGGACAACCGAGGCGCCGATGAAAGCTCCATCTTCGCACGAGACCGCCTTCCGCGACGCCGCGAGCGCCGACCCTTTGCGCGAGGCGTTTCTCCGTCGCTCCATGGACACCATCACGCGGATTGCCGCGCATGCCGATCTGAAAATACTCTCCGAAGCGCTCGCCGCCTCCACAGGTTTCGGCGCCCTCGCGCGCGTGCTGGCGGACGCCGCGACCGCCGAAGCCTCGCTTGTCGATCTAGACCCGCTCGCCCCGCTCGTGGCGCGGAATGCGGAACATCGCGTCCAGATCCTCGAAGCCGCTGGAGGCACGCTTTCCTCGACCGAGGTCGCGCAACAGCTCGGAGTCAGCCGGCAGGCGATCGAAAAGCGCCGTCGCGCCAATACGCTGCTGGCCGTGCGCATGGGCGGCGATTGGCGCTATCCGCGTTGCCAGTTCGACGAGGCCAAGGGGACGGTCGTCGCCGGCCTGCCGAAGCTTCTCGACGTCTTCGCCAAAGCCGGTCCCTGGGTCGCGATGGATTTTCTGTTGGCGCCCGACGATGCTCTCGGAGGCGAGACGCCGATGCAGAGGCTGCGGCGCGAGGGACTGACCCCGGAGCTGGAACGACTCGCCCGGATCGAACAAGGCGACGGCTTCGCGTGAGCCCGGGCCGAGGCCCTTCGGGCGTCGCAACTTTCCCACCAGCCGCTCTCGCCACTGCGGCGCTTCCGATCGAGGTTTTGCCCGGTCGGACGGAGCTCCACCGCGTGCATCGGATGGAGCATCAGCCGATCTTCTTCGGTCCGGGTCCGGGAGCGCCGCCGACCTATCGTTTCGATAGCGCTTCCGGCTCATTTGGCGTGCTTTATGTCGCATTTCGCTTCGCCGGCGCGCTGGTCGAAACATTGCTGCGCAATCCACACAGGAAAATGATCGCTCAAGCCGACATCGAAGCGCGTGCTTCGAGCGTCCTGCGCTGTCGGAGCGCGCTGCGTATCGTTCAATTGCACGGCGCCGGGCTACAGATTCTCGGCCTCGACAATTCCATCTCGACCGGACCTTATGCGCCTTGCGGCGCCTGGGCCGACGCGCTGTGGGCGCATCCTGACGCGCCGGACGGACTCGCCTTCCGTTCCCGACACGACCCCGACCAGCTATGCCTAGCGATTTTCGAGAGGGCAGGGGCCTCCTTCGAGGTCGAACCAGCCGTGCGGCTCGTCGACCAGCTTCCAGAGGTCGCCAATATAATCGGCGCATACGGAAAATCGCTCGCGCCGACGCCGCTCTGACAAAGAATGGGCAAAGCCAGACCGTCTTTGCCAAGCAGGCGACGCCTCTTGTCGAACCGACCGGCGTGGCATCCATCTGATTGCCGGACTGTCGCCCACCGGGCCAGCCCTAAATTTGCCCACAACGCCCCGTTTTCGAGCACTACTTATCCGGCATCATAATATATTTCGTTTACATAACATAAGCATGGCACGGAGCGTCGGCGCCGCCTTACCGCGACGACCGATGCATGGGTTCCGTCCGCAAAAAGGGCAGATCGATGCGTTTCAGCCGCAATGTGGGACGGAAGACGGAATCATGGGCGGCTGTCTCGACGTCGATATCATCGCAGCGGCATCGCGCCGATCTGCTCGCTCTGCGCGGCGCTTTTTCCACCATGACGGCCATCGCCGCCGTTCTCGCCCTGCCGCGTTTCGCCCTGGCCAACCCGACGGGCGGCGTCGTCGTAGACGGCGCGGCGACCATCGCTTCGGCTGGCAGCGTCACCAATATCACGCAGGCGACCAATCGCGCTATCATCAACTGGCAGGGCTTCTCCATCGGCGCCGGGGAAACGGTCAATTTCCTTCAGCCGACGGCCACGTCGGTGACGCTCAACCGTGTCGTCGGCAATGAACAGAGCGTCATCTCCGGCGCGCTGAACGCCAATGGGCGCGTGTTCCTCGTCAATTCCGCCGGCATCCTTTTCGGCAAGGACGCCCAGGTGAATGTCGGCGGCCTCGTCGCCTCGACGCTCGATATCTCCAACTCGAACTTCATGGCCGGGAACTACGTCTTTTCCGGCTCATCGAACGCCGCCGTCGTCAATCAGGGCAAGATCAAAGCGAGCGAAGGCGGCTATGTCGCATTGCTCGGCAAGACCGTCTCGAACGAGGGGACGATCACCGCGAAGCTCGGGACGATCGCGCTCGCTTCCGGCGAGCAGATCACGCTGAATTTCGGTGGCGATTCTCTCGTCGATGTGACGATCGACAAAGGGACCTATGACGCTCTCGTCCAGAACAAGGGGCTGATAAAAGCCAATGGCGGCCAGGTCGTGCTGACCGCGAAAGCGGCCGACGATTTGCTCTCGGCGCAGGTCAACAATAGCGGGATCATCAAGGCGCGAACGCTCGCCGATCTGACCGGCGGCTCGTCGTCGAGCGGCGGTTCGGTGAAGGTCGGAAGGATCAAGCTGCTCGCTTCGGGCGGAACGGTGAATGTGTCCGGCAAGCTCGACGCCTCGGCGCGCAAGGGCGGCGACGGCGGAACGATCGAGACCTCCGGCAATAAGGTGACGGTTGCCGATAGCGCCGTCGTGACGACCGCCTCGACGAGCGGGGCGACAGGAAGCTGGATCATCGATCCGGACGGCTTCACGATCGGCATAGGCGGCGACATCACCGGCGCGGCGCTGACGAGCCAGCTCGCTTCGAACAATGTCACGATCCAGTCGACGAGCGGACACGGCGCCGACGGCAATATCTATGTCAATGACGCCGTCAGCTGGTCGGGCAACAGACTGACGCTGACCGCGACGAATAATGTCTTCATCGACGCTGTGATGACGGCGACGGGGACAGCTTCCTTCGCCGCCAATTATGGCGTCGGAACCAATGCCGACGGCACGCCCAAAGGGCTCTATGCCTATCAGGGCGCGACCAATGGCGTCTTCGCCGGAAGGCTCGATTTTTCCAGCGCCGGGACGTTCACGCTCAATGGCGCCAATTACACGGTCATCACCACTGTCGCCGGATTGGACGCCGTCAAAAACGACTTGGCCGGCAATTATGTGCTCGGCGCCGATCTCAGCGGCTTGAGAGCGCGCAATTGGAGCGGCCCGATCGGCGCCACGACCGCCTTCACCGGCAATTTCAACGGTCTCGGCCACTCGGTCATCTCGGCCCAGCTGACCGGCTCGGGCTTGTTCGGAACGATCGGCGCCGGAGGTCTGGTCAGCAATTTCGCCGTCGCATCGGCGTCGCTCAGCGCGGGAACGACGAGCAGCGCCGCGGCCGGCCTGCTCGCCAATGTCAACCAGGGCTCCATCGTCAACAGTTTCTCCAGCGGAAACGTGGTTCCACGGGCCGCGGCCAATCCGACAGTGACGATCGACAGCGTCGGCGGTCTCGTCGGCGTCAACTCGGGCCTCATCGCTCAGAGCTATTCGCTGGCCAATGTGGCGATAACGAGCGTCGGCGGCGGCTTGGTCGGGACGAACGAGGCCAGCGGCCGGATCATCGACAGCTCGGCGCGGGCGTTGAATCTCTCGACCAACACGCAGCTGCTCACCAATACCGCTTTCGGCGTCTCCAACCTTTCTTATGTCGGCGGTCTCGTCGGGGTGAACGCCGGAAAGATCGATCGATCCTATGCAGGCAATCAGATAAGGCTATCCAGCGCCGATACGACGTCGATCGCGGGCGGATTCGTCGGCAAGAACACGGGAACGATCGATCAGTCCTATTCCTATATGGAATATGCCGCTACGGGAAACTTCTACAGCGCGGGGCCTCGTCTCGCGGGCTTCGTCGGGCAAAACACCGGGACGATCACCAACGCCTATACGACGTCGCTCAATGGAACCAACGCATCGTCCAATTGGAGCGCCGCCTTCGCCTATCAGAACTCCGGGACGATCAGCAACGCCTATGCGACCTCCTATTCGGTCGGTGGCGCGCAGCCGCAATATGGTTTCGTCGCGGACAACACCGGCGGCGCGATCACCAACGCCTATTGGTATTCGAGCGGTTCCCCGGTAACCGACAGTTCCGCAGCAAAGAGTCTGACCGCCGCTGAGGCGCCCAGCTTCGCGAGCTACGCGGGTTTCGACGCCGCCATTTGGGCGGCTTCGAAATCCGGCTATCCCATTCTCGCAAATCTTCTGATCTACGTCAGCACAAGCACCATCCCCACCTATGGCGTCGCCACTTCGACGATAAGCACGCTGTCGCTGTCGGTGCTGGGCTTGCAGGGAGGCGGAGGGTCAGGCTTTTCGAAGGATGACGTGTCCTCGACGACCCTCAATCCCTTCACCGTCGCGACCAGCAATGGCTATGTCGACGCAGGCATGCAGGCCGCCTCGAGCGTGTTGTCATCGGTCTATAAGAACGTCAAGGGCACGGTCACGGTCAATCCGAAAGCGCTGACGATCTCTGGCGTCGTCGCCGACAAGGTCTATGACGGAACCACCTCGGCCACGCTGAACAGCGGCGTAGCGAACAGCGGGCTCATCGGTCTCATCGGCGATCAGACGCTGAATGTCGCCTATACGTCGGCGGCTTTCGCCGACAAGAACGCCGCCGTCGGCAAGACGGTGAACCTCGCCTATACCGCGGCGGACGGCGCCAATGGCGGCAAAGCGAGCAATTACACGATCGCCAACACGACCACGGCGACAATCGGGCCAAAGCCGATCAGCGCCGCCGCCACTGGCGTGGACAAGGTCTATGACGGCGCGACAGTCGACGCCATATCTTATCAGCTGCCCGGCAAGGTCGCGGGCGACAATCTGTCCCTCTCTTATTCGATGGCGCAATTTGCCGACAAAAATGTCGGCCAGAGCAAGGCGGTCGCCGTTTCCGGGCTGGCGCTGACAGGGACCGACAGCGACAATTATATTCTGCAAAACGCGTCTCTTACGACCACCGCCAATATCACGCCTTTGGCGCTCAGCCTCTACGGGACCAAGTCGGCGGATGGGAGTGTCAGCATCGGCGCCGGCAATCTCGCTGCGATGAATGTGGTGGCGGGCGATTCGGTGAGCCTCGGCGGCTCCGCCAAAATAGCCGGCTCCGCCGCGGGCGTTCAGTCGATCACCGACGTGACCGCGCTGACCGTCAACAACCCCAATTACACTGTGGTCGGCAGCGTTGGATCGGTCGTCGTCGGTAATCAGAGTCTCGCTCTCGATCATGTGGCGAGCGGCGCCGCCACAATTGCGACCTCCGGCAATACGACGACGATCACGCAAACGACGAATTCGGCGATCATCGACTGGTTCCGCTTCTCGATCGCGGCGGGCGAGACCGTCAATTTCGTCCAGCCTTCTGTGACCTCCGTCGTCCTCAATCGCGTGACCGGCAATGAGAAGAGCGTGATCGCCGGCGCTCTCAACGCCAATGGCCGCGTCTTCATTCTCAATTCCGCCGGCGTGCTGTTCACGGCGGGGTCCAGCGTCAATGTCGGCGCGCTCGTCGCCAGCACGCTGAGCATCAGCGACGCCAATTTCAATGCGGGCAATTATCTCTTCGTCGCCTCGAGCGGCTCCGGCTCGGTGGTGGCGGCCGGCGACATCGTCATCGTCGACGGCGGCTTTGCGGCGCTGGCGAGCAATAATGGCGTCGATCAATCGGGAACGCTGACGGCGCGCGGCGGTAAGGTCCTGCTGGCGTCGGCGAACACGCTGAGCCTGACGCTGAGCACCGCCGCCAGCGGATTGAGCAGCTATATCGTCGGCAATCTGGCGGGCAAGACCAATGTCAATGGCGCCGTCAATGTTGCAGCGGCGAGCGGCAATGGCGGACTGCTCGAGACGGCCGGCGGCAGCGTCGTCACGGGAAACAGTTTCGCGCTGAACACAGGGGTCAATGGCTCCTGGTCGTGGAGCCAGCCGGACATCATCGTCGGCGCCGGCGGGACTTTCAGCGGTCAGTTCGTCAATGGAAATCTCGCGACGCGCAATTTCGCCCTCAATGCGATCGGCGGCAGCGTCACTCTGAACGACGCCGTGAGCTGGTCGTCGAACAATTCGCTGACGCTCTCGGCGACCAATAATATCAACGTCAATGCGCCGGTCGCCACCACTGCGGATCGCGGCGCGCTGACGCTGAATGCGGGCGCGGACATCTACATCAATGACGCCGTGTCGCTGTCTGGCGCCCATGGCGCGCTGGCGATGAGCTATGGCGGCGACTATCACATCCGCAGCAAGGCCAGCTACGCAGGCGCGACGCTCGACGCCAACGGCAGTCCTATCGCCGTGAAGGATACGAGCGGCGGCGTCTATGGATCGATCAGCCTTCCGGGTGACACCGCCACTCTCGCGATCAACGGGCAGAGCTACACGCTCATCCATTCGATGGACCAGCTCGCTGCGTTGGACGACGCCACCGGCACGGCCAGCGGAAAATTCGCACTTGCGACAAACCTCGACGCTTCGCAGTGGAGCGCCGCCCATCTCGGCGCGGCTTCGGTCGTCTCGGCGATCTCTGGGACCTTCGCGGGTCTCGGCCACAGCATCGGCAATCTGACTCTGAAAGCGCCGAGCACGTCATCCGATCCCATGGGACTGATCGGCCGGGCGGGAGCGGACGGCAGCGCCTCCACCATTCGCGATGTGGGAATCGTGAATGTCGACATCAGCAGCGCATCCTCCTCCAGCGGAGGGGGAGCGCTATTGGGAACCGGCAATCTGGTGACGCTCGCTCAAGTCTACAGCACGGGGTCGATAGCCATTGCAGGTGGAGGTCTGGCTGGAGGAGTGACCGGCTCGAACGTGACCTACGCCTATTCGGATGCAAAGGTGTCGGGAGGCGGCGGCGGCTTGTTGGGAAGCGCCGGGAGCTATTTCAATACAGGCTCGACAATCTCGCATTCGCATGCGACCGGCGACGTGGACAAGGGTGGAGGAGGGCTGGTCGGCGGCGCGACCGCCACGACGATCGACTATTCCTACGCGACCGGCAATGTGAACGGCAATGACGCCGGCAGCGGCAATGGCGGCCTCATCGGCTACGCCACGACCATCGGCACAAATTCATTGAAGGTCACGAATTCTTTCGCGACCGGCAATGTGCGCGGCGGATATAATATCGGCGGACTTATCGGACAGATAAGCGGAAGCGCGCAGTCTGCAGGCGGCGATGTCATTATCGACAACACTTATGCGACCGGCAATGTGACGAGCAATTTTCCGGACGACGCGCCGCTTATCAACGGAACCGGCGGATTGATCGGAATGGTGAGCACGACAGGCGCGGGCGTAGGTATTCTCATCACCAATTCTTACGCGACCGGCGATGTGACCGGCACAGGCGCCAAAAATACCGGCGAATCCATCGGAGGCCTCGTCGGATATATATCGACTGGCGCAAGGGGCGGCGTGAGCACCATCGCCAATTCCTATGCGACCGGCAATGTCTCGACGACGGCTGGATGGTACGCAGGCGGATTGCTCGGCAGCTCTCAATCGACGAAAGCCGTCAACATCGACAAATCCTATGCGACGGGCGATGTGACCGGCGGGACCATCGCGACAGGAGGCCTCGCCGGAACCAGCGCCGGCGCCATCACCAATTCCTACGCGACGGGGAATGTCACGACGAGCGGCATTCAAGCCGGAGGACTCGTCGGATTCAACAGCGGAAATATTACTGGCTCATCGGCTTCCGGGGCGGTCACGGGGACCGGGGCCAGCACTTGGACCGGTGGGCTGGCCGGTCGCAACACAGGCGCTATCGCAGATTCATATTCACAGGGTCTCGTGCGAGGTCCTGAGGGCCTCACCGGAGGAATCTCTGGTGTTTCCTACTCGAGCGGGAGCTCCGCCGGCTCCATCACGAACAGCTTTTACGACTCCGAAAGCAACCCCGGCTTGGCGATGACGAATACGCCCGACGGCCGCTCGGCCGGCGCCGTTACCGGGGGCGGCGGATTGACGAATGCGCAGATCAAGGACGTCCCCTATTACATCAATGGAACGATCGGCAAAGTGTTGGCGGATCGGGCCGCCGCAGCAGCACAACTCGCGCAAACGCGGCAGGCGGCGACGAGCGCCGGCAATGTGGTCTCCAGAGAAGCGAGGGCGTCGTCTTCGAATGGCGCCGAGGCGTCGCGCGCCACCGCGGGCAGGGCGGCGGTAGCCGCGGCTGCCTCGGCCGATATCGACGATAATATGCAGGGTGGCGAGGCGTCGCAGACTCCGCTACCGGCTCCCCGCATGCGCGCGTCGCACGTTGCGGCGACGTCCAGCCGAGCGGCCCACAAGGTTCATGCGTCCTCGCCGGGCGCCGGCTACCGTGCGCGCATCCGCAGCATCGAGGTAGACGGCCAGCATTTCGATCTCGGCACGGACGGCAAGAACAACGCTTCGGAGCCCAAGGCGCGATAATGCTTCCCGTATCAGAAGCGTCGCTCCTCAAAATGAAGATCAGCGCGACGCTGACGACGCAGCTCGCCTCGAACAATCATTCTGGATTCACGGAATCGAAGGCGACGCGACAGCCTCCGGCGTGTCCAGGCCGATCCAAAGCTCTCGTATCTGCTCCAGATTTTTCGCCGGGTCATATCGGTCGACGTCGAGATTCAAGCTCTCGGCGGATAGGCCGCCGATCCCGGCGAGAACGGAGCAGGAGGCGACGACGCGATCGTGCTGCGCCGAGACCATTTTCACCCGAGCGTCGAATAGCGCCTGCTGCGCATTCAGCACATCGAGAAGCGTTCTTTGGCCGAATTCCGCCTCGTTGCGAATTTGCTGGAGAGCCCTCTCCGAGGATCTCACCACCGTTCCGCCGTAATGCAGCGCCGCATTTGCGGTCGCAAGACGGCTGTAGCTCGCGGCGAGCTTGGCGCGAACAGCGCTGCGCTGAGCCGAGACATGCACCTGCGCCTGACCGAGCTGCTGCTTGGCCTGCCTGACCGCGGAATATTCGGCGCCGCCATCGTACAATGGAACATTGAGCGTTCCCGTCACCTGCGCCGAAAACTGCCGCGTGCCGGGATAGCCGAGATAGGAATCATATTGCTGGAAGACTTGCCCGCCTACGGAAAGCGACGGCATGAGCGCGCCCTCGGCGACCTTCACCGTCATCGTCGCGACATCCACTTGATGAAGCGACGAGATCACCTGCGGATGCGCGGCGACGGCCCGTTCGACAGCCTGCTCGGCCGTCGTCGGCAGATCACGCTCGCAGCCTTTCGCAGGCTCGAGCCGCACGGGCGCATGGCCGATCACCTCCCTATATTCGACGACGCTCGCCCGCAAGGATTCGCGCGCCCCGACATGGTCGGCCTCGGCTTGCGCCAGCGCCGCTTCCGCCTGCGCGACATCGGCGATCGTCGCCATTCCCATTTCGGCCCGATCGCGCGCCACGCGCAGCTGCTCCATGAGAACCGCGCGATTGTGCTTGCGCAGACCGAGCGCCGCAGTGTCGCGCAGCACATCCATATAGACGGTCGCCGCATGCAGCAGCACTTCCTGCTCCGCGGCCGACAGAATCGCGCGCGCCGCGAGCACGCCGGACTCGGCCTGACGCATGGAATTATCCGAACGCCAGCCGTCGAACACCGTCAATGACAGATTCAGCGTGCCGCTGCGCGGATGGCCGAAATTCTCATCATCGGTGTAGAGGCGGTTCCTCAGCTGATCGCGGCCGCCCGGTTGACGGACGCTCGACTTTTGCGGCCCCGCGCTGAAGGACGCGCCAGCCTTCGGCCGATGCCCCGCCGCAGCTTTGGACACGTCCTCATCGCGAATCCGCACGACCGCGCGTTGTTCCTCGAGGTCCGGATTATTGGCGTAGGCCGAAGCCAGAGCGCTCTTCAACGTCTCCGAATGGCTCTCTTGCGCCGCGAGCGCCAGGAAGCACGATATGAATGCGCAAAGACGCTGCGCGCGCGCCGCGTTCATTGCGCGTCCCTCTCACGCGCCGCCTCGTCGAAATCGAGCTTGCAGCGTTGGCCGCCCGGCAGCCGATTGTCCGGATTCGGCAAGAGAAGGCGAACGCCGAATGTCGCGCTCGCCGGATCGAATACGCGATCGATCACCGAGACCGTCGCGAGATGACTCCCGCCGACGGGCTCGTCCGGCGACACCATGACGGCCTCGCCGATCTTGATCTTCGGATACATCGCCACCGGCAGGAACGCCTCGACATGCAGCGGATCGAGATGCACGACGCTCATTATGAAAGTGTCCTGATGGACGAACTCGCCCGGCGACAGCTTGCGCTCGCCGATCACCCCCGCGATAGGGCTGCGAATGGTCCTCTGCTCGAGCAGGGCGCGAGAGCGCTCGACCTCGAGCTCGGCGAGCCGCAATTCGACCTTCTCACGCGCCAGATCTTCTTCCGCGACGCGCGTATCCGCCCTCTGCTCGTCGAATTTGTCCCGCGTGAAGCTGTTGCGCGCGAGCAGCTCTCGCGCTCGGCCCATGCGCGCTCGGCTGAGCGTCAGCCGCGCGGCCTGAGCCTCGACGCGCGCTGCGCTCGCAGCGCGGGCTCTATTCAATTCGAGCGTCGCGGCTTCGACGCTCGATTCCAGCCGGGCGACCACTTGGCCCGCGACGACGACGTCTCCGCGATCGACGAGCACTTCGGACACCAATCCCGCAGTCGGGCTGCCGAGCTTGACCGTCATCGTCGGATCGATGACGCAATCGATCCGACGATTTTCGGCTCGCCCCGCGCTGGCCGACGAAGCGCTGCACATCGCCAGAGCGGCAGCGATGACGGTTCGCGCGATCGACGTTCGGGGATTATTCGGCTTTTCCTGTGAAGGCGAGCGCATGATCGAGAGTCTCGTCTCTATCCAATAATTCGCGACGCATATGAGCATGAAGCCGCTCCGCGCGACGCTGCGCAGCGCGAAGAGCGAAACGCGCAGGCCATGACCAGCCGGCTCGAATCATTACGTACATTAAGTACCGTTCGAAGGGTAAAACGTTGGTGTCCGTCAGGCCGTCCTCGAGCGATAAGAACGATTGGAAGCAACCCGGCTGCCCTTGCCGCGCGCATCGTCCGGCGAGCTGCCGATCGACTCTGCGCGCGTCGTGGAGCTCCGACATTATGACGTGCAATCCGCCCAATTCGCTCACATCGTCGTCGAGCTTGATGTCGGTCCCGCGGCCAGCCATGTTCGTCGCGACGGTGATGCGGCCGCGCCGCCCGGCGGCGGCCACGATCTCCGCCTCGGCGGCGTCCTGCGCGGCGTTGAGAACGACATGCGCCAAATCCGCCGCAGCGAGACTTTCGCTCGCTCTGCGCGACGAAGCGACGGACCTTGCGCCGAGCAGAACCGGCGCGCCCCGCCGATGATGCTCCGCGATCGTCTCCACAATGGCGCGCCATTTTTCCGACTCTGTCGCGACAATGCGATCTCGAAGCAGCTCGCGTCGCGAGGGCTTGTTGCTCGGCACGCGCGCGACGGCGAGCCGATAGACGCTCCAGAGCTCGCCCGCGACCTCGGCGGCCGTGCCCGTCATTCCAGCGAGCCGCTGATAGCGTCGGAAGAAGCGCTGATAGGTCATTCTGGCGATCGTGGCGCGCACGCCCGAGATCGCGCATCCTTCCTTGACCTCGATCATCTGATGGAGCCCATCGCTCCAGAAGCGGTCGGCCATGACGCGTCCGGTATGCTCGTCCACGATCTCCACCTTCCCGCCGCGCACGATATAATGCTCGTCGCGGTGGAAGAGGCGCATCGCCGTGATCGCCTGAACCGCCCATTCCTCGCGCTGCGCCGTCATGCGCCAACGGCTTCCGAGCGGCTGCGCGAATTCGGCGAGCAGCGCGCGGCCTGCGGCGGTCAGCTCGACCCGACGCTCGTCGAGACGGAGCAGAAAATCACGCCCCTCGCTCATCCGCTCCGCGATCTCGAGCGCTCGAACGAAATCCTCCTGCTCGGATGTCGATGGCAGTTCTCGCGAGAGAATGAGCGGCGTGCGCGCCTCGTCGATGAGTATGCTGTCCGCCTCATCGACGATCGCAAAATGAAGGCCTCGCAACAAGAGATCGCGCCCCTGCGTCGCCGGAGCGGCGAGAGTCTCGAATTTGCGCCGAAGATCGCCGCTCCTCCGCCCGAGCGCCAAACGATCGCGCAAATAGTCGAAGGCGAGGGTCTTATTCGTGCAATAAGCGATGTCGCAGGCGTAGGCCGCCATTTTTTGCTCGGGCGCCATCTCCTGCGTGACGACGCCGACGCGCAGTCCGAGAAACTCGTAAAGCGGCCGCATCAGATCGGCGTCGCGGCGCGCGAGATAGTCATTTACGGTGACGACATGGGTCGGGACTCCGGCCAGCGCCGCGGTCGCAGCCGCCAATGTCGCCGTGAGCGTCTTGCCTTCGCCCGTGTCCATCTCGGCGACCATCCCGCCGAGGAGAATATCGCCGCCGATCAGCTGCACGTCGAAATGTCGCATTCCCAGCACGCGATCCGAAACCTCGCGGATCACCGCGAAAGCTTCCGCGATCGCCTTCGGGTCGCGCGCGCGACAGCGATACAGCGTTTCGCGCAGCGCTCGGCCACGCAGGCGCAGCTCGGCGTCGGACAGCGCGCGCAGCTCCGCCTCATGCTGGGCGACACGTTCCACAATGCCGCCGGCGCCGCGCCCCGCGAGCCATCCGATCGCCGGCGCAAATCGCGCCACCGCCGCTTCCGCCATGCGTTCGAGCACACCGGATCGGGGCCAGCGGCGCTCGGGATAGATCCGCGGTCGCGGCAGGGGAGGGCGCGCCTGCGCCGGCGCGTCAGACACCGAACTGCCTCAACAGCAATTGGCGCGCGGCGCGCCAGAGGCGCCAGGCGACCGGCTCGGCGCCGTGATCGAAACGCACATAGACACGCTCGCCTATGTTCATCCGCTCCTCTTGCGGCGCGACATGAAGGTCGAGATGGAACTGCGTTTCGAGCGCGCGCGGCGCATCGGTCTTGGTCGGATCGATCGCAATGTCGCCGCCGCCGCGCTTGCTGAGCGCGAGACTCGGCAATTCGTCCAGGGCCGCCGGCGCCTCGCGCGCGACGACGGCGGGAATCACGCGATCGACGCGGCCGACGAAGCGGATCTCCACCTTCATCGTTCGGCTGCGCGCGAGATCAATGTCCGATTGCGGAACCACGACGCGCACGACCGGGTCGCCTTCCGCGATGACATAGCCGAGAAGATCGCCCTTCTTCAGAAATTTTCCGGGAAGATCCGATGCGCGCGGCAAGATGAGACGGCCGGAATTCTCGGCAAGGATCGAAAGATCGGCCATGCGTCGCCGGTTCAGCGCCAAGGCTCCTTCGAGGCGACGCAGCTCCTCGCGAAAAATATTGGCCTGCACGAGATCGGAGTTGGCGACGGCTTCGAGCCGCAGGCGATAGGCCTCCGTCTGCGCCTCCAGCACAGCGGTCTCGCCGGCGAGGGTCGGGTCCGCCAGCGTCGCGACGCGGGTTCCGGCTTCGACATAGAGATCCTCGGCGAGAAGCGCGTCGATCACCTCGCCGTCGGCGCGCACGCGAAGCGTGGACTTCTCCGGGGCGACGACGACGCCCTGGGCCATGGTCGCATAAGGGACGGGAACAATAGTGGCGAGGACGACGAGCGCCGCCGTCGCCAGACCGGAGACGAGGATCGCTCGTCCGCGCACGCTCCGCAGCTGCGGATCGGTGAGGAGGCGATTGAAGCCCTTCGCGAGCGGCAGCGCGACGCCGGTCACGATTCCCCAGAGCGCGAGCAGAATGCCGAGGATGAAGAATCGCGAGCCGATGAAGAGCGCGATGCCGAAGGTCACTGTCATGCGGTAGAGGAAGGAGGCCGCCGCATAGGCGAGAAGCCAGCGCGCCTCGCCCGGCGAGGTCGCCGGCGATGGAAGATGCGCGAGGCCGAAAGCGTAACGCTGCAGCAGATAGAGCGCATAGGCGTTGGCGCGCGCGCCGAGATTGGGAATCTCGATCAGATCGGCGAGAATATAATAGCCGTCGAACCGCAGCAGCGGATTGCCGTTGACGAGCAATGTCGAGGCGCTGCCGATCAGCATGACGTCGAACGCAGCGGCCCGCACGAAACCTTTCTCGACGAGCGCCCACACCATCATCGCCACGGCCGCGAGGAACATTTCGACCATGATTCCCGCCGCGCCGACGATGATCCGGCGCCGCTTTTCCTGAAATGCGGCCGAGGCGGAGGCGTCGACATAGGGGACCGGCATCAGCACGAGCAGCATGACGCCGAGCTCGTGGACCTCGCCGCCCCAGCGCGCCGTCGCCATGCCATGACCGATCTCATGCAGCGCTTTGACGAGCGGATAGACCAGCAGCAGAAGAACGATGTTCTCCGAGGACAGGACGCGATCGGCGACATTATGCGTGAGCGCGGTCCATCGCATGCCGGCGAGCGCGAGCCCGATGGCGATCGTCGCGAGCCAGAAGCCGAAGCCCCACCAGCTGAACAAGAGTCTGCCGAGCGGCGCCGTCGCGGCGAGGAAGCGCTCGGGATCGATCAGCGGAATGCGGATCGCCAGCGGATTGCGAATATTCTGCACGAAGCTTCGGCGACTGTGCCGATCCGCCCGATGCGCCAATTCTTCCATGTCCGGCGGAACGTCGCCGATCAGCAGATCCGCGGCGTGGACCTGGGCGAGAAGACGAATGGTTTCGTCCTGCGTCGGCTGATCGTCGCCATAGCGCTCGCCCATCATCTCCCAAATCTGGTCGATGGTGCGGCGACCGTCCATCAGGCAGACGATATGATGCGCCAAAGGCGAGAGCCGGTGAAACTGCCCATTCTGCCGATCCTGCAGAACGTACCACAGCTGGCCTCTATGGCGCTGGCGATGGATTCGCGCATGCGAGCGCAATCGCGGCTTGAGGTCGGCGACGCGATACCAGGAGGAGCTGCGCAGCGGCGCGACCATGCGGCGCTCCTAATCCAGCCATCGCCATGACCAGATCTTCAGCCAATCGACCAGCGATCGGGTCCAGATCCAGCCTATGCGTCTTCGGCCCGCCTCCACTTTTCCGACGCCTCTCATGCCGGGCCGCAGCTTCGGCGAGCTCGCCCGTAGCGCGGCCTCGATGCGGAACGTATTCGCGCCTTCATCGGCCTTTGCGACAGGGGTGATTTTTTCGACGATGAGCGGAAACGTCTCGTTGGGGAGCGCCGCGATCAGCAATTCGCCGGGCGCCCCTTTCACGATCTCGTTCACCTGCGATTCGTCGACATCCAGAACGACCCGCCAATCATCGAGCGGAGCGATCTCGAACAGAAGCTGACCGCGTTGCACCGCGGCTCCGACAGACTGGCTGAGGTCGCCGGAGACGACGAGGCCGTCGAAAGGCGCCCGCAATTTCGTTCGCGCGAGCTGCTCGTCGGCGAGCTTGATCTGCGCCTCGGACTCCTGCATCTCGGCGCCGAGCACGCGCGCATCGGCGCGATTGCGCGCTCCGCCGGCGCGCTCGAATTCATATTGCTTCTTCTGTCTCTCCGTGACCCAGCGCAAGCGCTCGAGCGCGAATTCACGATCGTCGAGCGTCGCCAGCACCTCTCCGCCGCGAACCACGTCGCCGGCGCGCACATGCGCTTCCTCGATGAACCCGTTGAAGGGCGCGACGATCGCGCGCTGCACCCGGCCCTCGATCACGGCGTTGGCGTTCACGCGGTAGACGTCCGTCACGAGATAGAAAAGCATGGTGGACGCGATCAGCGCGAGGGCGACGAGCTTGCGTCCGACATGACCCGGCCCGACGAGATCATGCGCCTGCGCGCGAAGCGATTCCCACGCCCTGACGATCAGCCAGCGGTCATCGCGGCGGCGAATGTCGAGCACGGGACCGAGAGCGGAGGCGAGACATTCGAGAAAAGCGATTTCGTCCGGCTGAAACGGCCGGTCCTTGCCGCGCTCGAAGCTCAAGGCCCCGATGAATTGGTCCTTGGCGAACATTGGCGTCGTCAGAATGGCGGCGCAGCCATGCGCCTCCGCCAATTCGGCATGCGCGCGGACAATCGTCGATTCGTCCGGGTGCGGAGGATAGAGGACGATTGCGTGCTGATCGACCGCCTCGTTCATCGCGCCGTTCAAGAGCCGAACGAGATTGAGGTCTTTTCCGAAATGAGCGCTGTGGGAGATCGCGACGACGCGCACGCCCGACTCTTGCGCGAAGCCGACGCTCACGCGTTCGCAAGCATAGAGCGACGCGAGCTCGGTGACGCAGGCGCGACAGGCGGGCGAGAAGCCCTCCTCCTCGAGCGCCACGGCGAGCATGTCGAGAACTCCGGTCACGCGGCGCAGCCGATGCGTCGCCTCCGCGGCGGCGTCCATGCGCAGACGTTCGCGGACCCGGGCGACGCCCCATTGCAGCTGCCGCGCCGCGAGCCGCGCTTGCGCTGGGCCGTCGCCATGGATCTCGATGGCGGCGGCGCCGAGCACTTTATCGTCGATGATGATCGGATAGGCGATTTGCGCGACCGGCGACGGCGCGCCGGAGTCGAGGGTGGGCTTGTGCGCCACGCCGCGACGTTGCGCGACAGCGAGGTCGATCGTCGAATGAAGGCGCGAGACGGCGTCGACGCCTTCCGGCCATGAGGCGATCTTGCGATTGCCGCTATGATCCCGCAGGGCGATCGCGCCGCAGAACGCGGAGGCGATCATTCCGCATTGCAGCGCCAGCCATGCGGCGAGAACAGCATCCAGATCGGCCGCGTCGTCCAGGCGCTTCCACAGCGCCTGCTCGAGGACGGAGACGCGCTCCTCGTCGAGGAGCCGCGTTCTTTCGGGGGGCCGCAGACCGCCGCCCCCCTCTGTGCTCGCAAGCATTGTCACGCGTCACCGCCGCTGCGGCGCGCTCAGCGCCCGTCGATTTTCAACGCGCCGTGACGGCTCTCATATTCCTTGAGAACGCCGGCCAGCGCGACGCTGAGGCGCTTGGCCGCATGAGGGCTGAGGATGACGCGATCGGTCAATTCGACATGCACCTGACGTTCGTTGCCGATGTTCCAGGTCTTATTGGTGCCGAAGAACAGATCCACCTGCTCGAGCGTGCTCTGAATGTTCACGACATTGGCGAAATGCGTGACCATGTTGCGGTCGTCCCAGAGCACCGCCGACTGGCGGACGCCGTCTGCAATATCGGCGGCGGGCTGCACATTCGACTCGACCTGATCCATAACCACCACTCCGTTTTGAAAACGAGCACGCTCTACTTCATGCTTCTAAAGCGCAGGTCACGATTCGCACCATTGTATGACGGTCATATTACATCGCTGCGCGGCCCTCCCACGCCGCTACCAATCGAACCGCCAGCCATCGCCCGCCAGCGCGTGTCCGTCGTGATCGGCGTGATTGCGCTTGTGCTCGGCTTCGAACCACAGCCAATCGTCGAGGTCCGAGCAATGGGGAGCAGGGGCGGGCGGCGGCGGGGGAACGAAAGTGATGGGAACATCGACGCTCGCCACGCCGAAGGCCCCCGCGACGGCGGCCTGCTGGATTTGATTGGCGGTGAGCGCTTGCCCGAAGAAGGCGACCTCGTCGATATGGCCGTCGAAGGACTTGGTGATCTTCAGCTTGGAGAGATCGCTCGCCGCCCCGACATTGGCCTCGTCTGAGCCGCCGATCACAATCGCGGATTCGTTCGTGGTCAGACCGCCGGCATAGGCGTTCGAGCCGACGAGCGCGCCATCGAGATAGAGCTTCATGCCGCCGGCGCCGAAGGTGAAAGCGAGATTGCGCCACGCCCCGGCGGCCACCGTCGTCGACGAGCGGATCGAGTAGACGCCGCTCGGCCCTTCCATTTGCACGACCAGATGATTTCCATCGAGGCCGATCGTCAGCCCGCTGCTCAGGCCGGCGCCGTCCTTGGCGAATAGCGTCTGTTGTCCGAAGGTCGAGCGCGCGTCGAACCAGAAGGTGATCGCGCCATTGGCGACGGCGAAAGCCGGATCATTGGCGACCGCGACATATTCGCGGCTGGAGTCGTGGAAGTCGGCCGACATTCCCGCGCCGAAGGGCGCGATCGTCGTCGATGGGCCGGCGTCGTCACGGTCGGGCTGGCCGTTGGCGTAGAACACGCCGTTCTGCGCAGCGCCGGCGCTGTCCGCGACGGTAGAGCCGGCGCCGTCGAAAGTCCAATAGGCGATCGGCGTCAGCAATTGCTGATCGACTGTCACCTGCACGCCGGACTGCACGAGCAGCTGCGCGCTGCTGTTGTGGTAGACGTCGTAGAGGACATTGCCGATCGTGCGCTGGCCGATATCGCCCCAGGCGCCGGAAAGATGCAGCGGCTGGCCGCCGTCGCCGAGCACGACCAGCTGGCCATTGCCGGCGAGAGACTGGACATCGGCGGCGCTCAGCGTCGCGGGGTTGGCGCCGCCGAGCACATAGGCCGACGTTCCATCGCCGAAGACGAGACGCTCGACGCCTTCCAGCTGATCCGTGCCGTCGATCGTCGGCCCGGCCGCGCCTTCGGCGATCAGCTTTTGCGCGCCCTCCTTCATCAGCCGACGAACGAAGGCTTGATCGACGGAGCCGCTAAATATCGCCACCTCGTCGATGAGCCCGCCGAAGGCGTTGGTCACGCGCTGCTTGGAGAGATCGCCGGAGGCGTCGGAATTGCTCGCATTGGAGCCGCCGATCACAATGGCTTCATGATTGCCGGCGAGGCCGCCGGTGTAGGAATCCTCGCCGACGAGCACGCCATTGAGATAGAGCTTCATCCCGCTTTGGCCGAAAGTGAAGGCGATCTGGTTCCACGAGCCGGCGGAGACGATATTGAGCGTCTCGACGACATGGCCGTCGAGCCTCGCCTCGAGACGCTGCCCGACGAGGCTGATGGTGAGGCCGTCCTCGGCGCGCACGCCGTTCTTCGAGAACAAGGTCTGCGTTCCCGACGTGCCGCTCGCGTCGAACCAGAGCTGGATCGCGCCATTGTCGAGCGCGAAATCGTCGGAATTGGCGACGGCGATATAGCCGCGCGGGTCCTTGTGGAAGGCCGCCGATGTTCCCGCGCCGAAGGGCGCCACGCTCGCGGAAGGCCCAGCGTTGCCGAGATCGGAGGCGAGCTTCGTCACGAAGGTGGCGTTCTGCGGCGCGCCGGCGCTATCCGCCAGCGTGGTAGAGCCGCGCGCCTCATCGAGCGACCAATAGGCGACGCCTTGCGGCAGCGCCGGACGCGTGTCGGCGACTTGAAGCGCGCCGCCGACGAACGACAGCTGATAATCCGAAAGCGCGCCGCTGAGGCCAGAGCCGGCGCTCGCCAGCCGCGGACCGGAGACGACGAGACGGCGGATCTGATCGCCGTTCAGCGCCTGGCCGAACACCGCCACCTCGTCGATGGAGCCGCGGAACGCCTTGGAGATCGTCAGCTTGGAGAGATCGCCGGTCTGGTTCTTGTTCGTTTCGTCCGAGGCGCCGATCACGATCGCCTGGCGATTATTCGCGAGGCCGCCGCTGTAGGAATTGGCGTCGACCAGCGCGCCGTCGATGTAGAGCTTCATGCCGTCGGCGCCGAAGCTGAAGGCGAGCTGACGCCAGCCGCAGCCGATATCGTCGCAGCTCGTCACCGTATAGGACGTCGTCCCCGTCTCGAGCCGCGCATAGACGCGGCCGTCGGCGACGCCGATGGTGAGATCGCCCTCATTATTGCCATAGCCGTTCTTGGCGAACAGCACCTGATCGCCGTGCGCGCCGTCGGCTTCGAACTGGAAGGCGATCGTCCCATTCGCCGAATGCAGCGCGGCGTCGTCGGCGACCGCCACATATTGCCGCGCATCGCCGTGGAAGCTCGCATCTGCGCCGGCATTGTCCGAGCCGTGATGCGACGCGCCGTAGAAGGTCCCGTTCTGCGGTGTTCCGACCGAGTCGGCGACGACGCCATTCGTAACCTTGTCGAAAGACCAATAAGCGGTCGGCTGCACGATCGGCATGGAGACCGTGTCTATGCCATCGCCGCCGTCTATGAGATCGTCGCCGCCGCCGCCGACGAGATAATCGGCGCCGTCGCCGCCGAGAATGACGTCGCTGGCGACGCCGCCGATCAGCGTGTCCTCGCCGAGGCCGCCGAGCAGCGCCGACGGACCCGAGCCGGCCCGAACCGTGTCGTTTCCGTCGCCGGCCTTCACGGTCAGCGGCGCATCGACGCTCGCATCGACAGTCACAATGTCGTTGCCGCCGCCGGTGGCGATGAGGATGGATTTCACATCGGCGGCGGCGAAGGTCTTGATCACATTCTGCCCGATGATCGGCAGGAAGCTCGCATAGACCTCGATCGTCGCGCCATTGGGATCATTGGCGCCACGCGCGCCCTTCTGCATCGCATCCATCACCTGCTGATCGCTCAGCTGGCGGCCATAGATGGAGACCTCGTCTATGTGACCGGAGAAAGGATCGCTGATGGTCAGCTTGGAGAGATTGCCGGAGGTGTTGCGATTGTCGGCGTTGGACGCGCCGATGACGATCGCCTCGTGATTGCCCTGCAATCCACCCGTATAGGCGTTCTCGCCGACGAGCGCGCCATCGAGATAGAGCTTCATGCCGGCTTCGCCGAAGGTGAAGGCGACATTATGCCAATCGCCGCAGGCGACGTCGTCGCAGCCCTCGACGCGATAGACACTCAGCCGCCCGGTCGCATCGGCGCCCTCGAGCTCGGCGAACAGCGTCCCATGATCGACGCCGATCGTCAGCTGGCCGGCGCCGTGGCCGCTCTTGCTCTTCGAGAACAAGACCTGCGTGTCGCCCCAGCCATGATCCTGATCATTGGCGTCGAACCAGAGCTGCACCGCGCCGCTCGCGAGATTGAAGACCGCATCGTCGGCGACGGCGACATATTCCTTCTTGTCGTCGTGGAACTCGATCGAATTGGCCGCGCCGAAAGGCGCGAAAGCGGCGGACGGCCCCGGATCGGCGCGGTCCGGCGCGCGATCCGTATAGAGCGTTCCATTCTGCGGCGTTCCGGCGCTGTCGGCGACGGCGGTTCCGCTGGTCTCGTTGAAGTTCCAATAGGCGACCGGCTCGAGCGGCTTGCGCACGATCACCGTGTCGTCCTGTGGCGTTCCGGCGATGCGCAGCACGCCGTCGAGCAAAGCGACGCCGGTGAGCCGCGCCTCGGTGGTCGCGGTGGCGACGCCGAGATCATCATCGGAAAGATGCGCCGAGATCGTCCAGAAGCCCGGATCGCGATAATTATGCGTCAGCTGGAAGTCGCGCGTTCCCGCGGCATAGGCGAGCGTCTCGGCGGCCGTCCCATCGCCCCAATCGACGATGAGCGTATAGCTGTCCTGCGTTCCCGGATCGGCGAAGACGCCCGTGAGCACGACCGGCTCGCCCGGCAGCACATTGCCGACCTCTGCCGCATTATTGGTGAAGGTCGTGAAGACCGGCGCGACATTTGCCACAGTGACCGCCGCGCTGATCGTCGCCGAGGCGCCATCCTTGTCGGAGAGCGTCAGATCGATGCGATAATCATCGGCCGCGGTTCCCGTCGGATTGTCGTCGAGATAGCGATGCGTCGCCGTGAATGTATGGCTCGCCTCGTCGATCGTCAGCGCAGAGGCGCCGCCGTCGCCCCAGACCACAGCGCCCGAATGCGTGTCGAGGACGCCGGCGTCGGCAAAGCGGCCCAGCAAGGTCACGGTCCCATTCTCGTCGATGGTGAGGCTGGAAGCGAGCGCGCCGCCGATCGTCTGCTTTTGCGCGGCGACGCCGTTCAGCGTGAGATCGGCGATGATCGGCGCCGCATTCGTCACGATGACAGCGGCGGTCGAGACATTGCTCGGCGCCCCGGCGTCGTCGGTCACGATTGCGGAGATCGTGTAGTCGGCGCCCGCGGCCGGATTGTCGAGATAGACATGGGTCGCGGTGAAGGCGCGATTGACCGCATCGACGATAATTGTCGCGCCGGCGCCCGCGCTCGCGGAGCTCGAGCCATCGCCCCAATCGATCGCAACCGTATGGAGGTCGAGCGGCCCCGCATCCGTGTAGACGCCGGAGACGGTGACGGAGGAGCCCTCTTGCGACGCGCTCGGAACCACAGTCAGAACGCCCACGACAGGCGCGACATTATCGACCTTCAACGTCAGAACCGTCGGCGCGCTGGCGCCCTGGTCCTTGTCGACGATATTGGTCGTGATCGTATAGGCGCCGTCCTGAACATAGCGATGAGCGACATCGAAATTGAGCGCCCCGGCGGCGAGATCGACGATCTCGCTCTGCCCATCGCCCCAGGCGACATTCAGCCGGAAGCTGTCGAGCGTTCCCGGATCGACGATGCGGCCGCTGAGGCGCGCGAACGCGTTCTCGGCGATCTCGGCCGACCCCGGCCCCGCGGCCGGCGCGACGACGACATTTTGCAGCGTCGGCGCCACATTGAGCACGGTGACGTTTCTGTCGGCGGCGACATAGGCGCCGTCATTGTCGGTCGCGCCGGTCTTGATCGTATAGGCGCCATTGTCCGCATAGGAATGCGTCGCGACGACATTGCCATTGGCGGCGGCCGCATCGATCAGAATGTGATCCTGCGCGCCATCGCCCCAATTCACATCCCACCATTTGATCTTATCGGCGCCCGGATCGATCGCGGACAGCGACAGGCTATACACGGCGCCCTCATCCGCCGTGGCGGCGCCCGCGACGGTCAGCGTCGGCGGCACCTCATTGATGGTGATCGTCGTATAGGCGTCGGCGACGCCGCCATCCTTGTCGACGATCTGGCCGTGAACGAGCAGCGCGCCGCTCTGCCGCAAATATTGGCCGGGAACCGTCGCCGGCCCCGCGCCCTGCACGAGATCGAAAGTTCCATTATTGTCGAAGTCGTAGCGATAGGTCAGCGACGCCGCGTCCACCGGTGACGGATCGGTCACGCCGGAGAATGTCAATGTCGCGGAGGCGGCGCCTTCGCTCACCGGGCCGCTATTGACGAAGGTGGCGAAGGTGGGCGGCGCATTGTCCACCGTCACGCCGACCGCCTTGGAGATCGTCGTCGGCGTCGCCGAGCCGATCGTCGCATAGCCGACGATCACATGCGGCGCGGAATAGACGCCGCTGTCATTGACGCCGAGCGCCGTCAGCTCGCTCCAGGAGAAGCTCGCCGTCGCGCCGCTCTTGTCGATCGTCCCATCATTATTGATGTCCCAACCATAGGAGAGCGGCGCGCCGGTCGCTTGCGCGGTCAGCGTGAGCGACTGGCCCTCCGCGATGCGATAGGGGCCGCCCGTATCGATATTATTCGCCGTGAGACCGACCGTCACCGCATAGGCGGCGGAGGTCGCTCCGGTCGGAGTCGTATCCTTGTCCACCGCCGTGGCGCGGATCGCGACATTGCCCGGCGCGGCATAGACATGGCTCGCCTGCGTGGCGTCGGCGCCGAATGTCTCGACGGCCGAACCATCGCCCCAATCGACGCGCCATTCGAGAACGCGATCGATCGGCGAAGGATCGGTCGCCGTGAAGCCGATGGTGAAGGGCGCTCCGACCGTCGCCGAATGCGCTCCGGAAACGGCGACCGCCGGCGGCGTGTCGGCGATCTGGATTTTCGAAACGGCCGTGGTGGAGAGACCGTCGGAATTGGTCGCGCGCACCGCGATCGTATAGAGGCCATTGTCGGCGAGGCCGAGATCGACGAGGCGATCCCAGGGAAGCGTCACGCGATAGACGCCGCCGCCGAGAGCCGTTCCGATCACTTCGCCGAACTGTCCGTCGCCGTCTATGTCGAAAGCGACCGGACCGGACAGCGAATTGGTCGAGCCCAGCGCCTGCACATTGGCGGTCAGCGTCACGCCCGAACCTTCCGAGGTCGAATAGCTCGGCGCGGAGAAGGACACGATCGGCGACGACAGAACCGTCAGCCCCTCGAATGTGTCATAGGCGACCGCGCCCTTGCCGGCGAGGCTGATCGAGCCATTGGTCTGCGGGATCGGCAGGCCGGCGACTCCGCCGACGAGTATGGAGGCGTTCGGATCCTGCGGATCGACGATCAGCGTGTCGCCGGGCAGCGCGCCGGGCGCGTCGCCATGCAGCGTCGTCACCGCGTCGGAGGGCAGGTTGGGAAGCGAGACGCGCACAATGTCCGGGTCGGCGTCGCCGGAGACTGTCGTATGCGCCGCGGCGCCCACCTTCTCGATCGTGATCACATCGGAGCCGGCATCGCCGTTGATCGTCGTCGTCGCGCCTGCGCCCGTGTTCTGCACATCGATCGCGTCGGCGTCCGCGCCGCCATGAATGGCGAGCGTGTCGGCCGCCGTCTTGGCGTTGACGACGCGCAGATCGAGACTGTCCGCGCCGGCGCCGAGATCGACGCTGGTCGCGCCGCGATAATCGGCGACGACGACATGGTCGGAGCCTTCACCCGTATTCACCTTGGTCACGCCGACGATCGCCGGCGGCGCGGAGACGAGCGACACAATGTCGTCGCCGACGCCCGTGGTGACGCCGATCGACTCTATATCCGTGTGCTCCGTCGTGAATGCGATCGGCGGCGCCTTGGGCGAGAGATCGACATTGAATGTCGCGAGGCCGCCCTGCTGAGTCGTGGAGCCGAGGCTGCCGACATAGGCGGTGAGCGTGGAGCCGTTCTGCGGTCCGAGGATCAGAGAGGTGGGGGTCAGCAGGCCACGCACGCCGCCGACCGCGTCGCGCACGACTTGGACGAAGCCGAGCGCGCCCGTCTGCTGATCGCGCTGGAACACGGAGATGTCATTGGCTCCGCGCGCCGTCACCAGCACATATTGGCCATCGGCGGTGACGGCGACGTCGGTCGGCGCGTCGAGTCCGCGCACGCCATTGGCGCCATTGCGCAAAGTCTCGACGAAGACGAGCGGCTGCGTCGTGGAGCTCGTGACCTGGAAGACGGAGAGCGTATTGCCGCTCTGGCTCGTCACATAGACGAAGCCGCCGTCCGGGCTCACCGCCACATCGGAAGCGCCGACGAGTCCATTGGTCGCGCCTGCGAGAGTCTGAGAGGCGCCGGTCGTCGCATTCGCCGCAGTGAGGCTGCCGGTCGAAGCGTTCACCGAGTAGGTGAAGCCATTCTGCGCGATCGTTTCCGTCGCGGCGCTGCTCGCGCCGGACTCGGTCGAGATCAAGGTGAGCGCGCCGGTCGTCGTGTTCAGCGAATAGCTGCGCAGGCCGGCCGAACCCGTCGTCGTCAGCACTCGAGTGGCGGCGTCATAGCGCATCGAGTCGTAATAGGAGCCGCCATCCGATTGCGATTTCGCGAAGGAAAGATCGCCCGTCGCCGAGGCGAGCTTGAAGGTCGCGAGCCTGCCGGTCGTCGCGCTCTCGGTGATAACGAAACCGTCGGTTCCGGTCACGAGCACATTGGAGACGCTCGAAAGGCCGGAGACGTTGTTCTGCGCCTCCTTGAACAATTGGCGCTGCGATCCATCGTCGGCGTTCACGACGACGAGCGAGCTGGTCGCGGTGGAGACGCCGAAAATGTGATTGGCGCCCGGATCGGCCGCTATGGCGTCGAAGCCGGTGAGCTGCGCGACGGTCGGCGCGGAGGGGCGCGCAATAGAGAGATATTGGACATTGCCGCCGAGCGACAGCGTATTGCCGGTGAGCGTCGTCGCGCCGGAGGCGTTCACGCCGATCGACGCCGTGAATGTGTGATTATGCGCGCTGCCTTCTGGAACCAGCGTCGCCCACACCTGCCCCGGAGCGAGGCTCGTCAGCGCCTGATCGGCGCCGACGCCATTGGTCTTCAGCGCTTGCGCCGTCGCGCCGTCGAGGCTGAGCATCGGATTGGCGACATTGATCGTCGAGACATTGGCGACGATCAGCAGATCATAGCCCGTATAATCCTGGTTCAGCGCGCCGACGCCCTTGTCGAGCAGCATGACCGCGAGCAGCGCGTCAGAAGGCGCGTGATCGAGCTGCGGCGTCGTCGTGTTGAAGTCGATCGAGGCGGCGTCGAGTCCGGAGACGACGCCATATATGTCCGCGCCGCCCGAAAGGCCGACGATGGTCGGCGTCTGTGGCGCGCCCGCGATATAAGAGTTCGACTGACGCGGGCCGGTGAAATGCTCGACCTTGGGATCGGTCGCCGCAAAGGCCGTCTGGCCGCCATTGCCAGAGACGACAGAGCCGCTCTGGAAAGTGAGCGAAGTGTTGCTCGCGACGATGAAGCGCCCCTCGCCGCCCTTGTCGGCGCTACCGCCGCCGGCGCCGCCCGAGGTCGTGACGGAGGTTTTCAGCGTCGCGCCGCCCGAGGTGAGATCGCTGGCGTAGAGCTTGATCGCGCCGCCGGAGCCGCCGGCGCCATCGCCGCCGTCGCCGCCCGGGCCGCCCGCGCCGCCGGAGCCGCCATTGCCGCCGTGATGGGCGTCGGAATCGTCGCCGCCGCCGCTTCCGCTCGACGTCGGTCCGTAATTCGGATCGGGGTTCTGGCCGACGCCGCCTGTCGCGCCCGCGCCGCCGACCGCCGCGAAGGCGTCGCTATTGCCGACGCGGATCTGACCCTGCGCGACCAGCTGGAAGGCGCCGCCGCCCGCGCCGCCCAAGCCTCCCGCGGCGCCATAGCCGCCGACTCCGCCGCCGCCGCCGCCATCGCCGCCGCCGCCGCCGATGTAATTATCGGTGAGGCCGAGGAAGCCGCTCGTCCAATGGCGGCCATTGCCGCCGCCGCCGCCGCCGCCGCCGCCGCCCGAACCGCCGCCGCCGCCGCCGCCGCCGCCGCCGCCGCCCATGCCGCCGGAAATAGCGACGCCGGTCGCGGAATTGGCTCCCGCGAGACCGTCGCCGCCGGTACCGCCGGTTCCGCCGGTTCCGCCATTCTCGCCATTATAGCCGTCGCCGTCGCGCAGGCGCTCGCCGTTGACGATGTCATAGGCGCCATAGGCGCCGTCGCCGCCCGAGCCGCCGTAGCCGGCATAGCCCTGGCCGCCGCCACCTCCGGCCGAACCATTATATTGATTGCCGACGCCGAGCCCGCCCGCGTCGCCGGAGCCGCCCCAACTGCCGTAATAGCCCCAGCCGCCGTCGCCGCCTATGCCGCCGCCGCGGCCGAAACCATCCCAGGCGCCGCCGCCGCCGCCGCCGCCGCCACCGCCGCCGTAATAGCTCGGAGAGCCATAGCCGCCGCTGCCGCCATGGTTGTCGCCCGTGCCATAGGGACCGCCGACGCCCTGTCCCGCGGAATTTGTTCCCTGGAAGGTGAACTCGGACGGAAGGCTGCCGTTGGAGCCGCCGCCGCCGCCATAGCCGCCGACCGCGCCAGAGCCGGCGCCGCCGGAGCCGCCCGCCGCGCCGCCGCCGGCGCCCGCGGTCTGATTATGCGCCGCGAGATCGAAGGTCACATTGTCGGCGAGCTGCACATTGTTCGCGACATCGAACGACAGCGCATTGGCGCCCGCCGCCGATACTTTCAGTCCGGCGGGCAGGTTGAGATCGCCGGCGAAATTCACCGAGACCATGCCATTGTTCGCGCCCGTGGCGCTCGCATCGGCGGTGATCGAGAAGCCGGACTGGCTATAGCCCAGATACCACCAGCCGCCATTGGTGAAATCGAGCGTGTCGTCGACCGCCGCTCCGCCATTATTGTAATTGACCTCGATCTTACCCGAGCTGATCCAGACCCACTGGCCCCCGTAATAAACCGTCGTGTCGATCGAGAAATCATTCGAGATCGTATAGGTCGGCACGGTCGCCGGCGCGACGGTCGCAGCCGCATTGGGCAGATCGTCCACCGCGACGATATTGTCGACGAGGATCGAGCCGAATGGCGTCGACGCATCCTTCGCGGTCAGCGTCACTCTGTCGAGCCCATAGAAGCTCGCGAGCGAAGTGTCGAAGCGCTGGAAGCCGGCGCCGGCGACGAGGCTGAGCTCGGCGCTCACCGTCTGTCCGCCGAGCGTATGGCCCGTCAGGACGACGACCGCCGTTCCGCTCGCCGCCGTATTGGCGAGCTCCAGCGAATAGAGCGTGAAGCCGTCGCCATTCGGCGTTCCATCGGCGCGCGCCGCCTGCAGCGTCAGCACGTCGCTATTTGCGCGCGCCTGCGCCGCCGGGCTGATGGCGTCCGACCGAATGAAGCCGAGCGCGTTGGAGGTCGACAGTCGGAAGCCGTTCGACGCATAGGCGATGTCGCCCTGGTTCAGCCCGTCGAAATTCAGCGCCTTGTCGTAATTGCGATAAGTGTCGAAATCATTGGCGGGATCGGGCTGGGTCACGACGACGAGGCCCGATTGCAGCGTGATGCGATTATTGTCGATCGTCACATTCACATTGGCGGTGCTGGTGGACACGACATCGAGCGTGTCCGTTCCCATCTTGCCGCCGAGAATGCGCGTCAAATCCGCGCCGGCCGTCGAGATCACCGAGACCGGCGACCCGGAAGGAAGCGCCATGGCCTGAAGGTCGGTGTCGAGCAGAGTCCAAGCGATCGCGACTGTCGAATTGGCCGAATTATCGACGATGAGCTGCTCCACCGTCTTGTCGATGGAAGTGAATTGATTGGCGATCGGCTGCGCCGCGATCTCGACCTGCAGCGTATCCTTGCCCGACTGGCCATCGACGATGGTGCGCGCCGTGCTGACGCTGCGCGCCTCGATCAGATCATCGCCGCCGCCGCCGAACACGCCGACGATGGTCGCCGGAAGAGTCGCCGCATGGACATCGAGCGTGAATGTGTCATTGCCGTCGCCGAGCTTCACATCGACCTCGGCCAGCGAGCGGAACGCGACATCGCCGGCAGTGAGGCCGGAGACAATTCCCTCGCCGACGGCGGCGCCGTCATGGATCACGCCGGTCGTCGTGGCGGCCGGCGTGCCGGAGAGATCGACAGTGAGCTTGTCGGCGTCGCCGGCGCCTGTGACCAGCAGCGGTGCGCTCGTTCCATAGACGATCGCCTCATCATCGCCCGCGCCGAGATTGATCGTCGTCGCCTTGCCCGCGCCGTGAATGAAAATTCGGTCCACCGCGCCATCGGAGTCGACGATGATCGGCGTCGCCGAACCATTGATCGTGACATTGTTCGTCGTCGCGCCGCTGAGCGCTATGGTGGTCGCCGCGACGCCTTCGCACTCGACCGATTGCGCCATTCCGACCGCGGTGATGCGGCTGCGAGTGGCGGAGGCGGCGTCGAGCGTCAGATTGGAGTCGACCGTCGGGCTCACCGAGAAAGCGTCGCCCGCATCGCCGCCGCCGCGCACGAGCACATGGCCGCGAATATTGGCGAGGTTCGGCCCCAGCGTGATGGCGTCGGCGCCGGCGCCCGCATCGACGATCGTATCCGTCGAGCTGGCGGCAATCGAGATGGCGTCGGCGCCGGAGCCGGCCTTAACCGTCACAGTGGCGAAATCGCCATAGGTGACGCCAATGTTCGGATCGACCACCGACTGATCGGTTCCGCCCATGCCGAAGCCGAAAATCTGATTGCCATTGGCGCCGCCGATGACGCCCGCATTGGCCACCGTATCGCCGCTATCGTCGACCAGCAGCGTGTCGGCGCCGGCGCCGCCGTCGAGAATGAGCGTTCCCGCGAGTTTGTTCACCGTCGCGTCGGCGCCCGACACGATGACGGAATCGGCGCCATCGCCGAGGAACAGCGAGGTGATGGTCGCCGCCGCCGTGGAGCGCACCGTCGCCGTGTCGGCGCCCGCGCCGAGATGCAGCGCGAGCGAGCGAAGATCGCTGTAGACGACCTTGCCGGTCATTCCGAAGCCGGCGACCTCGCTGTCGGAGACGGTTCCGGTCACGCCCTGCGCGAAACCGGAATTATCCAAATCCAGCGATGCGAGATTATCGCTCGCGCCCGTCACGGTCAGCGTTCCGACGATCGTCGTGAGATTGCCGCCGGCGTTGCTCGTTGCAATCAGCTCGCCGCTCGCATTGGTCGTCGCGCTCGCGCGGCTGCCGATGAGGATGACATCCTCCGCGCCGCCGGTCGTCACCGTCGTGGGCGCATTGGCCGACACGCCGCGAATGACGATGGTGTCGCGATCGGCGCCGCCGACGACCGACACGGCCGCCGCTGTTATCGCGCCCTCTAGATCGATCAGCGCGCCGACGCCGGAATCGGCGTCGCCGACGTCGCCGGTCAATGTCGCGGTCTTGGCGGCGTTCAGCGTCGCGCCGACGGCCATGACGATATTGTCGCCGGCGGCGAGCGACGCGGCGCCCAATGTCGCGCTCATGAAGGAGGTCGCGCCGAAGATGATGTCCTCGCCGACCGCATTGCTGTCGCGCGTCGCGATGACGATATCGCCTGTCGTCGAGGCGACGGTTCCGATTCCGAGGCCGCCCGCGACATCCGTCGCGACCACATCGCCCGTGGCCGAGGCGATGAAGGAGCCGGCCGCGCGAGCCGCGTCGATGCGCAGCGCATCCGCTTTCGCGCCAATCGATCCGCCGCCGGCGTTGAGGATGAGATTGGGCGCGCTCACATTGACCGCGACGCCGGCGTCGGCGTCGAGAATGGAGCCGGTCGCCGAAAGGCTCACGGTCCCGCCCGTCGAGCTCACCGAGCCGACCTCGAGATCGCCCGTCTCGCTGATGAAGATTCCATCGCGCGCCAACGCGTCGAGGCGCGTCGACGCGGCGCGGATCGGCGAGGCCGATGAGCCGATCGCGCCCTTCGTCGCTGAGAGCGACAGAGTGGTCGCCTCTATGCGGCCATTCGCATTCGCGACGATATCGCCATTCGCGGTCGTGATCGACACCGGACCGAGCGCGTCGAGAATGGCGTCGTTCAGCGTCACCTTGGTGCGCGCGGCGGTCGAGGTGTTGGCGATGGTGACGGCTGTGTGGCCCGGATCGGCCGTCGTGAGCGGCAGGAAGTCCTTCTTATAGGTCACATCGACGACGACGTTCTGCGCGAAATTGGGCGTCGCCGCCAGCGGATTGATGAGCCCGATCCGCACATCGAAATTCGACGCATTCTGAATGAGGACATGATCGAAAGCGGTGAGGAAGGTGATCTTGGGCGAGCCCTTGATCGAATCCTCGCCCGGCGTCGTGCCATAGCCCGCAGGCGTCGGGTCTTGCCCCCAGCTCGGAATTGAGAAGGTCGCCGTGCCGGCGGCGGTGGAAGTGTTGACGATATCCGGCACGATGAAGGCGCCGTTCTGGAATGTGACCGTCCCTATGCCCTGCTGCTTGACGATATTTCCGGCAGCGTCGATGACGAGCTCGGGCGCCGGCGGCCCGGACAGGAACACATCGGCGTTGAAATCGATGGCGCGCTGATAGGCGATTGTCTGCGACGGATGCTCGGCGCCGGTGTCGATGGCCGCGCCATGCGAGCTCGCGTCGACGAAGCCGGACACATTGGGCGAGCCATAGGCTTCGACCGTCAGCGCGCGCGTATGGACGGAGCTGCCGCTCTCGGCCACGACGCGCGTCGTCACATCGAAATCATTCTTCGCATAGCTGTTGGTCGAGGCGCCGAGACCATTGGTCGTGGCGTCGGCGCTCGCGAGGCTGGTGACGGATTCCTGGCGCGCTTTCACATTGACGGAGCCGCCGCCATTCAGCGTGGCGCCGCTATGCAGATCGACCAGCGCATCGGAGGTGGGGCTGGAGGAGCCCGGAGCGGACTCTGGACGGCTCAATGTCGCATGCGCCTCAGAATTGGCGCCGAGCGCGCTCGATTCCGCGACGGCGTCGATCTTCAGATCGAGCGTCGTGACGCGCGCGAGAACGTCGAGCTTGCCGCCGGCGGTCAGCGTCGAGGCGCCGATATCCGTCTTGGTCGCGCCGCCATAGGTCAGATTTCCAGTGACGCGCGTATCCGCGCCGAGTCCGCCGGCCGAGGCGTGCGGCGCGGATTTGCCCGTGCTGGAGGTGCGCGATTCGACCGAGAGATCGCCGCCCGCGGTGAGCTGCGCGTCGCCGCCGATCGTCGTCGTCGTCGCATCGGAAGCGTTCACCGTCGAGGTCGCGCCGATGATGGAGACGATCGCGCCCGCGCCGCCGTCGCCGTCCGCCTTCGCATTATTGGTGGTGTCGGCGAGCACTGTAAGGCCCGTTCCCGCCGCTATATGCGCGCCGGTTCCGACGCTCAGGCTGTTGGCGTTCTTCAGCGTGCTCGTGCTTCCGCCCTCGATGACGGTGACGCCGCCATAATTGCCGGCGTCGCCGGTCGCGAAGGAGGTCGTCGTCGTCACCGACTGCACCGAGGCCGATTGCGTGGCGGCGATATCGGCGCCGTCGTCGATGGTCGTGGTCGTCGTCGGATCGATCTCGAGCTCTATGTCGAGCCCCTGTCCGCTCGCCAGTCCGCCGCCGGCGGCAAAGCCGAGCAGCTTGACGGAAGTCGTCTGCGTTGCTTTGACATCCGTCGTGCGGCTGCGGATGACGGCGCGCTTGCCGACGCCGACCGCCATGACGGGCGCGAATTTCGCATGCGCGATCACCGCGCCGACCGCAATGCCGCCTATGGCGCCGCCGTCGATCTCGAGACTGTTCGCGGTCGTCGTGCTGGTTCCGTGAACATCCACCTCGCCGCCGGCGTAGACGGCCGCATCATCGCCGATGCGCGCGGCGACCGCGCCATTGACGGTGATGAGCGTGACGCCCGCCGCCGCGCCGACAATGGCGCCGCCGCCTATGGCGATGCCCATGGGCTGATTGGCGTCGAAGGGATTGACCGTGACCGTGCGCTGCGCGTCGATTTTCACATCGCCGGCGATCTGCGCCGCAGTGGAGCCGATCTGCGTGAACTTGCCGACGATCGCCTGCGATGTTCCCGCGATGGTGAGCTTGCTCACCGCCGCGCCGAGTCCGGCGACGCCGGACACCGACCAGGCGCCGTCGGCGAGAAAATGATTCACATTGGCGACGGATTTGACGCTGACGTCGTGGAAGCCCGTGACGATCGTCGCATCCGCGAGCGCGGAGGCCTCGATGGTCGAGGAATCGTCATGCGAGGCGCCGGGCGTCGCGCCGAGCATGGCGCGCGCGGAGCTCGTGTCGTCGATGAGCGACACTGCGCCGCCGAGCGACACGAAGCCGCTGACCGCGCCGGCGAAGCCGAGCACATGCGCGTTGGAGTCGAGATTGGCGGAGACGGTGAGCACGCCGGCGCTGGGGTTCAGCCCTGTGATCGTCGTCTGCGGCGCGACGAAGGCCGTCGAATCCGCATCTATGCTCACAATGGCGAGACCGACGCCGAGCGCCGCCGCGCCGCCCGCCACGCCGCCGGCGCGCGCCGTGAGATCGAGCGCCTCACGCGAGATCACATCGAGATTGCCGGTGGTGATGTTCGCATTTTGCAGTATGCCGGCGGTCGTGCCGCTGGTGACGCCGCTCGTCGCCTTGGTCGCCGAATTCACCCTGCCCGCCGGCGTGTTCGCCGACGAAGCGCTCCGCGCCATATTGGCGATCTGCGCATTGCCGGCGGCGAGACGATGCTGCGAGCCCGTGGCGCCGGCCGCGTCTATGTCGATCGCATGGCCCGCCTGCGCGTCCTCATAAGAGGCGGCGAGCTTCACCAGCTGCGGATGCGCGCTGTCGACGATGACGAAATAGACCTCGCCGTCCTTCAGCCCTTTGATCGCATTGCCGCCGCCCGCGTCATAGACGACGGCGTCGCCGGTCTTCAGCCCGCGATCGGCGGTAAGATCGATCGTCTCGGCGGCGCCGTTCACCTTCTGCGCCGGATCGAAGGCGGGCGACGAGGCGTCGCTCGTCTGCATCTGGCCGGACAATGTGCCGACCGTGCTCTCGACGAAAGTGAGCACGGTGGAACTGTCGCTGCTGAGGGCCGAGGAGGAGCCATCCGAGGTCGAATAGCTGTCGGTGAAATTGCCGCCGATCGAATAGACGATGATGCCGCCGCCGAGACCGACGAGGCCGGCGCCGGCGCTGATGGCATTGGCGTTCACGGTCCAGCGCGAGAGCGCGAACACATCCGTGTCGCCCTTTGCGCGCACGCTCGCCGCGCCGATCAACGCTTGCGTGTCATTGCGCAGCACGCCGACATCCACAGAAGCGCCGACGCCAGCGCCGAGGCTGGCGCCGAGCCCGCCGGCGAAAGTGAGAAGATCGAGCTTGTTGGTCGCAGCGACGATGACGCTCTGCGAATTGGCGGCCGTAGCCGCCGTGTTCTGATTGATCTGCGCGCCGTCGCCGATCGTCGCCAGAGTGTCGGAGTCGACGAGCTCGACCGTCACCGCGCCCGCTATGCCGGCATAGGCGCCGACGCCGACGCTGGCGCCGACCGACACGATTTTTTCTGACGTCGCCGCGAGGACGGCGACGCCGCGCGCGGTCTTCTGCGCGAAGCCGCCATTATTCGAATAGGTCCCGTCCGGCGCGTCGGAGATGAATGCGGCGCTATTGGCGTAGGCGTCGACGATCGCATAATCGCCGATGGTCGCCAGCGTCGTCTTCTTGATCGAGGTGACATCGACGGCGCCGGCGCCGCCGCCTGAGCCTATGCCGACGCCGACGGCGCCGCCGATCGCATAAGTCGTCGTGTCATCCTTGGCGGAGACCAGGACATCGCCCGTCGCCGACACGCGCACACGGCCGGAGATGGAGGCGATCGTCGATGTGTCGATGACGATCACCGCCGCTGAGCCGGCGAGGCCGACTTCTCCCGAAGCGGCAATGCCCGCGGCGATGCTGAGAACATCGGTCACTGCATGTGAGACGACGGCGACATCGCCCGCGGCGTTGACGATCGTGTCGTAACTATTGCCGCTCGTCGCGCCCTGGATGAAGGCTTCCGTCGCGCCTTTCAGCACCGGCGCCGCGAAGGCCGGCGTCACCGAGAAGGCGCCCGAGCCGGCGAGGCCGCCGCCGATCGCGAGACCATTATAGGTGCGGCCCGCGGCGACGAGCACATTCTGCCCGGCGCCCGCGCCCGTATCCTCATCCGCATTGATGCGCGCGCCCTGGTCGATATGGGCGAGCGTGTCGATCTGATGCACGGTCACCGAGCCCGCGAGCGCGCCCGATCCCTCGCCGGCGATGGCGACACCGACGCCGGCGCTGGTCAGATCATTGACGCTGACCGCGACGATGATCACGCCCGATTGCGTCGCGACGAGCGGCTTGCGATCACGGTTGTTCGCCAGCGACGGATCGGTGAAATCCTTATTGCTGATCGCCGGGACGCCAGTGCTGTTCAGCGTCTGCGCCACATGGCGGGCGGTCGAGGAGACGCCCGTGTCGAGCAGATCGATCTTCTGGCCGCTCAGCGCGGCGCTCTTATCGGCCGCCAGCGCAAAATGATTGTCGTCGATGCGAATGACGAAATAATGCCCGCCGGTCTGCAACCCGCCGAGCGGCAGCGACTGGCCGGTGTAGATCACCTCCTGGCCGGTGCTGAAGCCGTGCCCCGCGACATTCATCGTATCCGCGGCGTAATCGACGTCCGAAGTGGCGAAATCCTTGGAGACGCCCTGCTGCTGCGCATTGGCCGTCGCGGGCGGCGCGCCGAATTCGCCGGTATTGGCGACTATGCCGCTCTTGCCGGATTTGGCCAGCGCCGTCACCGAGGCGCCCGCGGCGATATAGGCCTCGGTCGTCTTCTTCACATAGCCGACGCCCGCGGCGATGCCGCCGGCGCCCGTCCCCGCGGCGGCGACATTGCCGGAGACTTGATCGAGCGTGGTGTCGTCCTCGGCCGAAACCAGAACATTGCCGTCGGAGCGCACGACGGCGCCGGCGTCAATATGGGCCTTGGCGGTGAGATCGAGCACGGAGACGCCGATGGTCAGGCCGCCCGCTCCCTCGCTGGCGCCCGCGACAGCCGCCGAAACCGAGGTGATCGTCACATCGCCTTGCGCATCGACGATCACATTGTCGCCGCCCTTGGCGGTCGCGCCGGCGCCGACATAGGCCTCGAGGCGGCGCTTCACATAGCCGGCGTCCGCGCCCGCGCCTATGCCGACCTCGCTGCCGGCGATGGCGCCGGCGACGCCGACCAGCGACAAATGTCCGTGCGAGACGATGTCGACATCGTGATCCGAATGCAGCCCCGCGCCCGCCGTAGGCGTCACGCTCGGCGCATCCTCATAGGCGAGCGCGCTCACATCGATATAGGTGAGGGTGAGCGCTCCCGCGCCCGCGCCGTCTCCGGCGAAGGCTCCGCCGACGCCGATGATGACGACGGATTCTCCGGCGTTCGCTTCTATCGAGAGGCCGTGCCGCGACTGGCCGAGCGTATCGGTGAAGGCGTTGCCGGCGCCGCCGGCCGACAACGTCGCGGCGCCGTCGACATAGGCCTTGGTCGTGTCGAGAATGGTGACATTGGTCGCCGCGAGGCCGACGCCCGCGTCGCCGCCGGCGGCGAGCCCGCCGGCGATGGCGACGATATTGGCCGTGTCATCGGCGGTCACGCGCAGATTATTGCGCGCCGAAAGATTGGACGTCGCGCCAATGACGGCCGCTGTGACGGTGTCGTCGATGACATTGATCGACAGCGAGCCGGCGAAGGAGACATTGTCGCCGCCGGCGCCGCCGAGGGTGAGCGAATGGATGGCCGCCGTCTCTTCGGCCTCGATGATGGCGTCGCCATTCGAGTCGATAGTGGAGCCGTCCACCTTAGCCGTCACCTGATTGGCGATGTAATTGGCGCCGATCGCCGCGCCGACGGCGCTTCCCGAGCTGGAAATGGCGACGCCGCCGGTCAGAGCATTGATCGTCGATTCGTCGCTCGCGCGCAGATTCACCGAGCCGCCCGAGCCCGTCGTCGTGCGCAGCGTCGAGCCATTGGAGACGATCGCCTCGATCGTATTATAAACGCCATTGACCGAAAGGCTCGCGCCGACCGTTGCGCCATTGCCTTTGGAGCCGCCCACGGCGACGGCGGCGATCTTGCCGGCGACAGAGATCGGCCCGTCCTGCGTTGAATGCGCGGTCAAGCTGATCCCGCCCGCTCCCGCGGTGATGGAGGAATCATCGACCGTGGCGCGCACTTGCAATGCGATCTGATTCCAGCCGAGGCCGACGCCATAGGCCTGGCCCTGCGATCCGACGCCGAGCGCGCCGGCGACCGCATAAATGACCGAATTGTCCTTGGCTTCGAGAGAGACGCCCGAGGCGATCACATCGGCGTTCTGGATCGTCGCGAGAATCTGCGAGGAATTGTCGCGGGTGAAGATTTTCTGATCGGTCGAGATGACATTTATGCCGAGCGTGAACGCCACGGCCTTGCTGTCGACGCCGCCGCCGGTCGCAATGCCGAGCGACACCGCGAAAGCCCATAATTTCTGATCGTCGACAGCGAGAATCGAAAGATTATCGCCGAGGGTCATCGAGCTGCGACGCTTCTCGCCGAGCAGGCCGGCGACCGTGCTGGCGCTGAGCTGATTGAAACCGAGCGAAGCGCCGACGCCCTTTGCGCCCGCCGTATAGCTGGCGCCGCCGCCGATGGCGACGAGCTGCGCCTCGTCGCGCGCCGTGAGCGCCGCATCGCCATTGGCGCTGAGCTTTGCGCCGTCGATCGTCGCCTTTGTGGTGTCGACGATGCGATTGACCGAGACCGAGCCGGCGAAAGCGTCGCCCTGCTCATTCGTATTGGCGGAGACGGCGGCCGAGAAGCTGGCCAGCGTGCCGCCGCGCGTCGCCTTCAGCGAGATTTCATCGCGCGTCGAGAGCGCCGCCGCATGGCTCGCGATGATGAGCCCATTGGCGTCCGGCGAGCCGGAGACGGCGAGCCGATCGGCGATGAAGGCTTCCGTATCCGCGGTGAGCTGATTGAGCGCGAAGGCGCCGCCGATCGTCGTTCCGCCGCCGAGTCCCGTGCCGGCGTTGACCGAAACCGCGACGCCGCCGACGATGGCGACGATCGTCTGAGTGTTATCGGCGGTGAGCGACAAAGTTCCGACCGACATGGCGCCGCGCGCATTGATGTAGGCGAGATCGGTGTCGCGAATGAAATTGATTCCGGCGCTGCCGGCGACGCCATAGCCGCTCTTGGGCTTAGGCGCTTCCTCGAAAAGCGCGGGAAGCGAAATGCCGTCGAGCGGATCATTCGCCGAGGAGCCGAGGTTCTGCGGCGCGCCCTGCGGGCCGGTCAGCACCGTCGCCGTGCCCACGACGCCGACGACGACGCCGGTCGTCGTGGCCGACAGAGACGTGTCGCCGACATTCATCGACACGGCGCCGGCCGGCGTCGCATTCGGATCGCCGCCATTGCTCGGATCGGCGCCGATGAAACTATAGACTTTGCGCTCGACATCATTGACGAGCGCCGACATGCCGAGCCCATTCGAGCCCTTGCCGGCGACGATGATCGTGCCTGCGATCTCCACCTCGGTCCCGCCGGTCGTCGCCGAGATGTCGACAGCGCCGCCGCCCGTGACTGTCGGCCCGAAGCTCGCCGTGGCGACGAGCCCGGCCTCGACGTCGCTGCGCTGGCGCAAGGCGAGCCCGCTGCCGGCGAAAGCGAATTGGCCGCCGTCATCGGTCTTGCCGCCCGATTGCGCGATGGCGAGGCGGAAAATATCCTCGGTCGCATGAATGGTCAGCGCGCCGCTCGCGCCGATGCCGACCTTGGCATCGCCTTCGATGCGCGCATAGACGGTGTTCTCTATGGCGTCGACGAGGATGGAGCCGCCGATCGCCTTGGAGCCGGAGCGGCCGAAGACATCGACCACATCGCCGCCGCGCAGCAGCTCGCCGGCTTTCTTTTTCTCATATTTCGCCTTGCCGAACGGACTCTCGCTCAGCGACCATTTGCCGATGCCCGCCATTTCGGCGAATTGCATCATCACATCGGCCGTGACAGTGACCGATTGCGTCGCGGATGGATTGAATGTCGCGGAAGGCGGCGCCTGATTGATGCGGGCGCCCGACTGAATGACCGCCGTGCTGTGATCGATATAGGCGTTGACGGCGATGGAGCCGGAGACGGAGGTCGCCTGCGTGTCCTGGGCCTTGGCGCGCGCCATCACCCAAGTGTTCATGAATTTCGAGCTGACGCCGAAAGTGCCGTCCAGAAGATCGGTCAATCCGCTGACGCCGCGCGTGACGATGTCTTGCGGAATGCCGAGAACGAGATCGAGCGGATTGATGAGGAAGGGATAGGAGAGCGAGGATGCGACCTTCACCGTCTCGCCGGCGTCGACGATGGTGTTTTCGGCGATCGTCGCATTGGCGTCATTGAGATAGACGCCGACCGCAAAGGAGAGATCGACCGCTGTAGCGGTCGTCGACTTCGTCTTCGACTTCGAGACGTCGGACTGCGAGATGAGCTGCGTGCGCTGCGTGCTGGTCGCCAGCACGTCGACATTGTGATCGGTCTGCAGCGTCGTCGGCTTGGCGGCGGTCGCATTCTTGCCGATCGTCGCCTCGACGTCATTGATCACCACATTGACGGCGATGGCGCCGCCGGCGCTCAGCCCGTCATTGGTGATGTCCTTGGTGACGTCCTTTCCGGTGGTCGGATCGGTGACAGTCTGCTTGCCGCTGGTCGCCGACGCCTGGCCGAATATGGTCGCGAGCGCAATGTCGGGCTTTGTGAAAATGTCTTTATATTTCGTCGGATTGAATTTGCTGCCGACTTCCGGCTTGGCCTTGCTGCGCGTCTGCGAATCGAGGATCGCCTGAACGCCTATGCCATCCGTATTCGTGCTCGCAGCGAACGTGTGATTGGCGCCCTTGCCGTCGCTGGTGAGATTGATCGCCTTGACCGCAGAGACCTCGCTCGCATCCTCGACGAGGCGGATGTGATTGTCGTCGACCTTGACGACATAATATTGCTCGCCTGCGGTGAGGCCGCGGACTTCGCGGTCGCCGGCGGTGAGATCATGCACATTGCCGCGCGAGGCCTGATAGACGCGGTCTTCGGCGATAACATGCAGCGAGGCCGCGCCTGGATCGGACAAAGTGACGAGCGCGCCTGTCGTCGCGTCGCGCAGCTCGAAGGAATTGGCGTCGACGACGACGAGCTTATACTGATGATCGCTCTGCAATCCGCCGATGGCGGAAGCGCCGAGCGCCTCGAGCGAGGCGTAATCGACGAGCAGCGGAGCGGCCGCGGTCGCGGTGAATCCGTGGTTCTGAAGGTAGATGCGATTGGTCGCCGTGTCGACGCGCGCCAGCGTCACGCTCGCCGTCGTCTGCGTCGCGGCGTTGGAGAAGCTGTGCGTCCCGAGCGCGCTTCCCTGCGCCACAGAGAAGACGACGCCATTCGAGTCTTTGAGCTGGAACAGATCGTCGCTGATCTTCTGCACCGTATAGACGGCGCCGCTGGTGAGATTCGCGATCGGCGTGTTTCCGCCGGCGTCATAAGTGACCTGATCGCCGGTCGAAAAGCCGTGTCCCGTGATGTGAAACGTCTTCGCCGTCGCGTCGATCGCATCGAGCTCGAAGGCGCGCGACAGCGTCGTCGATTTGGTCGGATCGACAGCATAGATGACGGCGTCGCCGCTCTTGAAACCATGATTGGCGATCGTGATCGTGTCGAGCGCGCCGTCGACCGCCGTGGCGGGATCGAAGCTCGCGACGGAACCGATATAGGCGAGCGCATGTGTAGCCGCCGAGCCGGGATCGGTCAGCGTGATGCGCGCATCGGTCTGCGCGTCGCGCAGCTCGAATGTGTCGGCGTCGGTGGCGACCAATTTATACGGATGCGCCGCCTGCACGCCGCCGAGCGTCACATCGTCCTCGGAAAGCGAATCATAGGTCACATCGATCGGCGTTCCGATCGCGAAGCCGTGATCTTTGACGTGAATGCGGCCATTGGCGTCCACGCTGGCGAGATCGACCTCGGCCTTCTTATTGTCTGACGCGCGCGTGAAGCTCTGCGTTCCGAGCGCCGAGCCCTGCGCGATCTGAATGACAGCGCCGGAGGCGTCCTTCAGGCGGAAGGTCGCGTCGTCGATTCTGTCGACCGTATAGACGGCCTTGTCGGCGAGGCCCGTTATCGTCGTATTGCCGGCGGCGTCATAAGCGACCAGATCGCCGGTCTCGAATCCATGGGCGGCGATATGGATCGTGTCCGCGCTCGCATCGATCGCGTCTATGTCGAACAATTTGGATTTGACGACGTTCAGCGTCTGCGTCGCGGTCGGATCGACGCCCGAAGGATCGAGATCGATCGACGGCTCCTTGGCGAGCTGAATATGATCCTGATCGAGGACGATGACGTAATAGCTCTTGCCCTTGTCGAGCCCGCCGACCGAGTCGCTCTGCTCGCCCTGCACAGCGAGCACGGTGGAGCCGGCGACGGATGTGTTGACGAGATAAGGCGTGTAGACGACGGCCTGGCCGTTGGCGAAGCCGTGACTTGGCAGGGTAATGATGTCGGTGGTGGGATCGACGCCGCCGATCGGATCGAATGCCTTGGTGTCCGCGCTGTCGCCGGCGACCGTGCCCGCGGCCTTGATCGTTCCGTCGAGCGACGCCTTCACCGTGCCGAATTCGAAGGCGAGCGCCACGCCGACGCCGGCGCGGCCGTCGATCGGGCTGATCGTGCTGGCGTCTGGCGTCGTCTTGGTCGCGCCATTGGCGATGACATTGACATTCCCGCCGCGCGAGGTGATCGAAGCGTCGAGGCCGACCGTCGCGAGAGCGGTGAGATCCGTATGCGCGATCGCGATGGCGATGGACGAGGCGGTGGGATTGACCGTGCTGTCTAGATTGGACGAGGCGCGGGCGACCGTCTTGGTGGAGGTCGAGCCCTTCGCCGAGATGGTGACGCTGCCGCTGGCGTCGATGACGGTCGAGCCGCCGACATTCGCCTCGACGTCGCTCTGCGCGAGGCCATAGCCGCCCGCGAATTCGAGACCCGTATATTTTGCGAGGCCGCCGCTGCCGAGCGCCGAGGCGATCGCGAACACCTGCGTGTCGACCTTGGTTTCCGCCTTGATATCGACCGTTCCCTCGGCCTCGATCGTCGCATCGTCGACATTGATCTTGGCGTCGGCGCCACGCAGGATCACCGAGAGATCGATGCCCGTCGCGGCGCTGAGCAGCACGCCCGGTATCTGCCCCAGCAGGCTCGTCAGCGTGCCGGTGAAGCCAGCGGCGGCGGCCGGCGCGTCGCTGTTGAGGTTGATGTCCTTGGCGGTGGCGTTCACCTTGATCGAGCCGCCGCGCAGGACCGCGCCCTGAATGTCGATCGCGGCGTCCTTGGCCGTGAAATCGCCCGGCCAGCTGACGAGGCGCGTGGCGACATCGGAGGTCGCGAGCGAGATCTTGCCGGCCTTGTGGCCGTTGGCGGTGTCGGCCGCGGCGAGCAATTGCGCATTGGGTCCGAGCGCGATGCGCGCGCCGCCCGCGAGACTCGTCGTGCCATCGGAGTTGGTCTTCTGATGACCGAACAGGATTTCGCCGGCGTTGCCGCCGGCGAGCTCCGTCGAGACGATCGCAGAGCTCGCGACATTGCGCAGCGTCATCGTCACCGAGCCGCCGCCGCTCGGCGCGAAGGTCAGTGCGTCGCCGACGCTGTATCCCGTCCCCGCAGAGCTGAGCCGCGCCGTCGCGACGCCATCCGCATCGACGACGATGGTGGCCTCGGCGCCCGTTCCGGTGCCGCCAGTCGCGGCCACATGGGTATAGGTTCCGCCGGCGGTCCAGGAGCCGCTGGAGCCGGTCTGCTCGGCGACCGTGCCGACATAGATGGTGTCGGCCTCGAGAGTGAGCGCGCCGCCATGGAGCGCAATATCGCCAGAGACGCTGATGACGCTCTTATGCGTCAGATGATTGTCGCCGGGGAGGAGGCCGCCCTCGTCGAAGGGGTCGTAACCGGAAAGCAGCGTGCTCACCGACAGCGCCGCATGGAATGTGCTGTCGAGCGAGGCGATGTCGACGCTGTCCGATCCAGAGCCGCCGGTCACGGTGAGCGAGTGGGTCGGCGCGCTGAAAGTCTGGCTCTCGAACTTGCCGTTGAGGCTTTGGAGCGTCATGACGCCGTCGGTCGCGGTTCCCGCATCCGTCAGCCGCGCCTGCACGCCGCTCGAATTGCCCGAGAGCGTTCCGAGATCGAAGGAGGCATCGGCCACCACGCCATTGATCGTGACCGGCTCGAGGCCGTGATAGGTCACGAGTCCGCCGTCATAGGCGATGGCGCCGCTGTCCGGGCCGGTCGCCGTCGACACGAGGCTCTGCGCGACGCCGACGTCGAGGACCAGAGTGTCGAAGCCGCCGGCTCCGCCGTCCACCACGCCGGCGAGACGGCCGCTCGTCGAGAAGGAGAAAGTGTCGTTATTGTCGGCGGCGCCGGTGAGATTGGCGAAGCCGCTGAAGACGAAAGCGCCGACAGAGCCCGCGCCCGCGCCCTCGACGCGCCAGTCGGTGTCCGTCACGGCGCCGATCAGCGTGTCCGCGCCGCCGCCGACGAGATTTTGGACATCCGTGAAGCTCACATTGGCGGGGCCGCTGATCGCGCCCGAGCCGTCCTCGTGAAGCGTCCAGGTCGCTGCGTCGCTGGAGCCCCAGATCAGCGTATCGGCGCCGTCGCCGCCGGCGAAGGCGAAATTCGGCAATTGGCGGCCGGCGAATGACACCGCGTCTATGGTGAGCTTGTCCGCGCCCGCGCCGCCGACGATGGAAATCTGCTCGAGGCCTGCGAGATCGGCGCTCGCGAGAATTGTCGAATTGTTGCGGTCGACGATTTCGACCTTGGGACCCGCTGCGGACCCGGCCGCCGATGGGGCTTGCGTCGCCGCGCCGGTCTGCGTGGTCCCGGCGGGATCGACGAGCTGCACGACGACGTCATGGGCCTGCTGTTGCGGGGCCGCCGCCGCCAGATTCACGGCGAGGACGTCGGCGTTCAACAGAACGCGCGGCTCGAGCGTGTCGAAGACGATTTTCGCCCGCCGGCTCGACGGCGGGGGAACGAGAGCCGTCGTGCTCTCCAGCTGCGATTTTCTGCTGGCGGAAGCTTGCGGCCGAAGCAGCCGAAGGAACATGCGCCGCCCGCGATTTTGAAATGATTCCGCCATAGACATCAGCCGACCCCGCATGAAAAGCGGGAATAGCTTAGCTTCGCTTTGCGTCATTCCTATTGCAGGCTTTTGACAGTGGAACGCGGCCATTCCGCCGAATGGCCCGGCCGGCTTCGGGCGAGCTCGCCTTCGATAGCCAGCCCCTACGCCGAGAGACCTGCGACCGAAATGCGGCGCGAGCGCTTCGGCCAGAAGGCGACATGCATTCCCTACCGAATTTCCAGATGCTACGCTTTCGCGCCGTCGAGACCTTGCGCCGAGCCAGCCGAGAGAAATCCAGGCGATGACGGCGGCCTTCGCGCGAAGAAAACTTCTTCTGAAATCGAGAGTAAGCCGACATTTGTCGCGGAGAAGATCGAAGCAACGAATTCTCTACAGAGGCTTTTCGCCCGCCACCCACCTTCGCGACTGCGGCGTTCGGCTTCGTCGAGATCGATGAAGCATGCCGGCAATCCGAGCGGCGCGCGGGCCGAACTCCTAGGTCACGCCGGTCGTGTCGATCGGCGCCGAGACCGACACGCCGGTCAATGTGCGAGCGGTCACGCAGAAAGCGCTCGAGGATCAGCAGGCGATCAATCGGACCGAGGCTCATATGCCGTGCGCGCCACATGCGGGCTGCCGGTCACTTCTCTGTGGGGATCCATGTTATCCACTACGTAAGCCTAGGTAAATAAGCGCTTTTTTTGGATCGATGGCAGATTCGTGAAAATTTTTGAAAGAAACGGTTGACAGTCCGAGGGGGGATTACTCTATAACGCACCCATCGACGGCGGCGCTGCCAACGAGCGGCGAACGAAGTCGTTTCTTCGTCTTTAGCGGAGTTCAGCCACCCGGCTGGTTCGTCGGGACGAAGAAA
>NZ_SOEJ01000014.1:0-85872 GCF_004366495.1 Methylosinus sp. sav-2
GTTCGTCGCCGGCGACATGCCCTGATCGAACTCTCTGAAGGCTGAAAATATCGCCGGCCGGGCCTCGCGCCCGGCCGGTTTCTTTTTGCGCATTGACGTTTTCTTCTTCGCGCAGCGTCTTGCAGCGCGTGCGATAGCGGATTAATTTCAATCTGAAGCTCTGCGCTCATCGGGGGAAAGCGCATGTCGCGTCGTCGTATCGCGCAATTGCTCTTGCCGGCCGCTCTCGTTGCGATGAGCGCCGCTCATTCGGCGCTGGCGCGCGGCGATCTCCTTCCCGACAAAGACAGCTGCGTGCTGAAGATCGGTCCCGAGCTCATCTATTTTGCGGGCTACCAGCCCGGCGCGGCGCAGCAGAAAAAATTCTGCGAGGATGCTCCCCAATCGGGAGAGACGATCTTCGTCTTCGACTATGCGGCCCCCGAGCTTCGCGAGATGAAGGCCGGCTTTCGCATTTTGCTGCAGAGCGACGACAGCGAGGATGCGTCGAGCATGGAGGCGGCGACCGTCGCCTCGCTGCCTCCGCAGATCTATCCAAAAGGGACATTTTCTTTCGCCCATGTCTTCACCCAGCCGGGCGATTTCATCGGCGTCGTCACCATCGACGGCGCGGCCGGCGAGCATTGGACAGCGCGCTTTCCCTTTTCCGTGGGCAAGCGGCGCTTCGACATCAGCCCCTATTATCTGATCGCCGCCGCCGGCTTGCTCGCCGCGTTTCTGTTCGTCTCCAGCCGGTCGAAGCCTGCGGGCTCCCGGCGCTGATCGACTCGGCGCGACGCGCTCATCTCCTGCTGAAAAAGTATGAATTCGGCGTTCTGCGCGTCGGAGACACGGTTTACAGCCTCATTAAAATATATTAGTCCATTACATGAGTGAATTTATAGACCATAGAAGGAGACCGGTATGAGGAGCGTTTCAATCTCGCGGCGCCGCTTTGGCGCGGTCGTCGCGCTCGCCGCGAGCCTGTCGACTTTCGTCGATGCGACGGCGCAGGCGGCGAGTTCGCTGCTCAATGTCTCCTATGATCCGACACGTGAGCTCTATAAGGCGATCAATCCCGCCTTCGCCGCCGATTGGAAGGCGAAGACCGGCGAGACGATCGAGCTTCAGGCCTCTCATGCCGGTTCGGGCGCGCAGGCGCGCGCGGTGATCGACGGCCTCGCGGCCGATGTCGTGACTCTCGCGCTCGCCGCCGACATAGACGCGATCGTGAACAAGAGCGGCAAAATCGCGCCGGATTGGCAGAAGAAGCTGCCGAACAACGCCTCGCCCTACACGTCGACGATCGTCTTTCTGGTGCGCAAGGGCAATCCGAAGAAGATCAAGAATTGGGACGATCTGGCCAAGCCCGGCGTCGCCGTCGTCACCCCCAATCCGAAGACCTCCGGCGGCGCGCGCTGGAACTATCTCGGCGCCTGGGGCTATGCGCTCAAAAAATTCGGCGGCGACGAGGCGAAGACCAAGGAATTCGTCAAGGCGATTTATAAGAACGCCCCGGTGCTCGACACGGGCGCGCGCGGCTCGACGATCACTTTCGCTCAGCGTGGTCTCGGCGATGTGCTGATCGCCTGGGAGAACGAGGCCTTCCTCGCCTTCGAGGAGTTCGGCAAGGATAAATTCGAGATCATCGTTCCCACCACATCGATCCTCGCCGAGCCCCCGGTCGCGGTCGTCGATGGCAATGTCGACGCGAAGGGCACGCGCAAGGCCGCCGAGGCCTATGTGAACTTCCTCTACACGCCGGCCGCGCAGGCGATCATCGCCAAGAATTACTATCGTCCCGCGCATCCCGAATTCGCGGCCAAGGATGATCTGAAGCGCCTTCCCAAGCTCGAGCTCTTCACCGTCGATCAAGTCTTCGGCGGTTGGACGAAAGCGCAGAAGACGCATTTCGCCGATGGCGGAGTCTTCGACGATATTCAGAAGCAGTAAAGGCCCGAGGAATTCTCATGAGCGCCGCTGCGCCCGTTGCGAACAAGAAGGCTCGGAGCTTCACGGCTCCGAGCGTCATCCCGGGATTCCGGGCGACCTTCGGCTTCACCATCTTCTATCTGAGCCTAGTCGTCCTGTTTCCTCTGTCGCTGCTGATTTTCCGCGCCTCCTCGCTCGGTCTTTCCGGCCTCTATGGAATAGCGGTGGAGCCGCGCGTCGCCGCGGCGCTGCGCACCAGCTTTTTCATCTCCTTCGCAGCGGCCGCGATCGATGTCGTTTTTGGCCTCATCACCGCCTGGGTGCTGACGCGCTATGAGTTTCCGGGCCGGCGTTTTCTCGACGCCATCGTCGATCTGCCCTTCGCTCTGCCCACAGCCGTCGCCGGCATCGCGCTCGCGGCGCTCTACGCGCCCAATGGCTGGCTCGGCGAGCCGCTCGCCGATTACGACATAAAGATCGCTTACACGCGTTGGGGCATTCTGGTCGCTCTGGTGTTCGTCGGCCTGCCCTTCGTCGTGCGCACGGTGCAGCCGCTGCTCGCCGAAATCGACGCGGAGCTCGAGGAGGCGTCGGCGACGCTCGGCGCGAGCCGCGCGCAGACGGTATGGCGCGTGCTGCTGCCGCCGATCCTGCCGGCGCTGCTCACAGGTTTCGCTCTGGCTTTTGCGCGGAGCGTCGGCGAATATGGCTCGGTGATCTTCATCGCCGGCAATCTCGCCTATATCTCGGAAATCGCGCCCTTGCTGATCATCGTCAAGCTCGAGCAGTTCGACTATGCCGGCGCGACGGGCATTGCGACCATCATGCTCGCCATCTCCTTTTCCGTGCTGCTGGCGATCAATCTGATCCAGGCCTGGAGCCAGAAGAGGTTCGGTCATGTCTGAGGCGATCCCATCTGCGGCGCTCGCGCCGGTCATTGCGGTCGCGGCGCCGCGCAGCGTGACGGAGGAGACGCCGCTCACGCGCAATGTGCTGATCGGCGTCGCCGTGGCCTTTCTCGGCCTCTTCCTTCTGCTTCCGCTCGCGGTCGTCTTCACCGAGGCTATGGCCAAGGGCGCCGGGGCGTTCTTCGCCACTTTCGAGGAGCCGGATGCGCGCGCAGCGATCCGCCTCACGCTCATCGTCGCGGCGATCGTCGTGCCGCTCAATGCGCTCTTCGGCGTTTGCGCGGCCTGGGCGATCTCCAAATTCTCCTTTCCGGGCAAGAGCGTGCTCATCACGCTCATCGATCTGCCCTTCTCCGTCTCCCCGGTGGTGTCCGGCCTCGTCTATGTGCTGGTCTTCGGCTCGCAGGGGCTGCTCGGCCCCACATTCGCGGCCTATGGAATTCAGGTCGTCTTCGCCATCCCCGGCATTGTTCTCGCGACGATCTTCGTCACCTTCCCCTTCGTCGCGCGGGAGCTGATCCCGCTGATGCAGGAGCAGGGAACGGTGGAGGAGGAGGCGGCGCTGACGCTCGGGGCGAGCGGCTTCCGCACTTTTCTCACGGTGACATTGCCCAACATCAAATGGGGCCTGCTCTATGGCGTGCTCCTCGCCAACGCCCGCGCCATGGGCGAGTTCGGCGCGGTCTCGGTCGTCTCCGGCCATATTCGTGGCCTGACCAACACGATACCTCTCCAGGTGGAGATCCTCTACAATGAGTATAACATCGTCTCGGCGTTCGCCCTCGCCTCCCTCCTGGCTGGGCTGGCTCTCGTCACTCTTGGATTCAAGACGCTCCTCGAATGGCGCTACGCCGGCCAAATCGCCGGTCGGCGCCGTCACTGAGGAGACGCCGCGCCCGCATGGCGTGGAGATCCGGATCGAGCGCGTCGAGAAGGATTTCGGCGACTATCCCGCTTTGCGCGACGTCAATCTGACGATCGCGCCGGGCGAGCTCGTCGCGCTGCTGGGACCCTCGGGCTCCGGCAAGACGACGCTGCTGCGCGCCATCGCCGGCCTCTCCAATCCCGATCGCGGCCGCATTCTCTTCGATTCCGAGGACGCCACCACTTTGTCGGTGCAGGAGCGGCGCGTCGGCTTCGTGTTCCAGAATTACGCGCTGTTCAAGCATCTGACCGTCGCCGATAATATCGCCTATGGGCTGAAGGTTCGCCCGCGCCGCTCGCGTCCCTCCCGCGCCGAGATCGCCGCGCGCGCAGCCGAGCTGCTCGAATTCGTGCAGCTCGACGGGCTCGGCGCGCGCTATCCGGCGCAGCTCTCCGGCGGCCAGCGGCAGCGTGTGGCGCTCGCGCGCGCCCTCGCCATCGAGCCGCGCGTTCTGCTGCTCGACGAGCCTTTCGGCGCTCTGGACGCGCGCGTGCGCAAGGATCTGCGCCGCTGGCTGCGCGAGGTGCATCGGCAGACCGGCCTCACCACGGTCTTTGTGACGCATGACCAGGACGAGGCGATGGAGCTCGCCGATCGCGTGGTCGTGCTGGACAAGGGCCGCATAGAGCAGATCGGCACGCCGGACGAACTCTATGATCGGCCGGCCTCGCCCTTCGTGCTCTCCTTCGTCGGCGAGGCGCTGGCGCTGCCGGTGCAGGTCGCCGACGGCAAGGTGATCTTCCAGGGCAAGGAGCTGCACGTCTCCTCGGAAAATCTGCGCAATGGACCGGCGCGCGTCTATTTCCGTCCCGCCGACATCGCTCTGCATGGCGGCCAGATCGGCGCGCTCGAGGGCCGGGTCGAGGCGGTGCGCCGCACGGCTGCGGGCTTGCGCGCGTCGATCTCCATCCCCGGCTATGACCAGACGGTCGAGGTCGACACGGTTGATCGGGCCGGAACGACTCTCGGCAGCAGCGTGCCGCTGTCGTTGAACAATGTGCGGATTTTCTCGACTGCGGCCGAGGAGACGCTCGGCGACGGCGCGGGGATATAGGGACGACCAAGCCGCGCGAATCCTTCTCCCGCGCGTGGGAGAAGGGGCGCGGCGGCGATGTTCGCCTTTTGGCGCATGGATTGCTTGTCTTTCTTGTCTGATCCGGTAGGCGACACGCGCCTTCATGCCCAGGCGAAGGAACTTCGACCTGGGAGACGGCGATGCGATCGCTCGGACGCAGCCGCAGCATGTGCGCTTGGGATGACTTCGCAGGCGACGCCAAAGCGCTCGACGATCTTCTCGCCGCCGACGGGTCTGGCGCGCTGCCGCCTTTTCTCTTTCTCTCGCAGCCGGGCGTCGACGCGGCAGATCAGCGGCGCTGCTCTGAGCTGTGGACGCGCGATCGGCGCGCCGCCGCGGTCGCGGCGCGGCTCGCGCTCGACTTCCGCTTCAGCGCCGCCGAGGGGCGGAAGATCAGGCTCGGCTATCTCTCCAATGATTTCCACGATCACGCGACCGCGCTGCTGCTGATCGAGACGTTGGAGGCGCATGATCGCGAGCGCTTTTGCGTGAACGCCTATTCCTATGGGGCCGATGACGGCAAGACCATGCGCCGACGGCTCATGGGCGCTTTCGACTCCTTCGTCGACATAGAGGCGCTCTCCGACGGCGACGCCGCCCGGGCGATCCATCACGACGAGGTGGACATTCTCATCGATCTCAAAGGCTTCACCGCCAATGCGCGCAGCGGCATTCTGATGCTGCGCCCGGCGCCCGTGCAGGTGAATTATCTCGGCTATCCGGGCACGCTCGGCGAGGATATCTGCGACTACATCGTCACCGACGATTATGTGACGCCGCTCGCCTCCGCCGGCGATTATTCCGAATCCTTCGCCTATATGCCGAATAGCTATCAGCCGCGCGGCCGCGCCGGGCCGATCGGGACAATACCGACGCGCGAGGCCGTGGGGCTGCCCGAGCAGGGCGTCGTCTTTTGCTGCTTCAACCAGGCCTATAAATTCACGCCGGAGATTTTCGACGTCTGGTGCCGTCTGCTCGACGCTGTGCCCGGCAGCGTCCTTTGGTTGCTCGCCGCGCCTATGGCGGAAGGCAATCTGCGCAATGAGGCGTGGAACCGCGGCGTGAACGGGGCGCGTCTCGTCTTCGCGCCGGATATGGCCCAAGGCGAGCATCTCGCGCGGATTCAGCTCGCCGATCTCGTGCTCGACACAGCGCCCTACAACGCCCACACCACGGCGAGCGATGCGCTCTGGGCCGGCGTGCCGATCGTCACTTGCAGCGGCTCCACCTTTCCTTCGCGCGTCGCCGGCAGCCTGCTGCGCGCGGTCGGGCTGACGGAGCTGATCGCTGCGGATCTCGACGATTATTTCGATCTCGCCTATCGGCTGGCCACCGATCCCGCCGGCCTCGCGAAGATCAAGGCGACGCTCTCGGATAATCGGGCGAGCGCCGCGCTCTTCGATGTTCCCGCCTATACGCGCGATCTCGAAGGCCTCTATCAATCCATGTGGAATCGTCGATCCGCAGGCCTGCCGCCGGCGCTCATACCGGCGGCTTGAAGGCGAGAGTGTTTTCGAGCGAATTGGGAACCGGTTCGCATGAAGAAAACACAAAAGCGCTCTGGTTCGATCTGAACCGGAACGACTCTAGTTGGAGATATTGCCGGGGCCTTCTGGCCGCGTGGGATCGGCGCCGAGGCCGAGCCGTCCGACCGTGCCCGAGAAGTTATATTTCTGGCGTTCGCGGTCCGGTCCCGAGCTGGTCTCGGTGGTCTGCGAGTCGCGGGGCCGTGGCGAATCTTCCGAGCGTTTCGTTTGGGCCTGCGCGATCGAGCACATCATCGCCATCGCCAGGACGAAGGCCGACTTCGACGTGAGCATTGCTGTCTCCCTTGTCTTTTTGGAGAGGCTGGACCCAGACGGCGCTGTCTCGAAGGACGTTCCTTCGACGCCGGCATGGGCTGCAGCATAGCAATGCGATTTGTATCAGAGACCAAAGCGCCGATTGCGTCGGCTCGGGGCGCTCACCAATGAAAATGCGCGCGCCTGTCGCGATTTTGCGACAGGCGCGCTGAAAAGCTTTCGGATTCGACGGGGAACGCCGATTACTTACCGAACCAGAATATTCTTGAACTGCCAGGGGTCGTTCTCGTCGATATCCTCCGGGAAGAGACCCGGGCGGCCGTCGAGCGGCGTCCAATCCGTGTAGACCCCCTCGACGGGGCCGAGATAGGGCGTCTGAACCTCGAGGCAGCGGCGGAAATCCACCTCATCCGCCTCGACAATGCCGGCGGTGGGGTTTTCCAGCGCCCACACCATGCCGGCGAGCGCGGCCGAGCTCACCTGCAGGCCGGTGGCGTTCTGATAGGGCGCGAGCTCGCGCGTCTCCTCGATGGAGAGGCGGGAGCCGTACCAATAGGCGTTCTTGGCGTGGCCGTAGAGCAGCACGCCGAGCTCGTCTATGCCGTCGACGATCTCGTTCTCGTCGAGAATCTTCCAGCTCGCCTGCATCTTGCCGGCGCGGCCGAACATCTCGTGCAGCGACAGAACGGCGTCGTCGGCGGGATGATAGGCGTAATGGCAGGTCGGCCGGTAAGCCACCTTGCCGGAATCGTCGCGCACGGTGAGAAAATCCGCGATCGAGATCGACTCGTTATGGGTGACGAGGAAGCCGAATTGCGGCCCGGGCGTCGGCGTCCAGCTGCGCACGCGCGTGTTGGCGCCCGGCGACTTCAGATAGATCGCCGCGCCACAGCCGGAGGAATGCGTCCCGGCGATGTCCGGCAGCGATTTCTCATGCGTGCCCCAGCCGAGCTCGGCCGGCTGCTGACCCTCGGAGACGAAGCCCTCCACCGACCATGTGTTGACGAAGACGTCGCGCGGCTTGGGGGTCGTGGCGCGCTGCGTGTCGCGCTCGGCGATGTGAATGCCCTTGACGCCGAGCTTCTGCGCCAGCGCGCCCCAATCGGCGCGGGTCTTGGGCTCCTCGATCTTCAGGCCCGTGTCGGCGGCGATGTTGAGAAGCGCCTGCTTCACGAACCAGGACACCATGCCCGGATTGGCGCCGCAGCAGGAGACGGCGGTAGGCCCGCCCGGATTGCGGCGACGCTCCTCCAGCACGGTCTCGCGCAGCGCGTAATTGGTGCGCGATTCATTGCCGAGGGTGGTGTCGAAATAAAAGCCGGTCCAAGGCTCGACGACGGTGTCGACATAGAGGCAGCCCAGCTCGCGGGCGAGCTTCATAATGTCGAGCGAGGAGGTGTCGACCGAGAGATTGACGACGAAGCCCTGTCCCTCGCCCTTGGTGAGCAGGGGGGTGAGCACCTCGCGATAATTATCCTTGGTCAGCGCCTTCTTCTGGAACGCGATGCCGCGAATATCCAGCATTTCGCGATGTGTATCGACAGGGTCGATGACGGTGAAACGGCTCTTGTCATAGTCGAAATGGCGTTCGATGAGCGGCAAGATGCCACGTCCGATGGAGCCGAAGCCGATCAGAACGATCGGGCCGGTAATCTTCGCATGGACGGGCCAGTCTGCCATTTCGCTCACCTCTTGGAGTTCGAGAATTTATTGTGCGGCGCGTTACAGCAAGAGCTGCCGACATAATCAAGGAAAAACGGGGGCGGGGCTGCAATCGGGCGGCGGGGCGCATTGCTTTTCCCGCTCTGCGGCAGAAGGTGGCGCGGCGTAGCCGGGTCGGATGTGGGCGCTATCCGCTCCGCAATCTCGAACTTTTTTCCGCCCAGAGCCGTTGCGGCCCTTATCCGTCGCGCATTCGCGCGACGACGGCGTCGACTCATTCGGAGGAAAAGCCCATTCGCGTCAGCGCCGCGGCTAGCGCCGGCTCGGGGCGCGCCCCGCTGGTGAAGATCGCGCGGGGCGCCGGCGCCGTGGCTTCGCGGTCGGGGCCGAAGCGCTCGACGAGCAGCCGATCGGCCTGGCGCGCGATGGCGGGGGCGGGGTCGATCCATTCGACCGGCCAGGGCGCGAGGCGCCGGAAAAAATCCAGCAGCAGCGGGTAATGCGTGCAGGCGAGCACGACGACATCCGTTCGCGCCTCCTCGCGCGTGACGAAGCAGGGCGCGATCTCGCGGGCGATTTCCGCGTCTGAAACAGCGGCGCCGCGCATAAAATCCTCGGCGAGCGGGGCGAGGCGCGTCGAGCCGATCAGCGTCACCGCGCAATCTTCCGCGAAGCTGGCGATGAGCGCGCGCGTGTAATCGCGCGCCACAGTGCCGGGCGTCGCCAGCACGGAGACGAGGCGCGAGCGCGAGCGCTCGGCGGCGGGCTTTATCGCCGGCACTGTGCCGACAAAGGGAAGCTGCGGCCAGCGCGCCCGCAAAGGGGGAAGCGCTCGCGTGGAGGCCGTGTTGCAGGCGATGACGACGAGATCGGGCGCCAGCTCGGCGATCAATCTTTCCATCACCTCCATGACGCGCGCGACCAGCGCCGTCTCGGAGAGCGGGCCATAGGGGAAGCCGGCGTCATCGGCGCAATAGAGCAGCGTCGCATGCGGGCGCAGCTTGGCGACCTCGGTGAAGACGGTGAGGCCGCCGAGTCCGGAGTCGAAGACGAGGATTTTGGGGACGGGGGGCATGAGGGGCGGTCGGCTCGCAGTGTCCTGACGTCCCCGAATCTGCCCCTCTCCCGCGAAGCGGGGGAGGGGTGGGGAGGGGGCTTCGCCACGAATAGAAACCCGTTCCCCCGCGAAGATCAACCTCGCGTCAGAACGGCAGGTTGAACACGCGCGAGGGCTCCAGCGCGCCTTCCACGACCTCTCCGAAGGCGACGGGAACGCCGCCGCAGGCCGCATAGACGATGCCGCCCGCAGGGGCGTCGCGGCCGCGCAGGATCAGCGAACCGCCCCGCCGCAGCCGCGCCGCAGCGTCGCGATCGACGACGACGCAGGGCAGCTCGGTGAGGCCCGCCTCGACCGAGAGAAGCGCATTGGCCGCTTCGCCGCCCTCGATCTCGTCCAGCGTGAAGCTGTCTTCCTCGAGGAAAGGCCCGACGCGCGTGCGGCGCAGCGCGGTCACATGGCCGAAGCAGCCGAGCAGCCGCCCGAGATCGCGCGCGATGGAGCGCACATAGGCGCCCTTGCCGCATTCCATGACGAGCTTGGTCTCCTCCTCCGTCGCATCGACGATGGAGAGGCGATGGATGGTGACGGGGCGCGGCTTCAGCTCTACCGTCTCGCCTTCGCGCGCGAGATCATAGGCGCGCTCGCCGGCGATCTTGATGGCGGAATATTGCGGCGGCACCTGCATGATGTCGCCGAGAAAGCGCGGCAGCAGCGCCTCGATCTCAGCGATCGTCGGCCGCTCCTCGCTCTCGCGCACGGATTTGCCGTCGGCGTCGTCCGTGTCGGTCTCGACGCCCCAGCGCACGGTGAAGCTATAGGCCTTCTCGCCATCCTGCACGAAAGGCACTGTCTTGGTCGCCTCGCCGAAAGCAACCGGCAATATGCCGGAGGCGAGCGGGTCCAGCGTGCCGGCGTGTCCGGCCTTCTTGCCATTATAGATGCGCTTCAAGCGCGAGACGGCGTGCGTCGAGGTCATGCCGACAGGCTTGTCGAGCACCACCCAGCCGTCGACGACGGCGCGGGTCGATTTTCTTCCGTTCATTGCTGGGCGCCGTTCTCTTCGTCGGTTTGAGGCTGATCGAGATCGCGGCGCACGCGCTCGGAGTTCAGCAGCGCGTCGATGCGCGCGACATTGTCGAAACTATCGTCGATGCGGAAACGCACCTCCGGGGCGAATTTGAGATTGACGCCCTTGGCGATCTCGCTGCGCAGATATTTTTTATGGCGGTCGAAAGCGCGCAACACCTCCGGCTCGTCCTTGCCGCCGAGCGGCATGACATAGACGGTGGCGAGCTTCAAATCCGGGCTCATCGTCACACGCGAGACGGTGACGACATGCTGCTCGAGCACGGGATCTGCGATATCCCCGCGCGAAAGCATCGAAGCGATCTGATGGCGGACGAGCTCGGCGACGCGCAACATGCGCTGCGACGGCTCCGCCCCATGGGCGTGATGGGCTCTGGACATGGATATTCGCGCTGTTCGCGCGCTCCCAACGTTGCGCGGCCGTCACTCGCTTTGCAGTCGAGGACGGCGGCGCGCCGAAGGCTTGGTTGAAAGTTCGGTGGAGATCAGCGAGACGCGATCACAGCGTCCGCTTGATCTCCTCGACGCGATAGCACTCGATGACGTCGCCGGCGCGCATGTCCTGATAGTTCTCGAAAGCCATGCCGCATTCCTGTCCGGACTGCACTTCCTTGACCTCGTCCTTGAAGCGCTTGAGCGTCGACAGCTTGCCCTCGTGGACGACGACATTGTCGCGGATGAGACGCACATTGGCGCCGCGCTCCACCGAGCCGTCGGTCACGCGGCAACCCGCCACCTTGCCGACCTTGGAAATGTCGAACACCTCGAGAATCTGCGCGTTGCCCAGCATCGTCTCGCGCAGAGTGGGCGCAAGCAGGCCGGACATCGCCGCCTTCACATCGTCCACGAGATTGTAGATGATGTTGTAATAGCGGATTTCAATGCCGCCGCGCTCCGACGCCTCGCGCGCTTCCTTATGGGCGCGCACGTTGAAGCCGATGACGACGGCGTTGGACGCTTCGCCGAGCGCAATGTCGGATTCGGAGATGCCGCCGACGCCCGCATGCACGATGCGCGCGCCGACCTCGTCTGTGCCGAGCTTGTCGAGCGCCGCGACGATCGCTTCCACCGAGCCCTGCACATCGCCCTTGATGACGAGCGGGAACTCCTTGCGGCCGGCGGTCTTCAGCTGGCTCATCATATCGGTGAGCGAGGTGCGGGCGCTGCCGCCGCGCGCGGCCAGCTTGTCGCGACGCTGACGCTCGCGATATTCGGTGATCTCTCTCGCGCGGGCTTCCGTCTCCACCACGGCGACGCGGTCGCCGGCTTCCGGCGTGCCGGAGAAGCCGAGGATCTCGACCGGGAAGGACGGGCCGGCGGTTTGCACCACGACGCCCTTGTCGTCGAGCAGCGCGCGCACGCGGCCCCATTGCGAGCCGGCGACGATGATGTCGCCGACCTCTAGCGTGCCGCGCTGCACCAGCACGGTGGCGACCGGGCCGCGGCCCTTGTCGAGCCGCGCCTCGATCACCGTGCCTTCGGCGGAGCGCTCGGGATTGGCCTTGAGGTCGAGCACTTCCGACTGAAGGGTGATGGCGTCGAGCAGCTTGTCGAGATTGAGCCTCTCCTTGGCGGAGACCTCCACCTCGAGCGTGTCGCCGCCGAAGGTCTCCGTCTGCACCTCGTGCTGCAGCAGCTCGGTGCGCACGCGCTCGGGCTTGGCGTCGGGCTTGTCGATCTTGTTGATCGCGACGATGATCGGAACCTCCGCCGCCTTGGCGTGGTGGATCGCCTCGATCGTCTGCGGCATCACGCCGTCATCCGCCGCGACGACCAGGATCACAATGTCCGTGACCTTGGCGCCGCGGGCGCGCATGGCGGTGAAGGCCGCGTGGCCGGGGGTGTCGATGAAGGTGATCGGCGCGCCATTGGGCGCCTTCACCTGATAGGCGCCGATATGCTGCGTGATGCCGCCCGCCTCTCCGGCCACGACATTGGCGTGGCGGATCGCGTCGAGCAGCGAGGTCTTGCCGTGGTCGACATGGCCCATGATGGTGACGACCGGCGGCCGCGACTCGAGCTCACCCTCGGCGTCGGGCTCGTCGAACAGGCCCTCCTCGACATCGGACTCGGCGACGCGCTTGACCGCATGGCCGAGCTCTTCGGCGACGAGCTGCGCCGTATCGGCGTCGATGACGTCGGTGATCTTGTGCAGCGCGCCCTGCTTCATCAGCAGGCGAATCACGTCGACGCCGCGCTCCGACATGCGGTTGGCGAGCTCCTGGATGGTGATCGTCTCCGGGAGGATGACCTCGCGGGTGATCTTCTCCTTCTGCTCGGCCTGGCCGAAGGATTTGAGGCGCTGCGTGCGGCGGCGGAAGGCGGCGACGGAGCGCGTGCGCTCTTCCTGCTCGGACGTCGCGGTGGAGACGGTGAGGCGGCCGCGGTCCTTCTGCGCGCCGCCGCGCGAGGGCGTCGGACGGGGCGGCGGCGGCGGGGCCTTGACGGCGATAACGCCGGCGGGACGACGCACGACGCGCTTTTCGGCGTCTTCCGTCGTGGCGGCGGCGGGGCGCGGCGCTTCTCCGCCGGCGGTCGGAGCCGGACGCGGCTGGGCCGGGCGTGCGGTGGCGGGCGTTAGAGCATGCGGCTCGGGAGCGCCGCCTCCGGCGAGGCGACGGCGCGCCTCTTCCTCGGAACGGCGCTTCGACTCGGCGTCGCGGGCGAGGCGCTCTTCTTCCTCGCGCTTGCGGGCTTCTGCGGCGGCGCGCTCCTCGCGCTCGCGCTCCTCGCGCTCGGCGCGCGCCTTGGCTTCCGCCACCGCGCGGCGACGGTCTTCCTCTTCGCGGGTGCGGGCGTCGACCAGGGCGCGGGCGCGGGCCTCGCGCTCATCGTCGGTCAGCGCGCGCAGCACCATGCCGGAGCCGCGCTTGGGCGCAGGCTGCGGGCGCGGGGTCTCGGCTCTCGGCGGAGGCGGCGGCGGCGCGGCGGCGACAGGAGCTGTCGGCGGCGGAGGCGGCGGCGGGGTCACGGGGGCCGCCGGCGCGGCGGGCGCTGCCGTCGCCGGAGCCGCCGGCTTGGTCTCGACATGTCCGGGCGCGCGACGCTTCACCTTCTCGACCACGACCACCTTGGAGCGGCCGTGGGAGAAGCTCTGGCGCACCATTCCGCCATGCTCGGTCGGACGCTGCTTCAAATGCAACGTCTTCGACGGCGTGACGGTCAGCGTCTTGTCGCCGCTGTTCTCGGTCTCGGTCTCACTCATCCAGTTTCCGATCCTCGGGCTGCGCCTGTTCGGTTACGTCTTTCAGCGGGCCGAGCTCGTCGGTCCGCTCGCTGTTCAGAGTCTGCGCGTCGCCAGATGCGCTCTCGCCTCTATAGGCGGCGAGGCGGCGGCAGCGCGCCAAAAAGGCTTGCGTCGGTCCGCCCGGCGCGAGGGCTGCATGTATCACATTTGTGCGGCCCAAAGCCAAATCCAATTGAAGAGAATCGAACAGAGAGATCGTCTCTGTGACCCTCTCGCCGCATCCGCGCGCCGTGGCCGCGCGCCGCGCCGCCTGGGCGAGCTTGCGCCGTCCATCCGCCGAGCCGTCGCGCGCCTCCAGCACAGCGGCGACGGCGCCTTTCTCCAGCGCCTCGCACACCTTGCCGAAGCCGGCGACCACCGCGCCCGCCTTATTGGCCATCGCCAGCGATTGCAGGCAATCGGCCTCCAGCAGCCGATCGACATCCGCAGGAAGCGACGGCGACGCCGAGACCTCGGCCTTCAATTGGCGCGCGAAGGCGCGCCTCTTCAACGCTTCGGCCACGACATCGGCGCGCGCCGTCACCCAGGCCCCGCGGCCGGGCAGGCGTGACCTTATGTCCGGCGTGAGAACGCCGTCCGGAGCGCGCACGAAACGGATCATCCCCTCCGGCGCGTCGCGCCGGCGGGTGACGATGCAGGTCCGTTCGCTCGCCTCGGCCTCTCTCATTCGCTCGCCGTCTCGTTTCGTCACTGCGCCTCGGTCTGCTGCGCCTCTGCCTGCTGCGATTCCGTCGGCTCAGCGGATTCGGTCTCCTCGGCTTCCGCCTCGGGCTCCGGCGCCTCGATCCAGCCGGCGCGCACGCGCGCATCCATGATCAGCGCCTCCGCCTCCTCGCGGGAAAGGTCGATCCCGTCGAGGAAGCCGGTCTGCTTGACCGTCTCGCCATCCTTCTTCTCGGTCCAGCCGACGAGATCGTCCGGCACGCAGCCAGCGAGATCCTCGATCGACTTCACGTCATTCTCGCCGAGCTTGACCAGCATCGCCGTGGTGACGCCGTCGAGCTCCTTCAGCTCGTCGAGCACGCCGAGCTCGAGGCGACGCGCCTCGTTCTCCGCCTCGACTCGCTCGAGATAATTGCGGGCGCGGTTTTGAATCTCCGCGGCGGTGTCCTCGTCGAAGCCTTCGATCGTCGCCAGCTCGCCGAGATCGACGAAGGCCAGCTCCTCGACCGATTGAAAGCCTTCCGAAGCGAGCAGGCGACCGACCACCTCATCGACGTCGATGGCGTTCATGAACACCTTGGTGCGCTCGACGAACTCGCGCTGACGGCGCTCCGATTCCTCGGCCTCGGTCAGAATGTCGATATCCCAGCCGGTGAGCTGCGAGGCGAGGCGCACATTCTGGCCGCGGCGGCCGATGGCCAGCGACAGCTGATCGTCCGGCACCACCACCTCGATGCGCGCGGAATCCTCGTCGAGAACGACCTTCACCACCTCGGCCGGCTGCAGCGCATTGACGATGAAGGTCGCCGCATCCGCCGACCAGGGGATGATGTCGATGCGCTCGCCCTGCAATTCGCCGACGACGGCCTGCACGCGCGAGCCGCGCATGCCGACGCAGGCGCCGACGGGATCGATGGAGGAATCGCGCGAGATGACGGCGATCTTGGCGCGCGAGCCCGGATCGCGGGCGACCGACTTCACCTCGATCACGCCGTCATAGATCTCCGGCACTTCCTGGCGGAACAGCTTGGCCATGAATTGCGGATGCGTGCGCGACAGGAAAATCTGCGGACCGCGCTGCTCGCGGCGCACGTCATAGACATAGGCGCGCACGCGATCGCCGGGTCGGAAGGTCTCGCGCGGGATCATCTCGTCGCGGCGGATGATCGCCTCGCCACGGCCGAGATCGATGATCACATTGCCATATTCGACGCGCTTGACGACGCCGTTGACGATCTCGCCGATGCGGTCCTTGAACTCTTCATATTGGCGGTCGCGCTCGGCTTCGCGCACCTTCTGCACGATGATCTGCTTGGCCGATTGCGCGGCGATGCGGCCGAAATCGAAGGGCGGCAGCGTCTCGGAAATCCAGTCGCCGACCTGCGCCGCCGGATTGCGCTTGCGCGCGTCCTCGATGGAAATCTGCGTCGCGTCATTGTCGATGAGATCGACGACCAGCAGCAGTCGCGAAAAGCGGACTTCGCCGCTCTTTGGATTGATCTCGGCGCGGACCTCGGTCTCCTGCCCATAGCGCGAGCGCGCGGCCTTTTGCAGCGCGTCCTCCATGGAGGCGATGACGATCGAGCGGTCGATCGATTTCTCGCGCGCGACCGCATCGGCGATCTGCAGGATTTCCAACCTGTTGGCGCTGACGGCCATATCTTGCTCCCAAAAACGTCGGCCCTACGCGTCGCCGCGACGGCCGGGTCCGCTGCCTTTTTTCTTGAATCCGGTCTGCACGCCGGCCGGAACCAGCGGCTTGGCCTTATTGCCGCGCGCCATGGCGAAACGGCCCGGCCCACGGCGGGGCCGCGAGTCCTCTTGCGGCGCGGCCTCTTCCTCGCTCGGGCCGTCGTCCTCGAGCTGCGCCTTGCCGGCGCGCAGCGCCTCGCGGATCAGCGCGTCGGTCAGCATCAGCTTGGCCTCGTCGAGATCGCGCAGCGGCATTTGCACGATCTTGTCTTCGTCCGGCGGGGCGTCGTCGCGCTCGAGCGTCACCACGGCGTCGCGGCCGTCTCCCTCGACGGAGACAATATTGCCCCGAAAACGCTTGCGGCCAGAGGCGAGCGGCTGCGTCAGCTCGATCTTCGCCTCATGGCCGATCGCGCGACGAAAATCCGAGACTCGCACCAGCGGGCGATCTATGCCGGGGGAGGACAGCTCCAGCCGATAGGCGTCCGAGATGACGTCCTCCACGTCCAGCTCCGGCGAGAGCGCCTGGCTCGCGGCCTCGCAATCGTCGATGGTCATGGTTCCGTCGGGCCGCTCGGCCATGATCTGCAGAACCATGCCGTTCTGCGAGAGAATGCGCGCACGCACGAGACGAAAGCCGAGCTGCGTCAGCACGGGCTCGGCGGTATGGGCGATGCGCGCCGCAACGCCCGTCTCGCCGCAAAGGCGCGGCTCATCGAGCAGGGAGGGCGCCTCCACGGCGCCGGCGGCGGGCGTTTCTGCCAAGCGGCTCATCCTGTCTTGCGAGAATTTCCGGCCGGTGCAAACAAAAAAGAGCGGGTCCCGGCCGGGCCCCACTCTCAAGCAGCGATCATCCGAGAATGACCGTTATGAGATAGAACGAGGCGCTTATACACCCGGATCGCGCGCCGGCGCAAGAAAAATGCTCGGCGGCGGCGCCTCGGCCCTTCGGCGGGAGCGCCGCCGCGCATCACGCCTCGCCGCCGGCTCGAGAAATTGTTTCGAGACCGCGGAAGAGGCGATAGGCTTTTCACGCCTTGGAGAGAGACGAAATAATGCAAATCCCTTTTTTCCGCGCGCTCGAGGACTCGCAGCGCATTCTCATCGCCGGCTGCGGCGGAGGCTTCGACATCGTCAGCGGCCTGCCGCTCCATGTCTTTCTGCGCAATGCGGGCAAGAATGTCTTTCTCGCCAATCTGTCTTTCGCGCGCGTCGATCTCGCCTCCCGCAAGAAGATCGGTCCCGCGGGGCGGCTCGTCGATCTCGACAGCCGCATGCAGGGCTATTTTCCCGAGCGCCATCTCGTCGACTGGCTCGCGGCGCGTGGCTGCGAGCCCAAGGTCTTCGCCTTCGAGAAGACCGGCGTGAGACCGCTGCGGCAATCCTATGAAGCGCTCGTCACGCTGTTGAAGGTCGACACGATCATCCTCGTCGACGGCGGGACAGACAGTCTGATGAAGGGCGACGAGGCGGCGCTCGGCACGATAGAGGAGGACGCTCTCTCGATCGCCGCTGTCCATCAGCTCGAGGGCGTCCGCAAATTTCTCGTCTGCCTCGGCTTCGGCGTCGATCATTATCACGGCGTCTGCCATCATTCTTTTCTCGAGAACACGGCCGAGCTGATCCGTTCCGGCGGATTCCTGGGCTGCGTCTCGGTGTCGCCGGGGACGCCCGAGGGCGACGCGCTGCTCGACGCCGTCGATTATCTCAACGAGCGCCAGCCCAATTCCAAGAGCATCGTGGCCAATTCGATCGCCTCGGCGATCCGCGGCGGCTTCGGGAATCGGCACGACACGGAGCGCACCAGGGGGACGGAGCTGTTCATCAATGCGCTGATGGCGCTCTATTGGTGCTATGACCTCGCCGCTGTCGCCCGCGGCATGGGCTTTTACGAGGCGATCGCCGGCAGCGAGAAATTTCACGAGGTGGAGAATGCGATCCGCATTCATCACGCCTACGCCGACAAGCGAGACTGGAAGAATTTGCCGCTCTGAGGCGTCGGCGAAGCCCGCTCACCCGAGCAACGCCGCCAGCGGGGCGATCAGCGGCGCATCGGCGGGCGGCATTTGCGCCGCATCGAGTTCGCTCGGCCGCATCCAGGCGAGCGTCTGGCCCTCGCGGGCGTGCGGCGCGCCGCGCCAGCGCCGGCAGAGGTAGAGCGGCATCAACAGATGAAAGGCCTCATAGGCGTGGCTGGCGAAGGTCAGCGGCGCGAGATCGGCTGTCTCCACCTCTATGCCCAGCTCCTCGGCCAGCTCGCGCACGAGCGCCTGCTCCGGCCGCTCGCCGGGGTCGAGCTTGCCGCCGGGGAACTCCCACAGGCCTGCGAGCTGCTTGCCCTGCGGACGCTGGGCGATCAGCACGCGGCCTTGCGGATCGACGAGCGCTGCGGCGACCACGAGAAGCAGAGACAAAGCGTTTCCCTCAATTGCCGGAGAGCACGACCTCGATCGGATCGGTCTCCTTGCCGGTGACGGTGATCTCGTCGTACATCGCGCCGCCCTCGCTCAGCAAGCCGCCCTTCGGAACCCAGGTGAGCTGCGTCGTCACGAAATAGCGGCCCGGCGCGACCTTGTCGAAGGTGAAGCGGCCGGTCGCGCCCGCCTTGGTCGTGCGCGTATAGGCGACGTATTCGGCCTCCTGCGTCGGCGTCGGCATGAAGAGGGCGGCGATGAACTTGCGCTTGCCGTAGAATTGCGAGATGCGCGCCTGCGCATAGGCGGTCGCCGGGATGAGCCGCACCACCTCGCCGGCGGCGTAGCGCACATTCATCTTGCCCTGCTGGTCGCGCAGAAAGGCCTGACCCTCGATCGTCGCCTTGCCCTCCTGCTTTATGAAGGCGGCCTCGGCGGCATCGAAGCGCATTTCGGGCGCGGCGCTGTTGCAGGCGGAAAGAGCGAGCGGCGCGAGGGCGACGCAGAGTACGGCGGAACGCATGCGGAATGGCCTCGTTGGGCGAAAGCGCGGCCAATGTCGCCGCTTCGTCCGGCCGAGGCAAGGCTCTAGAGTGTTTTCGAGCGAAGTGGGAACCGGTTCGCGTGAAGAAAACACGACAGAACAAGGCTCGAGAGTGTTTTAAGGTTTCTTCTCCGGCGGCGAGAGAAAGGCGGCGGCGCAGCTCATTTCCTTGCGCCAATCGACGACATTGCTCCGCTTGTCGTAGCAGTTGCGCTTGGTGACCGCTTCCTCGCAATCGGCTCCGCCCATGAACTGATAGGTGACGCAGGCACCGACGGCGGGCGGAGCCTTCGCGTCCTTCTCGACCGCCGCTTTCTCAGCGGGCTTCTTCTTGCCGGCGGTCTTTTTTCCGGTCTTTTTCGCTTTGGCTTTCTTAGTGGGAGCGTCCACGCTCTTCTCCACGACGACGCCGGAGGCGGCGGCGTAGTCGCGCGCCTCCTCATAGGCGCCGGCGCAGGCGGCGAGCGATAATGACAAGCCAAAAGGAGCGATGACCAAAAGCGGATGGCGCGGGGGCATGATCTTCGTCTCTTCGCGAGCGTGTCGCGTCGGCATGAAGTCTAAAAACCGAAACGAAGCGCGTCATCGCGCAATGGCGCCTAGGGGCCGCTGCGTGTCCGCATGCGCGCGCAGCATTTCGAGCACGTCGCGTAGGCTGGCGACGACGGCGAGGCAGAGGGCGCGCTCCTCGGCGGAGGGCTGCAGAACATCGGGCGCCATGATCGTCATTGCGCCGGAGGCGGCGGCCGAGCGCAGCCCGGTCGGCGAATCCTCGAGCGCGAGGCAGCGCCGCGGCTCCTTGCCGAGCGCGCGCGCGGCGCGCAGATAGGATTCGGGATGCGGCTTGCCGCGCAGAACATCGTCGCGCGTCACCAGAGCGGAGAAATGCGAGAGCAGTCCGCAACGGCTCAGGTGATGCTCGGCGGTCGGGCGCCGCGAGGAGGTGGCGATGGCGAGCGGAATATTCATCGCCGTGAGATAGTCGACCAGCTCGCGCGCGCCTTCCTTCAGCGGCACGCCGGAGCGCGAGGCGCGGGCGACGAAGGCGCCGCAGGCTTCGATGCAGGCGTCGAGCGGGAAATCGGCGCCGAAGCGCTCGATCATCATCGTCTCGCAATCCTGCATGGGCTTGCCGATCATGCGATGGCAAAACGCCTCGGTGATCTCATAGCCGACGGCGCGGCCGGCGGCGATCCAGGCGTCGACATAGAGCCGCTCCGTGTCGAGCAGCGTGCCGTCCATGTCGAAGAGAACCGCTTCTACAGCATGGGGGAAAACCATGGGTCCGCTTCCTCGCCGCCCGAGCCGAGGCGAGTAGAAGCCGATTCTCGAAACGCTGCGATGACGAACAGGTCACGAGCCCATGTCAGGCGCGCGCTTTCCTTCTCCCGCAGGCGGGAGAAGGAAAGGCTCGGGAGGGAAAACGATCAGCTGCGATAGTCGCCGTTGATGGCGACATATTCCTTGGTCAGATCGCAGGTCCACACGCGCGCGGCGCCGGAGCCGAGGCCGATGTCGACATGGATGGCGATCTCGTCGCGCTTCATGATCTGCGAGACTTCCGCCTCATCGTAATCGGGATCGCGCAGGCCCTTATGGGCGACGCGTATGTCGCCGAACCATATGGCCAGCTTGTCGCGATCCGCGGCCTCGCCGGATTTGCCGACCGCCATCACCACGCGGCCCCAATTGGCGTCCTCGCCGGCCACCGCCGTCTTCACCAGCGGCGAATTGGCGATGGAGAGGGCGATGCGCTTGGCCGCCTTGGGGCTCTCGGCGCCCATCACCGTCACCTCGACGAATTTGCGCGCGCCTTCGCCGTCCTTCACCACCTGATGCGCGAGATCGAGCAGAACCTCGTCCAGCGCGCGGCGGAAATCCTCGAGGCGGCGGTCGCTCGTCTTCTCGATGTGCGGCGCGCCGCGCTCCGCCGCCGCGCCTGTCGCGAAGAGCAGCAGCGTGTCCGAGGTCGAGGTGTCGCTGTCCACGGTGATGGCGTTGAACGAGGTCTGCACCGATTTCGACAAGAGGCTCTGCAGAACCTCGGCGTCGATCGGCGCGTCGGTGAAGACGAAGGAGAGCATGGTCGCCATATCGGGCGCGATCATGCCCGCGCCCTTGGCGACGCCCGCTAGGCGCACCTCGACGTCGCCGAGCTTGGCGACGCGCGTCGAGAGCTTGGGATAGGTGTCGGTGGTCATGATCGCCGAGGCGGCCTCGCGCCAGGCGTCGCCGCGCGCCTCGGCCACGAGCTTGCCCAGCACGGGCTCGAATTTCGTGGCGTCGAGCGGCTCGCCGATGACGCCTGTGGAGGCGAGGAAGATCTGCTTCTCGGGCACGCGGGCGGCGGCGGCGACGAGCTTGGCGGAGAGCTTGGCCGCCTCCTTGCCGGCTTTGCCGGTGAAGGCGTTGGCGTTGCCGGAATTGACGAGCAGCGCCCGCGCCTTGCCGCCCTCGAGCCGCGCCCGGCACCAGTCGACAGGGGCCGAGGGGCATTTGGAGCGCGTGAACACCCCGGCGACCTGCGTGCCCTCGTCGAAGAGGGCGAGCATGGCGTCGGTGCGTCCGGCATAGCGTATGCCGGCCTGCGCCACCGCGAAGCGGACGCCGGCGATCGGCGGAATGTCGGGATAGGTCTTGGGGGCGAGCGGCGAAATGGGGGCGGCCTTGGCCATGGGGCGGTATAGGTCCTGAAAAGCAAGGGGTGGGAGCAGGATGGTGAGCAGTGAGCGGGCGCGGCGAGCGAGCAGGGCGGGCGCGGCGAGCCGCGCTTCCCTACTCCCCGCTCACTACCGCCTCATGACTATTTCTTCTTCTCGGCAGGCTTGGCCTCGACGGGCTTGTCGCCCGGCTTGGCTTCGGCCGCCGGCGGCTCGGTGCGCTCGATCTTGGCGCCCTGGCGCAGCTCGACGATCAGGTCCGACTGCGCCTTCTGCGCCACATAGCGGGAGACCTGGTCGCGCACTTGGTCCAGCGGCGGGAACACCTTCGGGCGCTTCTCGTCCAGCTTGATGATATGCCAGCCGAACTGCGTCTTCACCGGATCGGAGATCTGCCCCGGCTCCATCTTGAAGGCGGCCTCGCCGAATTCCGGCACCATGCGGTCCTTGGTGAACCAGCCGAGATCGCCGCCCTGGGCGCCCGTGTCCTTGGACAGCTCGGTCGCGACCTTGCCGAAATCCTCGCCGCCCTTCACGCGCTTTTGCGCCGCCTTGGCCTCGTCCTCCGTCGTCACCAGAATATGGTGCGCGTGGATCTCGGTCTCGGGCTTTTGATTCTTGGCGGCCTCGTCATAGGTCTTCTTGACGGCGGCCTCGGTGGTGGCGTCCTTGGAGACCTTGCCGAGCAGCGCCTCCATCAGCGCCTTGTCGCGCAAATAGGCGAGCTTCTTGGCGAAATCCGGCGTCTCGCCCAGCTTGTCGCGCTGCGCCTTCTGCACCACGAGCTGCTCATCGATGAGGAAATCGAGAATATAATTCTCGCGCGCCTTGCCCTCCAGCTGCCGCGGCAGACCAGCCCCGAGATCGTCGAGCGCGATTTTCACGTCTTCGTCGGTGATGTCGACGCCATTGACCTTGGCGAGGACCTTGGCCTGCGCCGGGGCCGCGCCCATCGCCAGCAGAGCGAGGACGCCGATCGCGGCGAGGACGCCCCGGCTGCCGAGACGCGTGGTCTTGAGGTGAGGCATGATGGTCTCCAACAAAAGAGCGACAGGCGGGGAGGCCTGTCGCGAACAGCGTTCCACTAGAGCAAGACTCCGCAAAGGGGAACACGGAAATTTGGGCGCGACGCGCGGCGCCGGCGTCGTCTCGATGGAATTGGTCAAGATTATATTGCAAGGGTCGAGGGTCGCGCAACGCCGCTCGCGCTCGGGCCGGGAGGTTCTTCCGGTTCCGGTCGGGAAAGCTTTAACGATAGCGGTCGCCGCTTCGAGCCTTTGGGAAATATCGTCATGACTCTCGTTCCGCCGCTCCACGGCGAGGCTTCGTCGGCCGCTCTCGAGCAGCGCGTCTACGCCAAGGTCACGCGGCGCGTGCTGCCGCTGCTCTTTCTCTGCTACATCCTCGCCTATCTCGATCGCGTGAATGTCGGCTTCGCCAAGCTGCAGATGGTCGGCGATCTGAAATTCAGCGAGAGCGTCTATGGGCTCGGCGCCGGCGTCTTCTTCATCGGCTATTTCCTGTTCGAGATTCCCAGCAATCTGATCCTGCATCGCGTAGGCGCGCGGCGCTGGATCGCGCGCATACTCGTCACCTGGGGGCTGGCCTCGGCGGCGACCATGCTCGTCTCGACGCCGCTCATGTTCTACGTCATGCGCTTTCTGCTCGGCGTCGCCGAGGCCGGCTTCTTTCCCGGCGCGATCCTCTATCTCACCTATTGGTTTCCCGCCGCGCGCCGCGGCCGCATCACCGCGCTGCTGATGTTGGCGGTGCCGCTCGCCGGCGTCGTCGGCGGCCCGCTCTCGGGCTGGATATTGCAGAATCTCGACGGCGTTCACGGGCTTTCGGGGTGGCGCTGGATGTTCCTCATCGAAGGGCTGCCGTCCATTGTCGTCGGCGCGATCGTCTTTTTCGCGCTCGAGGACAATATCGAAAAAGCCGGCTGGCTGTCGGACCGCGAGAAGAGGCTGCTCGCCGATAATCTCGCCGCCGATCACGTCGCCCATGCGTCCCATTCCTTCCGCGATGCGATGCGCGACGCCAAGGTCTGGGTTTTATGTCTCGTCTATTTCGGAATTGTGATGGGGCTTTATGGCGTCGGTTTCTGGTTGCCGACTTTGGTTCAGGCGACGGGCGTCAGCCGGCCGCTCGACATCGGCCTCTTGTCGGCCGCGCCCTACGCCGTCGCCAGCGTCGCCATGCTCTTGGGCGGAATCAGCGCCGACAAATATCGCGAGCGCCGCTGGCATCTCGCTCTGCCTTGCGCATTGGGCGCCGTCGGCCTCGTCGCCAGCGGGCTCTTCGCCGCCGACACGGCGACGGCGCTGATCGCGCTCACTGTCGCGAGCGCCGGCACGATGACGGCGCTGCCATTGTTCTGGAGCTGCCCGACCGCCTTTCTGCGCGGCGTCGCCGCGGCGGGCGGCATAGCGCTCATCAATTCGGTGGGAAATCTCGCGGGCTTCGTCAGCCCCTATATGGTCGGCTTCATCAAGGATCAGACCCAGCGCGCCGATTACGGGCTCTATGCGCTGGCTCTGTTCATGGCCATGAGCGCGATGCTCGTCATCATCGCCATTCCGTCGCGGCTCGTCGATCGGTGAGGCCGAAAAAACTCCCCGCGTCGAGATTGGCCAAAATCCGCGAGCGATCTACTATCGAGAAGATATTCTCGTGATCAATTTCGACCGGCCAGGGGCTCCGTTTGACTGAAGAACGACAAGGGAAGGACTGGCGTCCGAGCGAGGACGAGATCGCCTCGATACGAGCGGCGAGGCCCGAGGATGTTCTGCGATATTCCGTGAGGAGAATCGCAGACAATGGCGGAGCTTGGTGCGCGTTGGAAGACGGCTGTTACATACTTTACGACTATCTCGACCGAAAGCTTTTGTCGTTATGGCCGTCGATAGCCTATGCGGAAAAAATTTATGAAGGAAGGCCGACCGACGTCCTGGTCTTCGCCGATTTCGACGAGCTCGAGAGGAGCAGCTTCGGCGGCGATTTGAACAATTATGCTTGCCTTTGTCCGGACGAGTCTGGGCGCGGGCCGATCGTGCCGATCCAGAATCTCCGGGAGCTTCTGGATTTCGAGCTTTCCTCTCGCGGCTTCGTCGTAGACGATGACGTGCATGTCGACGAAAACAATATAGGTCTGATCATGGGGCGATCGGCGATGGGGCAAAAGCCTTTTAAGCCTTAAGAGCCGGGAGATCCGGCATTACGGAAATCGAAAATGGATAGAGTCGATACGCGCAATGCGATCTTCGAAGATGAATTTGTGGGAAGCTTTATCGTCGACAGCAGAAAGCGTCGATGGCGCGACGCCTTGGCCGAGCCAAAGAATAGAAGAAAATTGCTCGGCGGACTCAACCATCCTCGATACGAGGTGTTTTGCTGCGCCAAATTACCTTTGAAGTCAATCGGCGACGCCATCGATCATATCGAAGAAAGGCTTTACATTATGGCCGACTCCGCGAAGGCGGACACGCTGATGGTCGATTTCCAGAGCTTCGGGTCATTGTTCGACGCCGGCGTTCTTTCGGGCTCTATCGCATTGATCGACAGCAATCGCGCCATTTTGATTTCCGAGGACGCCATTACGCTTCTCTACGGTTGACCTGATCGCCAGGACCATTCAGGAGACCACGCCGATGATGCGCGTGAAAATCGCCCGCGTCGCGCGCTGCGTCTCCACGATCTGCGCCTCGAGATGGGCGATATCCACCGCCTCGCCGCCGCGCAGCAGCAGCTCGACGAGGCCGCGCGGCGCATGCGCGGGATCGAAATCAGCGTCGATCGAGAGCCGCAGCAATTGCGTGAGGCTCTGATAGAGGCGCGAGGCTTCGATCAATGCCGCCGCATCGTTCGGGTCCAATAGGGAGAGATCGGAAAGACGCTCCAGCGCCGTCGATGTCATCGTCGAGAGGCACGCCGGATGCGCGCGCGCATGGCGAAGCTGCAAATATTGCGCGATGAACTCCACATCGATCAGCCCGCCCGGCGCCTGCTTCAAATCCCAAAGGCTCTTCGCCGGCTTGTCGCGCTCGAGACGGGCGCGCATGTCGGCGACATCCTGGCGCAGCTTTTCGATGTCGCGCGGACGCGTCAGCGCGGCGCTTATCGCCTCTTCCACGATCGTCGCGAAATCACTCGCTCCGGCGACGACGCGCGCGCGCGTCAGCGCCATATGCTCCCAGCTCCACGCCTCATGCGCGTGATAATCCTCGAAGGCCTTCAGGCTCACCGCCAGCGGCCCTTTGCTGCCGGAAGGCCGCAGGCGAAAATCGACCTCATAGAGCAGGCCCTGCGCCATTGGCGCGGATAGCGCGGAGATGAGCCGCTGCGTCAGCCGCGCATAATAGGCCGGCGCAGCGAGCGGCCGCTCGCCATCCGATTCCGCATGCGGATCGGCGTCATAGAGCAGCATGAGATCGAGATCGGAAGCGGCGGTCATCTCGCGTCCGCCGAGCTTGCCCAGCGCGACCACGCAAGCGCGGCCGCCTTCGATGCGTCCATGCGCACGCGCGAGCTCCGCCTCGACGCGCGGCAGCAGAGCGGCGATGAGGCGTTCGGCGAGCCGCGCATAGGCGAGGCCGGCCTCCGCCACAGAGAGCGCGCCGGTCAAGACGCGCACGCCGATGAGAAACTTCTGCTCCTGTCCGAAGACGCGCGCGGCGTCGAGCGCCTCCTCATAGGAGCGCGTCTCGGCGAGGCTGCGCGCGAGCGCGGCGGCGAGTTCCGATTCATCGGGCAGATGCTCGAAAAAGGCCGGCTCCAGCACGGCGTCGAGCACGCGCGGGCGCCGTGAGATGGTCGCGGCGAGCTTGGGCGCGGCGCCGGTGATCGCCGTCAGCAAAGACAGCAGCGTCGGATTGGCGAGGAGCACGGAAAACAATTGCACGCCGGCCGGAAGCCCGGCGAGCAATTTGTCGAAAGCGAGAAAGGCCCGATCGGCGTTCTCCGTCGCGGCGAGCGCCTCCAGCAGCGCCGGCGTCAGCTCGGTCAGGCGCTCGCGCGCCTTGGTGGAGCGCGTCGCGGCGTAGCGGCCGAAATGCCAGCCGCGTATCGTCTCCGTCACTGTCTTGGGATGCGCGAAGCCGAGACGCGACAATGTCTCCAGCGTGCCGGGATCGTCCTCGCCGCCGGTGAAGACGAGATTGCCCGTTTGTGAGGAAAGCTGCGGCGCGCTCTCGAAGAGTTGCGAATAATGGCCCTGCACCGTCTCGAGATGCGCGACCAGAGCCCGCGTGAAATCCTCGAGCGTGGCGAAGCCGGCCATGCGCGCGATGCGCAGCGCCTCTTTCTCGTCGCGCGGCAGAATATGCGTCTGCTTGTCGGCGACCATTTGAATGCGATGCTCGATATCGCGCAGAAAGACGTAAGCCTCGCGCAGCTCGTCGCGCACGCGCGGCTCGATCCAGCCATTGGCGAGGAGCGCGTCCAGCGTCTCCAATGTCGCGCGGCCGCGCAGCGCGGGATTGCGTCCGCCGGTGATGAGCTGCTGCGTCTGCGCGAAAAACTCGATCTCGCGAATGCCGCCGCGGCCGAGCTTGAGATCATGCCCCAGCGCGGCGATCTCGCCATGGCCTTTGAAAGCGTGAATCTGCCGTTTGATCGAATGCACGTCGGCGATGGCGGCGAAATCGAAATTCTTGCGCCAGACGAAGGGCGAAAGCTCTTTCAAGAAAGCCTCGCCGGCGGGAATGTCGCCGGCCGCCGCGCGCGCCTTGATGAAGGCGGCGCGCTCCCAATTCTGGCCCATGCTTTCGTAGTAAGAGAAGGCGGCCTCGAGCGGTATGGCGATGGGCGTGGCGCCGGGATCGGGGCGCAGCCGCAGATCGACGCGGAACACATAGCCGTCGGGCGTGATCTCCGAGAGAATGCGCACGATTCGCTTCGTCATTTTGACGAAGAGATCGACATCCTCGCTCGGCTGCGCGACGCGCGCGCGGGTGCGATCGAAGAGCACGATGATGTCTATGTCGGAAGAGTAGTTGAGCTCATAGGCGCCTTCCTTGCCCATGGCGAGGAATATCCAGCCGCAGCCGCGCTCCGGCATGCGTTGATCATAGAGCTCGAGCTTGCCGGCGGCGGCGGCCTCGCGCAGCGTGAAGGCGATGGAAGCGGAAAGCGCGGCGTCGGCGAGGCGCGTGAGCGCATCGGTCGCCTGCATCGTGTCCCAGACTTTGGAAAGATCGGCGAGCGCGACCAGCAGCGCGCCCTCCTGCTTGGCGCGCCGCAATGCGCGCATCAGCTCGGCTTCATCCGTGACGCCTTTGGCGGCGTTGCGCGTGGCCTCCACGAGCTGGGCGAGGCTGGCGTCTGGATCGTCGGTGAGCAGGCGCGCGAGCCGGGCGGGATCACGCGCGGAGAGATCGGCAAGATAGGGCGAAGCGCCGAGGACGCCTTCGAGCAGAGGGCGCGCATTTCCCGGCCCAGCGATAACTGCGGCGAGCGCGCCATCGGCGTCGCGCTCCATTACGCGCGCGAGCGCGGCCTCGGCTTGCGCATGGTCGATCGGCTCGATGACGCGGAGGGCGCGGGAGAGGAGCGAGCGGGAATTCGTCTGCGTCATTTTCGTCCGTTGCCTGCGCAGCGACGCCTCTCAGAATTGCGCGCTTCCTTCTCCCTCCTGCGGGAGAAGGAAGCGCGCGGCGAGATTCGGCCGAACGCGGCGACGCAAACGCGCGTCACGAAAATTCGATCAGCTCTCGCTCGGTCAGCAGAAAATCCAGCTTCTGATCGTGCGGCTCGGTCGGCACGGAATCGGTCTCCTGGCAGGCGTAGGCGACGCCGACGGCGACGATGCGCTTCTTGGCACGTAGCTGAGAGAGCGTCGCGTCATAAATGCCGCCGCCATAGCCCAGCCGATAGCCCTTGCGGTCGAAGGCGGCGAGCGGCGAGAAGACGATGTCGGGATCGAAGGAGGGCTGCGTCTCGGCCGGCTCGGAGAGGCCGAAGGGACCTTTCACCAGATCGTCGCCGGGCGCAAAGGCGCGGAAGATCAGCGGGCGCTTCACCGCCGTCATCACCGGCAGCGCCGTGGCGATTTTCTCCGCCGCCAGAATCTCCAGCAGAGGGCGCGTGTTCAGCTCGCTGCGGATCGGCCAATAGACGGAGACCACCTCGCCGGTCTCGGCCCCGCGTGGCGCGAATCGACGCACCAGCGCCAGCGCGCGCTCGGCGACTTCGAGCGAGGCGGCGTGCGCCTCCTCATGAGAGACGAGATCGCGGCGGGAGAGCGTCCGCCGGCGCAGTTCGGTCTTGGCGTCGACGGTCATTGGGGCGTTTAATCGTCCGAGATGCAATAGCGCGGGCCGCGTGAGCCGTGGGACATCGATCCCGGGAACCTACAACGTAGGTGGGCGCCGTAGTGACCGAGCCCACGGGCAAGGCCAGGGACAGCTCCCTTAGAGATCGATAAGGCCCCGGGGAATTAAAGTCCGTCACGCACCCCGCAGCGCCGCGAGAGCAATGTAATCCCACGCGGGCGAGAACGCCAGAGGCCGACGTGGCGATGCTTGTGGGCTGGTATCTTTTTTGATACATTGCCCTAATTCTATGACCGAGGCTCTCGAGGCCATTCCCCTCCGCTTCTGGCGGACTCTCGCGGGCCGAGAGCCAGTGCGGGAATGGCTGAATGAATTGCCGCTCGACGATCGTCGCGCCGTCGGGCGCGACATGATGAAGGTCCAGTTCGGCTGGCCGATGGGCCTGCCCTTGTGCCGAGCGTTGAGCGGCGGCTTGTGGGAGGTCCGGTCGTCCTTGCCGAGCAAGCGAGAGGCGCGCGTCTTCTTCGGCTTTCACGAGGGCGCGCTGATCGCGCTCCATGCATTCATCGAGAAGACGCAACGCACGCCGGCGGATGAGCTGACGCTCGCGCGCCAGAGGCTGAAAAAGGTCGCATCATGGTGACGAAAAAGCAAAACCCTGCGCCGGGCGTCGGAGAAAATCCTCACCTCGGCTCGACTTTCGACAGCTGGCTGGACGAGCAGGGCATTCGCGAGGAAGTCACGGCCGCAGCGATCAAGGAGGTGATCGCCGCGCAACTCGCCGCCGAAATGAAGAAGAAAGGAATCACCAAAGCGCGGATGGCCGAGATGATGGAGACGAGCCGCGCTCAGATCGATCGGCTGCTCGATCCGAAGAACGATAGCGCCACGCTCGATACTCTGGTGCGTGCGGCGAAGGTCGTCGGCCGGCGCTTGCGCTTCGAATTGGTGTGACCGCTCACGCGTGCTCGAACGGCCGACGATGCTCGTCATGGGGCCGGCGCGAGTGCTCGCCCCAGCGGGCGAGGCGTTCGATGCGCGTCAGCGTGAACAGGCCGAAGGGCGGCAGCACGCGGCGCTCGGTGAGGCGCATGTCGGTGCGGGAGTCGATCCAGTCGCCGATGATCGACCACGGAAATTGCGGGCGCCAGCCGAGTGTCACGGAAAAGCTCTCGCCGATGAACTCCTCCAGCGCCGACATCGGCCAATCCGGCGAGCTGACATGATTGACCAGCACGATCTCGCCGCCCGGCCGCAGCACGCGGGCGAACTCGTCCAGAGTCTCCTCCGGGTCGGGCACAACGGTCAGCAGATAGGGCGCCACCACGCAGGCGAAGCTGGCGTCGCAGAAGGCGAGGCGGCTCGCGTCCATGCGGGCGAGGCCGGCGATGTTCTTCAGCCCCTCGCGGGCGACGCGGGCGGAGGCGCGTTGCAGCATAGGCTCGGAGAGATCGACGCCGACGACCCGCGCCTTGTCGCGGAACATGGGCAGCTCGAGGCCGGTGCCGACCCCGACGTCCAATATGCGCCCATCGGCGCGCGAGGCGATCGTCGCCACGGCGCGCCGGCCGGGGCCGAGCATATGGGAGAAGACGAGATCATAGACGGGCGCCCAGCGGGCGTAGGCGGCCTCTATCGCCTGGCGATCGAGGCCGTGCTCGAAGAAATTGAAGCCGGAAACGCCACGCGCATCGCTCATCACGCACTCCGATCGAGCTCGAGCGCCGGCTCTGGCGCGGGGGGCTCCACTTCGGCGTGCGCGATGAAGCCGCCGCCGAGCACACGGCCGCGCGTGTCGTCGCGCTCATAGAAGACGCAAGCCTGGCCCGGCGAGACGCCGAACTCGCCGGTTTCGAACACGACCTCCGCCCCGCCGCCCGGCAGCGGCCGCAGCAGCGCCGGCGTCGGCGGACGGGTGGAGCGCACGCGCGCGGAAATCGGCAGGCCCTCGGCCGGCAGATCGGAAAGATCGCCCGGGCCGATCCAATTCACGTCGCGCAGGGCGACGCGGCGGGTCTCCAGCGCCTCGCGCGGGCCGACGACGACCTGCGCCTTGGCGGCGTCGAGCCGCACAACGAAGAGCGGCTCGGCCGCGCGGCCGGAGACGGCGGCGCCGAGGCCGAGGCCGCGCCGCTGGCCGATGGTGTAATGGATGACCCCGGCATGGCGCCCGAGCACGCGCCCGTCCACATGGACGATGTCGCCCGGCACGGCGGCGCCGGGCGACAGGCGCTCGACGAGATCGGTGTAATGGCCGCTGGGGACGAAGCAGATGTCCTGGCTGTCCGGCTTCTCGGCGATGTCGAGACCGAAACGGCGGGCCAGCTCGCGCACCTCGGATTTGGCGTATTCGCCGAGCGGAAAGCGCAGCATGTCGAGCTGCGCGCGCGTCGTGGCGAAGAGGAAATAGCTCTGATCGCGGGAGGCGTCGAAGGCGCGATAGAGCGCGCGGCCGCCGAAGCCGTCCTCGCGCGAGGCGATGTAATGGCCGGTGGCGAGAGCGTCGGCGCCGAGATCCTTGGCGGTCTCGAAGAGATCGACGAATTTCACGAATTGATTGCAGGCGACGCAGGGAACCGGCGTCTCGCCGCTGGCGTAGCTCTGCGCGAAAGTGTCGATGACGGTCTCGCGGAAGCGGCTCTCATAGTCGAGCACGTAATGCGGAATGCCGAGCCGCGCCGCCACCTGGCGGGCGTCTTGGATGTCCTGGCCGGCGCAGCAGGCGCCCTTGCGATGCGTGGCCTCGCCATGGTCGTAGAGTTGCAGCGTGACGCCCACGACGTCATAGCCTTCCTCGCGCAGCAGAGCGGCGACGACGCTGGAGTCGACGCCGCCGGACATGGCCACGACGACCCGCGTCTCGCCCGGCGGCTTGGGCAGATCGAGGCTGTTGAGTAGGCTGGCGCCGGCCGTCGTCATTGTTTAGACCGTCCGAAGAGCGTTGCGCGAGAACCGCCGGCGGAAGCTTCAAATCCGCGCCAACGTCTCGCAATTCATTGTAAACCATCATCCGTTCGGCGAGGCAATCCGTCCGAGCCGGGCTCGGTCGCGGCGCCGTCAGTCCCTATCTGCCGCGCGGGCCTGCCCGTTCAAGGCCGAAAGCGGCGTTTTCTGGCGGCCGAAGGCGTCGAAATTGCCGGGATCGAGGAATGCCTCGAAGGCGGCTCGGCGCGCCGGCCATTCGCTGTCCAGCATGGAAAACCAGGCGGTGTCGCGATTGCGGCCCTTGACGATCATATGCTGGCGGAAGAGCCCTTCCGAGGAAAAGCCGAGCCGCAGCGCCGCCGCCTTGGATTTCTCATTGGCGTTGTCGCATTTCCAGACATAGCGGCGGCAGCCGAGCGTCTCGAAGGCGTGGGCTGCGAATAAATATTGCGCCTCGGTCGCCCCGGCGCTGCGCTGCAGAGCCGGGGAATAGAGCACGCCGCCCACTTCGACGGCGCGATTGGCCGGCTCGATGTTCATATAGGACTGGAAGCCTACAGCGCGGCCGTCGCCGTCGAGCACGGCGAACCAGACCGCATCGGTCGCGGCCTCCATTTTCTCGACGGCGGCGCGGAAGGCGGCGCGGTCGGGGAAGGGGCCGATGAAGAGATAGCGCCACAGCGCCTCGCGATCCTCGGCGCGGGGCTGCTCGTGCGTCGCCGCATAGAGATCGTCGGCATGGGCCGCTGCGAGCGGGACGAGATTGGTGAGCCGGCCGGAGAGGCGCGTTCGCGTGGGAGCGACGAAAGGCGCCGAGAGCGGGGCCGGAGGCTGCGGTTGTGACATTTTTGTCTCAGGGTCGAAAGAAGGCGGCTCTGCCGCTTTTATCTCATCGCAGTGGCATGGAACATGCCCTAGCTTCGTCGTCAGAGAGGTTTCGACCGGCCCGAGGATTTGACCTCCAGCGGGGGAGAAAGCGCATGCTCTATTCCGTGATGATCCTCGTCTGCTCGCTACAGGTCTCGCCGAGCGACTGCCGCCCGGAGACGGCGATAGACGTCGTCCGGGGGCCGAGGGTGGCGAGCCAGGCGCAATGCGGCCTCCTCGGGCAGGCGACGATCGCCCGCACGACGCTCGCGCCGCGCGAGGGAGAGGAATATCTCAAGATCGTCTGCCGCCGCGGCGAGGCGTGACGAGAGCAGTGTCATATTGCTGCCGTATTGTCCGACGGCCGCATCGCTGCTAAGAGGCCGCCGTGTCACTGGTGAGGGTCGAGGCGTTTCGATGGCGGCGATGAAAATTCTCGCAGGCAACTCTAATCGCGCGCTCGCCGAGACGATCGCAGCCTATGTCGGCGTGCCTTTGTGTCGGGCGCAGGTGCGGCGCTTCGCCGATATGGAGGTCTTCGTCGAGATTCAGGAGAATGTGCGCGGGCAGGACACTTTCGTCGTCCAGTCGACCTCCGCGCCTTCGAACGATCATCTGATGGAGCTGCTCATCATGATCGACGCGCTGCGCCGCGCGTCGGCGCGCCGCATCACCGCGGTCATTCCCTATTTCGGCTATGCGCGGCAGGACCGCAAAGGCACGTCGCGCACGCCGATCTCGGCCAAGCTCGTGGCTAATCTCATCACCCGAGCGGGCGCCGACCGCGTGCTGACCGTCGATCTCCACGCCGGGCAGATTCAGGGCTTCTTCGACATTCCGACCGACAATCTCTTCGCGGCGCCGGTCATGGTGGCGGATATCAAATCGCACGCCAAGGTGCCCAATGCGATGGTGGTCTCGCCGGATACGGGCGGCGTGGTGCGCGCCCGCGCGCTCGCCAAGCGCATCGACGCGCCGCTGGCCATCGTCGACAAGCGCCGCGAGCGCGCCGGCGAATCGGAGGTGATGAACATCATCGGCGACGTCTCCGGCCGCAATTGCATTCTCGTCGACGATATCGTCGATTCGGGCGGCACTCTGTGCAACGCCGCCGAGGCGCTGCTGGCGCAGGGCGCGACCTCGGTCTCCGCCTATATCACCCATGGCGTGCTGTCCGGCGCGGCGGCCGAGCGCGTCGCCGCCTCCAAGCTGAAAGAGCTGGTGCTGACCGACACGATCGCGGCGACGCCCGCCGTGCAGGGAGCGCGCAACATCCGCTTCATCCCGATCGGTCCTCTGATCGGCGAGGCCATCGCCCGCACGGCGCGCGAGGAGAGCGTGTCGAGCCTGTTCGATTGATGGCGCGCGCCGCAGGGCGCGATCAAAGCGAAAGCCCTCGCTGACGCGAGGGCCGTCTGTTCCCGCGAGTGGACGAGAGAGCGCGCGCCGCGTCGAGAGTTTGTGAGCACATGATCGAGCCTGTTCCCGCACGCTTCAATCTCGCCCGCTATTGCATCGCCGATCACGCGCGCGTTCATCCCGACAAGACAGCGATCGTCATTGTCGGCGACGAGAGCGAGACGAGCTGGACCTATGGCGCGCTCGATCGTGACGTGCGCGCGCTCGCCGCCGGCTTTCGCGATCTCGGCCTTTCGCCCGGCGCGCGGGTGATGATCCGCATGGGCAATGAGGCCGGCGCGGTCCTCTCCTATTTTGCCGCCATCGCCGCCGGCTATGTCGCGCTGCTCGCCTCCTCGCAGCTCACTTTCGAGGAGGCCTCCTTCCTGCTGGAAGATTGCGGCGCGACCGCGCTGGTGCTCGGCCGCGATTTCGAGGGCGAGGCGCATTCGCGCGCCGGCGTCTTCGTCTTGCGCGGCGAGGATCTCGCGCGGTTGACGAAAGGCGCGCCGCTGGACGAATACGCCGACACGGCGGCCGACGATCCCGCCTATCTCGTCTACACGTCTGGCACGACGAGCCGGCCCAAGGGCGTGCTGCATGCGCATCGCGCCGCCTGGGCGCGGCGCCCCATGTATTCGCATTGGCAGGGCCTCACGGCCGCCGATGTGATGCTGCATGCCGGCGCGATGAATTGGACCTACACGCTCGGCGTCGGCGTGGTCGATCCGCTCGCCAATGGCGCCGCGGCGGTGCTCTACAATGGCCGCCCCGATCCGCAAGTCTGGCCGCGGCTCATTGCGCGCCATCGCGCGACCATCTTCGCCGCCGTGCCTGGCGTCTATCGCCAGATTCTCAAATATGCGGCGCTGGAGACGCATGATCTCTCGAGCCTGCGGCATGGCCTCACCGCCGGCGCCGCTCTGTCGCCGAGCCTGCTAGAGGAATGGCGCGCGCGCGCCAAGACCGAGCTCTACGAGGCCTTCGGCATGAGCGAGATTTCGACCTTCATTTCCAGCGCGCCGAGCGTTCCGGTGCGGCCGGGCTCGCCGGGCCGCCCGCAGCCGGGGCGCTTCGTCGCCGCTCTGCCGCGCGAGGAGGGAACAGAGCCGCTCGGCCTCGGCGAGACCGGCGTGCTCGCCGTGCGTCGCGACGAGCCGGGCCTGATGTTGCGCTATTGGAACCGGCCCGATGAAGAAAGGGAAGCCTTTCGCGGCGACTGGTTCGTCTCCGGCGATCTCGTCGAGTTCGACGCCGATGGCTATATGTGGCACCACGGCCGCGCCGATGAGGTGATGAACGCCCTCGGCTATCGCGTCTCGCCGGCCGAAGTGGAGAAATGCCTGCTGGCGCATCCGCTCGTCGCCGACGCCGCTGTCGCGGAGCGTCCGGGCCGCGACGATCAGACGATCATCAAAGCCTATGTGATTTTGCGCGATGGCGCGACGCTGGGCGAGGAGGATATCCTCGCCCATTGCGCGGATCATCTCGCGGCCTATAAGCGGCCGCGACAGATCGTTTTTCTGGAGGCGCTGCCGCGCAATCGCAATGGCAAGCTCTTGCGCGCAGCTCTGCCCTGAGCCTTTCTGTCCCGAGCCTCGCGGCTCGGAACGTCAGGCCTTGCGGCGATCGCGCAGCGCGCGGGACGAGATGCTGGTGACGGGCGCGGCTTCGGCGTCGGCGTCATTGGAGGCGACCAGCGCGGGCTTCTCGAAGCTCTTGAAGGAGGCCTTTTCTTCCTTCGCGTTCACGGGCTTGCGCTCGGAACGGATCTCGGTCGATTCCGCCGTGCCGAACAGCACGCCGCCCTTCTCGACCTCGATCTCGCCATAGATCCACTTGCCTTCGACGCGGCCGGTGGAGCGCACGATCAGCAGCTGCTTGATGGTGATATCCGTGCCGATGCGGCCATAGATGTCCGCGTCGGAGACGGAGATCGCGCCATTGACGACGCCCGACGGGCCGACGATCAGCTGGCTGCAAGAGATCTCGCCATCGACGGCGCCGTCGACGACGATCGTGTCCTGCGCTTTGACGGAACCCGTCAGCGTCACGCCTTCTCCGATATAGACGACATTCTTTTCTTCAGGTCGGAAGTCTTTCATCACGGTGGTCTCCTTTGTTGCGCCGTTTACCGGCTTCTTGGAATTAGATTTTCTCGGAAACGGGAGCGACATAGCTGCGCAGCCCCGCGGCCTCGAAATTGGTCCATGAACGTTCGAGCCATGTGCGCACATAGCCGCGCAGGACGAAGGAGCGCGGACGATTTTCGGCGTTGCGCGCAGGCTCGTCGAACACGAAAGAGGAAAATGGCAGCCCGGTAAGCTCCACCGCCTCATAGGCGAGCGGATCGAGACGCGGCACGATGATCTCGCGGCTCGTATCGCTCTCGCCGAGATAGCGTTCGGAGAAGTGGGCGTTCTCTTGAAAAAAGTTGGAGGCGTTGATGAAGTTCTTGACGATGCGATACTCGCATTTGGTCTTGAAGGGTTCGACCTCCTCGAGCTCGGAGAGCGAGGCGACCGAGGCGCCGATGAGATGCAGCACCATCACACGCGCCTCGCCGCGCGACGCGGCGTCGAGCAGGCCGACATCCTCCATGAAGCGCAGCGTGCGCGTGAGCTGCCCCGCCTTTATGTCGACGATGGTGACAGCGCTGTGCTCGGTGAGGCTCTCGACGAGACGCGCCTGATGGCGCACGTCGCGAATGTCGATGATCTGCGCGATATCGGGATAGAAGCGCTTCAGCGCGCCGGTCGGCGATTGCGTGTCGTAGACTCGCACCGCGCGGTTCGCCAGCTGCAGGAAATCGATCAGCAGCCGCGTCACCGTCGTCTTGCCGACTCCGCCCTTGTCGGCTCCGACCAGAACGAGCGGCGATGCGAGCATTATGCTGATTCCTCGGAATGATAAACGCTACGCGTCTCGTGCGGACTCGTGACGGCACGCGACGCTGTGAGACGAAAGCTGTGAGAATCGCCTAGGCGATAGTACTTATTTCATATTGAGACAATTCGAGGTTACGGTCGCTTTGTCAATGCCGGCCCAGGGCCGAACGAAATTGAGCCGGGGATAAGAAACATATCCGAAATAACACACGCGATGGCGACGAGTCGATGCGTCGCATGCATCGCGTGGAGGCATTTTTTGGTTGGTCGATCGGTGCGCGCCCTACACAGCGACAGAGTGCCGCGCGACCTTCGCTTCGAGATAGGCGTCGAAGGCGGCGGCGGCGAGACGCGCGAAAGGACGACCGCGCGGCGCGATGGCGAGGCGGCGACCATCGAGCGCGACGAGGCCTTCGTCGATTAGCGTCGAAAGGCGCGGCACTGCGTCGTCGAAAGCGTCCTCGCGAAAATCATGCGCCGCGGCGACCGCGCCGAAATCCACTGAGAAATCACACATCAGTCGTTCGATCACGGCGCCGCGCGCTTTGTCTTCCGCGGTGAAGGCGAGACCGCGCGAGATGGGCAGGCGCTCCGCCTCGACGGAGCGGCGCCAATTGCCGGTGTCGCCGATATTGCCCACATAGCCCTGCGGCAGCCGGCCGATGGAGGACACGCCGAGGCCGATGAGCGCATCGGCCGCGTCGGTCGTGTAGCCTTGGAAATTGCGGTGCAATCGGCCTTCGCGCGCGGCCTGCGCCATCGTGTCCTGCGGCCGCGCGAAATGATCGAGGCCGATGGTCTCGAAGCCTTCGGCCTCCAGCGTCGCGCGCACCGCCTCCGCCTGCGCGAGGCGCTCGTTGGCGCCGGCGAGCGCGGCCTGATCGATCAGCTTTTGATGCACGGCGAACCAAGGCACATGCGCATAGCCGAAAACGGCGAGGCGGCTCGGCGAGAGGCCCACGGCGAGCTTGGCGGTGCGGATCACATCATCGACGCTCTGCTCCGGCAGGCCGTACATCAGATCGAAATTGATCGCCTCGATGCCGGCGGCGCGCAGCAGCGTGACGCAGCGCTCCACCACCTCATAGGGCTGCTCGCGGCCGGCGGCTTTCTGCACATGGCTGTTGAAATCCTGCACGCCGAGCGAGACGCGATTGACGCCCGACGCGACCAGCGCGTCGGCGAGCGCGGCGTCCACGAGACGTGGATCGAGCTCGATCGCATGCTCGACGTCGCGGGCGATGTCGAACTGCTCGCCGAGCACATGCGCCACCTCGCGAAAGCGCGAGGGACCGAGCATGCTCGGCGTGCCGCCGCCCCAATGGATCGAGCGCACATGGCGCGCCGGCGTCGAGGCCGCGACCAGCTCGATCTCGCGCAGCAGCGTCTCCTTATAGGAGGTGAGCGGCGCGTCCTGACGCAGCGCCTTGGTATGGCAGCCGCAATAGGTGCAGATCGCCGGGCAGAAGGGCACATGCAGATAGAGCGACAGATTGGTCGAAGGCGAGAGTTCGGCGAGCCAGCGCGCAGCCTGATCCGGCCCGATGTCCGCCGAGAAATGCGGGGCGGTGGGATAGCTCGTGTAACGCGGCGCCGAACGTTCGGCGAGAGCGAGAGAGGCGCTGGTCATCTTGCCGGCTCCAGTGTGGAGGAAGGCCGCGAACCCCGGCCTTTTGCTCGAGATTAGTCCTTTGGGGCGCGAGGCGCAAAAGCGCAAGACCGTCGGGCGGCGGAGTGGCCCGATTGTCGCGCCGCGACGGCCGGGTCAATGGCCGAGATAGAGCAATTCGTTAACGCGCCTTTTGCAAATATCGGATGTGGCGGAGCTTTAGGGACTGCGCATGAAAATCCTCGACAGATCGACCGCCGGCGCTTCGGCGGGCTCCGCCTCGCGACCGGCGCGCGGGCCGCGGCGCGGAGCAGAGGCGGAAGAAAGTGGGGAGGCGTTTTAATAAAACGCGCTGGTTCCGACGACGCCGTGCGTTTTTTTTGCCTCGAGGCTTGGTCGAGAGGCGTGCGCAGGGCAATATTCTTCCTCGATTCTCAATGCTCCTTGGAGCCTTCAATGTCGCTTTTTTATCGTTCTGCGAAGCTTCTCGCCTTCGTCGGCCTGACGTTCGCCGCCATAGAGGCCGCGCCCGCCCTAGCGGCGCCGCCCAGCGTCGCCGGCCGCTATGCGATCCTTCGCGCCGGCGACAAGGACACGGGCTGCATGCTGACGCTCGACGATCGCGCCCATGGGCCGGGCGGCTTCCGCGCCCAGCTGGCGCCGGCCTGCCGCGACCAAGGCGTGGTCATCTTCGATCCGGTGGGCTGGTCCATGGAGCGCGGCCGCCTCGCGCTCACCGCCCGCAAGGGCCATAAGGCGCATTTCGACCTCGAGGCTGATGGGCTCTGGCGACGCGACGCCAAGGAAGGCAAGGCGCTGTCGCTGCGCCGGCTCTGACGAAAAAAAGGCCCCCCGGAGGGGAGTCCGGGAGGCCTATACTCGCCGTCGCGCGAGAGGGGGCGGGGAGGCGGCGGCGGGCATCGGCGCCCCTGGCTGACCGGGCGCCGAATTCTGTTAATTCGCCGAATCTCTATTCGATCGCGTCAGTTGCAGACTTGCACGCGGCGATAGGCGACGACATTGCCCCAGTCGTCGAGGACGGGCTGATTGGCCGGATAGCAGCCGCCATAGCCATAGCCGCTGTAGCCGTAATAGGGCTGCGAGGCGGCGCCCGCGATCGCGCCGACCGCCAGAGCGCCGAGCACGCCGGCTGCGACCGGAGCGCCCCAGCCGTAGCCGCGATGGCCGCCGCGCCAGCCATAGCCGGCGTATCCGGGACGGCCCCAGCCGCCGCCATGGCCCCAGCCTCCGCCGTGGCCCCAACCGCCGTGATGGCCCCAGCCGTCGGCGAGAGCCGGAGTGGCGGCGCCGATGGTCGTCGCAGCAACGACGCCGGCGACCGCGAGTGCGGCGATTTTTGTGATCCTCGCGCCCATGGACGCTCTCCTTCGCTTCATTCGGCCGCGCCGAGCGCCGGCCGGAAATTCCTGATGACGAAGCAAAGGTTAATGCGGCGAAGCTGAACGGCGTATGGCCGCTTCGTTCATCTGGCCTTCAGGAAAGCGTCGAGAAAACGAATCAGTCGACGCGCTTCCAGCCGTCCATGCCCAGCCGCTCCTGCGGCAGGAAGCGGGCCTTATAGGCCATTTTGCGGGAACCATCGACCCAATAGCCGAGATAGAGATGCGGCAGCGCGGCGCGGCGCACCCGCTCCACATGGTCGAGAATCATGAAGGCGCCGAGCGAGCGCTCGTCCATCGAAGGATCGTAGAAGGAATAGACCATCGACAGGCCGTCGGCGAGATAATCGGTGAGGCAGCAGGCGACCAGCCGGCCCGGTCCGCCATTCTCGGCCGGCATGCGATATTCGATCAGCCGCGTCTCGACGTGGCTGTCCTCGACCATCATCTGATAGTCGACCATGCTCATATCGGCCATGCCGCCGTCATTGTGCCGCGCGCCCACATAGGCGCGGAACAGCGCATATTGCTCGCTCGCCGCATGGGGGCGGCGGGCCTCGGCGAAGAGATCCGCGTTGCGCCGCGCCACCCGGCGCAAACCTTTGGATTGCTGGAACTCTTCGACCTTCACGCGCACCGAGACACAGGATCGGCAGGTCTCGCAGGCCGGCCGATAGGCGATGGTCTGCGAGCGGCGGAAGCCCGATTGCGTCAAAGTGTCGTTGAGCGCCGGCGCGCGCCGGCCGATCAAATGGGTAAACACCTTGCGCTCGTCGCGCCCCGGGAGATAGGGGCACGGCGCCGGCGAGGTGAGATAGAATTGCGGCGCGTCGCGGGGCTCTCTCGTCACGCTGTCTGGTCCTGTCGCCGAATTCGATATACCGCACGCTCCGACGCCTTCCAGCGCGGACAGACCGCGATATTAGAATCGACGCCCGCGGCGCGCCAAGAATTTTTGCCCGCGGCGCGCCAAGAATTTTTCGCGTCCCGGCCTCAATCCGCCCGCCGCAAGACGATGACATCGGCCAGAATGTCGTGCAGGCAACGCTTGTCCGAGGTGATGAAGGTGACGAGCAGCAGCGGCGGGAACAGCCAGCTCACATAAAAGAGCACGCCCTGGACGGCCGCGTTGAGGAAGGGCGCCGGAGCGCCATCGGCGAGCCGCACCTCGAGGTCCATGGCGCGCATTCCCGGCGTCGCCCGCCGCCAGCCGGAGACGGTGAGGCCGTTGTAGAAGAAGGCGACCACCGGAAACAGCGGCGGCAGCAGAAAGGCCGAGAGGCCGAAGCTCAGCACCAGCAATCCGAGCCACAGACCCGCCGACAGCAGCGCCACGACAAAAAAATCGAGGCAGAGGGCGAGAATGCGGCGCGTGCGCACGCCGGCGAGCGCTTCCCGCGGCGGCAGGCCCGGCGAGACCGGATAGAGGCGGCCGTCGCCGCCGGCGTCGTACATTTGCGTATCCTCTCCCCTTTTGCGGGTTTTGCGGGCTTGATGTCGGGGACGAGGGGGCGGGCGTCAAGCTCGGACGGGAGGAAAGCGGGGATTATTTCCGAGCGCGCTTGACGGCGAGGTCTGCGGCTTGGCATGCCTCGCCTTCGTCCTGGACATGGACGCCTGGATTGGACGCCGCGCGGCTCCCCCCAGAGCGCCGAAGTTCCCCCGAGCCCTTTAGGAGAAGATCATGGCCAGCAACAGGGTCGCCGCCCGAGAGATGGAGGCCAGCGCCGGGATCGATCCGACCGGCGAAGTGAATGGGGGGCATTTGCGCTCCTTCATCGAGCGCATAGAGCGGCTCGAGGAGGAGAAGCGCGCCATCTCCGACGATATCAAGGACGTCTATGGCGAGGCCAAAAGCACCGGCTTCGATCCCAAAATCATGCGCAAGATCGTCTCGCTGCGCCGCCAGGACAAGCATAAGCGGGCGGAAGAGGAAGAGATTCTCGAGCTCTATATGGCCGCGCTGGGCGATTGAGCCCTCAGTCTCGAGCTTCGCTGGTAAGCCTCCGTTAACCATAACTCCTTAACGCTCGTTTCCATCGCGCCCGCTTCGACCGGGCGTCCGCGCGAGGGAACGAGTGGCTTCCGCCAAGTTTCAGAGCCGCGCCGCGGCAACGACGCTGATCGCCCTGTCGCTGGCTGCGCCGGCGGCGGTGGCCCCGTCGCGTCCGGCCGCCGGCCAGACGCTCTCGCCCTCCTCGCTCGATATCACCCCGCTGCGCGATCTGCCGACGGTCCCCTCCATTCCGGGGCTGGGCGCCGCGCCGCCCTCGGTCTCACAGCCGATGACGCAGGAGCGCCGGGCCGCGCCGGAACTCTCCTCCGGCGCGCCGAACTACGGTCTGCCGCGCGTGCGCGCCCGCCTGCCCAGGCCCAATCCGCCGCCGGCCCCCTTGAAGCCGCCGCCGCTCTCCCCGGCGCATCCGCTGCCGCCGCTCGAGGCCTATAAGACCTCGGTCCAGGCCAAGGCCAAGATCAAGCGCCAGGCCAAGCTGCGCATGCGCGGCTTCCGCGGCGCGCTGGACCTGCCGGCCGAGCGGCCGCCGCCGCCCAATGTCGCGCTTCCGGCGCAGATTCCGGCGAAGCCGAAGCTGCGCATCGACGCCAATCCTTATGCGCCGCTCGGCCTCGGCGTCGGCTCGCTGCGCCTCTACCCCTATGCCGAGCCGACCTATGGCTATGACACCAACCCGAATCGCCTGACCTCCGGCTACCAGGGCTCGAAATTTTTCCGCGTCGACGCCGGCCTGCGCTTGCGCTCGGAATGGAGCCGCGACGAGATTCAGGGGAATCTGCGGCTCGGCTATGTGGATTATTTCAGCGTCGACAACGCCGATCGGCCCGATGGCGTCGGCGATGCCTTCTATCGTTGGGACGTCGCGCGCGACACCAAGGTGAAATTCGAGGGCAAGTTCACGCTCGATTCGCAGCGCCCGGGCGCGCCGGGCCTCGTCACCAGCCTGCCCAATGTCACGGTCGTCAATCGGCCGCTCATCGTCTCGCTGGGCACGGCGGCCGGCGTGACGCAGAGCTTCGGCCGGCTGGATGTGACGATGCGCGGAACCTTCGACCGCTGGATATTCCAGAACGCCTATTACAATGACGGCTCGACGCTCAATCTGATGAGCACGAGCTATAATGATCCGGGCATCAATCCGCGCATCTCCTATGAGCTCACCCCGTCGATGAAGCCCTATGTCGAGGCGACGCTCGACAAGCGCGTCCATGACAGCTGGCTCGACCCTTATGGCTATGCGCGCGACAGCACCGGCGTCTCCGGCCGCGCCGGCAGCACGTTCAAGATCACCGATCTCGTCACCGGCGAGGCCTCGGGCGGCTATGCGCAGCGCGACTATGCCGATCCGCGCCTGCCGCGCTTGCGCGGGCCGATCATCGACGCCGCCATCATCTATACGGCGACGCCGCTCACCACGATCACGCTGCGCGCCGGAACGACGCTCTCCGAGACGACGCTGCAAGGGGCGGCGGGCGTGCTCTCGCGCAATGTCACCTTCGATGTGACGCATGCGATGTTCCGCAATTTCACCATCACCGCCACCGGCAGCTATCAGACCAATAATTACCAGGGCGCGGATACGTTCGAGCAGGTCGGCACGGCGGGCGTGAAGCTCGAATACAAGCTCACCCGCTCCATCTCTATCAAAGGCAGCTATTTCTGGCAGCGCCTCGTCAGCTCGACAGCCAATTCCAATTTCACCGCCAATGTCATCATGGGCGGGCTTCGCTTCGAGCCGTAGAGCGCTTTCCGATCGAACGGAATCGTTCGATCGATCAGAATTCGCTCCCAATAGAGAAATGAGAGCGTTATCCGATCCGATTGGATCGGATAACGCTCTCGCGGCGCTCTTGCTCGGCCCATTTCACGCGGCCGACCTCGAGGCCCCAGACGGCGCCGAGATAGATGAAGAAATAGCGCCAATGGTCGATGTCGATCTGCAGCGCCTGCAGAAAGAACACGAACATCGCCGACCAGATGAGCTGCCCGTGCCGCAGATAGGGCGAGCGCGTCAGCGACAGGCGGAAGCCGACGAAGGTCGTCGTCAGCACGAGGCCGAGAAAGGCGAAGCCGCCGAGCCAGCCATTGGAGGCGAAAGCGTTGATGTAGCTATTGTGCGGCTCCAGCCCGAAGATGAGGCGAAAGCGCAGCGGCCCCATGCCGTTGGGCCGCTCTACCAGCATGGGCAGCGAGCGTTTCTGATTGCCGAAGCGGCCCGTCGGGCCTTCGTCATAATCCTGCGTCGCCGAGGCGCGCTTGAAGAAGAACTCGCGCACCGAGGGCTCGGTGAGCGCCGCGCCGACGCCCACCACGACCACGCCGACGACGGCGAGCGCCATGAAGCCGATGCGCATGCGCATCTTGCGCGAATCGGCGGTCATCACCGACATGATCGTCATCAGCGCGATGGACACCACCGCCGCGCCCCAGGAGCCGCGCGAGAAGGAGGTGAACAGCGCCGCGCCCGAGAGCGCAAGGCCGGCGAGCGTCACCGGCCAATAGGCCCAGCGGCCGAGCAGCAGGCGCTGCACGAAATAGAGCACGCCCGGCACCATATAGGAGCCGAGCACGTTGGGATCCTTGAAGGGCGCCATGGCGCGGCCGTCGAGCGTCATCGTCAACGGATTGCCGAACAGGCCGGCCCAGGAGCCGACAGCGATGACGGCCGCGAGCATGCAGCTCGCCGCATAGCCGCTCATGCAGAGATCGAAGCGCTTCGACGTGTTCTCCGAGAAGAACAGCATATAGAAGACGCCGGTCGTCGAGATGAACAGCGTATGCGTCATGAACTCGACGGGATCGGGCTCGTTCCAATAGGGAATGAGCGAGATGTAGCCGCCGAGCGCCCATAGCACGAGCAGGGCGACGCCCGGCAGAACGGCGCGATGAACGCGCACGCCGCCCAGCACCCAGACGATGAGCGTCAGCAGAATGAGCCCGTCATAGGGCGAGGGCTCGATGAACACCACCGAGCCGGAAAAGGCGGTGATCCAGAACAGCGCGTTGAGCAGCCGCGGATAGTTCAGAGTCCAGCGAGGCTGTGGCGCGGCCGCCGCGGCCTCGGTCATCGCTTGTCCCATATCGGAACGATCCAGGATGTCGCGCGCCTTGGGGCGCGACGCGCGCGAGGTGAGGACGGCGCCTTGTGAATTTGCTAGCCTCGTCATGGTTAAGAAAGCGTGACCTGAACTTGATAGCGAAGCGACATCATGCGCCCTTGCCGGCCCGCGATGAAACAGCTTCGCTTCTTCCGCTCCCCGCCCGAATCGGGAATTTGCAAGAGATGAACCAGCGATTTTCGGCGACGCGCCTCCTGCATGAGAAGCAGCTCGACGGCGCGCTGCTACGCGCCGCGGAGGCCGAGGGCGAGGCGGTTCTCGTTTCCCTGCACAGCTCGCGCGCGGGGTTGAACGTGCGCGAGGCGGCGCATCGGCTGCGGCGCGTCGGGCTCAACCGCATCGCGCATGAGCGGCGCCCGAGCGTGATGCGCGAGATCGCCGGCAGGGCGAAGAATCCGCTCAACGCGCTGCTGCTCGCCCTCGCCGTCGCCTCTTACGCGCTCGGCGATCTGCGCGCTTCGGTCGTCATCGCCGCAATGGTGGTGCTGAGCGTCGGCCTCGCCTTCTTCCAGGAGCATCGCTCCAACGAGGCCGCCGCGCGCTTGCAGGCGATGGTGCGCACGCATGCTTCCGTGCGAAGGCCGGGCGCGCATACGGCGGATAATTTCGTCGAGGAGCCGATCGAACGGCTCGCGCCCGGCGACATCGTGCGCCTCTCCGCCGGCGACATGATTCCCGCCGATCTGCGCCTGCTGGAGGCCAAGGACCTTTTCGTCAATCAATCGGCGCTGACCGGCGAATCCATGCCGGTGGAGAAATTCGCGCATGCCGCGCCGGCGAGCGATCCTTTCGCCGCGCAAAATCTCGCGCTGATGGGCGCGAATGTTGTCAGCGGCTATGCGACGGCAATCGTCATCGAGACGGGACGGCGCACATGCCTCGGCGCGCTCGCCGACAAAATGGCCGGCGCGCGCGTCGAGACGAGCTTCGACAAGGGGCTGACGCGCTTCACTCTGCTGATGGTCTTCTTCATGGCGGTGATGGCGCCGGCGGTGTTCGTCATCAATGGCGTCACCAAGGGCGACTGGCTGGAGGCGCTGCTCTTCGCCGTCTCCGTCGCCGTGGGCCTCACGCCCGAAATGCTGCCGATGATCGTGACGGTCAATCTCGCCAAGGGCGCGATCGCCATTGCCAGCAAGAAAGTGATCGTGAAGCGGCTCAACTCCATCCAGAATTTCGGCGCGATGGATGTGCTCTGCACCGACAAGACCGGAACGCTGACGCAGGACCGCATCATATTGAAGCGACATCTCGACATATTCGGCGAGGAGTCGGATCGCGTTCTCGAATTCGCCTTTCTCAACAGCCATTTTCAATCGGGCTTGAAGAATTTGCTCGATCGCGCCGTGCTCGACCATCACGAATTGGCGACCGCGCTGCGACCCGATCATCAATTCGAGAAGATCGACGAAATTCCCTTCGATTTCGAGCGGCGCCGCCTTTCCGTCGTCGTGCGCCGCGATGACGGACCGCATTTGCTCATCTGCAAAGGCGCGGTGGAGGAGCTGTTCGCCATTTCGGCGCGCTATGAGACGGAGAAAGACTGCGGCGCGCTCGATCCGTCGCATCTCGAGGCGGCGCAGCGCGAGACGGAGGAGCTGAACGCCGACGGTTTCCGCGTCGTCGCCGTCGCCTATAAGGAGCTGCCGCCGGAGCAGACGAGCTTTTCGGTCGCCGACGAGACCGCGCTGACGTTGCTCGGCTATATCGCTTTTCTCGATCCGCCCAAGGAGAGCGCGGCGCCGGCCATAGCGGCGCTCGCCAAAGCCGGCGTCGCGGTGAAGATCTTGACCGGCGATAATGACATTGTGACGCGCAAGATCTGCAAGGATGTGGGGCTCGAGGTCGGACGCATCGCGCTCGGGTCCGAGATAGAGTCGATGAGTGATGAAGACTTGTCGACGCTGGCGGCGGAGGCAAGCGTTTTAGCCAAGCTGTCGCCGCCGCAAAAGGCGCGGGTCATTGATGCGTTGCATCGCAAGGGCCATGTCGTCGGCTATCTCGGCGACGGCATCAATGACGGGCCGGCGCTGAAGGCGGCCGATGTCGGCATTTCCGTCGACACGGCGGTCGACGTCGCCAAGGAGACGGCCGATATCATTTTGCTCGAGAAGAGCCTCGCCGTGCTCGGCGATGGCGTGCTCGAGGGCCGCAAAGTGTTCGCCAACATCAACAAATATATCAAGATGGGCGCGAGCTCGAACTTCGGCAATATGTTCAGCGTGCTCGGCGCGAGCGTGTTCCTGCCCTTTTTGCCGATGACGCCGATTCAGGTGCTCACCAATAATCTGCTCTATGATTTTTCGCAGACGGCGATCCCGACCGATAATGTCGACGCCGAATATCTCGAGCGGCCGCGCCGCTGGGACATAGACAATATCGCCAAATTCGTGCTCTGCGTCGGGCCGATCAGCTCGATCTTCGATTATGCGACTTTCGCGCTGATGATCTACGGCTTCGGCGCCTTGGCCGATCCGGCGCTGTTCCAGAGCGGCTGGTTCGTCGAATCGCTGCTGACGCAGACGCTCATCATCCACATCATCCGCACAGCGCGGATTCCCTTCATCGAGAGCCGCGCGAGCAATGCGCTGCTGCTGACGACGCTCGTCGTCTGCCTCATCGGCGCGGCGCTTCCCTTTTCGCCGATCGCCGGCGTCTTCGGCTTCACGCCGCTGCCGCCGCTCTATTGGCCGGCGATTTTCTCATTCCTGATCTGCTATTCGGTGCTGGCGCATTTGGTGAAGAGCTGGTTCGTGAAGAAATGGGGAATGTGATGAGCGCGAAGTCATTTGCGAAATCTCGGTGCGCGACTCCTTCTCCCGCTCGCGGGAGAAGGCGGCCCGACGTAGTCGGGTCGGATGAGGGCTCGCTGCGAATGACAGCGAAAATGACGAGTAATCCGAATGCGGTCGTGAGCCCTCATCCGACCCTCGCTGACGCGAGGGCCACCTTCTCCCACAAGTGGGAGAAGGGGCGCGCGTTCTGCGAGATTTCGGGAGCCCTCGGATCATGACATTCGGCGCGCAGGAAGAGACCGTCCGCTTTCTCATGGCGCAGGGCGAGGACGCGCGGACGATCGTAACGCACATCTCGATCGTCGTGCTGACGAAGGAGCGCGTCTATAAGCTCAAGCGCGACGTCGTCTTCCCCTATCTCGATTTTCATACGCCGCAGATTCGCTCGGCGATGTGCGAGCGCGAATACGCGCTCAACCGCCGCACGGCGCCGCAGCTCTATCTCGCCGTGCGCCGCATCACGCGCGGGGGCGATGGCGCGCTGTGTTTCGACGGCGACGGCGCGCTCGTCGACGCCGTCGTCGAGATGCGGCGCTTCGAGGAGGCGAACCTCCTCGACAATCTCGCCGTCGCCGGCCGTCTCTCTGCGCCGCTCGTCGAGCGTCTCGCCGAGCGCATCGCGCAATTTCACGATGGCGCGGAAGTGATCGAGGGGCGCGGCGGCGCGGCGGTCATGGCCTCGCTGCTCGATCTCGGCGAGGCGTGCTCGCTCGCCAAATCGCCTGTCGTCTCGGCGCAGGAACGGCGCGCGCTCGCCGATGAGCTGCGCGCGGCGGCGCAAACGCATGGCGCGCTGCTCGATCGCAGGCGCGATATGGGTAAGGTGCGCCGCTGTCACGGCGATCTCACTTTGCGCAACATCTGCCTCGTCGACGGCGAGCCGACGCCTTTCGATTGCATCGAATTTTCCGACGCGCTGGCGACGATCGATGTCCTCTACGATCTCGCCTTTCTGCTGATGGATCTACGCCGGCGCGGGCTGGATGCGCTCGCGGCTTTCGCGCTCAATCGTTATCTCGATCATCGCGACGAGGCGGAGGGGCTGCCGCTGCTGCCCTTCTTCATGGCTCTGCGCGCCGCGATCCGCGCCGATGTCGCCGCCGCGCGCGCTCTCGACGCGGACGCCGATCATGCTGCCCTGAACGAGGAGACGCGCGATTATTTCGATCTCTCGCGCGCGCTGCTACGTCCCGCGACGCCGCGCATCGTCGCGATCGGCGGGCTCAGCGGCTCGGGCAAGTCCAGCGTCGCGGCGGCGCTGGCTCCGCTCGTCGGCGCCGCGCCCGGCGCGCGAACGCTCAACAGCGATCGATTGCGAAAAAAGCTGTTCGGCGTCGCGCCCACATCGCCGCTGCCGCAGGAGGCTTATACAGCGGCCGTTTCCGCGCAGGTCTATGAGGCGATGCAGAATGAGGCGTCGCGCGTCGCCTCTTTCGGCTGGTGCGTCATCGTCGACGCCGTTTATGCGCGCGAGAGCGAGCGCGATGCGCTCGAGGAGGCGGCGAAGCGCGTGGGCGTTCCTTTCGCGGGCTTTTGGCTCGAGGCGGATGGGCCGCTTCGCGTGTCCCGCGTCGGCGCGCGGCAGGGCGATGTGTCGGATGCGACGCAGGAGATAGCGGCGCGGCAGCGCAATTATGATCTCGGCGAGATGCGATGGACGCGAGTCGATGCTACGCACGAGGTGGGTGTGATCGCGCAGGAGATCGCCGCGCGACAGCCCTCTCTGCAGCCCTCTCCCGCTTTGCAGGAGAAGGAGTAGGCCTCACGGAATCAGCACCGCCGCGCCTTGCAGACGCCCCTCGCGCAAATCCGCGAGCGCTTCATTGGCCGCAGTCAGCGGATAGCGCACGACATGCGTGTCGATTCCAATCTGCGGCGCGAGCGCCAGAAATTCGCGCGCGTCCTCGCGCGTGAGATTGGCGACGGAGACCAGCCGGCGCTCCTCCCACAGCAGCGAATAGGGAAAAGCGGGAATGTCGCTCATGTGAATGCCGCCGCAGACGACGATTCCGCCTTTGCGCACCGCTGCGAGCGCGCGCGGAACCAGCGCGCCGACGGGCGCGAAGATGATCGCGGCGTCGAGCTTTTCCGGCGGCGTGTCGTCGGAGCCGCCGGCCCAGACGGCGCCGAGCGAGAGCGCGAAATCGCGCGCCGCCACATCGCCGGGGCGCACGAAGGCGAAGATGCGCCGCCCCTGCGCGATCGCGACTTGCGCGACGATATGCGCCGCGGCGCCGAAGCCGTAAATGCCGATATCGCGCGCGTCGCCGGTCATCTTCAGCGAGCGCCAGCCGATGAGCCCGGCGCAGAGCAGCGGCGCCAGAGCCGCCGCATCGCCATCGGACGGCATCGGGAAGCAATAGGAAGCGTCGGCGACCGTATGCGTGGCGTAGCCGCCGTCGCGCGTGTAGCCGGTGAAGAGCGGATCGTCGCAGAGATTCTCGCGGCCGCTGGAGCAATAGGGGCAGCAGCCGCAAGTGCGGCCGAGCCAGGGGACGCCGACTCGCTCTCCAACAGCGAAGCCCGTGACGCCGGCGCCGATCGCCGCCACGCGGCCGACGATCTCATGGCCAGGAACGATCGGCAGTTTCGGATGCTCGAGCTCGCCGTCGACGACATGGAGATCGGTGCGGCAGACGCCGCAGGCCTCGACCTCGAGCAGCAATTCGCCGGGGCCGGGGCGGGGCAGGGGGCGGCGCTCGGCTTCCAGCGGCGTTCCCGGCCGCCGCAGGACCATGGCGGTTGTTTCCGTCATGCGCCGGCGATCCTCTTGGAGAAGAACATGCGGCTATGGCCGGGCGGAAAATCGGCGATCTCGCCGAAGCGGGTGAAGCCGAAGCGCTCATAGAGCGCCGCCGCGCGCGGATCGAAGCTGTCGATATAGAGGCCGAGGCAGGCGCGCGCACGGGCTTCCGCCTCCGCGCGGCGCAGCAGGGCGGTCCCGAGACCTATGCCGCGACGCTCCGGCGCGACCCATAAGTGCCTTATATAGAGCCAGCGCCAGTGCGAGACGCCGTTGAGCCCGCCGATCAGCGCGCCCTTCTCGTCATGGGCGACGATGGAGAAGGGCGCCTCGTCGCGGGGGCGGAAGCTCGCGGCGATCTCGCCGCCGAGCGCCGCCGCGACGGCCGGGCTCTCGCGGGCGAGATCGTGGAAGACGACGGAAAGCGTCTCCGCGGCGGCCGAATTGTTTTGGAGAGGAGTTTTGTCGGTCATGGGCCATCCCCCGCGAAGGAACGCGGCGCTTTTATTCTGGGCGCTCGCCGCTCTCGCCGCAATCGCGCCGCGCGCCGAGGCGCGCGAGACGGCGCGCCGTCTCGCGGATTATCGGCCTGTCTTTCTCGAATGCCATGGGCCGGCGGGCGAGAAGCGCCTCGCCATTCGCCGCATGCGGCTCGACGGCGAGGCGGTCGCGCTGACGGTCGATCCGGCGACGCTGGAGACGAGTCTTGAGGTGGAGAGCGTTTGGCGCTGCCGGGAGACGACCGAGGCGGAGCAGAAGGACACGCGCTTTTTGCGCGCCTTGCGGCCGCGGACGGGCGATCCCGACGAGCCGCGCCTCGCCGCCGCCGGCCGCAGCCTGTCGATCAGCGCCGGGCTCGGCCATGGGGCGGGGGCGGGCTCTTTTCTCACCGGCGATCTCTGCCCGAGCCGGCGGCCGCTCGACCGTGACTTTCTACGCCGCCTGGCCGAGCTCGCCCCCGGCGCGCCGGTCGCGCTGTCCGTGTCGGGGCTCTGGATCGAGCGCCATGGGGCGGATTTCGACTGGCTGATGGCCGAGGCGGCGAGCGGGACGCTGCGAATCGACTGGGTCGGCCATTCCTACAGCCACCCTTATGTTCCCCGCCTCGCGGATGGACAGAATTATCTGCTGCGGCCGGGCCTCGATCTCGACGCCGAGATTTTCCGGGTGGAGCGGCTGCTGATCGAGCGCGGCGCGACGCCCTCGGCGTTTTTCCGCTTCCCCGGCCTCGTCGCCGACGCGCGGCTGATGGAGGAGCTGCGCCGCCGCCATCTGATCGCGCTCGGCGCGGACGCCTGGCTGGTGCTGTCGCCGCCGCCGCGGGACGGCTCCATCGTGCTGGTGCATCCCAATGGCAATGAGCCGGCCGGGCTGCGGCTGTTCTCGAGACTGTTGGAGCAGGGCCGGCTGCCGCAGCCGTTCCGGCGGATCGAGGAGGCGCCGGAGTGAGCGCGTTTTGCAAAGCCTCTCACGCTTTGTCATAATCGTCGGCAAGGAGACATGCGATGCCTAGCAACCTTTCGCTCGAGCGGGACCTGGAGAGCGCGATCGACCTTCTGGTGTCGAGCGGCCGCTATCGCTCCAAGAGCGAGGTGATCCGCGAAGGAGTCCGGCTGCTCCAAGAGCGCGAAGACCGAATGGCGAAGCTGGACGCCGCGTTGCAGCGCGGCCTCGCCGACGCTCGAGCCGGTCGCACGCGTCCCGCCGACGAGGTGTTCGCCGAGCTTCGCTCGCGCTATGGCGGCCGAGCGGGTCCTCGCCAGGAATGAAGCTCGTCTTCTCGGCCGAGGCGCGCGCCGATCTTCTCCAGATCGGCGATTTTATCGCGCATGACAGCCCCTCGCGGGCGTTCACCTTCGTCGAAGAGCTCGAAGCGCGCTGCCGCGCATTGCCGGCGACGCCTCTGGCCTATCCTCTGCTCGCAGGTCGAGAAGCGAGCGGCATTCGCCGACTGGTCCACGGCAATTATTTGATTTTCTATCAAGTCTTGGACGAGGCGGTGGTTGTCCTGCATGTCCTCTGGGGCGCCAGGGACTATGAGCCGCTGCTGTTTCCAAAGCGCTGATCTCGTCCTCTCGGGTAAGCTTCCCCTTACATTGACAAGGGTTCGGCCGCCTCTTATCTCTCGCCCGTCGTCGCGCCACAGCCGTGAGCGCGAGCGCGCGGCCGCGCCCGCCGACCTTTCGAAAAGAAATTGGCAAATCGAAAGGAACATGTGCGAAAAGGCGGCCTCCGCCGGCTCATCGCCGGAGGCTCATCTAGAAAGGTTTGCGCATGCTCGGCGCTCTCGCCAAGAAGATTTTCGGCTCGGCCAACGACCGCCGGCTCAAGACCTATCAGCCGAAGGTCAAGGCGATCAACGCTTTGGAGCCCGAGCTCGCGGCTTTGTCCGATGAGGCGCTGCGTGGGCGCACCGAAGAGTTCCGCGAACGGCTCGCGAACGGCGCGCGACTCGACGATTTGCTCGTTCCGGCCTTCGCCACCGTCCGCGAGGCGGCCAAGCGCGTGCTCGGCCAGAGGCATTTCGACGTCCAGCTGATCGGCGGCATGGTCCTGCACGAGGGCGCCATCGCCGAGATGCGCACCGGCGAGGGCAAGACGCTGGTGGCGACGCTCGCGGTTTATCTCAACGCGCTGCCCAGCCGCGGCGTCCATGTCGTCACCGTCAACGACTATCTCGCCCGCCGCGACGCCGAATGGATGGGCCGGGTCTATCGCTTCCTCGGCCTCAGCGTCGGCGTCATCGTCCATGATATTTCCGACGAGGACCGCGCCGAAGCCTACGCCAGCGACATCACCTACGGCACCAATAACGAGTTCGGCTTCGACTATCTGCGCGACAATATGAAATATGAGCTGGCGCAAATGGTGCAGCGCCCGCATGTCTACGCCATCGTCGACGAGGTGGATTCGATCCTCATCGACGAGGCGCGCACGCCGCTCATCATCTCTGGCCATTCGGACGACAAATCCGATCTCTACAACGCCATCGACAAGCTGATCCCCAAGCTCGACAAGGAAGATTACGAGCTCGACGAGAAGCAGCGCACCGTCAATCTGACGGAGGCCGGCAATGAGCATATGGAGGAGCTGCTGGCCGAGGCCGGCGTGCTCGCCGACGGCGCGCTCTACGAGGCGCAGAACGTCACGCTCGTTCACCATGTCAATCAAGGCTTGCGCGCGCACAAGCTGTTTCAGCGCGACAAGGATTACATCGTCCGCAAGGGCGAGGTCGTCATCATCGACGAGTTCACCGGCCGCATGATGCCGGGCCGGCGCTATTCGGAAGGGCTGCATCAGGCGCTCGAGGCCAAGGAGCGTCAGGCCGTCCAGCCGGAGAACGTCACCCTCGCCTCCATCACCTTCCAGAATTATTTCCGCCTCTATGAGAAGCTCGCCGGCATGACCGGCACGGCCTCGACGGAGGCCGACGAGTTCGCCGAGATCTACAAGCTCGACGTCATCGAGATTCCGACCAATCGCCCGGTGCAGCGCATCGACGAGGACGACGAGGTCTATCGCACCGGCCGCGAGAAGCTCGACGCCATCGCGCACGAGATCGAGGAGGCGAACGCCAAGATGCAGCCGCTGCTCGTCGGCACGACGTCGATCGAGAAGTCCGAGCAGCTCGCCGAATTCCTGCTCTCCAAGGGCTATAAGCAGATCGACTTCTCCGAGCCGACCAAGGCGCTCGCCAAGCTCTATGAGGCGGCGCGCAGCGGCCAGCCGTCGCGGCAATTCGCCGTGCTCAACGCGCGCTTCCACGAGCAGGAGGCCTATATCGTCGCCGAGGCCGGCGTGCCGGGCGCGATCACCATCGCCACCAACATGGCCGGCCGCGGCACCGACATTCAGCTCGGCGGCAACATAGAGATGCGCGTCTCGCAGGAATGCGCCGGGCTCGAGGGCGCCGCGCTCGAGGCGAAGGAGACGGAAATTCGCGCCGAGGTCTCCGATTTCAAGGAGAAGGCGCTGGCCGCCGGCGGCCTCTACATCATCGGCACGGAGCGCCACGAGAGCCGCCGCATCGACAATCAGCTGCGCGGCCGCTCGGGCCGTCAGGGCGATCCCGGCCGCTCGAAATTCTTCCTGTCGCTGCAAGACGATCTCATGCGCATCTTCGGCTCCGAGCGCATGGAGTCGATGCTGGTGAAGCTCGGCCTGCAGGAGGGCGAGGCGATCGTCCATCCCTGGATCAACAAGGCGTTGGAGAAGGCGCAGCACAAGGTCGAGGCGCGCAACTTCGACATTCGCAAGAACATCCTCAAGTTCGACAATGTCATGAACGACCAGCGCAAGGTGATCTTCGAGCGCCGGCGCGAGATCATGGCGGAGGAGAGCGTCGAGGAGACGGTGAACGAGATGCGCGAGGATGTCGTCGCCGAGCTCGTCACGAAGCACATTCCGCCGAATGCCTATGCCGAGGCCTGGGACGTCGAAGGGCTCGCCGAGGCGGCGCGCGCGCAGCTCAATCTCGATCTGCCGATCGAGGATTGGGCGAAGGAAGAAGGCATCGCCGACGAGGAGATCAAGGAGCGCCTGCTCACCGCGGCGAACCGGTCCTATGCCGAGCGCGTCGAGCGCAACACCGAGCAGCTCTCGCGCATGATCGAGAAGCAGGTGGTGCTGCAGGCGCTCGATCATCTGTGGCGCGATCATCTCGTCGTGCTCGATCATCTCCGTCAGGTGATCGGCTGGCGCGGCCTGGCGCAGCGCGATCCGCTCAACGAATATAAGTCCGAGGCGCTCGAGCTGTTCCGCAGCCTGATGACGCATTGGGACGAGACCGTAGTCTCGCAGCTGATGCGCGTCGAGGTTTCATTCGAGGCGCCGCCGGCCCCGGCCGAATTGCCGCCCATGGAATATGTGCATCCCGATCCGAACGCCGCCGGCGGCGGAGAGAGCGCGCTCGCCGAGCTCAACGCCCGCCTTGCCGCCGCCGATTTTTCGTCGCAGGCGACGAGCGGCGGCGTGGCGGAGGCCGAGGCCGCGCGCGATCCCGCGAACCCCGCGACCTGGGGCAAGGTCGGCCGCAACGAGCCCTGCCCCTGCGGCTCGGGCAAGAAGTTCAAGCACTGCCACGGCGCATTGGTGTGAGAAACGCAATGAGCAGCGGGTGGTGAGCGGCGTAACTCACGCTCGCTCGCCGCTGCTCGTCACTCACGACTGACTACTCTCTCGGAGCATTCCTCGTGTCGAAGATCGATTTCTCCAAGGTCCTCATCGCGCAAGGCGGCGGACCGACCGCCGTCATCAATCAGTCTCTCGTCGGCGCCGTGCTGGAGTCGCGCAAGTTCCGCGCGGTGGATCGCGTCTATGGCGCCTATCACGGCGTGCGCGGCATCGTGAATGAGGATTTCGTCGATCTGACGCAAGAGACGACGCATAATCTCGAGATGGTCGCCTGCACGCCTTCCTCGGCGCTGGGCTCGACGCGCGACAAGCCCGATCTCAAATATTGCCACGAGATCTTCGAGGTGCTGCGCGCGCATGAGATCGGCTGCTTCTTCTATATTGGCGGAAACGACAGCTCCGACACGGTGCGCATCGTTTCCGAGGAAGCCATCAAGGCCGATTATCCGCTGCGCGTCGTGCATATTCCGAAGACGATCGACAATGATCTGATGATCAACGATCACACGCCGGGCTTTCCATCGGCGGCGCGCTGGGTCGCACAGGCCTTCGCCGGCGCCAATCTCGACAATTGGGCGCTGCCCGGCGTCTATATCGCCGTGGTCATGGGCCGCCATGCCGGCTTTCTGACCGCCGCCTCCGCGCTCGGCAAGAAATTCCCGGACGACGGACCGCATCTCATCTATGTGCCCGAGCGCGCCTTCGACACGGAGCGTTTTCTCGCCGACGTCAAAGCGACGATGGACAAATATGGGCGCTGCGTCGTGGCCGTCTCGGAGGGAATCTCCGACGAGAACCATACGCCGATCGCGGTCAAGCTCGCCGAGCAGGTGGAGAAGGACGCGCATGGCAATGTGCATCTGGGCGGCGGCGCTCTCGCCGATATGCTGACCGAGCTCGTCAAGACGAAGCTCGGCTTGAAGCGCGTGCGCGCCGACACTTTCGGCTATGTGCAGCGCAGCTTCGTCGGCTGCGTTTCCGATGTGGATCAGCGCGAGGCGCGCGAGGTCGGCGAGAAGGCGGTGCAGTTCGCGCTATGGGGCGATCGCGACGGCTCCGTGACGATTCACCGCACGGGATTCTACTCTGTGGATTATCGGCTCACGCCGCTCGTGGAGGTCGCCGGCAAGACCAAGGTGATGCCGGCCGAATTTCTGACAGCGGATGGCACGGATGTCACTGACGCCTTCCGGCTTTATCTGCGTCCTCTGCTCGGCTCGGGAATGCCGGACGCGTATAGGCTCCGCTTGAATCCTGTCGCCAAAAAACTGAGAACGTAACGTCTCGAGACTGTCGCACATTCGGCGACACCCTGGGTCAAGAGCTTGATTTCCAGGGAATTTACTATTTAGAAGGGGGAGGCGCCGAGAAAAGGCGCAGGCCCTCTTCCCAAGGCGCGATTCTTGCTTGATTTATATGCGGGCGTCGTGGTTGCATTGCGGGCCGGGACTTATAGACTGGCATCCGCGGTAGACGCCGGAGGCTGGGGGACGGGGGAGAGCGGCGGGCGAAGCCTGTTTGCACCTTTTGTTAGGCCCTCGCTGATATCGAGTGAGGTTGGTTCGATTCGCCACAGCGGGCCGATCGGTCAGGAGACGAGACATGAGCAAGGTCGGCAGCAGCGATTCGAAGAACACGCTCTACTGCTCATTTTGTGGCAAGAGCCAGCATGAGGTGCGCAAGCTCATCGCCGGTCCGACGGTTTTCATCTGCGACGAATGCGTCGAGCTCTGCATGGACATCATCCGCGAGGAGAACAAGTCCATCGTCAAGCAGCGCGACGGCATTCCGACGCCGCGTGAAATCTGCAAGGTCCTCGACGATTATGTGATCGGCCAGGCGCAGGCCAAGCGCGTGCTGTCTGTCGCCGTGCATAATCACTACAAGCGCCTCAACCATGCCGCCAAGCATGGCGACGTCGAGCTGGCGAAATCCAACATTCTGCTCATCGGCCCGACGGGCGTCGGCAAGACGATGCTGGCGCAGACGCTGGCGCGCATCCTCGATGTGCCCTTCACCATGGCCGACGCAACGACGCTCACCGAAGCGGGCTATGTCGGCGAGGATGTCGAGAACATCATCCTCAAGCTGCTGCAGGCCTCCGACTATAATGTCGAGCGCGCGCAGCGCGGCATCGTCTATGTCGACGAGATCGACAAGATCTCGCGCAAATCCGACAACCCGTCGATCACGCGCGATGTGTCGGGCGAGGGCGTGCAGCAGGCGCTGCTGAAGATCATGGAAGGCACCATCGCCTCCGTGCCGCCGCAGGGCGGGCGCAAGCATCCGCAGCAGGAGTTTCTGCAGGTCGACACGACCAACATCCTCTTCATCTGCGGCGGCGCCTTCGCCGGCCTCGAGAAGATCATCTCCTCGCGCGGTCGGGGCACCTCCATCGGCTTCGGCGCCAATGTGCAGGCGCCGGACGAGCGCCGCACGGGCGACATCTTCCGCCATGTGCAGCCGGAGGATCTGCTGAAGTTCGGATTGATTCCGGAATTCGTCGGCCGTCTGCCGGTGATCGCGACGCTCGAGGATCTCGACGAGGAGGCGCTGAAGCGCATCCTCACCGAGCCGAAGAATGCGCTGGTCAAGCAGTATCAACGGCTGTTCGAGATGGAGAGCACCGAGCTCACCTTCCAGGACGAGGCGCTCTCTTCCGTCGCCCGCAAGGCGATCGAGCGTCACACTGGCGCGCGCGGCCTTCGCTCCATCATGGAAGGCATTCTGCTCGACACCATGTTCGAGCTGCCGGGCCTCGAGGGCGTCGAGCAGGTCGTCATCGGCCCCGAGGTGGTCGAGGGCAAGGCGCGTCCGCTCTACATTTATGCAGAGCGCAACGAGAAGAGCGGCGGCGCGAGCGCCTGACGCTTTTTTGGGCGGGGGAGCGCGACTTCTTTCGCAGCCCCCGCCCTTTCTGCCAGATACGTCTGCTTTTCCAGTATCTTGAATCGTTCTGCCGCTAGGCCCATTTGTTGCGTAGTCGCCTTCGACGCCGTTCGTGCGTGAGCGGGTCTCTCGGAAGGCGGATTTCCGCCGGAGCGTCGGGCCTGGAACTTGCAAGCGTCCCTTTAACGTCAGAAGCGTCCCTTTGCGTCAGAGCGTCGCCTCGCCCCGCTTCCCCTGCGGGGAGCGAAACGGAACAGGAAAAAAGATATGACGAACGAAAAGCGCAATTCCATCGTTCCCGGCGCAATCGACAGTTATCCGGTTCTGCCGCTGCGCGACATAGTGGTCTTTCCGCATATGATCGTTCCGCTCTTCGTCGCGCGCGACAAGTCGATCCGCGCGCTGGAAGAGGTGACGAAATCCGAGCGGCTCATTCTGCTCGCGACGCAGAAGAATGCGGGCGACGACGATCCGGCTCCCGACGCGATCTATTCCATCGGCACGCTCGCTTCCGTGCTTCAGCTGCTGAAGCTGCCCGACGGCACTGTCAAAGTGCTGGTGGAAGGCGTCGGCCGCGCCAAGGTGCGCAACTACACGCGCGTCGATGAATATCACGAGGCCGACGCCGAGGCGCTCGGCGACGAGATCGATCAGCCCGTCGAGGTGGAGGCGCTCGGCCGCTCCGTCATCGCCGAGTTCGACTCTTATGTGAAGCTCAACAAGAAGGTCTCGCCGGAGATCGCCGCTGCGGTCACGCAGATCGACGATTTCTCCAAGCTCGCCGACACGGTCGCCTCGCATCTCTCGGTGAAGATCGCCGAGAAGCAGGATGTGCTGGAGACGATCGCCGTCGCCAAGCGCCTGGAGAAATGCCTCGCGCTGATGGAGAGCGAGATCTCCGTGCTGCAGGTGGAGAAGCGCATCCGCACGCGCGTCAAGCGCCAGATGGAGAAGACGCAGCGCGAGTACTATCTCAACGAGCAGATGAAGGCGATCCAGAAGGAGCTGGGCGACGAGGACGGCAAGGACGATCTCGCCGAGCTCGAGGAGCGCATCAAGAACACCAAGCTCTCCAAGGAGGCGCGCGACAAGGCTGTCGCCGAGTTCAAGAAGCTGCGTCAGATGTCGCCCATGTCCGCGGAAGCGACGGTGGTGCGCAATTATCTCGATTGGGTGCTGGCGCTGCCCTGGGGCAAGAAGTCCAAGATCAAGCGCGATCTCGAGGCTGCGCAGGGCGTTCTCGACTCCGATCACTTCGGCCTGGAGAAGGTCAAGGAGCGCATTCTCGAATATCTCGCCGTGCAGAGCCGCGCCAATAAGCTGACCGGCCCGATCCTGTGCCTCGTCGGCCCGCCCGGCGTCGGCAAGACCTCGCTCGGCAAGTCGATCGCCAAGGCCACGGGCCGCGAGTTCGTGCGCATGTCGCTCGGCGGCGTGCGCGATGAGGCGGAGATCCGCGGCCATCGCCGCACCTATATCGGCTCCATGCCCGGCAAGATCATCCAGTCGATGCGCAAGGCGAAGACGTCCAACCCGCTCTTCCTGCTCGACGAGATCGACAAGATGGGCATGGATTTCCGCGGCGATCCGTCGTCCGCTCTGCTCGAGGTGCTCGATCCGGAGCAGAACGCCACTTTCGCGGATCACTATCTCGAGGTCGATTACGACCTGTCCAATGTCATGTTCGTGACGACGTCGAACACGCTGAACATCCCTGCGCCCTTGATGGACCGCATGGAGCTCATCCGTATCGCCGGCTACACGGAGGACGAGAAGGCCGAGATCGCGCGCAAGCATCTCATTCCGAACGCGGTCAAGAAGCATGGCCTCGCCGCCGACGAATGGTCGATCGACGACGAAGCGCTGCTGACGCTGGTGCGCCGCTACACGCGGGAAGCCGGCGTGCGTAATCTCGAGCGCGAACTCTCCAATCTCGCCCGCAAGGCGGTGAAGGAAATCCTGCTGTCCAAGGAAAAGGGCAAGAAGGTCCACGTCACCAATGACAACATCACCGACTATCTCGGCGTCCACAAATATCGCTACGGCGAGGCGGAGCTCGAGGATCAGGTGGGCGTCGTCACCGGCCTCGCCGTCACCGGCGTCGGCGGCGAGCTGCTGACGATCGAAGGCGTGATGATGCCCGGCAAGGGCAAGATGACCGTGACCGGCAATCTGCAGGAGGTGATGAAGGAGTCGATCTCCGCGGCCGCCTCTTATGTGCGCTCCCGCGCTGTCGATTTCGGCATCGAGCCGCCTTTGTTCGACCGCCGCGACATCCATGTGCATGTGCCGGAAGGCGCGACGCCCAAGGACGGCCCCTCGGCCGGCACGGCGATGGCGACGACGATCGTTTCGATCCTCACCGGCATTCCGGTGCGCCGCGACATCGCCATGACCGGCGAGATCACGCTGCGCGGCCGCGTGCTGCCGATCGGCGGCCTGAAGGAGAAGCTGCTCGCGGCGCTGCGCGGCGGCCTCAAGAAGGTGCTGATCCCGGAAGAGAACGCCAAGGATTTGGCCGATATTCCGGACTCGGTGAAGAATGGCCTCGAGGTCGTGCCGGTGTCTCGAATGGACGAGGTGCTCGCCCATGCGCTCGTGCGTCAGCCGACGCCGATCGTCTGGGAGGAGCCCACGGCTCAGATCGCCAAGGCGGTCGTCGAGGACGACGCGGCCGGCGTGCGCGCCCACTGAAGGCTTCGGCCCCTCTGCCTGCGGCTCTGCCGCGGGGGAGGGGCCGCCGCCCTCGGGCTCGGCCGCTCGAAGCCCGGCTTTCCGCAGATTTCCCCATAGTCTCGCTCTCAGGCGTCCGGAATTCCAGGGATTCCGGCGGCGCCTTTTCTTCTAACCCTTGCTTTTGCTGACATTCCGGCACATCACTCCTCTGTGCCGGGTCCGAACGATTCGACGCCGCTCGATTTTCGGCGCTCAGCCCGTGTCGACGACCGGCTCCCGGCGGAAGCAGAAGGGATGAGACCATGGTCAATAAATTGGAACTGGTCGAGCACGTCGCCGAGGCGACCGAAACCTCGAAGGCCGCCGCCGCCGCCGCCATCGACGCAGTGATCGACGGCATCACTTTGGCCCTCAAGAAGGGCGAAGAGGTGCGTCTCGTTGGTTTCGGCACCTTTTCGGTCAAGAAGCGCGCGGCCGGCAAGGGCCGTAATCCCGCGACCGGCGAAGAGATCAAGATCCCCGCTTCCAAGAGCGCCCGTTTCAAGCCCGGCGCCACGCTCAAAGCGGCGCTCAACAAGACCAAGTGAGCCGAGCAAGGCTGGCCTGCCGCGCCGATTCCCCCTTTCGACCGGATTTCTAGGCTCGCCGCCGGGGCGCGAACGTCGCCGGCGGCATTGTCGTTTCAAAACGCCTGCGCAACGCGTCTTGCGCGGAGGGGGCGCCCTCCCGTAAACAATGCGGCGTCGATCCCGGTCGGCGCGCGGGCGGTTAGCTCAGTTGGTAGAGCGTCTCGTTTACACCGAGAATGTCGGCGGTTCGAGCCCGTCACCGCCCACCACGCCGCGCTCGGGAGAGACCCGTCATTCGGCCGCGCCGGGAGCGCGCGGAAGGGCGGGAGTTGGCCGCAAGGGATGAGAGACGCAGCGCCGAGAGCATGAGCCGAAATTTCGTCCTTCTCCTCGCCATGGCCGCATTGCTCGCGGCGCCTTCGGCCCGCGCCGAGGAGATGTCGTTCCATCTCGCGACGACGGCGAACGCCCGCTGCGCCGACCATTGCCCGCGCGTCATCGTGGCGGAGGGCGAGATCGTCGAGGACACGGCCGACGCTTTTGTGGGCTTTCTGCGCGAGCAGGGACGCGAGACCGAGCTGCGCAGCATCGTGCTGCTCGACTCGCCCGGCGGCCGTGTGCTCGCCTCCATGCAGCTCGGCCAGGCGCTGCGCCGCCTCGGCATGGCGGTGATCGTCGCCCGCGTCGAGCCGGCGAGCGGCGCGCTGGTGTCCGGCCGCTGCTATTCCGCCTGCGTCTATGCGCTAATGGGCGGCCGCAAGCGGGTGATCCCGCGCCAGAGCCGCGTCGGCGTCCATCGCATGTTCAATTATGTCGATGGCGTCGATCCGACGAGCGGCGAGACGCTGCGCGAGCGCCGCTACGACGATGGCGGGATGCGCCGCACGCTCACCCGCTACAGCGATTCCATGGGCGTCAGCCGCGATCTCATCGCATTGGCGGAGCGCACCTCGCCGGATCGCGTTCACCTTCTTTCCGCCGCCGAGATCGCCCGCTGGCGGCTCGGCTCGCCAAAGCTGTAAAAGAGCCGTCGAGCGGGGAATTCCTCGGCGCATCCATTCAACCTGCAGGATCGGTCGTTCCATGAAACATATCATCGAAGGTCTCGAGCAGCGGCGCGCCTCGGCGCGTCTCGGCGGCGGCGTCAAGCGCATCGACGCGCAGCATGCGCGCGGCAAGCTCACGGCGCGCGAGCGTATCGAGCTGCTGCTCGATCACGGCTCCTTCGAGGAGTTCGACATGTTCGTCGAGCACCGCTGCGCCGATTTCGGCATGGACAAGGGCGAGAAAATCTCCGGCGACGGCGTCGTCACCGGCTGGGGCACGGTCAATGGCCGCGCCGTCTTCGTCTTCGCCAAGGATTTCACCGTCTTCGGCGGCTCTCTTTCGGAGACCCACGCCCAGAAAATCACCAAGCTGCAGGATATGGCGCTCAAGAACCGGGCGCCGATCATCGGCCTGTTCGACGCCGGCGGCGCGCGCATTCAGGAGGGCGTCGCGGCGCTCGGCGGCTATGGCGAGGTGTTCCAGCGCAATGTGATGGCCTCGGGCGTCATTCCGCAGATTTCCGTCATCATGGGACCCTGCGCCGGCGGCGACGTCTATTCGCCGGCCATGACCGACTTCATCTTCATGGTGCGCGACACGAGCTATATGTTCGTCACCGGCCCGGACGTCGTGAAGACCGTGACCAATGAGACGGTGACGGCGGAGGAGCTCGGCGGCGCCTCGGTGCATACCACCAAGAGCTCCATCGCCGACAAGGCCTTCGACAATGACGTCGAGGCGCTGCTGCAGATGCGCCGGCTCATCGATTTCCTGCCCTCCTCGAATAAGGAGGAGCCGCCGGAGTGGCCGAGCTTCGACGAGGCCGAGCGGCTCGACGCCTCGCTGGATACTCTGGTCCCCGACAATCCGAACAAGCCCTATGATATCAAGGAGCTGATCACGAAGATCGCCGATGAGGGCGATTTCTTCGAGATTCAGGAGACCCACGCCAAGAACATCGTCGTCGGCTTCGGCCGCATCGAGGGCCGCACGGTCGGCTTCGTCGCCAATCAGCCCATGGTGCTCGCCGGCGTGCTCGACATCGACGCCTCCAAGAAGGCGGCGCGTTTCGTGCGCTTCTGCGACTGCTTCAATATTCCGATCGTCACCTTCGTCGACGTTCCGGGCTTCCTGCCGGGCACGGCGCAGGAATATGGCGGCCTCATCAAGCATGGCGCCAAGCTGCTCTTCGCCTATGCCGAGGCCACTGTGCCGAAAGTGACGCTCATCACCCGCAAAGCCTTCGGCGGCGCCTATGACGTCATGGCCTCCAAGCATTTGCGCGGCGACGTGAATTACGCCTGGCCGTCGGCGCAGATCGCCGTCATGGGCGCCAAGGGCGCCGTCGAGATCATCTTTCGCGCCGATATCGGCGACGCGGAGAAGATCGCCCAGCGCACCAAGGAATATGAGGACCGCTTCCTGTCGCCCTTCGTCGCCGCCGAGCGCGGCTACATAGACGAGGTCATCATGCCGAGCGCGACACGCAAGCGCATCGCCCGCGCGCTCGCCCTGCTGCGCCACAAGGAATTGGAAAATCCCTGGAAGAAGCACGACAATATCCCGCTCTAGGCGCGCTGCGGGGGGGGGGGGGCCGTCGGTTTTCGACGGCCGTGCCCGTGTCCTCCGGGCGGAGGCGCCGCCATCGTTGATTTTCTTCCTGCTCGACTAGTTTCGGTCGAGCAGGAATGGTTAGTGTGTCGAGATTGAGAGAAGTCGGTCTTCAGAGGCGGTAGGCCGAATGGATTTCGAGAGGAACATATAATGTGGAACCCAGATGCGTCGAAAAAGATGGGCGTTTTTCTCGAACGGATTTGGCCGCCGAGAGATACACCTGACGGCTGGGTCTCCCATATTGGAGGACGCCCGAATTTGCCGGACGGTTGGGAGTGGCCGCGCATTGCCTTCCCGGATGGCGACGAATTCGAAGGTGTCACCGCTTCGCTGGATTTTCTCGCCCAGATTCGCCTCGAGGATTTGCCAGACGTGCCCGACCGCGAGCTGCTACCGCAAGAGGGAGTCTTATTCTTCTTCGCGCTGGCGCTGACAGCGGAACCTCTCGACACGTTTGGCCCGGACGCTTGGCGCGTTCTTTATTACCGCGGCGACGTGTCGAGCTTTCCTTTCCGAGCGCCGCCCTCTGACGCCGGCTGGTTCCTGGATGATGTCGACTATACGCGAACAGAGGCCGCCGAATATCGCGATCCCGGCGCCTCAGACAAGGGCCTGTTTCCCTATTGTCCCGTTCGCGCGGTCGCCGCTCCGAGCTGGAAGCGTCCCGACGGCATTCCTTACGGGGACGATGTCCGAGAGTGGCTGCGACTCGTCGAAGCTTGGCCGGGCGAGCATAGGACGCCAACGACCTTCGAATATGCCGAAAGCGATTTGCCGCTCAGAGTCGAGGATGCTCTCTTAAATCTGTTTCATGCGCGCAACCAGTGGCGGGAAGGCGTTCTGTCTTTCGATGATCTGTTCGCTCGCCGCTACGATCTCATGAGTGTGAGCGCAGAGGACCGCGAAAGGGTTCGCATGGAGTATGGCGATTGGCTGACGCGCGTGAAACGGACGTGTGCCGAGCTTGTCGCGCGCGGGCGTTCGGCGCTGTTGAAAGACGACGAAAGGCGGCTGGTGCGTGGCTTGGTCGCCGAGAATTCCGACCGTATGAAAGCCCTCGGATGTCACATCTGGCCCAATCTCCGGCTCGCGGCCACTCTTTCGATGGCGACTCTATTGCTGGACTCTCCAGAATTGGCGGCATCCTTCTCCAACGAGGTCGACGCCGCGCATCCCGGGAATAATTTTTCGCCCGGGGGAAGTGGACACCGGATGCTCGGGCATTCGCATGTGATTCAGGAAGATATCGAATCCGACTCCGTCTTGCTTCTGCAACTGGGAAGCGATGGCAGCGGACCGCGGTTCATGTGGTGGGACATGGGCAATCTCACTTTTACGATTTCACGGGACAGTTTGGCCGCGTTGAGGTTCGATCGCGCCATCGCGAAAATCGAAGGGCATTGAGCGCGATCGACAGCCCTCTCGCTGGGGCGAGTGACTTCTCTAGCGCTCGGCAAATATTTAACCTGCCTATTCGGATAGTATCGCGCGCCGGCTCCCCGGGTGGGTCGGCGCGCCTTTTCGCTCGAGCGGAGAACAGCCTGCCCCGAAGGCGGGCGCCCTCCGCACAATTTCATTCCAGCGGCAGGCTTTTTTGGGTGACAAAACGCCACGGCTGTCATAATGTCCCCTTCGCCGAGCTGGCTAAAAACATATGAACGCAGAATGCGTTCGACCAATCGCTGGCTGAGGTCCAAGTCGGGGAGGACGCCGGAACTCTGCACGTCTCGCGAGACGCTCCACACTATTCTCGCGGATGGCGCCTATAGACGAGTCCGGTCAAAGGACGGGTACCAAAGAGTGGGGAGAGGCAAGGGCCGTCCCCGCTCTTTGTGTATGTAGAGCTATGATAGAGCTTTTCACTCGATAGATAGCTCCTGCCTATGAAGCGGCTCCCCGCCGCCGCAGCTCTTCCCCGAGCCCACTCGCAACCTTCGGAGAAACTCGAAAATGTCCATCAAGCGGATCGGCGCCGGCGCGCGCATGAGCAAGGCCGTCGTGCATGGCGGCGTGATCTATACGGCGGGCCAGGTGGCCGAGGCGGCCAAGGGCGGCGCGGTCGCCGATCAGACGCGCGAGATTCTCGGCCTCATCGACACGATTCTGCAGGAGGCCGGCAGCGAGAAGGCGAAGATTCTCTCCGCCACCATCTATCTCGCCGATATCGCCACTTTCGCCGAGATGAACTCGGTGTGGGACGTCTGGGTCGACAAGAGCAATCCGCCGGCGCGCGCGACCGTGGAGGCGAAGCTCGTCACGCCCGATTACAAGGTCGAGATCGCCGTCATCGCGGCGCTGTGACGCCGGTTGACGATTCAGGGCGCGTTTGTCGCGCTCGGCAGAAAATTTGGCTCCGGGCGGTCTATCGATACGGCCGGGGCAAACTTTGACGACACGCCGAGGAATATATGAAAATTATAATAGGGGAGCCGATCCCATTTTTCTCGAATGGTGACGAGGACAGTTTCTTTTATTGGCTCAAATCGATCGACGCGGTGCATGGTTTTGTCGGCTGTCCAAGTGGACTCGAAATTACATTGACGGATCCGGTCGATGAGCACAGTTTACGCGAGTTGATCGGGCTTGCGACCCGCTACGGGCTGGATATGAAGTGGCTGCGACAATTTCGCAATGACGCCAACAAATTGTGGTTCGATGATGAAACCACTTACTGGCACAAATCCGTGTTTGGTTCGAACTGAGCGTTCGAGGCGCGTTGACCGAAAGGTCGAGATCGCCGTCATCGCGGCGCTGTGACGCCGGTCAGGGGATTGTCGGGATCATAGGCGTAGCGCAAGGTCTCGAAGCGCATGGAGCGGGCGTCCATCAGCAGCAGGCGCCCGACCAGCCCCTCGCCGAAGCCGACGATCTCGCGGATGATTTCCAGCGCCATCATCGCGCCGACGATTCCGGTGAGCGCGCCGAGCACGCCGGCCTCCTCGCAGCTCGGCACGGCGCCCGCTGGCGGCGCCGCCGGGAAGAGGCAGCGATAGGTCGGGTTGGGGCGGCCCTCGGCGTCGCTCTCGAAGGGGCGCAGCGTCGTCAGCGAGGCGTCGAAGCCGCCGACCGCCGCCGTGACGAGCGGCTTTTTTTCGAAGAAGCAGGCGTCCGAGACGAGATAGCGCGTCGAAAAATTATCGGAGCCGTCGGCGATGATGTCGTAACCCGCGATCAGCGCTCGCGCATTGTGCTCCGTGAGGCGCAGCGCATGGGGCTCGACATGCACATGCGGGTTGAGCCGATGGATGGCGTCCTTGGCGCTGTCCACCTTCAGCCGCCCGACGGCGGTGGTATGGTGAATCACCTGCCGCTGCAGATTGGACAGCGAGACCTCGTCGTCATCGACAATGCCCAGCACGCCGACGCCCGCCGCCGCGAGATATTGCAGCAGCGGCGACCCGAGCCCGCCCGCGCCGACGACGAGCACACGCGCTTTCTTCAGCCGCTGCTGGCCCGGCCCGCCGACCTCGCGCAGAACGATATGGCGCGCGTAGCGCTCGATTTCTTCGGCTGAGAGGCTCATGTCGTTTTTCCTGCGCCGAAGCTCACGCGGCGGCCGCGTTCGTCGTGATATTTAGCAGCTTCGCGGCGAGCGCGAAATCGGAGGAGAAGATGACGCCGCCTCGCCTCGAAACTCTGGCGCCAGAGGCGCAGGAGCGTCTCGCTATGGCGATCCAGAGCAATCCGCATAATGCCGTCATCCTCGAGCGTCTGCCGAGCCTTCGCCTCGCGGACGCCTGGCTCGTCGCCGGCTGCCTGTTCCAGACGGTTTGGAATCTCGACAGCGGCCGGCCGGCGACGCAGGACATATTCGATTACGACATTTTCTATTTCGACGAGGATATCTCCTATGAGGCGGAGGATCGCGCCATTCGCCGCGCTCGCGCGCTCTTCGCCGATCTTCCCATTCGCGTCGATTTGAAGAATCAGGCGCGCGTGCATCTTTGGTACGGCGAGCGCTTCGGTCCGGGCTATCCGCAGCTGCGCAGCAGCGCCGATGGCGTCGATCGTTTTCTCATCGAATGCACGCGCGTCGCCGCGCGCTATGTGGACGGCGCGCTGGAGCTCTATGCGCCCGCGCGTCTCGACGATCTCTTCGCCGGCGTGCTGCGCCCCAATCCGCTCAATCTGCGGCCGGAGCTGTTCGCGGCGAAGGCCGCGAGCCTTCGCGCGCGCTGGCCCTTTCTCACCATCGCCGAAACGCACGCGTGATCCGCGTGAAAGCGTTTTCGCGCTTGCATAAAACGCCGTCGCAGACTTTCCTTGAACAGGCGCTGATTCGGCGCTTTGTCCCGCAAGGACCGCCTATGAACCTACCGGCCCCGCCCACCGGACTCTATCCCGAAGACTATGAGAGAATCGAAGCCGCGGTGATGGAGACCGTGCGCGGCCGCTGGTTCCTGCTCGAATATGCGCGCCGTCAGCGCGTCGAGGAGACCGAGCGGCTCGTGCTCGCGGTGGATCGTCTGGAGCGCATCGCTGCGCGCGCGGAGGAGCGCGCAGAGGAGCAGGAGGCCGCCTCCGATTGGCGCCTGCCGCGACGCCTCGTCGAGCGCGCGCAGGAATTCGCGCGCACGCTGCGCGCCAGCGGCGTCGAGGAGAAGCTCTGCGCGCAGGCCGATGCGCTGGTCGAGCAATTCTCCAAATTGCTCGACGCGCCCGCCGCGGAGCCGGAAGAAGCGCCGCGCGCGATCATCGAGTCCGCGACGATCGAGATCATCGACGAGCCGCATCGAATCCAAGAGGAGCGCATCGAGCCGATTCTCGAGATCGAGGCGGCGGATGAGCCGATAGAAATCGCCGAGGTCGAGACTCTCGTGGAGGCGGAGCCGATCGACGCCGAGCCGATCTTGGTCGAATCCTTCGAGGTGGAATCTGTCGTCGCCGAGCCGATCGAGATCGAGGCCGTCGCTTCCGCGCCCGAGCCTGTCGCTTTTGAGCCTGTCGCTTCCGCGCCCGAGCCTGTCGCGCAGCTGGAGGAGCCGCCGCAGGCGATAGAGATCACAGAATCTGCCGTTGCCGCCGAGCCGGCGTCCAATGAGATCGTGTTCGAGGAATTCGTCGCTCGCGCGATTCTGCCGGAGGAGACTGCGCCGGCCGAACTCGATGCGCCACGCATCGATGCGCCCAAATTCGGCGCGCGCGACTCCGGCTCGCCCAAGATCAGCCTTCCGAAGCTCACTCCGGCGAAGACCGAGTCGGCGCTGCCGGTCGATCCGCGCCTCGTGGCGCTGTCACGGCTCGATCATCTCTCCCTGCACGAAAAGCTTCGGCTGTTTGGCTGAGCAGGCCTTGCCGGCGGCCGCCTGAGCCGCCGCCGCATCCACGCCGTTCTGATGCGCGAGCGCGACATTGCCGAGAAACTGCTGCGCGCTCGCTTCCCAGGTGAAGGTCAGCGCATGGGCGCGCGGCACGGCTGAGGGAATCTCCGTCGCCGCGAGACAGGCCGCCTGCAAATCCTCGCTCAGCACGCCGGCGCCGCTCGCGCCGACCACATCCAGCGGCCCCGCCACTGGAAAAGCGGCGACCGGCAGGCCGCAGGCCATTGCCTCCAGCAGGACCATTCCGAAAGTGTCGGTGCGGCTCGGAAAAACGAACACATCCGAGCTGGCGTAGAGCGTGGCCAGTTCCGCGCTGGTCTTCACGCCGAGAAAGCGCGCCTGCGGATAGGCCGCCTCGAGCGCCGCGCGCGCCGGCCCATCGCCGGCGACGAGCTTCGTGCCCGGCAGATCGAGCGCGAGGAACGCCTCGATGTTCTTCTCCACCGCGAGCCGGCCGGCATAAAGATAGAGCGGCCGCGGATAGCCGAGATCGACCGCCTTATCTGGGTGAAAGAGCTGGTGATCGACGCCGCGCGACCAGCGCATCAGCCGGCGGAAGCCTCTCGCGGAGAGCTCCTGCGCCAGCGTCTGCGTCGAGACCATCGTCCCGGCGCCGCTATTGTGGAAGCGGCGCAGCAGCGCATAGGTCACGCCGACCGGAAAGCGCGTGCGGGCGTGAATATATTCGGGAAAGCGCGTGTGATAGCTCGTGGTGAAGCGCCGCCCCTGGCGCAGGCAGCAGGCGCGCGTCGCCATGCCCACCGGCCCTTCGGTGGCGATATGGACATGGTCGTAGCCCTGCGCCAGACGCTTCGCCACCGCTCCCGCCGAGGCGAAGGCGAGCTGAATTTCCGGATAGGTCGGCATGGGGATGGAGGAGAAATCCTGCGGGGTCAGGAAATCGATCGACGCGCCGAGCGCGCTCGCCGCGCTCGCCATCGCCTCCAAGGAACGCACGACACCGTTGACTTGCGGACGCCAGGCGTCCGTCGCGATCAATATCCGCATCAGGCGGCGGCCCTCGCCTGCGGCAGGGCCGGCGGCTGCTGCGCGGCGGCTTCTGCCGCCGCCTCCTGCTCCTTGGCGGTCTTCCGCCAATAGAGGATCTCGAAGCGTCCGTCGGCATGCTCGGCGATCGCCGTGCAGCTCTCGACGAAATCGCCGGTGTTCACATAGAGCATGCCCTCTATGTGGCGGATCGTCGCGTGATGAATGTGGCCGCAGACGACGCCGTCCACGCCGCGCCGCGCCGCTTCCGCCGCCAGCGTCTGCTCGAAATCGCCGATGAAGTTCACGGCGTTCTTCACCTTCAGCTTGGCCCAGGCGGAGAAGGACCAATAATCGACGCCGAACAGGCGGCGCACGCGATTGGCCCAGGTGTTGGCGAAGAGCGCGGCCTCATAGGCCCAGTCGCCGAGAAAGGCGAGCCAGCGCGCATGGCGCACCACTATGTCGAACTGATCGCCATGGATGACGAGCATTTTCTTGCCGTCGGCGGTCTCGTGAATATCGGTCTCCGCGACCTCGACGCCGCCGAACTCCATGCCCGTGTAGTCGCGGGCGAATTCGTCGTGATTGCCGGGCACATAGACGACGCGCGCGCCCTTGCGCGCCTTGCGCAGCAGCTTCTGCACGACGTCATTGTGCGCCTGCGGCCAATACCAGCCGCCCTTCAAGCGCCAGCCGTCGACGATATCGCCGACGAGATAGATGGTGTCGGCGTCGTGATGCTTCAGAAAGTCGAGCAGAAGCTCGGCTTGAAGCCCTCTCGTGCCGAGATGGAGATCCGACAGGAACAGCGTCCTGAAGCGCTTGGCGCTCTGCGAATCGGCCAATGAATCGATTGCGGTCATTTTGACGCGCCCGCCTCTTTTTGTGCCGCAGCGTCTCCTTCCCACCAGATTCTTGTTGCGTAACGATGACACCGCGCGAGGCGCGCGCAGTCGTGGCGAATTTCCCGTTCGATATTTCGAACGAATTCGATTATCAACGCGATCATGTCGAAAGGAACGGGCGTCATGGGCGTGGAAGGCCGGGAAAAGCAGAAGATTCTGGAGGCCGGAGCCTTGGCTTTGTCCGGGCAGCTCGGCGCGACTGTCCAGCGTCTGCGCAAGGCCTATAATCTGTCGCTGTCGGAACTCTCCCAGCAGTCCGGCGTCGCCAAATCGATCATCAGCCAGATCGAGCGTAACGAAACCAATCCGACGCTCGCCACGATCTGGCGCCTCGCCCAGGCTCTCGATGTGTCCATCGAGCGTGTGCTGCAGACCACGGAGGACGAGCCCTTCCTCGAGAAGACCAGCCGAGCGGACACGCCGATTCTCGTCTCCGACGACGGCAAGTGCCGGCTCGAGATCATCGGATGGATCAAGACCGTAGAATGGCTGCAATGTTATGAATTCTCCGCCGATCCGGGGGGAGTTCTCGAATCCGACGCGCATCAGCGCGGCTCTGTCGAGAGCCTGTCCTTGAGAGAGGGCGAGCTCGAGGTGGAGGTCGCCGGCGCCAAGGAGATCGTGCGCGCGGGCGAGACGTTGCGTTACCGCTGCGACCGCCCGCATGTGATCCGCAATCTGGGGCGGAGCGCCGCCCATGCAACCATGGTCTGCATTCTCAAAGCGGCCGCGATGGAGTGACCATTTGACGAAACTACCGAGCGGCGAGACGGCGGCCGGGCGCCATGCTGAGCTGAGGCTGTCGCTGCTGCAGGCCTCCATCTACGCCATTATCGGGGTCCAGCTGCCCTTCTTCTCCATCTGGCTGTCGGCGCGCGGGCTCGACGCTTTCGAGATCGCCGCCGTTCTCGCCGTGCAGCCGGTCATTCGCATCGGCTCCATGCTGCTCGCCTCGCGCCGGGCCGATCAGCACGGCGATCATGGCGCGCTGCTCGTCGGCTGCATGGCCGCCGTGGCCGCGGCCTATGCGGTGATGGGGCTCTCCTCCGGCTTCTTCGCATTGCTCGTCGCGGGCGCCATGGTGGCGCTGGCGCAGGGGCCGCTGGCGCCGCTCGCCGATGGCGTCACCTTCGGCGAGGCGCGGCGCCGGCGCGAGGCCGGCCTGCCGCAGCTGCATTATTCATGGGTGCGCGGCTGGGGCTCCATGTCGATCCTGGTCTTTCTCGCCGCCAGCGGGCCGGTCGCCGGCGCGCTGGCGGTGGAGGATATCGTCTGGCTGCTCACCGCCGTCGGAGCCTTCGCCTGCCTCGCCTGCATGGGCTCGCTGATCGGCTTCGGCTCTTCGGGAGCGAGAGAGGAGCGGCGCTCCGTCGGCCGCATCGCGCGGCCGGAGCTGGTGGCGCTGGTCATCGTCGCCGCGGCGCTGGTGCAGAGCTCGCATTCGATGGTGAACACATTCGGCGCGCTGCATTGGAAAGAGCAGGGCCATAGCGACACTTTCGTCTCTTTCGCCTGGGTCGCGGCGCTCGCCACCGAGGTGATCGCTTTTCTGATGGCGGCGCGCTGGTTCGGCGGCGAGTCGAAAGCGGGCGCCTTTCTGCTCGTCGGCGCGATCGGCGCCGTGCTGCGCTGGCTGCTGATGTCGGCCGATCCCGGCCCCTATGGGATTTTCTTCGCCCAGGCGCTGCATGGCGCCTCATGCGCGGCGGTGCAGATCGGCCCCGCCTATCTGCTCGCCGAGCTCGGCGGCAAGGAGCGCCTCGCGCAATCGCAAGCCTGGCTGGCGGCGGCCATCGCCGGCGGCAACAGCCTGCTCACCTTCCTGTCCGGACCGCTCTATGCGCAGGCGGGGGAGCGCGCCTATTTGGCGATGGCGGCGGTGGCCTTTCTCGGCCTGCTGCTCTCCTTCGCGGTGGCGCATCTCTGCGCCGGCCGTCACGCCCGGACGGAAGCGGCGCGGAACGCCCACGCCGAGCCTGAGCATTCACGCGCTTGAGCGGCGGCGCATGAAGCCTCCTTTTGAGACGCTCGCACCCAAGTCGGGCTCGCCCGACTTGGGCATTGTCATGCGGAGCTCGGGTAAACCCGCGATCGGCGCGGGCTCCCGGGCGCCTCTTACGAGAGGTCGCCCATGTGCTTTTGCGAGTAGAGCTGCACGCCGAGCTGCTTGATCAGCTCGAGCTGCGTCTCCAGGAAGTCGATATGGCGCTCCTCGCTCTCGACGACCTCTTCGAACAGCAGCTTGCTGACGCGGTCGTTGATCGACAGCGCATAGGCCGCCGCCTCGAGATAGAGAGCGCGGGCGTCGACTTCCGTGGCGAGATCGAGGCGGATGATCTCCTCGACGGACTGGCCGATGCGCAGAGGATCGAGACTCTGCATGTTCGGGAAGCCTTCGAGGAAGAGGATGCGATGCACGAATTTATCGGCGTGCTCCATCTCCTCGATGGATTCGTGACGCCACTTCTTGCCGAGCTCCTTGAAGCCCCAATTATCGAGGATACGATAATGCAGCCAATATTGATTGATCGCCGTCAGCTCGGCGCGGACGCCACGGTTCAGATATTCGATGAGCTTCGCGTCACCGCGCATGGTTCCCCCTTCCGCCCGGCCAGAGCGGACCGGGTCATGCAGCCAATTCGTCGGCGCGACAATTATCGCATTCGCCGGCCCCACTGCAATGATCGGAGGGGATCGCCGCATGCTGATCGACGATCGCGCTGATGTTGCGCGCGCATCGGCCGCAGCGCGGCTCGCACCCCATATGCCGGAAGATCGCGCCGACGCTGGGGCGATCCGATCTTCCTCCGAGAACCTCGCGGACTTGCCCGTCCGAGAGCACATTGCAAGAGCAGACGATCATCTCCGCACCTAGTTTGGAAGGGTTGTAAACTAGCTGTGATTTCAGTAGCTTAACGTACCGTTCCGGTTCTGGCTAGAGGCCTTTGTCGGTTTTCCGACAGCGGTCTCGGGGATCACGGAGACTTCGCAAATCGCGCGCCACGGCCGTTCGGCCGCACCAGATTATTTGTTGTGGATAAGAGACACGGCAAGACCTGGAGCATGCTCGCGCCCGCCTCTTTTGAAAATCTTTCGCGCCGAGAAAGGCTTCAGACGAATCTTCGCGCCTCCAACGGAAGGGCTAAGGTCAGATGTCAGATCTCCCAGATCTTTTTCCCGGCTTCGCCTCGCATTGGATCGATGCGCCCGCCGGCTCGATTTTCGCCCGCTCCGGCGGCTCCGGTCCGCCGCTGCTGCTGCTGCACGGCTTCGGCGAAACGCATGTCGCCTTTGCGAAGATCGCGCCGCGGCTCGCCGAGCGCTTCTTCGTCGTGGCCATGGATCTGCGCGGCTATGGCTGGTCCTCCGCGCCTGCGAGCGAGAAGGGCGAGTCCTATACGAAGCGCGCGCAGGGCGAGGACGTCATCGTCGTGATGGAGCAGCTCGGCCATGTGCGTTTCTCGCTCATCGGCCATGATCGCGGCGCGCGCGTCGGCTTTCGTCTGGCGCTCGATCATCCGGGGCGGCTGGAGAAGCTCGCTCTGCTCGATATAGCTCCGCTCGAGGAATCGCTCGGCGACGCAAATCTCAAGCGCCTCGGCCGCGCGCGGCTCTTGTCGCAGCCGGCGCCCAAGCCAGAGCAATTGATCGGCCTCGATCCGAAGGCGTTTCTCACCGATACGCTGGCGAGCGGAACCAAGGGCGGAACGCTCGACGCTTTCGATGCGCGGGCTTTCGCCCATTATCGCGCCGCTTTCGACGAGCCCTCGCGCATTCACGCCTTTTGCGAGGATTTTCGCGCCGGCGCGGGGCCGGATCGCGAGCTCGATCTCGCCGATCGCGCGGCGGGCGAGAAGATCGTCGTCCCCACTCTGGCGCTATGGGGCGCGGCGAGCTTTTCCGGCCATGGCGCTGCTCTGCTCGAGCAATGGCGAGAATGGGCGGATGATCTTCGCGGCGCCGAGATCGACAGCGGCCATTATCTCGCCGAGGAGGCGCCCGAGGCGACATTCGCCGCGCTCGACCTTTTTCTGTGAGCGAATTTCCCTTCAGCGTCGCTGTGGCGCTCGGCGGCGGCGGCGCGCGCGGCCTCGCCCATATTTCGGTGCTGGAGACGCTGGACGAATTGGGCGTGCGCCCTTGCGCCATCGCCGGCACGTCGATCGGCGCGATCATCGGCGCCGCTTACGCCGCCGGCTTTTCCGGCGCGCAATTGCGCGCGCATGCGGAGGCGGCGTTCCGCAACCGCATGCGTCTCGCGCGGCGCCTGCTGCGCTCGCGGGCGCGACGGCGGGCGCGCACCTTCTCCGATCTCGCGCATCCGGCGCTGATCGACGCCGAGCGTTTCCTCGACGCCTTCTGGCCGCAGGGCATGCCGGAGACATTCGAGGCGCTGCACATTCCCTTCACCGCCGTGACGACGGATTTTCGCCTGCGCCGCGAGGCGGCGATCTCGTCTGGGCTGCTGCGTCCGGCGGTCGGCGGCTCCATGGCGATTCCGGGCCTGGTGCGTCCGGTCGCCTATGGCGATAGCTTTCTGATCGACGGCGGCCTCGTCAATCCGCTGCCTTACAATCATCTCGCCGGCCGCGCCGATATCGTGCTCGCCGTCGATGTCTCGGGAACAGCGAGCGGACGCGCGCGCAATCGTGCGCCATCACCGATAGAGACGATCATCGTCGCCAGCCAGATCATGATGAACGCCATCAGCGAGCGCATGATCGAGGAGAGCCCGCCCGACGTTCTGATCTCGCCCGCGGTCAATCAATATCTCGCGCTCGATCTCTTCAAGGCCAAGCGCATCTTCGAGGCGGGCGACGCCTGCCGCGCGCAGGTGATCGAAGGATTGCAGAGCGCCGCCGCGCGGCTTTCGCTTCAGCGCCGCGCCTGAAAAAAGGCGCGCAGCAGCTCGGCCGCCTCGCTCTCGCGCAAGCCGCCATAGACCTCCGGCGCATGATGGCAGGTCTTCTGCGAGAAGAAGCGCGCGCCATGATCGACGCCGCCGCCCTTCAAGTCTTCCGCCGAATAATAGAGCCGGCGAATGCGCGCGAAGGAGATCGCCGCCGCGCACATGGCGCAGGGCTCGAGCGTGACATAGAGATCGCAATCGACGAGCCGCTCGCTCCCGAGCGCCACGCAGGCGGCGCGTATGGCGAGCATCTCCGCATGAGCCGTGGGGTCCTTGTCGCGCAAAGTGCGATTGCCCGCGACGGCGATGATTTCGCCATTGCGCGCTATCGTCGCGCCGACGGGCACCTCATTCGCCGCGAAGGCTTCGCGCGCGGCGTCGAAGGCGGCGGTGAGGGGGTCGGTCATCGCGCATGGCCGTGCGCCCCCTCCCTCACCCTCCCCCGCTTTGCGGGAGAGGGGAGCGGCGGGCGTTTCGCATCATCTCGATGAAGCGCGCAATCTTCTCCCTCTCCCGCGAAGCGGGGGAGGGCTGGGGAGGGGGCGCGCGGGAAGCTTTCTCCCCTCAATCCCCGCCGGTCCATTCCACCTCCGCGCCGAGCATGCGCAAATTCTCGACGAAGCGCGGATGCGCGCGCTTGATCGGCGTGGCGTTATGGATCATCGAGCGCCCTTCGATGCTCGCCGCCAGCATCAGCAGAGCGATGGCGACGCGGATGATATAGGGGCTCTCCACCTGCGCGGGGACCAGCGGCTTGCCGCCGAAGGCGATGAGCCGATGCGGGTCCGACAAAAACACATGCGCGCCGAATTTGGAGAGCTCGCCGGTCCAGCCGAGCGCGCCGTCATAGACCTTGTTCCAGAACATCACGCTGCCCTCGGCCTTGACGCCGAGCGCGATGAAGATGGGCAGGAGATCGACCGGCAGATAGGGCCAGGGCGCCGCCTCCACCTTCTGCAGCACGTTGCGGGTGAAGGGCTCCGCCACTTTCAGCGGGCCATTGGCCTTGGTCTTGGACCAGCCGTCCTCATGGACGACATGCACGCCGAATTTCGCGAAGGTGCGGTCGATCAGCGGAAACTGATCGGGCGCGCTATTCTTCACCTCGACGCCGCCGCCGGTGATCGCGCCCAGCGCCAGAAAGGTCGCGACCTCGTGGAAGTCTTCCGTCAGATGGAACTCGCCGCCGGAGAGCGAATCGACCCCGTCTATGGTGAGCTGCGAGGTGCCGATGCCGGAGATGCGCGCGCCGAGCGTCTGCATGAAGGCGCAGAACTCCTGCACATGCGGCTCGGAGGCGGCGTTGTTGAGCTTGGACTGGCCGCTCGCCAGCGCCGCGCACAGCACGAAATTCTCGGTGGTGGTGACGGAGGCGTAGTCGAGCCAGTGCCGCGTCGCGCGCAGCGGGCCGTCGGAGCGGATGACGAGCGAATCGTCGCTGCGCTCGATCGTCGCGCCGAAGGATTTCAGCACCTCTATATGCGGGTCGATCTCGCGCGCGCCGAGCGTGCAGCCCTTCACATCGTCCTCTATGCGGGCGACGCCGAAGCGCGCCAGCAGCGGCGGGGCCAGCATGATGGAGGAGCGCATCTCCGCCGGCAGGCGATGGATCGACGGATCGAAGCGCGTGTCCTCATGGCGCAGCTCGAGCAGGCCGGTCGCAAAATCCATCCGCACGTCGCTGCCGAGCGTGCGGAACAATTCCAGGATTTTCTTGACGTCGGTGATCTCCGGCACGCCATGGATGCGCAGCGGCTCTCTGGTCAGCAGCGTGGCGCAGAGAATGGGCAGCACGGCGTTCTTATTCGCGGAAGGGATGATCCTGCCGCTGAGCGGACGTCCGCCATGCACGATCAGATGAGCCATACCGCCTCCAGACGTCTGTTGCTTCTATGCGCCGAAATAGGGGACCGCGGCCGGCTTTCGCGGGGCTGCGGCCAACTCCCTACGTGGATTCGAGGCCATAACTCGGATTCATGGCGAATGACGAGTGAAAAAGCGGCCGTCGCGCCTTTCTCTTTGGCCCCGCGACCTGCTATCAGGGCGTGATGACCGACAAAAAGCCAGAAAGACCCGCCCGCCGTAAGGACGGCGGCGACCAGCCGCCGCGTCGCCGCGCCCCGGCCAAGAAACCGGCGGCGGCCGAGCCCGACGCCGCCGCCAGCGCCTTCGAAGGCGAGCGCATCGCCAAGGTCATGGCGCGCGCCGGCGCCTGCTCGCGCCGCGACGCCGAGATCTGGGTCACGGAAGGGCGCGTTTCCGTCAACGGCCGCGTGCTGGACAGCCCCGCCTTCAATGTGCAGGAGGGCGACCGCATAGAGGTGGACGGCCAGCCGCTCGCCGAGCGTGAGCCGACGCGCTTGTTTTTGTTCCACAAGCCGGCCGGCCTCGTCACCAGCGCCAAGGACCCGGAGGGGCGGGAGACCGTCTTCGGCTTCCTCGAGGAGCGCTTTCCCGATCTGCCGCGCCTCGTCAGCGTCGGGCGGCTCGACATCAATACGGAAGGCCTGCTGCTGCTGACCAATGACGGCGGCCTCGCGCGCACGCTCGAGCTTCCGGCGACGGGCTGGACGCGCCGCTATCGCGTCCGCGCCCATGGCGAGATCGACCAGGCGCAACTCGATGAGTTGAAGAAGGGCGTCACCGTCGACGATGTCGATTACGCGCCGATCGACGCCAAGCTCGATCGCGTGCAGGGCGCCAATGTCTGGATCAGCATGGCGCTGCGCGAGGGCAAGAATCGCGAGATCAAGCGCGTGCTCGAGCATTTGGGGCTCGACGTCAATCGGCTGATTCGCATCTCCTTCGGCCCCTTCCAGCTCGGCGAGCTGGAGGAGGGCGTCGTCGAGGAGGTGAAGCTGAAGACGTTGCGCGAGCAGCTCGGCAAGGGCTTGGCCGAGCTCGCCGGCGTCGATTTTTCGTCGTCCCGCCGCGACTCGGACGAGCCGCCGCATGTCGCCGCCGAGGAGGCGCGCCAGCGCGCCAAGACGCGCACGCGCAAGCATGTGACGACCTTGCGCGCAGAGCGCGAGGAGACGCGCGGCAAAGGCCCGCGCGCCCGCATCGAGCGCGCCGCGACCAGCGACCGCAAGGGTCGCGCCGTGCCGGTGGAGAAGATCGTGCCGGTGCGCCGCGCCGAGGAGCCGGCGACGACGCGCAACGCCCGCCGCTTCCGCGCCGAGAGGGCCGAGGGCGAGGCGGGTCCTGCGCGTTTTGCCGGCGAGCGCCGCCCGCCGCGCCGTGACGATGATGCGCGGGCCTCTGGCGGAGAGCGCAAGGAGCGATTCGAGCGGGGCGAGCGCGCCCCTCGGCGCGAGGGCGAAGGACGTCCGCCGCGTCGCGAGGGCGCTGCTGCGCGTCCGCGCGCTGGCGAGCGGACCGAGCGTTTCGATCGCGGCGAGCGTCGCGGTCCGAGCTTCGGCGCCGGCGATGGGCCGCGTCGTGAGCGTGCGCCTCGTCGCGAGGGCGAAGGTCGTCCGCCGCGGCGTGAGGGCGAGGGTCGCGCGCCACGGCGCGAAGGAATGCCGGCGCGCGCCGCATCGGGCGAGCGGACGGAGCGTTTTGATCGTGGCGAGCGTCGCGGTTCGAGCTTCGGCGCCGGCGATGGGCCGCGCGGTGAGCGCGCGCCGCGTCGTGAGGGCGAGGGGCGTCCGCCGCGTCGTGAGGGCGCGGAGCAGCGTCCGCGCGCTGGCGAGCGAACGGAGCGTTTCGATCGTGGCGAGCGTCGCGGTTCGAGTTTCGGCGCTAGCGATGGCCCGCGCCGTGAGCGCGCGCCGCGTCGCGAGGGCGAGGGGCGTCCTCCGCGTCGCGAGGGGGCGGAGCAGCGTCCGCGCACGGGCGAGCGGACCGAGCGTTTCGATCGTGCCGAGCGTCGCGGGTCGAGCTTTAGCGCCGGCGATGGGCCGCGCCGTGAGCGCGCGCCGCGTCGCGAGGGCGAGGGTCGTCCGCCGCGTCGCGAGGGGGTGGAGCAGCGTTCGCGCAGCGGCGAGCGGACGGAGCGTTTCGATCGGGGCGAGCGTCGCGGGTCGAGCTTCGGCGCTGGCGATGGGCCGCGCCGTGAGCGCGCGCCGCGTCGTGAGGGCGAGGAGCGTCCGCCGCGTCGCGAGGGAGCGGCCGCCCGTGCGCCCTCTGGCGAGCGTTTCGAGCGTGGCGAGCGCAAGAGTTTCGGCGCCGGCAAGACGTCCGGCGCTGGCAAGAGCTTCGGCGAACGCAAGAGCTTCGGCGCTGGCAAGAGCTTCGCGGGCAAGGGCGCCGGCAAGCGTTTCGACTCCGGCGACGCGCCGCGGGGCGAGCGCGCGCCGCGCAAGGAAGGCGAGGGGCGCCCGCCGCGTCGTGACGGGGATGCGCGTCCGCCGTCGGGCGAGCGTCGCGGTCCGCCGCGGAGCGGCGCGGGCAAGGAGCCGGGCAGAGCGGCTCCGGGCAGAGCGGCTCCTGGCAGAGGCGGACCGGGCAAAGGGCCAGCGGGCAAAGGCCCCGGCAAGGGGCCGCGCAAGCCGGGCGGCGCGCCGCGCAAGCCGCGCTAGCCCATGCGCATCGTCGCCGGCAGCTTTCGCGGCCGCGTGCTGAAGACGCCGCAATCGCAGGCGATCCGTCCCACTTCGGATCGCCTGCGCGAATCCGTCTTCGACATTCTCGCCCATGCCTATGACGATCCGGTTCCGGGCGCACGCGTCGTCGATCTCTTCGCCGGCACGGGCGCGCTCGGCCTCGAGGCCTTGTCGCGCGGCGCTGCGAAAATCCTCTTCATCGACGATGGCGCCGAGGCGCGCGCGCTGCTGCGCGCCAATGTCGAGGCGCTGGGCGCGGGCGGCGTGACGCGCGTCTTTCGGCGGGACGCGACCAAGCTCGGCCTCGCGCCGCCGGGCGAATTGTTCACGCTCGCTTTTCTCGATCCGCCCTATGGGCGCGATCTCGCCTCGCGCGCGCTGCGCTCGCTGATCGAAGGCGGCTGGCTCGCCGAGAGCGCGCTGATCGTCGTCGAGGAGGCGGCGGACGCGCCGTTATCGCTGCCGGAGGGCGTCGTCGAGAAAGAGCGTCGCCGCTATGGCGAGACGCAGATCGTCATCGCGCGATGCGTCAGAACGGATTCCAGGTCGCTTCCGGCGTGAATTTCAAATAACCGAGATTGAGGCCGAGGCGCGCGCCGAGCCCGGCGCGGATCGGCGCGACGACGACGCCGTCGGCCGACAGCTCGGTGAAGCCCAATCCGCCGACCAGATAGGCCGAACCGGCGACGCCGCCGAAGCGCGTGTAGATGGCGTCCACCGAGGGCAGATTATAGATCAGCATCATGGTGCGGTCGCCATCGGCGCCGGCGTCGAAGCCGAGCGAAGGCCCCTGCCAAAAGACGCGGCGCTGGCCGGCGTTGCGCGTGTACATCACCCCCTCGCCATAGCGCAGGCCGCCGACGAAGGCGCCCGAGCCCTCCTGGCCGAGCACATAGGCGTTGGGCCGTCCCCAGCGTCGCGCCAATTGCTCGACGCCCTGGGCGAGGTCGCGCGCTATGGCGCCGAAGAAGCGATGGCCGCTGCGGACCACCTCGTCGCCGGACATGGGCTCGGGTCTCGGCTCCGCCCGCACGTCATAGGCGGCGCGCGCCGGCGCCAGCGGCGACAGCGCGGCGGCCGTGGCGAGAGCCAGCATCTCTCTGCGCGTTGCGCGCGTCTCTCGGCGAGTTGAATCTGCGGCGCGCATGACGAAGCTTCCCCATTGGGCGTTTGCGAATCGATCTGCCGAAGTTTGGATGCGATCGTGTCGCGCCTGTGGCGCCGCGACGGCTCTTCTTCGCGAGAGGAAGAATCTCTCTGCGTTCTTAACAAAGTCTTGCGGCTGCGGGATCGCCGAAAGCGATGAAAGATCCGTTGCGATAGGCTTCGCCCGCCTTGCCGTAGAGAAGCGGGCGGCCCGCAGGATCGACGACGCCGCCGCCGGCCGCGCGTAGCACGGCGTCGCCGGCCGCCGTGTCCCATTCCATTGTCGGGCCGAAGCGCGGATAGAGATCGGCAGCGCCCTCCGCCAATAGGCAGAATTTGATCGAGGAGCCGACGTCGCGCGTCGCGGCGACGCGATGCGTCTCCAGAAAGGCCGTGGTCGCCGCGTCGAGATGCGAGCGGCTGACCAGCGCCGTCGGCCCTTCGGCCGGTAGGGCGCGCACGCGCAACGGGCGCCAGGCCGCGCGCGGCGGCGCCGGCAGGCCGGGCGTAGCCTCGGCGCCGAAGGCCCGCGCGCCGGCAAACCATAATCGCCGGAGCGCCGGAGCATAGACCGCGCCGGCGCGCGGCGCGCCCGCGACGATAAGGCCGATATTGACGGTGAACTCGCCGCTGCGCGCCAGAAACTCGCGCGTGCCGTCGAGCGGATCGACGAGCAGGAAAGTCTCGGCGCGGGCGAAATCGGCGCCCGCGGCGGCGGCTTCTTCCGCGACGATGGGAAGGCCGGGCAGCAGCTCGGCGAGACGCGGCGTCAGAAAGGCCTCGATCCTCTCATCCGCCTCGCAGACCGGGCTCGCGTCCGTCTTTGCGCGCGCGTCGATTGTCGGCGCGGCGAGAACATCCATCGCAATGGCGCCGGCGCGGGTCGCCAGATCGGCGAAAGCCGCCGCCAGCGCGTCGAAATTTTCGTCGCTCTCGAGCCGCACGCCTTTTAGAACTCCAAATCGCCGCGCCGCTCGACGAGAGCGGCCTCGTTCGTCTCTCCCGCGCGCAGATCGTCGACGCGTCCCGCGGGCGGTCCGCGCCGCGCCGCCTCCACCAGCGCTTGCAGCGCGCCCTGCGGCCCGGCGGCGACGATCTCCACCGCGCCATCGTCGCAATTGCGCGCCCAGCCGGCGAGCGCGAGGCGCCCGGCCTCCCGCGCCACAAAGGCGCGAAAGCCGACGCCCTGCACGCGCCCGCGCACGATGATGCGGAACACGCGGCGCCTCTCGCTCATTGCGCCGCCTCCACGGCGATATTGTCGATGAGCCGCGTCGCGCCGAGCTTCGCCGCGACAAGCAGGCGGATCGGTCCCTCGTGACGGCGGGCGACGCGCGCCAGAGTCTGCGCGTGGCGCGCCTCGAGATAGTCGATGAGGAAGCCTTTGGCGGCGATCTGCTCGCGCGCCTCCGCCATCACATGGCCGATCGGCTCGCCCGCGGCGATGCGCTGCGCGGCCTCGTTCAGCGCGCGATGCAGCGCCGGCGCGATGCGCCGCTCCTCGGCCGAGAGATAAATGTTGCGCGAGGACATTGCGAGGCCGTCCCCCTCGCGCAAAGTGGGCGCGCCGATGATCTCCGCGCGCAGATCGAGATCGCGCGCCAGGCGCTTTATCACCAGCAATTGCTGATAATCCTTCTCGCCGAAGACGGCGACGTCGCAATCGGCCTGGTTGAGCAGCTTGGCGACGATGAGCGCGACGCCGGCGAAATGCGTCGGCCGGAAATGATCCTCGAGATCGGCGACCGTCGGCCCGCCCACTGCGACCGTGGTGGAAAAGCCCGGCGGATACATCTCCTCCACCGCCGGCGCATAGCAGAGATCGGCCGCAACGCTCGCGAGCTTCTCGACATCGGCCGCGAGCGTGCGCGGATAGCGGTCGAAATCCTCGCCTGCGCCGAATTGCGTGGGATTGACGAAGACCGAGACCATCACGCGATCGGCGCGCCGGCGCGCCTCCTCCACCAGAGCGAGATGGCCCTTGTGCAGCGCGCCCATGGTGGGAACGAAGCCGACGCGCTCGCCGCGCGCGCGCCATTGCGCGACACGCTCGCGCAGCTCGGCGAGCGTATGGACGGTGGGAACGGGAAAAGCGCTCATCTTCGGCTCATCCTCTGCTGCGCATTGGGCGCATGGCTCTCCAGAAAGGCGATATAGGCGCTCGGCAGGCCGAGCGCGCGCGCCGAGGCGACGATATTCTCGACATAGCCCGGCGCCGCCGGCCCCTCGCGCGTCGCGGTTCCGATATAGACGAGCGCCCGCGCCGAGCCCACCGGCGCGCGCAGCACCGGCTGCACTACCTTGCGGTAGAGCCGGCGGCCGACCTCCTCGTAACGGTCGAGCGCCGGCACATCCGCCACGGCGAGGTCATAGAGCAGGCCATGGACCTGCGCCCGCGCGTCCGGCACGACAGTGGCGTAGCCCGTCTCCAGAATGGTGAAACGATAGCGCGCCAGCCGGCCGAGGCCGAGCGGCCGCGAATGGGGACAGCGGACGGCCATTGTGGCGACGTCCATATTGGCGCCATAGGCGAAATAGAGAGGCATGTGGTCTTTCCGAGCGGCGGACGGACCTTAGCGCATAGCGTCGCCGCGAGCGAGGCGCCGCGGGCGCCCCTCGCGGAAAGAAAAAGAGCCCGGCCTGCGCCGGGCTCCCAACCGAGAGCGGCCCCTGGGAATTAACCGCCCTCATCGACTATTCTCAGCGTTGGATGCAGTTTTAGAAATGCGTCGAATCGACGCGAGGGCGAGAAGGGAAGACGGAATGGACGAGTTCGAAGGCGGCTTTCTGCGCAATACGGCGATCGGCCTCGTCCTGGCTCTGGCGGCGGCGATCGTCTATGTCTGGTTCCGCTAGACGCGCGGCCGGTTGACGCGCGGTCATAGAGAAGCGATAGGCTTCGCCGCGAGTCCGGTCCGGCTCCGGGTTCGGAAGGGTGGCCGAGTGGTTTAAGGCAGCGGTCTTGAAAACCGCCGTGGGGGAAACTTCACCGTGGGTTCGAATCCCACCCCTTCCGCCAAATCAATGGTTTACGTCGATTTTTGCGCCCGCATATGGCGCAATGGGCGCGAACGGAAGCGGTTCGCGTCGACACGGGAGTCGGCACAGTCCGTTCTGGAGGCGTTCGATGCCGGCGGATGAAGCAAATATCCGGCGCCGCAACCTGCGGCGATAATGGCTGCGCGCAGCAAGAGCACTCCCTTCACACGGGAGGGGTCACAGGTTCAATCCCTGTGCCGCCCACATTAAACCGCTGAAAGCATTTGTATCTTGTGCCGGCGCCTAACGGCAACTGCGCACCTCGGCGCAGAACGACGCGGGAACATGACCGCTCGACCCGTGGAAAATCCGTAAGCATCCGGCGTGGGCCGCAGGCGATGGGCTGAAGCGTCAGGCGCCAGCGCGCGACTTCAGGTCTTTGTGGATTTCGATGAGCTCGACGAGA
>NZ_SOEJ01000015.1:0-82752 GCF_004366495.1 Methylosinus sp. sav-2
TTCATTCGTCCACATCGGCGGTCTCCGCGAGAATCAGACCGCCTCATTGAATCACAAGCGATTCATCCGATTCAACTTGTCTTCGGACCGACACTAAGAAAAAGCCCGTGACGCGCGAATAGACGACGTCCAAATTCATCATCACGCTGGACCATGCATAAATCAGCAGCATAGCCCACAGCCAGAGCCCCCCCGCTCTGTGGAAATCGAAATTGACACGGTAGAGCGAGCCGCTCCATTTCACGAGCCATGCCGGTTTCCATCGAGCGAAAAAACTCTTGCGAGAGCGTCCGCGTGCGCGCGGCAATGTGAGCGCGAAGGCGACGAAGCAGTCGATCGTCCAAACGAGTGCGACAACACCGAGAATCCACCCACCCGGATCGTCGAGAGCGAGCGCATAATGAAGCTTGTAGACGAAGGGCATGACCTCTGCGCGGCGCGTCGGGAATACGCCGAATTTCAGTCGGCCCAATTCGACGCCTGTCACCGTGTCGAGATAGATCTGGTCGAAAGCGAGTGGAGGCGCCCCTTCGAGCGCCTCCATCGTCACCCAGGCTGTGCCTATGTAACCGAGGTAGACCTGCGTTGCTCGCGCCTGTGGCGCGAGCGCTTCGGCGCGACGCGCCAAAATGGCGGCGTCCAACTCTATCCCGGCGTGGGGGCCGGGATAGAGATCGGGCGTGATCCAGTGGTTGATTTCGTTCCAGAACGCTAGAAGGCTTCCGGTTAGACCCACGACGATCAGAAATCCCGCGATGGCGACTCCGGCCCAGCGATGCAGCCGAACGAGCGCTGCGCGGATCATTTCAATACTCGACCTTGAGAGAGCCGATGACCTGAAAGCGTTCGCCGGGGAAGATCGAAAGACGCGGGTCGAAATTGGTGAACTGATCGGCGCCCTGATAGTATCTGGTGTCGGTCAGATTCTTGAAATTGAGCTGGGCATTCCAGTTTGTTCCTTCGTATTTCCATTTATAGCCGACCATCGCATCGAGGACGGCGTAGGCGGGAAGCTGAAACGTGTTCTGGTTGTCGCCCTGGCGGATGTCGACATAGCGGACGCCGAGGCCGAAGCTCGCGCCTTCCTTGGATGCGTAGCCGTTCCAGTCGTATTTCGCCCAGATCGAACCGGAATTGCGCGGCACATTCGGCCACCACCGCCCGGAGACATCGACATAAGTCCCGAGATCAGAACTGTAATCGGAGAGCTTCAGTATCTTTGTCCGTGTATGCGCATAATTGCCGATCACGCTGAGATGATCGTCGATGCGGCCGGAGATGTCGAGCTCGATCCCTCGACTGCGCACATTTCCGGTGATCGAGGTGTTGAGCGTGCTGAGGTCCGCCGTCGCAATGTTCGTCTTGGTGAGCTGATAGAAGGCGAGCGTCGCCGTCAGCCTATCGTCGAAGAATTTTCCTTTGAGTCCTCCCTCCCACTGCTCGGAAATTTGTGGGCGGAGAGGTTGTCCGTTGGCGTCCTTGCCGTTGTTGACTCCGAAAGAGTTCGACCAGTCTCCGAACGCCGCGAGCCACGGCGTCGCCTCGAATAGAACGCCCGCGCGCGGGCTGAATCCATGCTCGCCGTATTTTGGAACATTGACCTGCTCCATCGTGGTCGGGGGATTTCCAAAAAAATCCGAATAGCCGTAGCCATGCACGGCGTAGTCCCACCGCCCGCCGCCGATGATATGGAGCCTGTCGAACAGCGTGATATGATCCTGCGCATAGAAGCCGGAATTTTGTTGCTTGAGCCGGCCTGGCTGGCAGCCGCTGACTTGGGCGCACCAGGAGTCGAGGTTCGCTTGGGTGAATTTCCAGGACGGAACGCCGCGCCAGGGCGCCCATACATTGACGTCGAGGTCCGGGTCGGCGACATATCCGCCGCCATAAGTCCGGTACTCGCCCGTGACCTTATTGAAGTCGTAACCCAGAAGAACCTCGTGCCCGACGCCGAATGTGTCGAACTTGCCGATCACGTCGGCGTTCCACGCCCAGTCGCGCTCGTGGTAGTGCTGCGCGAAGACATTGCGGTGCAAGACACCGGTCGCGGGATCGAAGGCGGAAGAATAGGCGAAGCCGTCGACGGGGACGAGATTGATGTCATCGTCCTTGTAATTGCGGGCGAGAAAGCGACCATTGAATGTCCATGACATGTCTGCGTTCTCGTATATTTTGTGCTTGACGCTGACGCCGTTGAAAAGCGTCAGGAAATTGCTGTAGGGCAGGTTCGGATCCTGCAGGTTCCGCGTGGTGGGGATCTGGATCGGCCGATTTCCCAACGCAATGACGCCGGACTCCTGCTTGAAGCGCTGCTTGGAGACCTCGACCTCATAAGTGATTTCGGTCTGCTCGAATGGTCGCCACGTCACCGCGCCCGCGAAGTCGAAGCCATCCCCAGAGACGAAGTCTCTGGAGGTCGAATCATAGCTCTGGAACGCCCCCGTGAAACGGTAGAGCAGCGTCTTATCGTCATTCAGCGGGCCTGTGGCGTCGACGAGCGTTCGATACAGCGCCGACGAGCCGATCTGCTGCTCGACCGAATAGTGCGGCGTAGCCGATGGCTTCTTGGTGTTGAGCGAGATCATGCCGCCAGGATCGCCCTTGCCATAGAGCATGGCGGCTGGACCCTTGAGCACTTCGATGCTCTCGACATTAGAGGTGTCCAAAGGCCCGAGCGCCAGGAAGACGAATGCGCCTGGGCCGGCGCGCAGCTCATTGCGGAATATCGAAAAGGTACGGAATCCGCGAATATTGTAGACCGCATTCCCGCCGAGCGCCGGCTCGAACCAGACGCCGCTGACGTTCTGGAGCGCCTCTCGGACGGAGTTCTCCTTGCGATCGTCGATGACGGCGCGGGGCACGACCTGAATCGACGCCGGCGTGACGAAGATCGGCGTGTCTGTCTTCATCGCCGAGCTCGCGTTCGGAGCGGCGTAGCTAGGACTGCCGATGGCGTCGCCCGGAGTAGCTCGTGAGGGAACGGTCGCGTTGGCGCGCGCGGCGCTGTCCGCGCCGACGTCGATCGTCGGCAGCGCCTCTTGGGCGAACGCGGCGGACATGAACACAAAGGTGGAGGCGCCAGCGGAAACACCGCGCAGCAGTCGAGAAGGCGTCATGATTTGTCCCTGATGCGGCCGCTATCGGCCGTTTGAACCGAGATCGTGCGAGTGCGGTCCGTTCGGACCATTCGATGGATCGGATCAGGAAAAATGCGGCGGCGCGCGCGACGACCAGGCGCTCGCCCAGCCCGCAGGCGGTCTGACTTGCGCGGAAGCAGGAATCCGGGACAATCGGGCGCCGTTCGCGTCGACAGGCTCGCTGTCCACGAGGGCGAGAAGAGCCGTTGCGCAATCGGCGTCGCATCCACCGCAGAGGATGCAACAGTCGTCGAGATGATGTCGCGTGTCGCCGGAGCCGCCGCCGAGCCCCCATTTCGCGCAAGCGATGGAAGCGCCCGAAGCGAGAAGGGCCGTATCGCCGTTCGGCTGGCCCCGGGGCCGAAACGGCAGACCGATTGTCGTAAGAGCCTGAAGAGCGATCGCGACGGCCAGGAGACAAGCGACGACGACGCGAAGCCGGTTCGCGGACCGACGGCGCGCGGTCTCCCGCCCTGTCGTCCTCGCTCGCATCATGCTCTGGTCAACCTCCAGGACAATTCGGCCTTTTCGACCACGGTCGCGGTCGATGCACGATAAGGCACGAACGTCTTGCGAAGATGACCCGGCGAGAATTGCCGAAAATTCAGGGCGATCGTGATACAAATGACACAGTCAACGATAGGACCGATGTCCTGCCATTGCTTTCTTGCAACTTTTGGACGCTTCCCTATGGAATGGCGGTCGGCCCATTCACGCGGGCTGGGGATCTTGGGAGCGGCGCCCATGCGTATCTTATTGGTCGAGGATCAACCGGAACTGGCGACCAGCGTCGCCAGGAGAATTCGACAGGCGGGCTACGCCATCGACACTTTCGGCACCATTCGCGACGCGGATGCGGCGTTGGACGAGCAATCCTATGCAATCGCCGTGCTCGACCGCCGCCTGCCGGACGGCGATGGACTGTCGCTGGTGGCGCGCATCCGGGGCAAGCATCCTGGTAGCCGGATATTGATGCTGACGGCCCTGGACGCGATCGACAGCCGCATCGAGGGATTGGACGCGGGAGCAGACGACTATCTCGTCAAGCCTTTCGCCATAGAGGAGCTGATGGCGCGTATTCGCGCGAGCTTGCGACGGCCCGGCGGCGAGCGCGCGCCGCCAGTGGAAGTGGGCGCGCTTTCGTTCGACCTGGAGACGCGTACGGCTTTTGTCGGTGGCGAGCCGGTCGTGCTGCTTCGCCGTGAGCTTGCTCTTCTGGACGCGCTGATCCGGCGCGTCGATTGCATCGTCTCGCGCGAGGCGCTGGTTTCGGCGATCTACGGGCTCGACGAAGACATAGAAGAGCATGCGCTGACGAAGCTCGCTTCCCGGCTGCGCGCGCGCCTGGCCGAGCTGAACGCCGGCGTTCTCATTCATGCGGCCAGAGGCTTGGGGTATATGATAACGGACGCGGCGCCCAAGAGACCGAAATGACGATCGGCCGCTCGCTCGCGCTGCGCGTCGTTTGCTATCTGGTCCCGGCGCAGTTCGTCGCCTTCGTCGTCGCGCAATTGTCGATCATGGGCCTCGGCGCGACCCATTTGTGGTTCGTCGATACGAGCGTCGACGAATTCGCCATCCATCGCGTCGGACGGATGGTGATCGACTCGCTGACCAAAGGAGCGGACGGCCAAATGCGGCTCGCGCCGACCGAGGCGCTGCGCGCCGAGCTCGAGCGCTCGCCCGGCTTGAAATATGCGGCCTTCGATGTCGAAAGTTACGAGGCGCTCCCGGGCTCCTCCCCAGAACTCGCGGAAACGCTGTCTGGCGCGATCAGAGTCAACTCCACCCACACGCATTTCGTTCTTCCTTCCGATCCGAAGTCGGTCCCTCACGGATACGCCGACGCCAGAACGACGCCTTATGGAACTTTTCAAATCGCCGTCTATGGGGAGAAATTTCAATGGATCGACCTTCTCTACGCCATCAGCGAAGAATTCCGATGGTCGTCGGTCGATTTCGTTTCGACCACTCTGCTATCGGTGGGAGCGGCTTGGTTCGCCGTGCGGCGTGGATTGGCTCCGCTGCGCTCCTTGTCACAGGAGGCCTCGCGCATCGATTTGGAATCGCTCGATGCGCGTCTCTCGACCGCAGACGTTCCCTCGGAGGCGGCGCCCCTCGTCAGAGCCGTCAACGAGGCGCTGTCGCGCCTCGACGCCAGCGCGACCCGACTGCGTCGCTATATCGCGAACGCCGCGCATGAGCTGCGCACGCCTCTGGCGATTCTGCGCACGCGCATAGAGGACAGCGAGGACGCCCCGACATTCAAGAGCGATCTCCTGCGCGACGCTGGTCGGCTGCAAGTGGTGGTCGAGCAGATGCTCGTCGCGTCTCGTTTGGCCGAGAGCCAGCTTCCACTCGATCAGATAGTCGATCTCGCCGAGGCTGTTCGTCAGACCGTGTCCCGTCATGTCCTGCTCGCATTGCGATGTGAACGCTTCATCGAGTTCGAGACAAGCGACCCAGCTCCGAAAGTCAGAGGCAATCTTCGCGCGATCGAATGCATAATCGCGAACATCGTCGACAACGCCTTGCGGGCTGAGCCGATTGGAGGAACGGTGCTCGTGCGGGTCGGCTCCGACGCTGTCGTCGAGGTGATCGACCATGGGGAGGGGCTCTCGCAGTCCGATCAGGCGACGGCCTTCGAGCCATTTTGGCGGAAGAGCGACGCGGTCCCCGGAACGGGACTGGGGCTCACCATCACCAAGGAGCTTTTTGACAAGCTCGGGGGACGTATCTGGATCGAGGAGACTCCGGGCGGAGGAGCGACATTCAAACTCGCATTTCAAGCGATACGATGAGGGATTCGCCAAGACCGCCCCCCAGGCGAAGGTCTGAGCCGCTACGCGAGCCCGTCCAGCGGGTCACTCGTTCGCGCGTCACCGACGTGGAATAGCGAACCCCGCGACCGTCACGAGAACTTCAGCCGAGCCAGGGGATCCGGATCTTTATGCCCTGCCGATCCGGTGGCGCGAACGTCCGCGAAATCCAGGGAAAGCGGTCCCTCTGGACGTTTGTGACGAATGGCCGGTTATGGCGCGAGTTCCCCCTTCTCGGCGGCGAAGGAGGAACTGTGACCCATTGCGGCCCCGTCGCGCCCGCAGGGCCAACGTCTGGTTACGCCGGAAGCTGACATTCCCGGATCCGGCGTCACTGGGCGTAACGTACGGACGCTCTTGGTTTGGGTCGGGGGGAAAGACCGCTGGAAAAGTCCGCACCTCTCGCCACGTTGGGATTCTGCAACAGACAAAGAGCTTTTGCTGGTCCGCCGGCCCAGACGTTTCCTTTCGCGGCGTTGACAAGCTCACGTCGGAAGTTACCAATGCGCCTAGGGTCGAAGTCGAGGCGGTCAGGCGGAGGAGAAGACGGGCGCTCGGCGCGGGTGTCCGAAGATGTTCAGAAAGACCGAGGGAAACAAGGCGGCGATCGCGATCTGGCCGAATGGAATCGCCCGCGTGTCGATCGTGGGCCTCTTGGCTCGGTCTCTCTTCATCGTCAGGTAAGGCGGCGGCCGCTTTGTCCGATGCCGTCGACCGCGGCATGTCGCTGCGAGCGTCAGTCATTGCGTCGGCGACGACCGTCGCCATGCCCCCGGCGGCATTTTTCTTGTCCCTGCCGCATTCCTCGCGAGTCCGCTCGGCTCGACGATCGCGCTGGAACTTTCTCGGTCCTTCCTAAACTTGACCAATGACAAGGGGCGGGCTTACAAATCACGCATGATGAACTGGGGCGCACAGCGAAAACTATCGGCGAGCGCCATTATCGGCGCTTTGATCTGTTTCGTCGCATTGCAGAGCAGTTTTGCCTATGCGCGCAATGTGGAAGCGCTCCGTTCTCACACCTCCGCCGCTTTCGAGTCTGGAAATTATGAGATTTGCAGACTCGCCTCCGCGTCGGATCCAAAAGCGCCGATCCAGGACCACCATACCGCCGATCAATGCTGCCTTCTCTGCGCATCGGGTGGTCGTGACGATCAGCCTACTCTGCTTTTCTTCCTCGGCGTTGTCTCCGATTTTCTCGCCCCTCTAACCTCGACCGACGTCGCCGATACGTGCGTCGACGACATCGACCGTCACCTTACGACCTGGACGAGTTCTCACTCTTCCCGCGCTCCGCCGCGTCTGTCCTGAACGCTTCTCCCGCTCTGGAGCGGGAAAATCGTTCGGGGCGGGGCCCGCTCGGGCGGCCTCTCGCTTCGCCGCCATCGCGAGTTCGAGGCTCCAGCGGAAGCCACATCATGTTCAGAACCAATGGCCGTTCGATCGGCGAGCTCTTCGAGCGCAACAAGCGCGATCTTCTCGACTGTCTCACGCGTCGCGTCGGTTACGAGGACGCTTTCGATCTTCTACAAGAGACCTTTGTGCGGATGCTGCGGCGTCGGGAAGTCGGACCGATCGCCGACGAGGACGCCTATCTACGAACGACGGCGATCAATCTCGCGCGCGACTTCTCCCGTCATTCCAAGACCATGGCCAAGCACGTCGCGCCAGGCGACATCCCGGCCGAGATCGCCGAGACCGGACTCGATCCGTCACAAGTTTGCGAGGCGAAGGAAGGCGCCCGCTTGCTGTACGCCGCGATGAAAGGCCTGCCCCCTAAGTGTCGGGAAGTCTTCATCTTACGTCGCTTCCATGATCTTTCGCCGGACGAAATAGCTCAACGGCTGGGCATTTCCCGAAACATGGTCCTCAAGCATCTGCGACTGGCGCTGGAGAGGTGCCATGCGGCGCTCGACTAAATTTTCGCATCGAGACGCTCACCTTATATCACTGTCGGCATCCGTCCTGCTAAAGTAGTGGATCAATGGCGGCGATAACGCCCTGTAAGAGGCAGATTGGCGCGGAGATGGAGGAGGATGACGCTCCCCGTGATCGGGCGAACCGTCGGAGAGCGGCCATCGAATGGTGGACGCGCCTGGACAGTCGCGCTCCGACTCCGCAGGAGCGCGAGGCGTTCGTCGTTTGGCTGACGCATGATCCGGCCAACCGCGAGGCATTCGAGAAGGTTTGCCGCATCTGGGGCGATCTCGAAGACCTGCGGCCGCTCATAGACGCCTTCGAAGTGCTTCCGCCGCGCCGAACGCGGCGCGTTCGCGTCGCCGCCGTCCTCGCGGGGCTCGCCATAACGCTGTTGTCCTATGTCTTTTTCGACGACGCCTGGATCATGTTGAGGGCGCAGACCCGCACCGGCGTCGCGGAGACGCGGACCATTCGGCTCGTCGACGGATCGCGGATCGAGCTCGGCCCTCGCTCGGCCATCTCGCTCGATTTCGACGAAGGCAAGCGCAATGTGACCCTCCTGAAGGGCGAGGCTTGGTTCGACGTCGCGCCGGACGCCGGCAGGCCCTTTTCCGTTCTGGTCGCCCGCGGCTCGGTGACGGCTCTCGGCACGAGCTTCGACATCTCGACGACGGGGGAGCGAACGGAGATCACTGTCGCTCAGCATCGGGTGCGCGTCATGACGGGTGGCCCGGCGATCATCGTCGATGAAGGCGAGCAGAGCGCTTTTGGGCCGGGCGTCGCCGCGGTCGATCCATACCGGGTGCAAGTCGACCATGTCGCCGCATGGCGTCGCGGAAAGCTGATATTCGACGACAAGCCGCTCGCCGAGGTCGTCTCTGTGCTCGGACATTATCTGAGCGGATATATTCTCATTCTCGATCCATCGATCCGAGAAAGGCGCGTGAGCGGCGTGTTCGACGCGGCAGATCCGATCGCCGCCATCTCCGCGATCGAGAAGGCTCTCGGCCTTCGCGCTCTCGATCTCGGCTATCTCGTCGTGCTCACGGGATAAGAGAGGATTTTTTTTGCTCGTCGACCTCCCCGCGGGAGGGGTCGGTTCGTCCTTGTCTGAGTGGGAGGCGTGGTGTCTGCCGCCAGGAGACGGGACAGGACCAAAACGAGATGTCGGATCGGATTCCTCACGGCAGCAAGTCAGCGAAGGGTGGGATGATGGGGGCGACGGCCATCCTGACCGCGATGGGCGCTCTCGCATTCGGATCGAACGCGGATCGCGCCGAAGCGCATGCGCAGATGCCGCAGAAGGAAATCGCCGAGATCGTACGAAGCTACGACATTCCGGCCGGCCCCATCTCGACTGCGCTCAACAGCGTCGCTGACGCGAGCGGCGTGCGCATCGTCTATGACTCACGCTTGACCCGCTCGTATCGGACGAGAGGCGTCTCGGGATCGCATAGTCTCGCGGCGGCGCTGTCGGAAGTCCTGTCGGGAACGGGGCTGAGCTATGAGCTGTCTCCCAACGGCAAGTCGGTGCTGATCGTCCTGGCTCAAGCCGGCGACACTCGCAACGATGCGAGCGCTGGCGGCGCCACGCCTCTGCCGACGATCGATATCGGCTCCGAGCCCAATCGTCCGACAAGCCGCCCCGGCTCGGGCGCAGGCAGCCAAGGGCCGGGAGATCGGCACACCGGCTACAACGCCGTCCGCGCGCCCTCGACGCTGAAGACGGACACGCCGCTACTGAAGACTCCGATCGCGGTCGAGGTGGTGACGCGCCAGACGATGGACGATCAGCAGGCGATCTCCGTCGGGGATGCGCTGCTATCCAACGTCAGCGGCGTGACGCCGGCGGCGAATGTCTTCGATCTGTTCAAGGTTCGCGGTTTCTTCAACACTGTTGGCAACGTCTACAAGAACGGCCTCATGGAATACAGGCTCCGCAATCTCGACACGACCAATCTGCAGTCGATCGAGGTGTTGAAAGGCCCGGCGGCCATGCTATTCGGCCGTGGCGAACCCGGCGGAGTCGTCAATATGGTGGTCAAGCGGCCGCTGGAGACGCCCTACTACTCGTTGCAGCAGCAAGTAAAGTCCTTCAGTGGAACGCGCACGACGCTGGACGCCACCGGACCGCTGACCGAAGACAAATCGATCCTCTATCGCTTCAACGGCGAATTCTACAGCACCGATTCCTATCGCAATTTCGTCCGCGACAGGAATGTCTTCATCGCGCCGACGATCTCGATTCATCCGGTCGAACAGTTTCGGATGAACATCGATTTCGAATATCAGAACAAGACCTGGGTCGACGATTATCCCGTTCTGCCGGCGGTCGGGGGACGCCCTGCCAATATTCCAGTCAGCCGCTATCTCAGCGCTCCGACCGTGATGACGACGATGCCCGACCATTTCGACAGGAAGCGTATCGCCTATGATTGGACCTACGACTTCCTTCCCGACTGGAGCCTGACAAATCGACTGAGCTACTATAATGTCGGTACGAGAAACGAGAATGTGACCGGAACGAGTTTCAATGCGGTGACGGGCGTATTGAACCGCGCATTAAACTATTTTCCCGGCTATACGGATAGGAGCTTCGCGACCAATCTCGACCTGAAGGGAAAATTTACAACCGGCCCTCTCGAGCATTCGATATTGCTCGGCTACGATTATTTCGCCACTTTCCTGCCGACCTACACCTATTATTTCTACAACCCGACGAGCGCGATCAACATCTACGCTCCTGGTTATTCGCGGCTGGAAAACCCTTATCAAAAGCCAGTTTACGGCGTGGCGGGCCAAAAGTGGACCGGAGTCTATGGTCAGGACATGATCTCGTTCCTGGACGATTCCGTCCATGTGCTGCTCGGCGGGCGCTATGATTGGACCGACTATGGCTCCAACAGAATCTCCTCCTCCGCCTATTTGGCCAGCACCTCCTATGTGAGTGTCCATGCCGAAGCTTTCAGTCCTCGCGTCGGCGTCGTCTATCAGCCACTGTCCTGGTTGTCGCTCTATGGAAATTTCACCCAGTCCTTCGGAGCGAACAATGGCACGACCACGGCGCTCATGCCGCTCGCGCCGCAGAAGGGCGAGCAATTCGAAGGCGGCGTGAAGGCGGAGCTGCTCGACAAGCGCCTCACGCTGACCATGGCCTATTTCGATATTTTTAAGACCAATATTCCCTATACGGATCCGACCAATTCGAACAACACGCTGCTGATCGGCAAGGCGCGCAGCCAGGGATTCGAGTTCGATCTGACGGGCCGCATCGATGACAATTGGAGCGTCATCGCCAATTACACACATGACGATGTGCGCACGATGCAGGGGGCGAGTTCCTATAATCCGTTGACGCTCATCACGACGCAGCTCGCGATCTCGGGCTCGAAATTGGCTGCGAGCCCTCGGAACTACGGAAATCTCTGGGTGAAATACGACGCCGATGGGGATCTGCTCGGGCTGAGCCTCGGCGCCGGGGTGTCCGTCTACGAGAGCTCCTTCGGCGACACCGCCAATACCTTCGTTCTGCCAAGCTATGCGCTGCTCAATAGCATGGTCGCCTACAGCACGAAGATCGCGGGATACACCGTCACCGGCCAGCTCAACGTCAAGAACATAACGGACGCGACCTATTATCCGACCTCGACCGATCGCTACACCATCCAGACCGGAACGCCGCGCACTTTCCTCGGCTCTCTGCGCGTGGAGTTCTAAGTCTGTCTGCGAATTCGGCGGCCGACGAAGACGAGGGTGCGAGCCCATCTGGAAGGAGCGACCAACGATGCGGGAACAAAATTCGAAGCTCGCGGCGCTGCTGATCGCAGCTCTCACGGTCGGAGTCCGGTCGACAAAAGTGGCGCGATCTGCCGCATGACCGCGCTGGACGATCCAGAATGCCACGCCGATCGTCTCGGCGCTCCGTCTCGATCTCGCGGAAAGCGCTCCAGGCGCTGGCGATGCCGGCAAGCGGACGAAGCCCGGCGTCTCGCCGGTCTTCAAGGTCGGCGCCGCCAAGCCGGCGAAGATCGTGGGCGGCAAGCAATGAAACGCGCGCCGCTTCTCTCGCGTTCGTAGCCGATATCGCCGCGGCGGCGACCCCACCGCAACAAATTGGCGCGGTCGCCCTGCATGCATGACGGGACGACCGCGACGCTCGAAGAGTTCATCGATAATCACGCGCAGCGCTGCCGCAGGATCGGTCTCTCGGCGCGCGTCTCCGAACCATTGGAGGCGCGGACCGCGAACAGGCATGGACGCAATCTATACTACGTACGCAATGTATATATTTTTTACACTTAACTATTTTCGGCTCGAAGATAGAAAAATAAGCGATTTTGTATTGCCATAGGAGAATTTTCAGCTATTATGTATTCATCGCATTGCTGAACGCCGCGGATGCGATGCTTTGTCTATTCTGTATAATACAGTCAGACCGGCTTAACTCGGCGCTTTTCAGGAGGAAGCAATGGCTATCAAGATCTCCAAGAAGGAAGTTCTCCCGGTCGTCGGTCGTCTGGGCGCGATGTGCAGCTCGTGCCCGATGTGCGGCCCGCTCTGCCCCTGATCGGCAGGCCGCCCCCGTCGCATTCGCCGGGGGCGGCGTCTCGAGACCTACGGTCATTTTCTTGGAGGCCTGTTTCGATATGCTGATCGGCTTCAATTTCACGCTCAACGCGACCCTCGACATGGTCCAGCGGATGATCAAGGCGCGCCAGATCGACTATTGTGAGCTATTGATCGACAATTTTCTCCATGTCCCCCCAAAAGAGCTGGAGACGACTCTCGATTGCCCGATCGCATTTCATATCATGTTCTCGAAATTTCTCGAGAGTGACGACGAGGTCCTCGGCAAGCTGGCGAAGCGGATACGGATTCTCATCGACGCATTGAACCCGATCTACGTGTCGGACCATTTGCTACGTTTTACACATGAAGGCAGATGCTTCTACAACCTGGGCGAAATAGATTACGAGACGCAATTCGACGCCGTTCGACGGCGCGTCGAGAAGTGGCAGGATTTGCTCGGACGTCGCCTCTATCTCGAAAATTTTCCATCGATCATGGAGGGCGGATGGGATGCGCCGGCCTTTTATCGGCGCCTATCCAAGGAGACCGGCGCGGGCGTTCTCTTCGACGCATCGAACGCCGTCTGCGCGAAGCACAATTGCGGCGCGCCGCTCGACCTCTGGAACGATATCGTCGAGACGACGCAGCATTTTCATGTCGCGGGCTATGCGCAGTCATTCAGCGCGCCTCATGTCATCGTCGACGCGCATGATCGAGAGATGGCGCCGGATACGATCGAATTTCTGTCCTCGATGCGCTCGTCATTCGACAAGCCCGGCGCGACGATCACCTACGAGCGCGACATCAACATCGACTATGATTCGATTGCAGTCGATCTGCAGCGTCTGCGCGAGATATTCCCCCACACTCAGGAGCTCGAGCATGCCGATCTTGTCGCCTGCGCCAGCTAGAATCGACGCCGATCTCTATGCCGATCTTATCGACCCTGCGCGGCTCGCGACCTATCCACGCGAGTCACGTTCCTATATCCGCATCGACATAAGCCTTCGCGCCTATTGGCACACGCTGTTCGACACCTGCCCATTGCTGCTCGATCTGTCCGGCCCGGACGGAGCGTCGATCTTCCATCCTTTCATGGCCTGGGCCAGACAGGAGAAGCTGTCCTTCGATTGGACCTATTTTCTGTGGGTCTATCAATGGCTGGCGCAGTCGGAGTTTCGGGACCGGCTGAGCGAGGAACTATTGTTGTCGATGATGACGGCCTCCGCCGCTCGCTGGCTCGGCTATGATCGCAATGTCGATGACCTCGGCGTCGTGATCGGCACGCCTCTGATCGATGGAGTGGTGGTCGGCTGGAAGATGGACAGCGTCTATTGCGGCCTGAACCAGGTGGAGCGCCTCGAGTTCGAGGAGCCGCTTCCGGCGCCGGACGGCCTGTTCGGCTATTTCTTCACGCCAAGTCTCAGACTCGGCCATTTTCCCGGCTGGCGGCCGATACCGCGATGATCGAAAGCGGCTTCTGGCGCGGATATTGGCCATTGCTCGTCAGTATCGGCTCCACGCAGCTCGTGCTGCAGGTGGATATCGTCACGCTGGGGTGGCTGGGAGGCGACGCGCAGAGCGCCTATGTTCTTCTCACGCGTCTGGCGCTGCTCGATCTCGTGCTGATGACAGCCATGGGAACGGTCGCCTCGACCATCGTCGCGCAAAGGCGACGCACAGCCGACGGGGCGACAGCGATCGGCGGCGCGCTGTTCCTCTCGGCGATCGGCGGCCTGTTCTGCGGGCTTCTCGGCTTCATGTTCTATCCCAGATTGGCTGCGTTGGTGGCAGGCGAGGGCGAAGTCGCGGCGCAGATCGAGACGGCTATCTACCTGTACACGGTCGCCACGCCCCTGCGCTTCTCCGTCACCGCCGCCATTCTCATTCTCCATGCGCTGGACGAAGGCGTTTCCATCGTTCGCTGGAAATTGATCGAAGGCGCATTGAAGATCGGTGGCAATCTCCTCTTCATCGGCGTTCTGGGCTTGGGGCTTCGGGGCTGCTTCGCGAGCGGGCTCGTCGTTGCGATCGTCTCGTCCATATGGTGTTGGCGCATCCTCTCTTCGCGTCACGCAGCGCCGTTCCACATTCCGAGCTGTTCCTTGGCTAGGAGTTTCTTTCGTTCGACGGCGTGGGAGTCGCAGCGAACTGTCGCGGTGCATTTCGCGGTAACGGTCGGCGTCATGCTTTTCGCGGCCCCCTGGCTCGGACATTACGACATTTCTCGGCTGAGCGCCTATGCCGCCGGACAGACGCTGATGCTCCTTGTCTTCGCGCCATTGCTGGCGCTCACGCGCTTTCTCTCTTTCCGACTGGCGCGCGTCGGGGACGACGTCATCGCGCCGCTCGTCCGCGCGCTTTGGCTTCGCGGCGCGCCCGTCTCTTTCTTCGCTGCGCTCGTGCTGTTCACAAGCCGCGATCTGCTCGGCGATCTGTACGGTCAGCAGGGGCCTTGGTGGTCGTCCCTGATCGTGGCGCTCGCCGTTTCACTACCGCTTCGACACGCGGCCAATGTGACGAGGGCCGCGCTGCTGTCGCGCGGAGCTTTCGCCGAGGTCGCGAAAGCGGACAGCGTCGCGCTCTGGTCCTGCGCCGTGCCTCTTTTGGCGTTGGGACTCGCGGCCGATTCGCCGCCGTTGACCTATACGTCGCTGATCGTCCCTGAGGCTATCTGCGCGCTGTGGCTCTGGCGGCGTCTCACACTGCCCAGGAACAGCGTGCGCGCGAACGCGGCCCTCTGAAAAGCCATGATCCGCGAGGGGCGCCGAGAGAAGACGCGACGCGAGAGAGCAGGAGGTTGCAGGACCATGCCATCCGAACATGCGCCAGTTTTGATCGTGGGCGGCGGATATGCGGGGCTGACGGCCGCGCTGATGCTTTCCATCCGCGGCGTTCCGTGCCGGCTCATCGAGCGCCGCGCCGCGCTCTCCGATCATCCCAGAGCGCACGGGTTCAATCTTCGCAGCCTCGAGCTGCTACGGCAGGTTCCTGGCCTCGAAAACGACCTGCGCCTCGTCACGCGAGCTGCGCCCGGCGACACGACGATCATGGTCGCTGAGACGGTCACGAGCTCGCCCATAAAGATAATGGCGACGCCGGGCGGATTCGATCCGCGCCCGCTCTCGCCGGCAATGCTTTGCAGCGCCGGCCAGGATCGCGTCGAGCCGGTGCTGCTTCGCCATGCGCGAGCGCATGGCGCCGACATTCGCTTTTCGACCGAGCTCATCCGTGTCTCGCAAGACGTGGACAATGTCCGCGCCTGTCTGCGCGACACGGAGAGTGGAGAGGAGACGATGGTCCATGCCGACTATCTCGTCGCCGCCGATGGAAGCAGCAGCGCTATCCGCAGAGCGCTCGGCGTCGACATGATCGGACTCGACGGCGTGTCTCACGCAGTGTCCATTCTCTTCCAAGCCGATCTGTCGATCGCGATGGGGAAGCGCGGCTTCCTTCTCTGCTACCTACGTCATCGCGACTTCACGGGAGCCTTCGTCAGCTGCGACGATCCCGACCGAGGGCAGCTCAATGTCGAATATGACGCGGCTCGCGAAACCGTGTCGGACTTCGATGTCGAGCGATGTAAGAAACTCGTGCGCGCGGCGTTGGGTCAATCCGATCTCGACGTCCAGATTCTGAACGTCCTTCCCTGGCGGATGTCGGCGTTGCTCGCCGAACGAATGATCCTCGGCCGAGTGTTTCTCGCCGGCGACGCGGCCCATATAATGCCGCCGGTCGGAGGCCTCGCCGGTCAAACCGCGATCCAGGATGCGGCCGATCTCGCCTGGAAGCTCGCCATGGTGATCAAAGGCGAGGCCCGCCCGGCTTTGCTGGACACCTATGACGCCGAGCGCCGTCCCGTCGCGCAGCTCTCGATCGCGCGTGCGACCGAGAATTATGTCGAACGGCTACGTCAGGACCGTTCCGATCTCTCTGACGCCTTCGGTCGAGTCAACTATCTCGACGCCGCGATGAGCTATCGCTATCGATCGCCGGCTATTTCCTTGGACGAGCCGGACGATGGACTGCCGGCGGACGATACGCTGCATCCGAGCGGAAAGCCCGGGTCCCGACTCGCGCATGTTCCGCTCGTCAGAAACGGCGCCGAGATTTCGACGCACGATCTCGTGGGACAAGGATTTGTGCTGCTGGCCGGTCCCTCCGGATCCGCATGGATCGAGGCCGCGCGAGCGCTCTCTCACGGCGAAGACGCGCCGTTGAGAGCCTTTCTGATCGGAGTAGATGTCGATGATCCGACCGGTGCATTTCTCTCGCGAACCGGGCTCGGACCGAGCGGAGCTCTGCTCGTGCGCCCCGACGGCTTCATCGCATCGCGATCAGTCGATGGGAGCGCGGATTCCGAAGCAATTCTGAGGCGTTCCCTCGATCGCGCGCGCTGTCTCGATCGGCGCGAAGTCCCACCTTCGTCGCCTGCTTACGCGTCGATGGCCAAAGTCGTGCCGTGAGGAGCCATGTCAGCCCCAAAAAGCCCGCTTCCTAAAATCCCGCCAGCTCGCAGAGCGTTCCGAGGCGTTGTTTTCGCACGCAGCCGAGCATGCTCGGCTTTTGTCGGCGCCGGAGGCGTCATGCTGGGGCTCGCCGCCGCATACACTGCGCTCGCGCTCGAACCGACAGTGAGCTGCCCCGCGCCGGCTATTGGAGATGGGAGCGGCTGTCACGACAAAGTGATCGAGACGACGCGAGGAAACGCCGATGCCGACTCGAACATTCTGCAGCTCCTGGTGAGCTGGCAGGCCTGCTTCACGAAAGAAGACGTGACGGATCGGAATGTCCAGGCGATCATCGAGGCGTGTGATCGCGCCGCGACCTCATCCAACTTGAGCCGCAAGGAGAGAGAAAGGCTCACCTATCGGCGCGCGAAAATCCTTCAGACGGCGAGCAAGGCGCAAGCTCCGGCGGCAGGAAAAGTCGGCCCGGAGGCACAATGAGCGTTCCTTTATCGAGAGCGCTCGCCAACCGCGCCGGAGGGGGCGAGCATACTCGCTCGATACGAGGAGCGATGTTGCACGGATGAGGACCGATGTTGAGCGTCGACGATCTTTTCAAAGGCCGCCATTTCGATCGCGAGATCATCATTCTATGCGTGCGTTGGTATCTGCGCTATAAGCTCAGTTTTCGGGATCTCGTGGAGATGATAGCCGAACGTGGAGTGTCGCTCGCTCATACGACGATCATGCGCTGGGTCCAACGATATGTTCCAGAATTTCGAAAGGCGGTGGAACGGCTTCGCTCGCCCAGTCGGCCGAGCGTGGATGAAACCTATGTCAAGATCAAGGGCCGCTGGACCTATCTCTGCCGCGCCGTCGACAAGGCAGGAAAGACTGTCGATTTTCTTCTGCGCGCCAAGCGAGACGTCGCCGCGGCCAAAGCGTTTTTCCGTCGGGGCATTCGCGAACCGAGGTCGCGCGCCACGCAAAATCACGTTCGACGGCTATCAGGCCTCGTATAGAGCGGCGCGTGAAGTCCTCGGAGAGCATCGAGGCGGCGCTCGAACCAAAATACGATCGTCGAAATATTTGAACAATCTCATTGAACAGGATCATCGAGCGATCAAGCTCCGCTTGGGGCGATGCTCGGGCTCGAGCGATTTCGGCGCGCGTCGGTCACTATCGCCGGGATAGAGCTCATGCATCGGATCAGGAAAGGTCAATTCGCACTGAGCAAATTTAGAACCGCTGGACGAACAGCGCCTGATATTTGGAGACGGTGCTCGTCGCCGACGAAATTCCGAACCAGATCGAGCGGCCATTCCTAACATTTGTACCGCAACCCTACAGCCAACTTGGCGGCGGCTTGTCATCAAACGGAGACATTTATCGCATGTAAATGGGGCGATCTAGGCGGAAGGCGGCGCGGAAATGGGCCGAGTGCGCCTCGTTGCGGTCACAAAATGCCGTATTGGGTCGACTGTAAGCTCGCTCGCTAGTGGGCGTCGGGATTACGTCCGTTGGCGGATGTCTTGCTCTTTCGTCGCGTGGGACTGGGGTAGCTGGCATGTCGGATCAGGGTTCGCCGACTCCCGAGCGCGGGCAGGGGGCGGCTTGGTTCGCTGTCGCCCAGCCGCTCGAGGTGAGATGGCTGGTCGGCGTAACATTGATGGTGCCGGCGCTGCTCGCCGTGGGTGTCTACTTGCTGCGCCAAACGCCGTCGTCGATCTATTCGAGGACGCAGGATTCTGTAATCGACGTCCGCTTGCTTCCTCCGCGCGAGCACGTCGACCGCCCGCAGGAGCCGGCTCCGCCGAGGAACGGGACGGCGTCCGCTATGCTGTCCGAGCGCTCCGTCGAACGATCCGAGCCGACCATTGTCGCCCCGGACACGAGGCCAACGCCACGGGAACGGACCGTCGACACAACGTCTGTCGCAGAGGCCCCCGCTGCATCCTCGACCCGAATGCTCACTTCGGATAATCGAGCGGCGATCGCCTTCCAAAAGGCGTTGCTGGCCCATATCGCCCGGTTTCGGCGGTATCCAGAAGAGGCTCGGCGAGCGGGACAGCAGGGAACGGTGCAAGTGCTCTTCGCCATGCGGCGGGACGGCGCCGTCACCGATGTGCAGATTCGGACCAGCTCTGGCCAGAGCGCTCTCGATGCGGCGGCAGCCGAAACGATCCGGCGGGCGCAGCCGCTGCCGAGAATCCCCCGCGAACTGCCCGACCGGCTGACGATTCTCGCGCCGATCGCTTTTGATATGCTCTGACGCGCGGACCATTCATCGCAGGAATGCGAGCGCAGATTGGAACGCGATGCGGCAGCGTCGTTGCGGATCGTAGAGTTGAGAGTCATGCGCATCGATTTGTCGGTCAAACGGGTTTCTGCGACCGGGCCGAGGGCTTCCGTGGGCGAGGCCGATCGCATTCGCGCCGCGCGGGCGTCGTTCCTGCCACCGTTTTTCGTAATGGCGTGGGTCGCCGCTTTCGCCTATGCGGCGTCGGCCCAGGACGAGGGCGCACGGGAGGAGTCGGCCCGCTTCTTCGACATTCCCGCACAGTCGCTCGCGAGCGCGCTGGAGGCCTATGGCCAGGCGGCCGGCGTGCAAGTGCTCTTCGAGAGCCGCTCTGCGGCGGGGCGCCGATCTGCGCCGCTGCATGGAAGCTTCACGGCGGACGCCGCGCTCGAGCGCCTTCTGGCGGGAACCGACATCAAAGCTCGCTATGTCGGACCCAATGCGATCACGCTCGAGCGGCTTGCGGCCCTCTCTGATCTGCCGCCTGCTCATCCTCTCGCATCTGCTGATATGTCTCTCGATCCGCTGCAAGTTGAGGCGTCTAGGGACGGCGAACAAGAACAGGCGCTCTTGCGAGATTATAGTGACGCCGTCCGCAGCGACATCGAGAGGGCTCTACGCAAAAATGCGCGGACGCGCTCGGGAAACTATCGTATCGGCGTCAAGCTCTGGGTGGACGATGCGCGCAGGGTCGAACGCGCTCAACTGTTCCAGTCGACCGGCGACAGCGAGCGGGACGCTGCGGTGAGCGCCTCTCTGCAAGGGCTTCTCATCAGCCGGGATGCGCCGACGCATCTGCCGCTGCCCGTTCGCGTCCTGGTCGTCGTCAAATCGCTCAAATAGACGCAGCTGTTCGTCATAACCGTCGAGATCGTGTCACCGCAGCGACGGAACCGAGTTCGCATAAAGGATATTCGACGACGCCTCGAGCGGGGCTGTCATAAATTCGTCGTTCAACACCGTTAGTGACTGCACGCTCTCGAGGTCTCGAGGGCCGGCGTCGTTGGGGCCCGAGTTCCGTGATACAGACCAATCGTGCGCGTTTGTGCAGTCAGCTCGTCGAAAGCTACGACGAATTGCTGAGACGACTCACGAGGCGATTGGGCTCGGCGGATTTCGCCTACGAAACGCTTCACGAGACATTCCTGCGATTGGACCGGGTGGGCGAGGCGGCGGACGTTCGAAGCCCGAAGGATTATATTTTTCGCACGGCCGTCAATATCGCCAAGGATCACAAGAAAGCCGGGCGTAATCGCGTGAGCGCTGCTGCGGTGGACGCGATCCTCGACATTTGCGATGAAGCGCCGGGACCGGCTCAGATCGCCGAAGCGCGTTCAGAGATCGAAGCTTTCACGCGCGCGATGGCCGAGCTGTCGCCGCGCCGCCGTGAAGTGCTGAGGAAAATCGCCGTCGAGGGTCGGACAGCGCAAGAGGTCGCAATCAGTCTGGATGTCACCACCCGAACGGTCGAGGCTGATCTCCGATATGCTTTGACGCATTGCGCGGAACGTCTGAGTCGCACGCGTGTGGTCCGTCTGGGGGGGCCACGGCCGAAGTCATAATGACGCGGATGCGCCGTGACGATGCGCTCTAAGAGATCGGCGCGCTATGCGCCGTCCAAAAGCTCTCCCGCAAAATCGTCTCACTTTGGTCTTCGTCGCGCTTCGGGATAGGCGCGAGCCAGTCGTCTGATGTTCAGGAGCACCGGACGCTTTTGCGAGCGTCCGAGCGGAGCTTCGACGACAGGAGCGGCCGTTGTCTCGTTTGCAGCGGCTTCGGTCTAGGTGATGACCCGATCGGACGGCTCCGCGCAGGACCGAAAGATGCGATGCGAGAAGATTGCTCCAAACCCATAGAATCGCATAAAGATACGCGACGCTCTCGCCTTCTGACGGAGGATTCTGGCGTGGCTGGCGCCGATGACGAGCCTCGATCCGTGATTGAGCCGGCCGATACGTGCGAGCCTCGCGCCCTGCTGGACGACGCCCTCGGCTGGATCGCGCGACTGAAAGCCGGCGAGCCCTCCGCCGTGGATCTCGAAGAACTGCAGCATTGGCGCGCGCAGAGCCCTCTTCACGAAGAGGCGTTTCGGGAGGCCGTGCGCGTCTGGCGTCTCGTCGGCACGGCCGGCCGCGAGCTAGCCGAAGAAGCGAGCCAGAAGAATGCATCGCCGCCGCAAATAATGTCGCAGAGCAGGGCGTTGTCGCGTCGCGTGTTTGTCGGAGGCGCGATCGCCGCCTCGGTTGCCGGAGTCGCTGTCTTGCACCCGCCGCTCGATCTGTGGCCCTCACTCCAAGAACTCTCAGCCGACTACCGGACAGGCAAAGGCGAGCGGCGAATGGTGGCCCTCGCTCCCGATGTTTCGCTGGAGATGAACACCCAGACGAGCATCGCGGTTAAACCGACGCAGTCCGCGTTGCAGATCGAGCTGGTTTCCGGACAGACGGCGGTCTCCGTCGACCTGCCGCAGACCCGGCCGCTCGTCGTCCTTGCGGCCGGGAGCAAGATCACGGCGAGTCGAGCGCGCTTTGACGCGCGCTGCATCAACGGCGTTGTCTCGGTGAGCTGCCTCGAGGGCTCGGTAAGCGTCGCGCAGGGCGAATTCACGTTGCGCTTCGGCAAGGACGAGCAAGTGTCTTACGGCGCCGACGGCGTCATGCGATCCTCGCGCGTCGACCCGCGCCGAGTGACTGCTTGGCGGGAGGGGTTGCTGCTCTTTCACGACACGCCGCTCGTCGAGGTCATAGAAGAGGTCAATCGCTACCGTCCGGGCAAGATCATCATCGCCAACGCCGATTTGAGCCGACGCATCGTCGACGGCGTTTTTCGCGTCGATCGGCTCGAGGTTCTCGTGGAGCAGGTTCAGCGCCTGTTCGGAGCCCGCGCGCTGGCGCTTCCGGGTGGCGTCGTCCTTCTCGGTTGACCGGCCGCCGCACCACGGCGCGCAAATAAGATCCTCTCGAAATTCTCGCCGATCCGATTCCGCGAGGTGAGGGCTCCGTATTTTTTCGCAATTTGATTTTCGGGTCCGGGCTAACCGAATCGTCTTTCCAACGAGGGAGCGCGTTTGATCATCGCATCGGGCAGCGATCGACTGCCAGGTGCGCGCTTCCTGCGTTCGTGAGGAACCGAATGGTCATGTCCAGTAGTGGGTCGCGCAGTCGTGCATATCTGCAGTTTCGAAGCGATGTAGGTCGTGACTTTGTCGTGGTTCTGGTGATGTGCGGCGGTTTGTCGGCGTCAACGTCCGCTTGGTGCATCGGAAAAGCGCGGAGCGCGGTGGCCGAAGGCGCCGCCGAGGCGACGTCCCCGGGAAAAGCGGTCGCGGAAACGACAGCGCCCAAGTCGCCCGCCTCCGCGAAAGCCGCGTCGGAGAGTTCCGCGTCGTCGGCGCGTTTCGATATAGATGATTTCGTCGTCGACGGAGCCGATCGACTGACGCAGCTCGAGGTCGAGGAGGCGATCTATCCATTCGTCGGCCCGGGTCGCACTGCCGCCGATGTCGAAAAAGCGCGCGCGGCCCTCGAAAAAGCCTATCACGACAAAGGCTTTCAGACGGTCGCCGTATCCGTTCCGCAACAAAATGCGCAAGGCGGGGTCATTATCCTCAAGGTCGCCGAGCTCAAAATCGGCCGCTTGCGCGTGAAGAGCGCGCGCTTTTTCGATGTCGACCAGATCAAGGCCAAGGCGGCCTCTCTGAAGGAAGGCACCGTGCCGAATTTCAGCGAGGTGACGAAAGACATCGTCGCGCTCAACCAATGGCCCGACCGGCGCGTGACGCCCGCGTTACGCGCCGGTGTCGCGCCAGGCACGGTCGATGTCGATCTCGAAGTCGAAGACAAGCTTCCGCTCCATGCGAATATGGAGTTCAACAATCGTCGCTCGCCCAACACGACGCCTCAGCGCATCATCGGGACTGTGCGCTACGATAATCTTTGGCAACTCGGTCATTCGCTGAGCTTCACCTATCAGTCGGCGCCGCAGAAACGTTCCGACGCCGAGGTTTTCTCCGCCTCTTATCTCGCGCGCGTGCCGGACGTCGATTGGCTGGCGGTGCTCGCATATGGACTCACATCGACGAGCGACGTCGCCACTGTCGGCGGAGTGAATGTCGTCGGGCCCGGCCAGACCGTCGGATTGCGCGCTGTGATGTCGCTGCCGGCGATCGAGAATCTGTATCATTCCGTCTCGGTGGGGCTCGACTATAAGCACTACGGCGAGGTCGTCAGGATCGGAACCGAAACTTCATCCTCCTCGCCGATCACCTATTATCCCCTGGTCGCGACTTACAACGCCACCTATCAGACCGAAAGTTTCACCACGCAGCTCAATGCGTCATTCACTTTGAATATGCGGCCGGCGGGCAGCAACGAGACAGCGTTCGACAACAAACGCGCTTACGCGTCGGGAAGCTTCACCCATTTCAATCTAGACGTTTCTCATCTGCAGGAGCTGCCGGGCGGCTTCCAGGGCTATGGCCGGATCGTCGGCCAGATCGCCGATGGCCCACTGGCCTCGAGCGAGCAGATCAGCGTCGGTGGTCTCGACACGGTGAGGGGCTATCTCGAATCCGAGGTCCTCGGCGACACCGGAGCCGCCGGCACAGTGGAACTGCGCAGCCCCAACGTGGGCGAAATTCTGCAGGATGCGTTCAAACGAGAAGCCGGCGCGGATCGCCTGCCAGTGAGCCTGTTCAACGAGTGGAGGCTGTTCGGCTTCGTCGACAAGGGGGTCGTCGAAGTCATTCACCCGCTGGCCGAGCAGCAGGCGCATTTCAATTTGTGGAGCTATGGCTTCGGGGCGCGCATCAAGCTGCTCGACCATGTGAGCGGCATGTTCGTCTATTCGATGCCAATGATAAGCCAACTCTATACGCAGGCGAAGGAGCCGCGCCTGAACTTTCGTGTCTGGGGTGAATTCTGATGACGACGATGACGTTCGACATACCCATTCTATCCGAGCTGCGAGGCCGTCAATTGGCGCTCGAGTTCGCGCGCCGCCGCTTCCGCATCGCCTCGATGCTCTTCTGCGTCGCTACGATGATGACATTGTGGTCGTCCTCCGCATTCGCCTGGTGGAACGACGAGTGGCAGCTGCGCAAAAAAATCACCATCGACGTTAGCGCCTCTGGAGCCAATATCACGGATCCTATCGGCGCGACGCCGGTGCTGGTGCGACTGCACATAGGCAATTTCCGCTTTTCCGCAGCCAAAGAGGATGGCGGCGATCTGCGCTTCGTAGCCGGCGACGACAAGACGCCGCTCAAGCATCACATCGAGAAATTCGATCCCCTTCTAGGGGAGGCGTTGATATGGGTGGCCGCGCCGAATGTGCAGCCCGGCGCAAAGACGGACATATGGTTGTACTATGGCGACAAAAAAGCCGTCTCGACCGCTGATCCCAAAGGGACCTTTGATGCGGACGCCGCGCTCGTCTATCATTTCGCGGAACGCGGAACACCGGCGCTCGACTCGTCAGTGTGGGGCAACAATGCGTCGAGCGTCGGTCAGCCGGCCGATGGCGCGATCATCGGCGGCGGCTTGCGGCTCGACGGCCGCACGCCTCTTATTATTCCCGCGTCTCCGTCCTTGGCGCTAGCCGCTGGCGACGCTTTCACCTTTTCGGCTTGGGTCAAACCGGCGACGCTCGCGTCCGATGCGACGCTCTATAGCCGCCGCGCCGGCGCCGATGCATTGGCGATAGGCCTCGACAACGGTGCGCCTTACATCGAGGTGACGACAGCCGGCGCCGTCGCGCGCAGCGCCGTCGGAGCGCCTTGGACTGCGAATGCTTGGCGGCATCTCGCCGTTGTCGCTGGCGCGGGGCGCCTCTCGCTCTATGTCGACGGCCGCGTCTATGCGACGCTCGACGCCAGCGTTCCAGAGCTCCGAACGAGCGCTGCGATCGGCGGCGAAGCGGGCGCTCCCGGATTCGTCGGCGATATCGACGAATTGCAAATCGCCAAGAGTGCCCGTTCGGCCGGCTTCATCAAATTCGCTGCGATCGGACAGGGGCCGGATCCATCCAAGCTCATCTCCTTCAGCGTGGACGAAGAAACCGCGAGCTGGTTGTCCGGCTATATGGTGATCATCTTGAAATCGGTGACGCTCGATGGATGGATCATCATCGGCCTATTGATGATCATGGCGGCGATCAGCTGGCTCGTCATGATCGACCGCGCGACCTATTTGAACAGGCAGGCGAAGGCCAATGCGCAATTCATGAAGAGCTTTCGCGAGCTCGCGACCGATCTCACCGCGCTGGATCACAGCGACGATGAGGATGTGGCGACTTTGGGCGGCCGCATCAGCGAGCGGGACGCAGACAGCATGCGTCCATCATCGCTCTACCGAATCTATCACATCGGCGCTTCGGAGATCCGTCATCGCTTCGTCGCCTCCGGCGTGCGCAGGGGAGCGCTTTCCGGACCGTCGATCGCGGCGATCCGGGCGGCGCTCGACAGTGGGGTCGTCAAGGAGACGCAACAGCTCAATCGGATGATGGTCGTGTTGACCATCGCGATCTCTGGCGGGCCGTTCCTCGGCCTGCTCGGCACGGTCGTCGGCGTCATGATCACCTTCGCGGCGATCGCTGCGAGCGGAGATGTGAATGTCAATGCGATCGCGCCGGGTATCGCCGCGGCGCTGGTGGCGACCGTCGCCGGCCTCGGCGTCGCGATCCCCGCGCTGTTCGGATACAATTATCTCATCTCCCGCATCAAAGATCTGACGAGCGACATTCACGTTTTCGTCGACGAATTCGTGACGCGCATGGCCGAATCCTATTCCGAAGGCCGGTTCGAGGTCGTCGAGCGGCGAATTGCGGGGGAGTGACGCCAATGAAGATGCAAGACGAAGCCAAGCCCTATGACGATATCAACATCACGCCGATGCTCGATCTCGCCTATGTTCTACTAGTGATCTTCATCATCATGACGACAGCGACGGTGCAGGGCCAAAAGGTCAATCTGCCGAAGGCCTCCGCCGCTCCGAGCCTCGCCACGCAAACGACGAAAGCGATCACCATCGCCAATGATGGCAAGATTTTTCTCGACACGATTCCCGTCACCTTGCCAGAGCTCGAGCAGCGGCTCATCCAGCAGAAGGCGTTGACGCCGGAGTTTCCGATCGTGCTGCGCGGCGACGCGCAGGCGCAATATCAAAGCGTGATGGATGTTCTCGATCTCTTGTCGCGTATCGGCCTCACGCAAGTGGGGCTCGCCACCAAGCCGTTGGTGAAGTGAGCTGCCGCGCGCGAAATTCGGAGAAGGCGTCATGAATTCGTCGACTGGACAAAGTTATCGTCGGCCGGAGCGTGAAGCTTTCCAGCATCGCAATGACGCGTCTGTGAGAGGCTGGCTGCGCCGCCATAGGGCGACGATTGCGATCGGCGGCGCGGTTCTGTCGATCATCGCTATCGTCGTCCTTTCTGGACATGACGATCTTCCGGCGCCTCGCCGAATTCACGAGCTTTCGATCGTCAATATTCTTCAGCCGCCCCCTCCGCCTCCACCCCCTCCGCCGCCTGAGCAGAAGATGATCGAGCAGACGAAGGTGGACCAGCCGGAGTTCCAAGAGCCGAAGCCGGTCGACGAGCCGCAGAAGGCGCCGATCAAGGATGCGAAGAACGATCAGCCTCCTGGACCACTCTCGCTCGACGCCAAAGCGCAGGGACCCGGCGATCTGTTCAATCTCGGCGGCAAGCCCGGGGGAAATGCTTATGGCGGTTCCGGCGGCGGAAGCGGGTGGGGCTGGTATGCGTCCATGGTGCAATCCCAGCTCCGTTCCGCTCTCGAGGCGCATAAGCGGACGCGCAAAGCGACGATGCGCGGCAATATCCGCTTGTGGGCGGATCAGTCCGGTCGCGTGACCAGAGTGCAGCTCAACGGAACGACCGGCGACGCCGAGCTCGACGCGGTTCTCCGCAATGAGGTGTTCGGTAATCTCACTCTGCGCGAGCCGCCGCCCAAAGGCATGCCGATGCCGATGATTATTCGGATCACCGAGCAGCGTCCGAGTTGATCGGCGCAGATAGTTTCAATCGAAGCCACGCATCGAGGCTGAAGAGTGCTGGGGAGTTTCATGTTCGAGAGAAAGTCGGGAGCGCGTCGCAGTTCGTTGGTCTTCGTCGCGTCTCTTTGCGCATGCGCGGGCTCGGCTCCGGTTGTCGCGCAAGATGCCGCAGACGAGGGAAAGACCCCGGAGCCGAAGCCAGCCAGAGTGTCGCGAGCCAAGCCGCTATCGCCCAATGCGACGATCAATCTGGTCAATCTTCTCGTCAAGCAGGGCGTGCTGACGGAGGAGCAAGCGAAGTCGCTCGTCGAGCAGGCGGCCAATGAGGCCTATGTGCAGCGCCAAGCTGCGAAGGATGCGACCGTGAAAGCGGGCGATGCGGCGAAAGTCGCGGCCGCAGCAGCCGCCGCGTCGCCGCCGGGCGTCAAACATGTGACCTATGTGCCGGAGGTGGTGAAGCGGCAATTGCGCGAGGACATCAAGAACGAGGTCATGGCTCAGGCCGAGAAAGAAAATTGGGCCTCGCCCGGCAAATATCCGGAATGGGCGTCGCGCATCCAGTTCTATGGCGACATGCGCCTGCGATATCGCGGAATCTACTATCCCAGCGGAAACGATCAATACGACGCTGTCAATTTCAATGCGATCAACACCGGTTCGCCCTATGATGTGAGCAAGACCAACCCCTATTACTATCCGACCTATGACGTCACGCAGAATCGCGATCAATTCCGCTTCCGCGGCCGACTCGGAATGGTCGCCGATCTTCACGATGGCCTTTCGGCTAGCCTGCGCTTTGCGGGAGGCGAGAATAATTCGCCCGTGTCGCAGAACCAGACCTTCGGCGCGAGCGGCGGCAATTTCTCGACATATTCCTTATGGATCGATCGCGCTTTCTTCAAATATCAGCCGCGCGAAGAATTTTCTCTGACCGCTGGGCGAATGGATAATCCATTTTGGTCGCCGACCGATCTCGTCTGGTATCGAGACATAGGATTCGACGGCTTCGCTGCGCGGGGCAAATACGAGATCGCCGAAGGCATTACCTCTTTCGTCGCCGGCGGAGCCTTTCCGGTCTTCAACACGGATTTGAACGCGGGAATCAATTTGCCGGCCTATGACGGCGGCCCTCCGACGAAGCTGCCGAGCCACGATAAATGGCTCTTCGCGGGGCAGCTCGGCGTCTCCGCCAAGCTCAATGATGATTATGCGTTCAAGATCGCCGCCGCCTATTATGATTTCAGCAAGGTGCAGGGAGAATTGTCGAGCCCGTGCCGCGTCTATAGCGCATCAGACGGGTGTAACACGGATCTGACGCGGCCGTCTTTCGCGCAGCGCGGCAACACCTACATGCCGCTGCGCTCGATCATCAGCGACACGTCGAACAGCGGCGGGACAACCGGTCAATATCAATATTTCGGACTCGCCCAGCAGTTTCGGCCGTTCGTCGCCTCCGGAGAGATCGACTTCGGACATTTCGATCCGGTACATGTCGTTCTGAATGGCGAGTATCTGGTGAACACGGCTTTCGACGGAAAGATCAGGCCGGATATTCTCGCGAACAATCTGACCGGGGCATTCCAGATAAGCGCCAACGAGTGGTATCCCGGCAATTACGTGGGCGGGAAATATGGCTATCTCGCGAGCGCAACTGTCGGACATAGGGAAATTCGTCGTCTCTGGGATTGGAATGTCTTTGCCGGTTACAAATATCTCGGGTCGGATGCGATGGTGGACGCGTTCGTCGACGCCGACTTCGGACTCGGCGGCACGAATCTGAAGGGCTATTTCGTCGGCGGAAATCTCGGAGTCGGCAAGAATGTGTGGCTGTCGCTGCGCTGGATGAGTGCGAATAGCATCTCCGGCGTCCCTTACGCCGTCGACGTTCTGCATGTCGATCTCAACGGGAAGTTCTGATGATGCGATTTCCGACGTTTTTTGTCGCCGTGTCGCTTGCGGCGTCGATGATCACGGGCGCACGAGCGGATTCGGAAGCGGATCGGCTTCGCGAGGCTCTGCGCGGTGCGATCTCGCAACAGCGCGCGCTGGAAGATCAGCGCGCCGCGCTGCAGGCCAAGCTCGCCGAGGCGGAGAGTGAACGCGCGCGACTCAAAGACCAAGCCAGCGCGGCCAAGGCGGAAGTCAAGCAAGTCGCGAAGCAGAATCGCGAAGCAATTGAGGAGTTCAATCGACGCCTCGTAGAGCGAGACGAGACCTTAGAGAAGTGGAAGGCGGCCTATGAGGAGGCCGCCGATGTTGCGCGAGCCAAAGACGCGGAGCGCGCCAAATTCGAAGCGCAGGCCGCAGCATACAAGGCGAACGTCAAGAGCTGTAACGCGAAGAATGTCGAGCTGGTGAAGGTCGGCCGCGATTTGCTGGAGCGCTATGAGGCGGCGAATTTCGCGGATCTCGCTTTGGCGAGCGAGCCGCTCACGGGCGTGCGGCGCATCGAAATCCAAAATCTCCTGCAAGATTACAACGACAAGATCCTCGATCACAAGGTGAAGCCATGAGTCATGTGTTGTTCCGCGTTACGAGCCTTCTCCGAGTGACGTGCGCCGTCGGTCTCGCGGGGACGATCGGCTTCACCGTTGGCGCGCTGGCGGAAGCGCCCCCCGGCGGCGCCGTCGCTCCCAAGCTCAGACCTGCGCCGCAGGTGGCGAGCAAGCCGAAAGCGTCTCCGGAGGCCGTGAACGTCGACGGTAGATCGCGTGAGGACGTCGTCGCGCATGTCGGCGACAGCGACATCACCTCTGCGCAGTTGCGCGCCTATGTTGCGACGCTCGGCGCGCGCGAGCAGGCGGCGATCGCCAAAGAGCCGGCGCTGCTCAATCAGATGGTGCGTCTCATGCTCAATGAGCGTGTCGTGCTGCAGGAGGCGATCGCGAAGAAGTGGGACCAGCAGCCGCATGTCGCGGTCCAGCTCGAGCAATTGCGGGAGCGCGCGCTCGTAGAGCTCTATCTGCAGTCGGTCTCGATACCTCCGGCGAATTACCCGAGCGAGGAGGAGCTGCAGAAGACCTATGACGCAAATCGCAGCGTCTTCGTCGTTCCGCGGCAGTTTCAGCTCGGCCATATTTTCGTCTCGGCGCCGAAGGACGCCGACCGCGCGACCGAGGATAAGGCGAAGAAGGCGCTCGAAGAGATCGAGCGCAAGTTGAAGGCGGCGGGGGCCGACTTCATGGCGGTGGCGCGCGCCGGAAATGACGCCAGCGACGGGGGCGATCTCGGCTGGTTGTCGGAAGGTCAGATTCGACCTGAGATCCGCGCGCGTGTGACAGGTCTCGCCAAAGGGGCGGTTTCGGAGGCGATCCGCTTGGACGATGGTTGGCACATCGTCAAGCTGATCGATACGAAGGCGTCCTACACGCGTTCGCTCGCCGAAGCGCGCGAGCAGCTCGCGCAACAAATGCGGACCGAGCGGGCGAATGTGTTGCGCCGCGCGTATGTCGCCGAGCTGCTGAAAAAGCGTCCGGCTGTCGTCAATGAAATCGCTTTGTCGAATCTGCTCGACAGCGTTCGCAAGTAACTTCATCTGGGAGGTCGTTCATGTCCGATATCCTCGTCACATCCTTGACGCTCGACGATCTGCGAGATCTTCTCCAGCAGGCGGGCTACCGCGTAGAAGCGGTGACCGATCCGGTCGCGAATGTCGCTTATTTGCGCTCGGCGACCAGCGGTCTCTCCTTCGATATTCGACCTGGCAATCGCTTGGTCGGCGATGAGAGCGTGCGTTTCGCCGATATGGCGTTCGTGTCCGTTCTTCAAGTGAATGGCGAGTTGCCGCGAGACCTCGTCAACGACTGGAACGTCGCGCGACGGTTTTCGCGCCTCCAGTTGAGCGGGCCGTTCCTCGCGCTCTGCATGGATATTTCCGTTGTCGGTGGCGTGACGAAAAGCCATTTGCGGGCGCATGTCGAAATCTGGGACCAGCTCGCGCAGGAGCTCATCGTCTATTTGCGTGATCGGTTGCGAGGACCGCAAGCGAATGGGACCGGTCGCGGCGTGGAGGTGGATGTGGCCGCTCCGGCGAGCGACGATCCGGCGACGGGATTCGGCACGCACACGTCACATTGACATTCTCTCGCAAGATGCATGGCACCGACATGACACATCGCGTTCACGCTCCGATATCCGGTAGACATCGCTGCGGCGCGGCCGCCCGCCGAGAGTCGAAAGCATCGGCGCTAGGGCTCGCAAGGCCACAGGCGCGATCCTCGCGGCGTGTTCTGCTAGCGGGAGCGAGCGCGATCGCTTTGTCGTTCATACTCTTGCAAGGGCTCGGTGGCGCGGCCGCTCGGCCGCTCGGGCGCGCTTCCGGAGTGACCTCGGCGCCAACCGTCGCGGTCGACGCAGCAACGACAGAGGCGCAGCGGGCCGCGGCCATAGCCAAGCAGAGCCAGGGATCGCTGTTGCGCGCGACGCAGGCGATTCAGGCCATGCAAGCGGCGCAAGCGGCCGCGCGCGCGGCGGCGGCAGGGGCTACGAATTCGTCGATCGCCGATGGTCTCTCGGTCGGCGGCAATGGCAAGCTGCCGGGGCTCGTCGTCGATCCGCGTGTCGGAACGACTCCCGGGCTTTGGATCAACGCCGATCTGCCGACGCAATCGGCGACCGGTGGCAAGACCACTGTAACGATCAAGCAGAACGCCGCGCAGGCGGTGATAACCTGGGCCTATTACAATGTCTCGCCCAATACGACTGTCGTCTACGACCAGCAGGGCAATCCGAGCTGGGTGGCGCTGAACCGAATCGATGCGACGGGAACGCCCAGCCAAATCCTCGGCCAGATCAAGGCCGACGGCACGGTTCTCATCATCAATCCGAATGGCGTTATTTTCGGCGCCGGCGCGCAGATCAACGTTCATTCGCTGATCGCCTCCTCGCTCGACATGGACGGAACCACCTCGTCGAGCGTCTTCAATGGCGCCGCCGCCTACAATAAGATGACGCTGCATATCGACGGTCTCGGCGACATCGCGGCCTATGCGCCGTCGAACGAGGTCGCGGCCAATACGAATTTCGTCGGCGCCGATGCGGGGCAGGGACTTTTCCCGATCGCGACGGCGCTCGGGACGACGATCGGCAATTCCACCCGTTTTTCCACGGGGACGATCGCCGGGCAGACCATCGGCGCGGTCGTGGTCGAAAAAGGCGCGTCGATCGATACCTCGGTCAATTCGACCGGCGACGGCGGCTACGTGGCGCTGCTCGCCCCCAATGTCACGAATTCCGGCTCGATCACGACGAAGAACGGCCAGATCATCCTCGCCGCCGAGGGGTCGGCGCTGCTCAGCGAGCCGCAGTCGACAGCGACGGGCGTGCGCACGGCGATTGTCGTCGATCAGGACTTTTCCGCCGGCACGAATCCGACGAATAAGACCTTCACCGTTTCTTATCAGGGCGCAGCGGTCAACGACGGCCTGCTGCTGGCGCCGAGCGGAAATGTGACGATCGCCGGCGGACCGATCAAGCAACTCGGCGTGTCGGCGGCGACGACGAGCGTGACGCGCCCCGGTTCGATCACGCTCTACTCGACGGACAATGTCGTCTTTGGGCCGAACAGCGTCACCGCCATTCTGCCGGACGAGGGGAGCGGCTCGGTTCCGAGCGGCACAGCTACCACCGACTATTTCGCGAGCAGCCTGCAGCCGCAAATTTCGATCACGGCCTTCAAAGGCGTCGACTTCCAATCCGGCGCGCTGCTGCGGGCGCCGAGCGCAGCGGTGAACGTGACTGCGCCCGAGGTGCTGCTCGAGACCGGCGCGACAATCGATGTCTCGGGTCTCGCCGATGTGCAGGTTCCGATCTCCAATTTCCTCGTGACCTTCGTCGTCACGCCCAATGAGATCGCCGATTCGCCGCTCGCCGCCGCCCTCGTCGGCAAGACGGTGACGATCGACACGCGGGTTGGCTCGCCGATCGTCGACGCCTCCGGCTACGCCAAGCTCATTCCCAAGTCGATCGACGAGATTTTGACGGTCGGCGGGTCGGTCAATGTCTCGGGGACGAATTTTATCCAACAGCCTGGCTCGATCGTCGATCTCTCTGGCGGCTATGTCACCTATACGGGCTCGGCGGTGAACACGACGCGGCTCGTCGGCGCGGACGGGCGCTTCTACGACATCGGCAGCGCCGATCCGACGATCCGCTATGTCGGCGTCACGGCGGGGAGCGGCTTCACGGTCGATCATTCGCGCTGGGGCGTGACCGAGACCTATGTCAACCCGCTATTGAACAGGTCGCGTTACGAGGCGAGCTATCTCGCCGGCGCCAGCGCCGGCTCTCTGTCGATCGCGGCGGCGCCGATTCTCGATGGGACGATTCTCGGCGAGACAGTGACCGGGCTGCGCCAGCGCGCCAATGCGCAGGGCGGCGGAACGGCGGTTCAGACATCGCTCGCGCAATTGCCGGCCGGCGCGTCGCTGACGATCACCTCGTCCAATGCCTTCGTGTCGAGCTATCTGCTCGAATCGAGCGCGGACGCCGGCGACGATTCTTACGGGCTCGCCTCGTATAGCTATGGCTCGAATTGGCGCGCGCCCTCGACCTTGCCCATTCTGACGGATCGGCTGTCCGAGACCGGTTTCGCCTCAATCACGATCCAAGGCTCCGGCACCCGTCAGCCGACAGTGAACATGGCCACGGGCGCTGTTCTGAAGGTTGCCTCGGGCGGCTCGGTCACCTTGACGAATGTCGAGACCATCGACGGCTCGATCATCGCGCCCGCCGGCAAGATCACGCTCTCCGGCCATATCTACAATAGCGACGTGACAGCCGCGTCGATTCCTGCCGATCTGGTGATTGGATCGAACGCGCTTCTCGACGTCCACGGGCTGTGGATCAACGACTCGGGGGCCGTCGGCGATCGGTTGCAGGGTTCCGCCTTCATCGACGGTGGCTCGATCAGCATCACCACTTTGGCCGCAACCTATCACCGAGGGCGGGCCGACACCGACAATGTCGACGCGACGCAGAGCATCATTCTGTCGCCGGGCAGCATCATCGATGTTTCGAGCGGCGGCTATGTCGGCTCCAACGGCAAATTGAAGCTCGGCTCCGATGGTCTGCCGGTCGGCAAGGGCGGAAGCCTCTCGCTGGTCACTTATTCGGGCGGATTCGTCGGGCTCAACAGTGATTATCAACCCTACAACGAGCCACCGACCAACGGCAATCAGCCCAATACGGCGACGGCGGTTCTCGGCGGCGCGATCTATTCCAATGGCTTCGACACGGGCGGAACCTTCACGCTGCAGGCCCCGACGATCACTATCGACGGGCAGGCGAGCGCGATCACAACCTATACCTCCGGCGCGCGATCCGGCGAGATCGTCCTGCCGGCGAGCTTCTTCACCGACAATGGATTTTCCAACTATTCGCTGACCAGCGTCTATGGCAGCTCGACGGTGACCGCCGGCACGACCGTGCTCTTGCGGCAGGCGAATTATCTCGCGGCGAACGATGCGCTCTTATCGCTGCCGACAGGCGCGGTGCTGCGCGACGTCGCGACGGTCGGACTCGCGCCCGACGGATTGCGCAATCCCGTGAGCTTCGCGCTGCAGGAATATGGCTACATCTACGGCGGGACGGGACCGAGCACGACAGCGGGAACGCTGCTCGACGCCGGGGCCAGAATCATCGCGGAAGCGAATGCGACGCGGCAGGCGACGGTGACGCTGGCGGCCGCCGGCCCGGTCACCGTGCTCGGCGAGATCATCGCGCCCGGCGGCGACATCGTCCTGGCCAATACAGGCGTCTCGAACGGTTCGACCGGGCCGACACAGACGGTGGCGCCGATGCAGCTCACCATCGGCGCCGACGCCGTGCTGGACGTGAGTGGTGTGTTCATTGCCGATCCGACCGTGACCGCCTATCGTACAGGCAGCGCGCTCGACGCCGGAACGATCACGCTGTTCGGCGATTCGGTCACTGCGCAGACGGGCTCGCGCTTCCTTCTCGACGGGACGTCGGCGGAGGTCGAGATTCCCTCCGGCGCGGGACTGTTCGGGCCGCGCTTCGCGACGCGAAATATATGGAGCGACGGCGGCGTCCTGCAGATCGGCGCGTCCTCTCTCTATTTCGCCGGCTCGGTCAGCGCGCATGGCGGCGGGGAGCTCGCGAATGGCGGCCTGTTCCGCATCGGAATACCGGCGTCCAGCGCGCCGAGCCTTCTTTCCAGCCGCGTGACCAACGGCTATGCGGGGCTTCCCGGCACGATAGTCGTCGAGCAGGCGGGCATCATCGACGCCGCGTTGGCATCGCACACGACCTTGCAGGGCAATGCCTTCATCGGCGTCGACACGCTGAACAATAGCGGCTTCGACTCGATCGAGCTGAACGCCGCGACCACGGTCGCCTTCGTCGGATCGCAGTCGATTCAGATGCGCGGATCGCTCATCCTCGGCGGCGACCTCACATTGCTGCCGGCGAGTGGCGGCGATCCATTGACCTATAGCGCCCCCTCGATCGGCCATACGACGGTGGATTTGAGCTCGGGCTATGTGTGGCTCGGTCAGATCACAACAGGAGCTGTCCTGCCTGCTGCGACAGTGAGCGATGGATCGATAAATATTTCGGCGCAATGGATCGACATCGGCAATCCGAATGCCGGCGCTGCTGGCTCGGGAGTCAACTTCCGTAATGTCGGCTCCGTCACGCTGAACAGCGCCGACGCGATCCGCCTGATGGGAGCGAACACTGCTACGAGCAATAACAATAATTTTACTGGTTCGCTCGGCGTCGCAGGCGATCTGACGCTGAAAGCGGCGGAAATCTATCCGACCAGCGGAACGAGCTTCACGCTGAAGGCGACCGGCACGATCGACATTGAGCAGAATGGCGTCGCCAGCGCGCCGCTGTCGGCCGGCGGAACGATCATCGTCGACGCCACGAACATCGTGCAGAACGGCACGCTCTGGGCGCCCTTTGGACAAATCGTGCTCGGCAATACGACGACGACGCAGAGCGTCACGCTCGGCGCCGGCAGCCTCACCTCCGTCTCGGGAGCTGGCTCGCTCATTCCTTATGGCTACACTGTCGACGGCGAGGTTTGGTACGTCGGACAAACGACCACGAGCAGCGGGGCCACTATTATTTATAACGGCTCCAGCCTCACCGCGAGCCCGACCAAGGCGATCACGCTCAACGGCGCCGATGTCTCGACGTCCGCCGGAGCAAAGCTCGATCTCTCTGGCGGCGGAGACATCTACGCCAGCGAATTCGTCGCCGGCACGGGCGGCAGCCGCAATGTGCTCGCCGGCTCCACGGTCTACGCCCTCGTTCCCACCTCCTCCGCCAAGGTCGCCGCCTATGATCCGACTTTCGCTGCGACCAATTCCGATATCGGCTCGGCGGCTTTTGCCTCGAGCCTGCTGAACGCGCCGGCCGGAACGGCGATCTATATCGCCGGCGGCAATGGGATAGCTGCCGGCTATTACACTCTGATGCCCGGCATGTATGCGACCTTGCCCGGCGCTTATCGCGTCACCGTCGCCTCCACATCAGTGAAGAGCGCGGCCGCGCAAAGCTACACGTCGATGGACGGCTCGCTCTATGTGACCGGCAATTTCGCCAATGTCATCAGCGGGACGCGATCCTCGCAAACCGTGCTGTTCCAATTGCAGTCGCAATCGACCTGGTCGCAATATTCGCAGATCGACATCACCTCCGGAACGAGCTTCATCCGCAATCTGGCGCTCACCGCCGGCACGGCCATTCCGCTTCTCCCGGTGGACGGCGGCTCCCTGACCTTCGCCGCGCGCAATTCGCTCTCCATCGACGCGGGCAGCCTGTTCGGCTTCGCCGCGGGCTCCAGTCCGCTCGCGCCGGATGTGGCCGGCGTCGGCGGGCAATTGGCGATCAGCGCGGCCAAGGTGCTCGTGCTCGGCTCCAAGGATATGGCGGCCCCGGCGGGGACGGACGGCTATCTGAAGCTCTACGCCGATCAACTCGACACTGTCGGCGCGACCACTCTGCTGATCGGCGGCTCGTCGGTCGTCGATACGTCGGGCAATCTCGTCGTGACCGGCGTCGCCACCGATGTCGAGATCGCCACCGACGCCGCTCACGCGCTGAGCGCGCCGCAGCTTCTCATCATGACCAAGGCGGGCGGCGGCGGCATTCTCGTCGACGACGGTAGCGCCATCGCCGCGATCGGAACCGTGCCGAGCGGAGGCGACCGGGCGATCGTCATTGGCGCCGATCCGGTCGCGCAGACCAACAGCAGCGGCGTCGTGACCTATACGGCGGGCGTGAGCGGGGAAGGCTCGCTGCTGCGCGTCTCTACTGGCGCGATGGTCACCGTGACCCGCAATTATCTGCCGGGTCTCTACACCGGATCCGGGCCCGCGCCGACCCCCGCCGCCACGCCCGGCAGCCTCGTCATCGGCGCCAATGTCTCCATCGACGGGGCGGCCGCCCTCACCCTCGATTCGAGCGGCGTCAATCGCGTCGGCCCCAACGCCGCGCTCATCGCCAAAGCCTTCGATCTTTCCGCCAAGGCGATCGAGTTCGGCGCCGATAGCAGTTCTGCCGGCCTCGCGCTGACCGATGCGATCATCGCCAATTTCGTCGGCGCGGATTCGGTTCGCCTGCGTAGCGCCTCGGCCTTCAATTTTCACGATGTCGGTGGCCTTTCCATCGGCGACTCCGCCCATCCGATCGGCCTGTTGACCTTCGACGGCGGCGGATTCTACAGCGAGGGGGGCGAGACCAGCGTCTACGCCTCTAATATCACGCTGACGAATACGCAGAGCGCCTCGACGACGACCAATGGGCTTTCGGGGACAGACGGAAAGCTGACCCTCGTCGCGAGCAAGACGATCACCCAGAGCGCCGGAACGATGACCGCGAACGGCTTCTCGACGATCGCGCTGCAGTCGGGAGAGGCGATCCGCTTCGCCGGAACGGGCTCGCTGACGGCGAGCAATGGTTCGGGCGTCGCCGATCTCGTCTTCTCCTCGCCCAATGTCATCGCCGTCTCCGGCTCGGCGCAGGCGCTGACGACGAGCGGCCTTTTGACCATTCTCTCGACGAGCGCGGCGGCTGCCGTCGATCCGACAGAGATCGGCGGCAGCCTGTCGCTGACGGCCGCGAGCATCGCGGATTCGGGCGCGATCACCGTACAGGCGGGAACCTTGTCGCTGACCGCGACGACGGGCGACGTGACTCTCGCCGACGGCGCCATCGTAAACGCCGCTGGCACGCGTATCGTGCTCGGCAACAGCACGGAATATTCGCCCGGCGGCGTGGTGAAGCTCGTCTCGCAGAAAGGAAATGTGACGATCGCGAGCGGCGCGAAGGTGGACGTCTCGGCTGCCAAAAATGCCGACGGATCTTCGGGCAACGGCTATGCGGGCGGAATTTATATCACGACCGCCAATGATGGGACGACGACGCTTCAGGGAACGCTCGACGGCTCGGCGGCCTATAAGGACGCGGGCGGAGCTTTCGTGCTCAGCACCGGGACCATCGTCGGCGATCTTCCGTGGGGCGGCTTCACCAGCCGCTTCGCGGCCGCGATCTATGAGCCGGGCGACATCGTCGTGCCGACAGGCGTGACGCTGAGCTCGACCGAGGTGCTGCTCGTCGCCAATCAGGGCAGCGTCATCGTCAATGGAACGATCGACGCCAGCGGGCCGACCGGCGGCAGCATCGCGCTCTATGGCGCCGGAACGACGACGCTGGCCGCGACCGATCCCGGCGCTACGGGCGTCATCATTCGCTCCACCGCCAAGCTCGACGCCCACTATGTCGCGGCGGAGAAGGACGATCCGGGCTACGCCAATGGCGAGAGCGCGCAGAGCCAGCGCGGCGGCACGATCACCCTCGGCACGACGGGCGCCACGAATGGAACGCTGAATGCGACCTATGGCTACGAGAATGTGACGGGCTCGGGCGCCGTCAAGGTGGAGAGCGGCGCGATCTTCGACGTGAGCGGCGGTCCGGGCGGGGACGGCGTCGACAATACCGGCGGCGCCGTCGTCGTGCGCGCGCCGATCCTGACGAACAACAATGTCAATGTCAGTTTCAAGGGCACTGTCGTCACCAATGCGGACTCTAGCGGGAACGCCAGTGGCCAGGGCGTCGTCCTCGATGCTTTCGCAGTGTGGAGCACGACCGATTCCTGCACGCTCATTTCGGGAGGCTGCGGCTCGATCACGACCGTCGCGCAATATAATGCGCTGACGGCGGCGCAAAAGGCGCAGATGCAGCAGCATTTCGACGGGATCATCGATCCGGCGGGCTTCTTCAGCGGAGCGGGCGCGCAGATCATCTCGGCGACGTCCGGCCTCTATCCCTCTTCGACTTATGCGGCGCCGGCCAGCGGCGCCTATCTGCCGCATGTCGGCTTTTATCAGAACACGCTGCTCAATTTCGTCGAGAATCCGTTCAGCGGCAATGCGGCGGCGGTGGCGGCCGATTTCGCGGAGGCCAAATTGCAGGTCGGCGACAGACCGGCGACGGCCTTGCCCTCGACCTCCCTGCATCTGCGGCCGGAGGTCGATCTCGTCAATCCGTCCAGCAGCATCAATGGCGGCAATGTGACCGTCGCCTCCAATTGGAACCTCGGCGCCGGCGTCTACAATACGGCGACGGGCGCCTTCTCGCTCTATTACCGGACGACCAATGGCGGCGAGCCGGGCGTGCTGACGTTGCGGGCCGCGAATAATATCCAGCTGAACGCTACGATCAGCGACGGCTTCTATGAAACCAGCGATCCGTTCTTCGCGGCCGCGGTGGCGAGCAGCCTGGCCAGCAACGATCCATCTCTCGCCCTGGCGACGACCCGGTACACGAGCAGGAACCTGTATGGGACGGCCGCCTATATGCCGGGGATGACATCCATCTATGCGCCCCCCACCGTGTTTCCGTCTTCCTATGGCACGGTCGCGCAAAATACATGGTATGCGCAGTATTACTATTACTATGCGAATACGACGATTCCCTATATCAACATTCTCGGTCGCGGCGCGAGCTCGCTCTATATCACGACCAACGCCTCTGGCTCCGGCACATTCGACAATGATCCCACTCATTATTCATCCTACGCCGCCTATGTGGCCGCCTATAACACCTATTATGTGGGCTCGCGCTATGTCACCGGCGTCGCAGGCATCGCGAACGAGGCGACCCAGACATTCTCGACGCCGGCAAGCTCGTCGAATGGAACAACGCAAAATCTGACCAATTTCGACAATAACCCGACCCATTACACGAGCTACGCCAATTACGTCTCCGCCTATAAAACCTACTCCGCCGCATTGGCGACATATCTCAAGACCTACTATGGTATATATAGCCAAGCGCCGGTCAACAGCAGCGTCGATCCGAGGACCTATCCTTCGACCATTCTCGCGCCCATACCGCCGGTCTACGGCAGTGTCTATTCCGGCGGCGCGACCGAGACCGCATCGCAATTCACCACCGACTATGTGACCAACTACGCCACGGGAACATCTTCCGCGTACTACAATTTTATACTTTTTTACAACGGCAACAAGGTCGAGCCGGGCAATGTGACCGGCAGCGCCGCGAATACGACCGGCAAGACCGCCCTGTGGCTCGCCGTTCTGCCCTATCTTCCCACCACCTCGGAAACGCCGCCGATCGTCCTCGCCTCGAGTGCCCAGCCGGGCCCCGCCAACGCCATCGCCAATAATCCCGCCAGCAATGTCACGACGGATAGTTTGGGCAATGCGGTGACGATCAAGGATTACAACACGACGTCGGCGGCGAGCCTGATGCCGGCGAGCTTCGGGGCCAGCTCGTCCTATGATTTCGTCGCTGGCGCCTATTTCGGTGTGGGCGGCGCCTCCTCCGTCGATCCCAACGCAGTCGTCGCGCTGAGCGGCGCGATCGACCCCAAGGCGCCGACCGCCAGCATCGTGATCAACGGCCACACCTCCTATACGGACCCGCTCGACACGACGAAGACGATCTCCATACCGACGATCGTGCGGACCGGCACGGGATCGATCACGCTGACGGCGGCCGGCAATGTCGAGTTCACCGATCCGATCGTTCAAGGCGCCGTCTATACGGCCGGCGCCGCAACGACGACGCCCGCCGACTATAATGCGCCGACCCTGGCGAGCGCCTATAACGCCAATCCCAACGGGCTGGTCTCGACGCCGGCCTGGGGGACAGGCGGTGGATCGATCACCGTCGTGGCGGGAGGCTCCATCATCGGCGTCGCCGCGGCGACCGAGAGCGAGACTTGGGCCGACTGGCTCATTCATTACGGCTCGTCGGACGGCGACAGCACGCCCTTCTCCGGCTGCGCGGCGACCGGCGCCACCGCCTGCCAGACGGCGGCCTGGGTCAATTATGCGACCTTCTTCCAGAATTTCGGCGCGCTCGGCGGCGGCGACATCACGCTGCGGGCCGGACGCGACATCACCGATATTTCCGCCTCCCTGCCGGAGACGATGGTCGTCGCCGGAGGCTTCACCGCCGCCGATCCGGCTCACGCCATTTATTACGGCGGCGGCAATCTGCTCGTGCAGGCGGGCGGGAATCTCAATTCCAGCGCCTTTCTGGTCGGGAGCGGCGCGGGCCTCATCGAGGTCGGCGGCAATGTGCAGCAGACCGCCGACAATCCGATCACCAGCGCGAAGGACGCGGCGCCCTATCCGCTGCTGCTCGCCGCGCAGGACGGCTATATTTCCGTCATCGCCAAGGGTGATCTAACGCTCGGCGCGCTGCTCGATCCGACGACGACTTTAGAAAATGGCGTTGGTAATGACTATGTGCAGAGCCTGACTCCCGGCCAAGCCAACTATCGGCCTGGCTCCGGCCTAGCGAACGTCTTCACCAGCTATGGCGCGCAGGCGGGTCTCTCACTCACCAGCATTACGGGCGATGTGAAGGCGGTGACAGTGGCGGCCGTCGGGCTCTTCCCGTCCCTCCTGTTGCCGCCGCGCCTCGAGATCGCGGCGTTGCAGGGCGATATCACTGGCCGCGGAGGGACGATCCTCGCCTATCCCACCGACAGCCTGGGACATAACACAGCGAGCTTGACGCTCGCGGCGGCGGGCTCGATCAATATCGATCTTACCGTGGGCGCTCCGACGCCGAGGGCGATCGACAGCAGTGTCGGCGGATACGTCAATCCGCTCGGCGTCTCCTTCTACACGCTCGCTTCGACGGAGCTGACGAACAGCGCGCCGATCCTTGTCAGCGCAGGCATGAACCTCGACGGGTCCCTCACCGTCGAACGGCCGGCGCAGATTCTCGCGGGCCACGACATAGGCGACACGCAGTTCACCTTCACCGGCCTTAATTTCACCGATGCGGATGTGACGAGCGTCGTCGCCGGCCGTGATCTCTCGGGCCAATATTATCTCTACGGCCCGGGCGCGCTCCTCCTCGAGGCCGGCCGCAATATTCGCAAGCCGCTGGGAAGCAGCGGTTTTGCCTCCTTCAGCGTCAACACGATCGGCAATGGCTCGGGCGGCGGGAGAGCCGCCGGCCAGCTCGCGACGCTGAAGAGCTATCTGCCGGAAGATGGCGCGGACATCACCATGCTCTATGGGATCGCCAAGGGCGTCGATTACGCCTCGGCGATATCGGCCTATGTCGATCCCGCCTCGGCGGGAACGAGCGGCATAGACTTCCTCTCCTTCATCGCCGCCAGCCTCGGCCAGTCGCGCGATCGGGCCTGGGCGAGCTTCCAGACTCTCGACGAGACGCATCAGCATCTCCTCGTCGACAAGGCCTTCCTGCAATTCCTCACGCAGGTGGTGACGGATTATCGCAATTCCTCGAGCGACTATTACGGCAAATATGGCCGCGCCTATGAGGCGATTGGAACGCTGTTCCCGAATGGACTCGGCTATGCGAACGACGGCAGCGGCGGCTCCGATCTTTCGGCGATCGGAAGGCTGGTCATGCCCTTCTCGCTGGTCGAGACGCAGGCCGGCGGCGACATCAATATCATCGGACCCAATGGCGGCATTCGCGTCGGCTCGGCCGGCCGCGATACGCTGAAGCCCAATCAGGAAGGCATATTGACTTTGCGCGGCGGCTCGATCCGCATCTACACGGACCAGACCGTGCTCTTGAACCAGAGCCGCATCATGACGCAGCAGGGCGGCAATGTGGAGATATTCAGTGGGAATGGCGACATAAGCGCGGGCTCGGGGCCGAAGACCTATGTCGCCAATCCGGTGCTGAGCGAGGTCTGCAACTACATCGCCGGCTATTGCTCGGTCAATCCGCAAGGCCTCGTGACTGGCGCGGGCATCGGCGCCATCGTCACCCTGCCGACGCAGGACCCGAGCCTTTCCAACGCTTTCCTCTCCGCGCCGAAGGGCACGGTGGATCTGGGCGCGGCGGGCGTGCGGGCCGCCGGCAATCTCACCATTGTCGCGCAACATGTCGCCAACGCCTATAATGCGCAGGTCGGCGGAAGCGTCTCTGGCCTGACGACGGTGACGACGGGGCCGAATGTCGGCGCGCTGACCTCGGCCTCCAACACAGCGGGCGCGGCGGCCAAGGCGGTGGCGACGCCGCAGGCTGGCGCCGGAGGCTCCGACACGCCCTCGATCATCACCGTCGAGGTGCTGGGCTATGGCGGCTCCGATCACGGAGACACTCCGGCGGGCGGCGGCGCGAGCGTGACGCCGACGAGCGCCGGCTCGGGTTCGCCGGAGACGCCGCCGCCAGCGAATGGCGCCAGCTCGCAGAGCGACAGGGCGCGGCGCTCGAGGTGAGCCGCGCGGCGTCGATCCGAACCCGGATCGACCCGCCAACGCGCACGCGGCTCCGAGCGAGCGTGAAGGCTCGCTTGTCGAAGCATGAGAATGCAGGGCATGAGAAGAGGCGAGAAGCCGCTCGCCTGATCGGGAGCAGGCCGGCGCGATCGACCGAATCTCTCTAAAGCGTTCCTTTGCTAATCGAAAAACATGCTGCCGGCGACATCTCGTCTAACAGGCAAGGGCCGGCTCGCCGCGCCGAAAGCGGAGACGGTCGAAAACGCGATCGCCGGAAAGAATCCCGTCGCAAAAAAAAAACCGGGCGCGCCTTTCGGCGCGTCCGGCGGTTCGATCGAGATCGATAGTTTTTATTGCGCGCCGGTTCCGCTCACGCTCGCGCAACCGTCGATGAAGAACCCGTCATAGGCGGTGATCGTCGCCGAGCTGGTCGCCGTTCCGAGATAGGTGTCGCCGATTTTCTGGGCCCAGCTGCCGGCCCCAGTCGACAGAGCCTTGAAGCCGTTGTTGGCGGTGATCGTCGCGGCGTTGCCCGCCGTCAGACCATAGTGCCACTTCAGATAGCCCAGAAGATCGGAAACGCGGGTCGCGGCGGGAGTGGAATCCCGGCCGTCGCCGTAACAGCTATAGACATAGAGATAGGCCGTGCCGACCAGGGAATAAGCACCCGTCGCCGGCGCCAGCGGGAGCTTCGAGCGACCGGTGATGTCGACCCACACGCCGGTGCCCGGCAGATAGGTGGTCGCCGGGAAGGTCTGAGCATAGACGTTCCAGTCGGCGAAGTTCGCGCTGGCCGGCAGCGAGAGAACTCCCCAAGCCGCGTCGGCGCTCGTCGGCGTCGCCGCGATGAAGTTGGTCGACGACACGCCGGGGTGGGTGACGCCGGCCGAACGCTGATAATCGTTCTGCAGGCTGGCGGCGTGCGGGATCGTCGTCGCGGTGGACGGATTATAGGGCGCGACGAAGTCGTTGCTCAGATAGCCGATATAGCCGTAGTTCGCCGAGGTGTTGCCGATCGCCGCCGCGACCGCATCGCTGCCGTCGGCGCCAGTCGTGTTGAGGCTGCGGCCATAGGCCGTCACTTTGTTGATGAGCTGCGTGAAGTTGTTGTTCGGCAGGGCGCTCGTCGAGAAGATCGACACATAGCCGTAAGTGTTGCTCGGGTCGAGCAGCGGGCAGACCGTCTTCAGATAGTTGGTGAAGATGAAGCTGGTGCCGCTGCCGTCCGAACGATAGACGATTTTGATCTGCTTGCTGGCGCTGGCGTAGGCCGTGCCGCCGCCCGTGCCCGGCGTGCCGGCCGTGCTGGCGGCGTGCCAGGTGTTGGCGTCGGCGAAGCCTTCAGTGCCCGCCACGCCAGTGCTCGAGAGCGTCGGGATGGTGGCGGTGGAGTTCCAATCCGTCACGAGGCCCGAGAAGATCGCGCAGACCTGCGCGGTCGAGAGCTGGATGCGTCCGCCCGCGGCCGTGGTGGAGAACTGCGACTTGATGGTCCAGGTCGTTCCGCCGGCCGTCGTCGTGCCCGTGGACTGATCGACCGCCGGCAGATTGACGGCGATGGCGACCGGCGCCTCGAACAGCGGCAGCTGGATCGGATCACCGACGTCGGCCGTGGGGAAGCTCGTCGAGCCATTGGCCGCCGTCGTGTGGTTGATCTGGTCCCAGAGATAGACGGTGGTGGTGTAGCCGCTCACGAAATTCGAGGGGAGCGGAGAATCGCTCGCGCCGAAGTCGATGCGCGGATAGGGGTAGGAGGTGAAGCCGAGGGTGTAGTCGGGGTTGGCGGCCGGATCCAGGCCGGCGCCGCGGAAGCCCTGCGACGGGTCGTTGGAGATATACACGCGCTGGCCCGAGCCGCTGCCGATGCCGGCGTAGAGGAGGAGAACGCTCGAGCTAGAAGCGGTGTAGTAATCGGCGCTGAGCTGGCGCTCCGCGAGCGAGGCGAGCGTGCTGCCGCCGCCGAAGATGCCGTCGGTGGCGAGGGCCGGCTGGGCGCCGATCAACGCGAGGGTCGAAAGCGCGAGAGCCGAGCTTCCGTTACGCAGAGCTTTGCTGAAAGAAAGAGCAGACATGTGCTTCTCCTAATGGATCATCGCGTAGGGCTGCGCGAAAGGGTCGGCCCCCACAGAGGGGGGCCGCCCGATCCCTGTTCAAAAATGACGTTCTCGTTACAGTTGTCCGACAAGTAGATGATATAGAGGCGTAGTTGATACTTAGTACGCTTGGCCTCTTTTCTCGTCCTTTGTCGCTATTGCGCCGCCTTACACCCTATAGACGGCCAAATCCGGTCGATCGCGAAGAAAAAAATTGCGGATTTTTTGGCAAAAAGGAGTCGCTGCGAACGCAGAGCCTCTTTATATTTCGTCGGTCATTCGATTGATTGATCTCCCGGGAGATTTGTGAAATGGCCGAAACTCCAGGCTTTTTCCAGCCGCCGACCTATCGCGCGCAGGCGCGCATGGAACTCGGGGCCTTTCGTCCCGTCACGCCCGCCGCCGGCAACGAGGTCGTCGCGCCGACGCCGCCCCCGCAGCTCGCGCGCGCGCGCAAGCAATATGCGCGCGGCGTCGAACATGCGCGCGCTGACCGCTGGCGCGAGGCGCTGCGGTTTTTCGAGGAGGCCGCGCGCTGCGCGCCCGATCAGCCGAACTATCATTATGTGCATGGCGTCGCTCTATGTCGCCATGATCGGTTCGACGAGGCGATCGGCGCGTTTCAGCTCGAATTGAAAGTGACGCCGGAACATGCGCCCTCCTTGACCGAGATCGGCACCTGCCTCGCGCGGACGGGGCGCACCCGGCAGGGCATTCCCTTTTTGCAGAGGGGCCTCGCGCGAATTCCCCATCTGCCGCTGGCGCAATTCAGCCTCGGCCTCGCGCTGCTGACCGAGCGTCGGCCCAAGGACGCGATCATCGCCCTGAGTTCCGCGTTGACCTACGACGGCGCCTATGCGGACGCCTATCGCATGCGCGGCCTCGCCCTCACGATGGAGGGCGAGCACGACAAGGCCGTCGACGATCTGCAAGCGGCCGCCGCGCTGGACAGCAAGAACCATCGCGCGCTTCTCGATCTCGGCATGAGCCTCGGCGCGAATGCGCGAGAGCAGCAGGCGGCGCGCCTGTTCGAGATGGCGGCGAAAGTGGCGCCGGATATCGCGCTGCCGCAATATGTCTATGGCAATTTCCTGATCAATCATCGTTTCTTCGAGGCCGGTCTCCGATATGTCGATCGCGCCATCGAGCTCGATCCTCTGCAAGCCGAGCCCTATGTCGGCCGCGGCTTCGGCCTGCTCGGACAGGGGCGCATCGACGAGGCGGTCGCGGCCTATCGGCGGGCCGGAGAGCTCAAGCCGGAGAGCGCTCAAATCGCCGGAACGCTGCTGTTTGCTCTGCAGCATTATCCGGGCGTCACCAAGCAGGACCTGCTCGATGCGCATAAGAGATGGGCGGCGCTCTACCGTCCGGCGGCGCCGCGCGACAAGGTCGCTTTCAGCAATGATCCCGATCCAGCGCGCAAGCCCCGTCTCGGCCTCGTCTCCGCCGACATGCACCGCCATGCGGCGGCCTTCCTGACGCTGCGCGCCTTCGAGCAGCTCGCGGCCCTCGGCTATGAGATTTTCTGCTACAAGACCGACAGGAAGCGCGAGGACGATGATTTCAGCGAGCGCTTCAAGGCCGCGGGCAAATTCTGGCGCGACGTCTCCGACCTCGACGATGCGGCTTTCGCCGCGCTGGTCGAGGAGCACAAAATCGACATTCTCTTCGATCTCGCCGGACATACCGCCGGCAATCGCCTCTCCGTCTTCGCGCAACGCGCGGCGCCGATTCAATTGAGCTGGGCAGGCTATGTCGGCACCATCGGTCTCGACACCTATGACGGCGTGATCGCCGATCCGGTCGAGATTCCGCCGCAGGACGATGAATTCTACGCCGAGCCTGTCATTCGCCTGCCCGATTGTTACGTCTGCTATCATCCGCCGACCAATGCGCCGGATGTGGCGCCGCTTCCGGCGCTGGAAAAGGGCGCGATCACCTTCGGCTGCTTCAATCGTCCGGCCAAGATCAATTCCGAGGTCGGGCGCGCCTGGGCGCGCATCGTCGAGCAGTTGCCCGGCGCGCGCATCCTCATGGTCTATGGCGGTCTGAACGAGAGCGCCACGCAGAAGGCGCTCTACGACGTTCTCGAGAAGGGTGGCCTGTCGCGCGAGCATGTCGAGCTCGTCGGCGGCGCCGAGCAGCCCATATTGCTCGACGCCTACGCAAACAGGGTGGACCTGGCGCTCGATCCGTTTCCCTATTCTGGCGGCGTCACGACGCTCGAAGCCATGTGGATGGGCGTGCCGACGGTCACTTTCGTCGGCGACACTTTCGCCGGCCGCCATTCGGCGACGCATCTTTCGGCTGCGGGCCTCGCGGACTTCTGCACATATTCGATCGACGATTATGTGGCGCTCGCCGTCGATTGGGCGAAGCGGCCTCAGGATCTCGCGGCCTTGCGCGCCGGCCTGCGCGACAAGGTCGCGGCCTCGCCGCTGAATGATCCGGTCCGTTTCGGACAGAATCTCTCGAACGAATTGTCTCGTCTCTGGACGCAATGGAGCAATCAGCGCCGCGCGCGCGATGCAGCCGGCGTGGGCGCGACCGCATGAGCGCGGTCGTGGCGAGTCCGCTTTTTCAATGCAATCGAATTGTATTCGGGTGAACGACATGACGCAGCAGAATATTCCCGGCGCGCGGCATCCGGACTATATCCGCGCCATTCTCGATCGCGCCGTAAAGATGATCGCGGAGGGCCGGCTGGAGAGCGCCGAGGTGCTTCTCGCGACATTGAGCGAAGAGCCGAGCGCCCGCGAGGTGACGGCCCATCTGCGCGGCGTCATCGCGGCCAGGCTCATGGAGAAGTCCGCGGCGCAGCTCTTCTTCAAAGCGGCTCTCGAGGCCAATCCCCGCAATGCGGAGGCGCATGCGCAGCTCGGCCTGTTGCTGCTCGACGAACGGCCGGTCGCGGCGGCCGCGGCCTTCGCGGCGGCGCTCGCGCTCGATGCGCGCAATCCCGATTGGCATGTAGCGCTCGCCGTCGCATTTCATCGTTTGGGCTTCGTCGATCGCGCGAAGGACAATATCGCGGACGCGCTGGTCCTCTCGCCCGATCATGCGGAGGCTTCGACCCGCGCCGCGGCCATCGAGGCGGAGACGGAAGAGAGGCGCGAGATCGAAGATCTGTCGCCCGAGGACGAGGCGATCCTCTGCGACGCGCTCTTCGCAGAGGGAACGCGGCGCCAGCGCGATGGCGATCTGGCGCGCGCCGCGGTCATTTTCGAGTGCGTCCTGAAACGCGCGCCGACGCATGCCTTCGCTCTCTGCAATCTAGGCGCGCTCCGCCGCGTCTCGGGCGATCTGCGCCGATCCGTGGAGCTGCTGGAGCAGGCGATTGCCGCCGATCCAAAGCTCGTGCCCGCGCGTCTCGCGCTCGCCGAGACCTACGTCGCCGCTGGCCGGGAGCAGGAGGCGCGTGCGCAATTCGAGATAGCGATCGAGGTGGGGCCGCGGAACGCCGATGCGCGCGCCGCCTATGCGATGGCTTTGCAACGAACGGGCGCGCCGAAAGAATCGATCCCGCATTTTCACCACGCCATTCTTCTCGATCAGAATCGACCGGCCGAATTCTATGCGGCGCTCGGCACGGCGCTCGAAGCCATGGGCATGCGCGATCGTGCAGAAATCGCGCTCCGACACGCCGCGGCTTTGGCGAAAACGTCATAGGAGGCGCTCGGCGTCGGCGGAAACAACTCGGGCGGCGCCAAATTGAGAAAGGGGAACGGGCAGGCGTCCTCGTAGGCGCATGTCCGCTCGAGCCCGCTCATGTCCTCCAAGTCGCGCATCTGCTCGAAAATCGGACGAAGGCCGCGTAACAGACGCGCGCCGGTTTTCTCTCCCATCTGCGCGAGAGCCGAGAGCGGCGCGAGAACGATCGATCGACGAACGAAGCGCCGCCGTTCGACTCGCGCTCATATGTCTTCGGGGCGTGTGTCTTTGAAGCATGTGTCTTGGGGGCGCGAATCGCTGTCTTCAGGACGAAAATCACGCAAATTCGAATCGCTTCCGTCGTCGAGCCCTCTCACCTCTGCGTTCCCATTTACGTCACCGGGAGAACTGGGGGATATCCGACTTCGTCGCGCCGGCATACGTATGCCGATGTCGCGATCGAGGTGCTTCGCGCAATGGATCAGCGCCAGCTTCAATTCCGCTTGAATCGTGCGCTTCGTCACGCCGAAACGCTTTGCGAGATCGGAGGAAGGAACTTCGTCGATGGAGACAGCGAGCAATATGTCGCGTCGCCGCTGCGGCATTTCCATCATGCCGCGTTTCAGCGCCTCGATCTCGGAGCGCGCTTCGACGATGCGCTCCGGATCCGGCGCGTCGTCGACGATATTCAGGAAGAATTCTGATTCCGGCGGGCCGCCGAGCAATTCGGCTCGACGCCGATCCGCGGCGAGCCGCGTGGCGACGCGGAGAAGATAGGCCTTCGGCCGCTTGATCGGACCGATCTCGACGCTCGAATGCAGCCGCAAGAACGTGTCCTGCAGGGCGTCCGCCGCGATATCCGTCGAGCCCAGTCGACGCGATAGGCGCCGCTTGAGATCTTCATATCCCGTAAGAAGCAAATTGATCAGAGTCGCGCGGCTGGTTTCGATCGTCATCGAACACGCTCCGCTTCCATCGTGGCTGCGCGCCTCGACGTCTCGAATATGCGCATGCGGATAGGTCGAGCTGATGACCCGGCAATGACAGACGCGCGATTTTTGCCGATTTGATGGAATTTCGTTCGCGAGCACAAGGCCGCCGCCGATACGACGCCGACGCGTCCGGCTCAGGGAACGCCTTAATCGGATGAAAGGCGTCGTTTATTTGCGGATACGACGAGCGGGCGACGGCTCGGAGGCGGGCGCGACGGCCGCCACGCTGCGCATCGACTCGAGCCGCGAGCGGAATTCCTCCGAGACGCCTTGCGCGTCGAAGCCGTTGCGAATGATCTGAGGCTTGACGAAGACGATGATTTCCTGCCGGCTTTTGGACTTGTCCGTATTGCCGAACAGATCGCCGAGATAGGTGATGCGGCGTAGAATCGGGAGGCCGTCCAATGTGCTGTTATCCTGCTCGCTGATCATGCCTCCGAGCATCACAGTCTGGCCGCTCGTTACCGAAATAGTCGAATGCACGCGTCGTTGGGAGATGGTCGGCGTCAGGCTAGTGCTCGTCGCATTGGAAATCTCTTGTTCGACTTCGAGCTGAATCGTCCCATTGCCGTGGACATGCGGCCAGACCTTCAAGATCACGCCGGTGTCGCGCATCTGAAAGGAATTGACGACAGTGTTGGCGTTCGTGAGGATATTCGCCGTGCCGGTCGAAATCGGGATTTCCTGGCCCACCTGGAGAAGCGCTGGTTGATTGTCCGCGACGACGAGCGAAGGCGCCGACAGAACCTTGACGCTGGTGAGCGTCGAAAGCGCATTCAAAATGAGGTGAGGTCGCGCCTCCGGACCGAGCACCAGATTGAAGCCGGGAAGGACGCGCTGGAGGACGAGGTTCGAAACGACGCTCGCGGTGGAGGAGCTGGACGTCGTGTCGGACGACGACGAGCTCGAGGTCGATGTCGAGGAGGCGGACGAATTGGCCTGCGACGCATTGGCTCTGGTGGCGTTGCCGAGATAATATTGCACCCCATATTGCAGCTGGTCCGTCAGCGAGACTTCGGCGACCGTCGCCTCTATGGCCACCTGCATTTGTGGCCTGTCGAGCTCGCGCAGCGAGCGTTCGATGACACGATAGTCGTCCTGGTTGGAGTAGACGATAATCGAATTATTGCTGCTGTCGGCCGTGATGCGGACATTTTGAAAAACACCGCGGGGTAGGCTGCCGGGCGAGGAAGCATCGTTTTTGGTCTCTGCGTCGGCCTCCTTCTTCTCGTTGAAATTCTCGAAGGCGGCGGCGATCTGGCCGCCACCCTGGCCTGCGCCTGCGCCGCTGGCTTGGCGCGCGTTAGAGCTGTTGGCGTTGTTGCTGTTGCCGAAAGCGCTACCTGAGGACACAGAGTCGAGCTTGGATTGAGCCGCGCTCGCGCCTGGAGCGATCTGGCTGGTCGCGGTATCGCTCGTCGACGACCCCGCGCCCTTGCCAACGAAAATCTCATTGAGAATTTTGGCGATTTTGGTGGCGTTGCCATTTTCGAGACGATAGATGCGCACTGTCGTGCCGGTCATGTCCGAACGATCGAGACGCCGCACCCATAGCGTGACGCGCTCCAGCATTCGCGGACTTTGCGTCATCGCCATAACGGCGTTCATGCGCGAAATGGGTTGGAATTTCACCGCGCCGGCGCCTTGCGCGCCTTCCCCCGTCTCGAAAATCTGCTCGAGCTCGCGGACGAGCGTCGCTGGCGACGTCGATTTCAGGGGATAGACGCCGACGGATTGGTTGCGCATCCACTCGACGTCGAGGCCAGCGATCATGCTCAGGACCGCGTGTCGCTCGTTCGTCGAGCCTTGCACCAGGATGAAATTGCGGGCCGAGTCGGCGCGAATCATGTTGGGGCGGCTCACGAAATTTTCGGCCGCCTTTACCACCGCGGCTGCGGACGTATAGCGCAGCGGGACGATGGTGACGCCAAATCCCAGCTGATCCGCGCCGAATGTGACTGGGCCAGTGCCATTGGCCTCGTTGATCGGCATGATGCGGATGACGTCGTGGTCGCGCACGAGCGCCGCATTGGACATTCGTAGAGCGCTCTCCAATGCGGGCAGAACGTCCTTGCGCGCGATCGGGGCTGCTGCGACGAGCGTTATCGGCGTCGTGATGCGCGCGTCGACGACGAAATTCAGTCCCAAGGCGTCGCCGAGCAGGGCCTTTGCGACAGTCTGGACATCTGCCTGATCGAAGTTGATCTCGACGCCGTCGCCGCGTTCGGTCGCGCCGGAGGCCGGCGATGCGGAGGCCATCGGCTCGGCGGCCTTCGTCGCTCCCTTTTGGGCCGGAAAGAGCATCGGTGGTTTTTGCGACTCTCGCCGAGAGTAATCGGCGAGAAGCGGAAAGCGTGCGGTCAAATCGGCGAGTCGGATGGAGTCGACGCTGTCGCCCGGGCCGACGCCGGTCAATTGTTCGGGCGATGAGCAAGATTGCAGCAGGCCCTGGGACATCGTCAGGGCCGCTGCGACCAGCCAGCGCCGGGCCGCGGAAGAAAATGAACCGGCGCTCCGGCGCTTGGTACGACAAAACACAACGCGACTCCGATCGACAAATTCGACTACCAATAAACTTGCGCTTTCGCTGACGTTGCAATGCAATCGCACGCTTGTGTGACAGAGGGGCAACGAAACCGTGGCCGGAGTCTGGCGTCTGACCGCGCGGCTGTCATGCCGCCGTCAAAACTCGAGGCTCTACTTGAGCGTATTGCTCGATGCACTGACTTCGGCGGTCTTTCATGTCTCAAATTGCATTTTTCGAGCATCTTTCCCGAAAGGGCGTCGTGCGTGAGGCCGAGGCGCTCGAAAGCGCGCGCGGTCGCGACATGGCCGGCGAGATAGACTGGGCGAGCCTCACCCGTTTGACTCCTTCCGACTTCGCTGACGAACTCGCTGATTTCTACGCCTGCGCGCGTATCAAGCGCGGCGAGCTCCCGGCCGATGATTTCGCCGGTGGGCGTCTCTCGCGTCGTTTTTTGAAGGACGAGCGTCTCTTTCCCTTCGCGGACGACGACGGCGGTCTTCTGTTGGCCGTCGCCGCGCCAGTGGAGGAGGAGACGCTGCTCGCCATCGAGACCGCGCTGGAGCGCAAGGCAAGAATCGCGGTGGCGACCGCAGACGAGATCGACGCCGCGCTCGCGGCGGCATGCGGGCAAGAGCAGGCGGCGTCCGCGACGGAGATCGCCGAGGCCGGCTCCGACGATCTCGACGATCTGCGCGATCTCGCGCGCGGCGCGCCCGTGGTGCGCGCTCTCGACGATCTGTTGCGACTCGCTGTAGAGCAGCGCGCCACGGATCTGCATATCGAGCCCTTCGCCGGAACATTGCAGGCGCGATTGCGCATCGACGGGCTCTTGAAAGCGACGCCGGCGCCGCCGATGAGCATGGCCAAGGGGCTGCTCTCCCGCCTCAAGATCATGGCCGGGCTCAACATCACGGAGCGGCGCCTGCCGCAAGACGGGCGTGCGCGCATCGTCGTCGCCGGCGCCGAGATCGATCTTCGCGTCGCGACGATGCCGACCCTCTATGGGGAGGGCGCCGTCATCCGTCTGCTACGCAAGGGCTCGGGCGTCGTCGCGCTCGATCAGATCGGCTTGTCGCAGCGCGACGGCGATATATTGAAGCGAAATCTCCAGGCGCCATTCGGCATGATCATCGTGACCGGGCCGACCGGCTCCGGCAAGACGACGACGCTCGCCGCCTCGCTCGCCGAGATCAACGAGCCGACGCGGAAAATTCTGACGATCGAGGATCCGGTCGAATATCAGGTTCCCGGCGTCAATCAGACGCAGGTCCATCCCGGTATCGGGTTGACCTTCGCGATAGCGCTGCGCGCCTTTCTGCGCCAGGACCCCGACGTCATCATGGTTGGCGAGATGCGCGACGCCGAGACGGCGCATATCGGCGTCCACGCCGCGCTCACCGGCCATCTCGTGCTCACGACGCTGCACACCAATACGGCGGCGGGCGCGATCACCCGTCTCATCGACATGGGCGTCGAGAGCTTTCTGCTCGCCTCGAGCGTTCGCGCGATCATCGGCCAGCGCCTCGTGCGCATCCTCTGTCCAGATTGCAAGCAGCCGCATCTCTTGACGGCGCAGGATATTGCGGAGGACGCGCGCTATGCTTCGCTCGGCTTTGTGGAAGGCGAGACGCTGCACCGTCCCAAAGGTTGCGAATGGTGCAATTACACCGGCTTCCGCGGCCGCCGCGGCGTGTTCGAGGTCATCGAGGCCTCCCCCACGCTGCGCGCGGCGATCGGACCCAAGACCGATGCGAGCGAGCTCGAGGCGGTCGCGCGCGGCGAAGGCATGACGTCCATGGCGCAAGACGGCGTCGCCAAATGCCGCGCCGGTCTCACCACCATCGACGAAGTCTTCCGCGTCACCATGAGCATGTAAGCCTATGCCGCAGTTTCGTTATCGCGCAGTGACGTCGGCCGGAGAGGTGGTCTCGGGCGAAGTCGAGGCCCCGACTCGCGAGGAAGTGCTTCGTCGCATCGAATATCTCGGCCATATGCCCATAGAGGCGGAGCTCGCGGCCAAAGGGCGGCTCACTGCGCTTTCGGGGGGCGTCCAACCTCCGCCGCCGCGCGACGTCACGATCTTCCTTCGGCAATTGGCGCTGCTGATCGGCTCTCGCCTGACTTTGGAAGCGGGGCTGCAAACGCTGGCGGAGGACGCGAGCAAGCCGATGATGCGTTTCGCGGAGGCGCTTCGCGCGACGATTTCCGCGGGCGATAGTTTCGCCGAGGCGCTCGAGCGTCATCCCGCGATCATCGAACCGGCTTATGTCGCCATGGTGCGGGCGGGCGAGGCGTCGGGCCGGCTGGAGCCCGTGCTGCGCGCCATCGTCGAGGATCGCGCCCGCAAGGAGCTGCTCGGCGAACGGATCAATTCCGCCATTCGCTATCCTTTGTTTCTCATCGGTTCGGCTATTCTCATCCTGTTTTTTTTCCTGGTGTATGTCGTGCCGCAATTCGAGCCTGTCTTCAAAGACATCGGGGATCGTCTCAACGGCGGCGCGGCCTTTGTGCTGGCGGCTTCGGCGTGGCTGCACGCCAATCTCTATTCATTCCTCGCCGGGTGCGCGGCCTCGGCCTTTTTTCTCTGGCTGATCTTCAGCCGAAAAGAAGCGCGCGTCCGGGCGATCACGGTTCTTGCGAGAGCGCCGGGCGTCGCCGGGCCGATGCGAGACGCACGTACGACGCGCCTCATCAGCGCTCTCGGTCTTCTCGTCGGCAATGGCGTGCCACTGCCGACGGCGTTGAAAATCCTGCGCGACATCGTCGCGGATCCGGCGGCGATCGCCGCGATCGACAAAGTGCTCGCGCAGGTGCGCAGCGGTCGGCGCTTCGCGGAGGCGCTCGCCGAGACGGACTTGCTGCCTTCGCTCGCCGTCCGAATGTTGCGCGTTGGCGAGGAGACCGGCGATCTCGCCTCGATCGCCGCCCATGCGGCGCAGTTCTACGAGCATAGGCTAAACCTCGGCCTCGACCGTCTCATGGGAGCGATCGGGCCGATCGCCATTATTTTCGTCAGCGTCATTGTCGGCGCGCTCGTCGTCTCCATCATGAGCGCGCTTCTCAGCATAACGGAGCTCGCCCTATGAAGAGAATGTGTCCTCCTGAGCGCGCGGAACGCCTGCTTCGCGCTGCGAGTCCCGGCTATACTCTCGTCGAGATGCTCGTCGTGCTGACGATCATCAGCCTCATTCTCGGACTCGTCGGGCCGCGCGTGCTGAATTATCTCGGCGAGTCGCGTGTCAAGACGGCGAAGCTTCAGATCGAGAGCTTCGCCTCCGCGCTCGATCTCTTCTATATCGACGCCGGTCGCTATCCGTCTGCTTCAGAAGGGCTCGCGGCTCTCGTCCAGCGTCCGAGCGACGTCGACGTGTGGAGCGGGCCATATGTGAAAGGCGGGCGCGTTCCCAATGATCCCTGGGGCAAGCCTTATCAATATCGCTTCCCGGTCGACCATAATCCGCCTTACGAAATCATGTCCTTGGGCTCTGACGGCCAGGAGGGCGGCGTCGGAACCGCGGCCGATATTTCGAACATAGAACATCCCAATGTCGCCAATGCGGACCATTGAGCGGCGGGCCGGTTTCACGCTGATCGAGATGATGGCGGTAATGATGATCATCGCCCTGATTTCGGCTCTCGCCGTGACGCTGGCGCCGGCGTCTGGCCGGGCGCGGCTGAAGGCGCTGGCGATCGACGTGGCGGCGCTGCTGCGGCGCGAGCGGCTCGGCGCGATGATGAGCGGCAGGCCCCGTCATGTGGCGCTGGACGGCGAGAAGCGCGCGTTGCTGGGCGAGAGCGGCGGCTCGGTGCGCGTCCCCGCCGATGTCGCAGTGGCGCTGCTCGGCGTCGACGGCGGCGCGGGCTCGTTGCGGCCGGTGGTCCGCTTCGAGCCGGATGGCGCGTCCACGGGCGCGGCGCTCGCCTTCGAGCGGGAAAGCGTCCGCTATGAGGTGCGCATCGACTGGTTCACCGGCGGCGTGTCGATCCATGCGCCGTGACGCGAAGCGCCTGCGCGCGGGCTTCACGCTCATCGAGGCGCTGGTCGCTCTCGCTGTGCTCGTCGCCTTCGCCGGCGCGCTCGGCCCGCATCTTTTTCAAGGGCGGCGCATTCTGGCGAGCGGCAAGGGGCGGGTGAACGCGGCGCTTCTGTTGCGCTCACTCATCGAGGCGCCTTTCGACCGCGAGGGCGGCGCAAAAACGCAGGATGGCGAGACCGGCGGCTTTCGCTGGCGGATCGACGCAAAGCCGATCTTTCTCGACACGCCGGTCTTCGACGATCCGGCTCCTCGAAAGGACGAGAAAGCGAAGGAAAAGGACGAGAGTGACGCGCCGAAATGGGCGGCCTATCGGGTCGCGGCGCGCGTCTCCTGGGGGGAGGGCCAGTCGATCGCCGCCGAGACGATCCGTCTCGCAAAAGAGCGATAGGAGCGCATGATGGCCAGAAGCCGCTCGCTGGAGGAAAGAGGGCGTCGCGCCGGCTTCACCCTCGTGGAGACGCTGGCGGCGCTCGCCGTCGCCGCCGCCATCATCTTCGGAGCGGCGGCGCTCGTCCATCATGTGGCGCTCTATTTCGATCGCGGGGCGCTCGGCGTGAATGAGGCGGAACGTTTCGCGCTGGCGATGGATCGTCTGTCGCGCGATTTCGGCGCCGCGCGCTTCGTCGCGGGGAGCATCGAAATGCCGAAGGGCAAGGAAAAAAGGGCGGCGCCCGTCGCTTTCGAGGGCGGGCCGGGGCGCATCGTCTTCGTCACCGGGAGCGCCGTCGGCGCCCGCGCTGCGCGGGAGGAAGCGCTGACTCTCGAGGTCGAGCCGCTGCGCGACGGCGTGACGCGGCTGGTGCGCCGGCGTTCCGTCTGGCTCGGTCCGCGCGCCGGCCTTGTCGCCGAGGCGGCGGGAGACGCAGTGGCGCTGCTCGAAGGCCGATACGACATTTCATTCGACTTCGCGCGCATGGATGCACGCGGCGCGCTCGCCTGGACCGACAGATGGACGGAGGAGACGGAATTGCCGCGCGTCGTGCGCTTGCGTCTCGCCGACCCGGTGACCGGCGCCGATCTCGCCGCCGGCGCGCAATTCGTCCTATGGGCCGACGCGCCCGCCGCCTGCGCGCGCGAGGGGGGCGACTGCATGCCAGGCAAGACCGCTGCGCCGAGCGAGAAGAAAGCTTCAGAACCGGCGAAGGAACCGACATGAGAAGCGGCTCCCGCCTCGATCCGCGCCGCGGCGTCGTGCTCGTCGCCGTGTTGTGGACGATCGCGCTGCTTTCGACCCTCGCGATGGCGGCGGGGGCGGGGTTTCGCGGTTTCGCCGGCGTTCTCGCCGTCGATAGAGATCGCGTGCAGGCGGAGGCGCTGTTCACCGCGGGGTTGGAAGCCGGGGCGGACCTTCTCGCCAAATATCATGGGCGGCCGCTGAGGCCGGTGGAGACGCGCATCTCCCTTTCGACGGGCGCCGCGCGCGTGCGGCTCGGCGATGAGCTCGGCAGGATCGACATCAACAAGGCGCCGGTGGAGGTTTTCGCTTCGCTCTTCGCCGAGGTCGGCGCGCCCGACGCCAATGAGGTCGCTCGCGCCATCGTGCTGTGGCGCGACGGTCAGCTGAAGACGGCCGCTCAGAAAGAGACCGCCGAACCGCCGCCGCAGCAAGGCGAAAATCCCAGCGCGGCGAAGCCGCAGCCGGGCGAGAAGCCGCCGGAAAAGCAGGAGTTGGAGCAGGTCTTCACCAATGTCGACCAATTGGCCCAGATCCCCGCCGTGACGCCGGCCCATGTGGGCCTCGTCGCCCCCTATGTGACCGTCTTCGGCGCCGCGACGGTGAACGCCGCGACGGCGCCGCCGCAGATCCTGCGCGCCTTGCCCGAGATGACCGAGGCCAAAGTCGAGCAGCTGCTCGAAGCGCGGAGCGCTTCTCCGATCGAGCCGGCGCGGATCGAGCAGATTCTCGGGCCGGCCGCCCGCTACGCCAAGCTCGCGACCCGTTCGGTGGCGCGGCTGCGGATCACGGTCGCCCTCGCGGATGGATATGCGGCGGCGGCGGAAGCGGTCATTGTCATATTGCCGAAGGATCGACAGCCTTATCGTGTGCTCTTCTTCGAGCAGAAACCGACGCCGATCGACGCCGGCGAACGCCGATTTTTCGAGTGAAATTCATGTTCGGCGTAGATTTCCTCATTCATTGGATCGACGTGCTGGCGCAGCTCGCCGAACGTCTGCACGAGATTTGGCGCGGTCGCGGGGCCCTTCTCGTTTCCCGCGAGATCGATGGCTTTCGCCTTCGCTCCGGCGTGGACCCCGACGCGTCGGTGTTCATCGCCGCGGAGGCGGGCGCCTTTCCCGAGGAGATCCAACGCCGCGCGCGCAGCGAGATCGTGCTGCTCGAATGGCCGCAGGAGCGCATTGTGACGCGCCGCATCACGCTGCCGGAAAAGGCGCGGGAGTTCATGAGCGGCGTCGTCGACAATCGGCTCGATCGCCTGTCGCCCTGGCCGGTCGCGGAAATCGTCTACGGGCTCGCCGCCGCGCCCGGCGCGCAGCCGGGCAGCCTCGACGTGCGCGTCTCTATCGTCTCGCGCGGCGAGATCGACACGGCCTGCGCGGAACTCGCCGCGCGTGGCCTCACGGTCGACAGGGTCGTCGCGACGCAGGAAGGCGAGGCCTCCGTGGTCCTGTGGTCCCGCAATATGCGGCAGGCGGCGCAGGGCCGGGGGCGTCTGCGCCTCGCCATAGGCGGCGGCGTCGCCGCCTATGTGGCGATCTGCGCCATCGTCGGCCTCTGGGCTGCAATCTCCGCGGTCTCGCTGCAAGACGAGAATGAAACGCTGACGGCGCGCGCGCGCGCGATGCAGAAGCAGGCGCGCGCCGGCGAGGACCCGCGGATCATCGCGGCGCTCCCGCCACAGCAGCGCGCCTGGGCGCGCAAGGAAACATCGATTTCCGCCGTTCATCTCCTCGAATCGCTATCGCGCAGCCTGCCGGACGGCGCTTACCTGACAGAGCTTCGGCTCGAGGCCGATAAGCTGCGGCTCATCGGCCTCGCCGAGGACGCGCCGGCGCTGATCGCCGCATGCGAAGCCTCCGGGCCGCTGTCGCAGGTGCGCTTCTTTGCGCCGACCACGCGCGGCCCCGACGGCAGGCTGTTCACATTCAGCATAGAGGCGCGTGTCGCCGCGCGCCTCACTCCGGCGGGAGGATGATGCGATGCGGCTCGATCTTCCGATAAATCGCGAAGAAGGCGCGGCGCTCGGCGCGCTGGCGGCGCTCGTCCTCGTCTGCGGGGCGGCGGCGCTGTTCGCGCTCGGTGGGCGTGGCGGCGCGGCCGAGGAGAACGCCCAGCGTCGCGACGCGCTGGCGCGGCTCGAAGCGGCGCAAAAGCGCGCCGGCGGCCCGGGAGACCGGGCTGTCGCGCCCGAGGCGGCGTTTCTCGCGGCGCCGACCGCGGCGCTCGCCGGCGCGCAATTGCAGGCCTATGTCACGCGCCTCGTCGCGGCCCAGCACGCCGCTCTGACCTCATCCAACGCCCCGCCGCCGATGGGCAAGGAGGCGGCCGACGCCGTCCAATTGCAGGCGACCTTCGACATGGAGCTCTCGGCGCTGCAGGCGCTGCTCTATGAGCTGGAGGCGGGGACGCCTTATGTCTTCGTCGAGGCGTTCTCGCTCCAGCCGCTGGACGGGGCGCGACGCGGCGGCTCGCAGCCGCTTCTGCGCGTCACCTTGAACCTTCGCGCCCATTGGCGCCGGACGGCGTCATGAGACGCTCGCCGCTCGTCGCTCTCGCCCTTCTCGCCGCCTCGCATGTCCCCGCGCAGGAGACGCCGGCCCGCGTCGACGCCAATCCGCTGGCGCGCCAGCCGCTCGAGCGTTTTGCCGCGACGCGCGACCGCCCTTTGTTCTCGCCGAGCCGCCGGCCGCCGCCGACTCCGACGGCGCATCGCGAGGCCGAGCCGCCGCCGCCCCCGCCCGAGCCGCCGACCGTCGTGCTGCTCGGCGTGCTGACCGACGCGCGAGGAACGCGCGCCTTCATCCGGCCCAATCCGATGGACAAGGTTCGCGCCGCTCGCGTCGGCGACGATATAAATGGTTGGAAAATAACACGGATAGAACCGACGCGGATCATTTTTGGGCAGGATGAGCGCAGCAAGACATTCGCCATGTTCGAGACGAGGCGCGTGACGACGAAGACCGCGCGCAAGAATGCGCAGCGCTGAACTTTCGAAAGAAATTTTACGGTGACGCTTCGGGTTTGGCTCTCGTGCATCGTCTCGTGAATAGATCGCGCCCGCATGTGGGCATATTCACGAGACGACGAGAGTCGCAATGTCGCAACACAGACGATCGCCGCTCTATAGATTGACGGAAGCTCTCGCGAAACGGCTAGGCCTTGGGCTCGTCGCGGCGAGCGCCTTGCTCCACGGGGCTGCGCCGGCGCAGGCCGCCGCCTACCACTCGGCGGACGGCGCTCCCGCCGCATGGCGGGATTACGCATTGCTCGTGGGGCGTCGGGTTCAGGACTGGCTCGGCCAGGACAGCGAGCAGACCCGCCGGCTGCGAATGTCTCTGGAAGCGCGCTCGCAGCAGAACGCCTCGTCGTCGACCATCGTGGCGCGTCTCTGGATTTTGGCGAATGGGACGGTCGAGCGCGTCGATTTGGAGGGATTCGATCCCGCGGATGCGGAGGCGTTGCGCGCGCTTTTGACGCGACAGGAGGTGGGCGCGCCGCCGCCGGCCGATATGTCGCAGCCGCTGCATTTGAAACTATCGCTGCAGGCGAAGAATTGAGCGGCGGGACGCATAGTCGGAGCGCGGCCGAAGCGCGCGCGGCTTGCCTGCTCGCCGCGGCGATGCTCGGCGCGCTCGCGGTCGCCTCGCCTCTCGCGGCCGAAGAGACGAACGATCGAGGCTCGGCGAAGGCGCCGGAACCGGCGGCGGCGCGGCCGGGCTCGCCAGCCGTCTATCGCGCGCTGGCCGAAAGCGAAGCGCGCCGCGCCGGAATGCCGGGCGAGATCGCCGACGCCGTCATGGCCGTCGAGAGCGGCTATGATCCCAGCGCCTTAGGCTCGGTCGGCGAGATCGGCCTCATGCAAGTGCTGCCCTCGACGGCGCGAGCGCTGGGATTCGATGGTCGGATGGAGCGGCTCGCCGTTCCCGAGACCAATATTCGCTATGGCGTGAAATATCTCGCGGGCGCCTGGCGGCTCGCTGGCGGCGATCTCTGCACGGCGGTCATGAAATATCGCGCAGGCCATGGAGAGACGCGCTTTTCGCATCGCTCCGTCGATTATTGCCTCGCCGTGCGGGCCAAGCTGATGGCGCGTGGCTATCCGGTCGCCGGAATCGTTCCGATCGCTACCTTCGGCGACGCGGCGCCGTCTCGACTCCGCTCGGCGCTCGTCGTCGGATGTCGTCGAAATTGCCTCGCGGCGTCTGGCCGCGCCGAGCTCGATTTCGACGCGATCAACACGCGCCTCGATCATATCGTCATACAAGCGAACGCAAACGCCGTGCGGTTGCGGTGAGGCCTCTCGTCGGCGGCCGTGGCTAAAAATCGATCGTTCGAAGGGACGAAGCATGAGATGTCTCGGTCTCGCTATTCTGATGATGCCGCTCGTCGCGCCGTGTCATGCGAACGACGTCGCGGCGCCGAATGGAGAAATCATCATCGGCGGCGCAGCGTCGCCGATGGCTGAGGCTCGAACCTGCGTCGACGTTCAAATCGGCGGCGACTTGGCTTTCGGCTGCCTCAATCGACGGCTGAGGCGCGACGTCGAGCGCGTCCGCCCGATCATCGAGGCGCCTCCCGTAGACGCTCGATCGTCCGACCTGAAGACCGGCGTCGTCAACCTGCCGGCCATACGCCAGCAGTATGGGCGGAACTTCGGAATTTCGGCTGTCCCTTACCGCGAGCCGACGGTCAGCGCCGGATCGCCGATGTTGCGACGTTGAAGTCGCTGCTCTCGCATGGACGCCGGACGCGATCCGGGCGGGGGCAATCTGAAGGGTAGAGTTGGTCATGTTGGAGAATTTTGCGCAATTCCAGAAGGTAGAAGATGGCGGCAACAAAATGCGCCATCTTTCGAACCCGCGCGCGTCCGGCCACGATCTCGTCGGCCTCTTGCCGTTGGTCAGCATAATCATCACCAATTACAATTATGGGCGATTCCTGCGCGAAGCGTTGGATTCGGTCTTCGCTCAGACTTATCCGCATATCGAATGCCTCATCGTCGACGACGCCTCGACCGACGATAGCGATATCGTCCTGGAGAGCATTCGTCGCCACGAACCGCATGTTCGCATCATATCCCACAAGGACAATCTGGGGCAGACAACCGCGTTCAGAACGGGCCTCGCGGCCAGCTCCGGCGAATACGTCGTATTTTTGGACGCCGACGATATGCTCCTTCCAGCCTTCGTCGAGACACATCTCTACGTTCATCTCTCGCTACGGATCGCGGTTGGCTTCACCTCGTCGGATATGTTCCAGTCGATCAATGGTCGCATCGTCAGATCGTCCTGGACCACCCTCAGCGATTACGTCGCGTCAGGGCGCGGATTGCGGAAAGAGCGCCTGCGTCGTATCGACACCGCCGCGAGCGACCTTTGGCCATTCGAGCACGCGCCACTCGACGATGTCGAATCTCGCGTGCACTTCGTGGGCCCGCTCAGTTCGGAGGATTGGGTCTATGCGCCGACGTCGGGGAATTGTTTCAGGCGAGACGCTCTGACGTTGCTTCTCGGCGATGGTCCTCTCATGGATCTTCGATTCCACGGAGATACTTATCTGAACAAAGGCGTGCGGCTTCTGAACGGCGCCGCGCTCATCGATGCGCCCCTCACCATTTATCGAATCCACGGCGGAAACGGATTCGCGAGCCATGCGGAACTCTGCGGAGTCCATAGCGCGGCGCCCTTCAAGGCTTTCAGGGCCGAGTATTTCGCTTGGCGCGCCGTCGTGGATCGTCTGATCGACCACGTCGACGAGCTCGCGGAGCGCCTGGGCGTGGATCGCTATGTCGGCGCGCTCGTTTGCTTGCAAAACTCCTATGCGGACCATCCAGACTTTCAGCAGTTCGAGAGTCTCGTGCGATATATCGAAACGCGACTAGAGACGCGGGCGGATTCAATTCGCGCCTGCCTCGGACCGGAAGCGTTTGTACACTTATCGACGAGCGTCAAACGCGTCCGCAAGCGGCGAGTCCAGGTGAAAAGACGCGCGCCGCGACCCTGGATACGACCTTTGGCGGAGCTTTTCTTGACGATGGGGCGCTCGATGAGCCTCGCGGCGCTGACGAAGTTCGGCGATCGACTGTGGCATTGCTGAGAGTCGATCCGTATCGTCGGCCGGCTCCCTCGCAAATTTCTAATGGTTATGATCACCGGCAACAGAGCAGCCGGAATAGCGCAGTGATCGCCGCGTAAGCTGTGTCATTCATTACACGCTCGTCGCGTCCATAATCAAAATATGCGACAAAATCGGGCAGAGTTCCCGAGGAGACAGTTCAACTGATGGACGATGTGAGGATTTTCATACCGACTCGCGACAGCGAAAAGTGGATTGCTGGCTTTCTGGACGCGTATCGCGAAGCCGGCGTCGAGCCTTTGTATGTCGTCGACTCTCGCAGCGCCGATCGGACGCTCTCGATCTTGCGTGAAAAAGGAGCCGACGTCATCGAATTCCTGCCTTCTGACGACTTTGCGGAAGCCGGGATGATCGAATTCGGCGCGAGGAGCGCGGGAACGCGCTGGGTGTTGCGCTTCGATGACGACGAATTTCCGTCACGGAGCCTTTTGAACTGGATAGGGAACAAATCGAATTTCGCGGGCTGTTCAGCATGGTCGATTTCGTGTCGGGAATTGAGCTGCTTCGAGGGCGAACTGGTCTATTCGCAGTGGCCGACTCGAACCGATATCTCCGATGGAGTTCACTTCAATGGGATGGCCCGCCTATGGGAGGCGGCCAAAGTTTCTTACGTCGAAAAAATACATAGCTGTGGCTTTGAGGCCCCATCGAAATTAGGACAGGCTCCCGATGGAGTGTTTTTTGCGCATTTCAACAACGTGCTCCGGAGCCTGCCGGAAAGGCTCGCGAAGATAAGGCGCTATGCCGAGCGGGACAGGTCTCTAGCGTGGCGCTTCGCCGACGAATGCCTCCCCGAGTTGACCGACCCGGAACTTCACGCCTTTACTTCGGAAGGCATAGAAGAGTTCCGGGAGTTCGTTCACCGTCTCCTGCGCCCAGGGCTCGTCCGCGACGACTGCTTGAGCCCCGATGAACACCGATTGCTCGCCGCCGAATCGCAGCGCTGGATGGCTGAGGTCATTCGAGCGGCGCGAGGAACGATCGCGCAACATCGCGAAGAAATCAGGGCGCTACGTACGACTGTTCCTTTATTCGAATCCGGAATTCGTATCATTGCCGAGCTCACTTGCACCATTGGTCGACAGACAGGCTCCCCGGCGCTCCAGAAGCGGGGAGCCGCCTTGTGGAATATTTCGCGCAAGCGATAGACGGGGCGCGGCTCGAAATCGTCGTTCGTTCGGCTGCGGTGCAAATTGAGGAAAGGACAAGCGATCAGGTTCGGCATCTTGCCGGGGATCAGGCAGGGTTCTGTCGCAAATTTTTGATGCGGATCTGGGCTGGGCTATAATGACTGGAAGCGGGCCGCGCGGAATAGCGGGATGAACGAGTTCTAGGTCAGCCACTTCGAACATGATGCGATCCCGTGGGGCGTGCGCTGGTATGTCGACTACCGAATCAGCTGAACCGCGCCGGGATTGCCGGAGGCGCCAACTCTTGATTGGATGGGGCCATGGATACGAAGAAGAAGACATCGAACAGATTTTCACCTGAGGTTCGAGAACGGGCAGTTCGGATGGTGCTGGAGCACCGGGGCGATCATGCGTCGCAATGAGCGGCGATCGCCTCGATCGCGGCGAAGATCGTCTGCACGGGCGAGACGTTGCGGAACTGGGTCCGCCTGGCGGAGCGCGACTCGGGCGCCCGCCGTGGCGCGACGACGGATGAGCGCGAGCGGATCAAGGCGCTGGAGCGGGAGAACCGCGAGCTGCGGCAGGCCAATGAGATCCTGCGCAAGGCGTCGGCTTATTTTGCGGCGGCGGAGTAGGACCGCCGCACGAAACAATGATCGCCTTCATCGACGCTCATCGGGAGGCGCACGGGGTCGAGCCGATCTGCAAGCTGTTGCCGATCACCCCTTCCACCTATTGGGCGCACGCGGCGCGCCGACGCGACCCTGCGAAAGCCTCGGCCAGAGCGCGCCGGGACGCGGTCCTTCGCAAGGAGACGGCGCGTCTTCGACGAGAACTTCCAGGTCCATGAAGTGCGCAAGGTGTGGAAGCAGTTGGAGCGGGAGAGCGAAAAGCTCGCGCGCCGCACGATGTGACGCCTGATATCCATCGAGCGTGATTTTGCACGGCGGCCGTCCGTGGTTCGCGAATGCACGACGGAAAAACGCTTTGGCGGCGGCGACATCTCGCTTCGCGCGCAGCAAACAATCCACTGCTTTTCCCGCCTTGTCGACGGCGCGGTAGAAATAGACCCACCGCCCCTCGATCTTGACGTAGGTCTCATCGACGCGCCACGATCCCCCGACTTGGCGCGCGAAATGGTTCCACCGCTTTTCGAACTCCGGAACGTAGCGCTGAACCCAGCGCATAATGGTCGTATGGGCCAACGACGAACCGCGCTCCGTCATCATTTCCAAGAGATCTCGGAAGCTGAGCTTGTATCGCAAATGCCAGCGCACGCAGAAACCGATGATTTCGCGATCGAAATGGAGTCCTTTAAAAAGATCGTCCACGCTCAGCATCGCCCTTAACCCCAGCGTCCGGTTTCGCCCACGGAAGGATTATGTCGCGCTCACGCCATGTGCACCAGAACCAGCGCGGTGACCAGCGCGCTCCCCCGCGCGAGAGTGGCCTCCGAACGCCGTTGCGGATGCGCCCCGGACGACGTCCGTGTCACGCATCATTTCATGGCTTTCGCCCGTTCGCCGCACCGAGCCTCCATTTCTGCGAAGACTCGTTCGATCCACTCGATCACGAGCTTGATGCGCGCGAGATGCTTCAAATCGGATCGAACCAATAGCCAGAGCTCTCGCGTGAGGACGGACTCGGCTCCACTGAGCCGTACGAGACCTTCGTCATGGTCGCCCACGCAGATCGGCATGAGCGAGCGACCCAAGCCGGCGTGCACGGCATTCATCGCGAGATCGGAGTCGTTGACGATCAAGCCCGGGCCGAGGTCGGGCTCCTGCTTCACGGCCTCGGCCAGCCAGCGCGCGAGCGGCAAAGCGGACAGGCTCTCTTCGTAAGTGACCCAGGGCAGCTTTTCCGTCGAGTATCCAACGGCTCCGAAAACCCCATAGGGGAGCTCGCAGATGCGGCGGGCGACGAGGCGATAGTCTTGCTCGGGTCGGGCGAAGCGCACGGCGATGTCGATCTCCCTATCGCCGATATCCAAGTTTCTCGGCTCGGAGACGAGGTGCAGCTGCAATTGAGGATGAGCCCGCAGAAATTCCGGGAGCGCCGGCAGCAAGATCCGATTCATGATCAGAGCCACCGAGGTCAATCGCACCGTTCCCGCGGCTCTGTCGTCCAGGCCTGTCGCGACGCTTTTGATGCCGCAGACGCCCATTTCGATTTGCTCGGCGTGCCGGAGAACCTCGTGACCCGTCTCCGTGAGCAGCAACTGCCCATTGGCGCGCTCGAACAGACGCGAGCCCAGAGCGCGCTCGACGCGGGCCACTCGGCGCGCGATCGTCGTTTCGTCGACGTGCAACTGCCGCGCCGCGGTAGCCAGACGGCCAGTCCGCGACAGGACAATGACATAGCGAAGATCGTCCCAATTCAGATTCTGCATTTTTGCAGACTGCTCCTGCAAAATCACTTCTGGCAAGGCAAAATTGTCGGTGCTAGCTTGCCCCTGGTCAAGGTGCGGCGTCGACGCTTTTTTCAACGGCTCGCCGAGCCGCCGGACGGATTCGATCCGCTCGGCGGGCGGAGGCGTCGCGTCGCCGATAGGCCCAAGCGTCGAATCCGTCGGCCGCCCAGCGCAGGCCGCCGTTTGTCCGACAAGGACTTCGAAATGCTCCAACTCGTGCTGATTGCTCTGCGGCGCCCCTACACTTTCGTCGTGGCGGCGGTTCTCATCGTCATACTCGGCGCTTTGGCGATTTTCAGGACGCCGGTCGACATATTTCCGGCGGTCGGCATTCCTGTCGTGTCCGTGATCTGGACCTATGTCGGGCTTTCGCCGGACGATATGTCCACCCGCATCCTCTATCCTTACGAGCTGGCGCTGACGGCGCTCGTCAACGACATCGATCATGTCGAATCACAGAGCTACAATGGCATCGGCGTCAACAAGATCTATTTTCAGCCGAAGGTGAAAATAGATCTCGCGCTGGCGCAGGTGGGCGCGGCAGGCCAGACCGTTTTGCGCCTGCTCCCTCCGGGTGTGCAGCCGCCACAGGTCATACTGTTCAACGCATCGACCGTGCCGGTCATCCAAATCGCTTTTTCGAGCGCCACGCGGACCGAGGCGGAGGTCGCCGACGCCGTCTACACGCTCATTCGGCCGCCGCTAACCACGGTGACCGGCGCTGCGGTCCCTTTTCCTTACGGCGGCAAATCGCGGCAGGTGCGCATAGACCTCGACCAGGAGAAGCTGCTCGGGCTCGGCCTCACGGCGCAAGACGTGGTGACCGCTGTCGAACGGCAAAACCTCATCATTCCCGCCGGCACCCAGAAAATCGGCGACTATGAATACGCCGTCCTGATCAACGACGCGCCTGCAGACATCGCCGCGCTGAACGATTTTCCGATAAAGCGCGCCGATGGCGCGATCGTCTATTTGCGCGACGTCGCCCATGTCCACAACGGCAACGCGCCGCAAACTAATCTCGTGCGCGTCGATGGCGCGCCGGCTGTGCTGCTGCCCGTGCTGACCTCTGGATCGGCGTCGTCGCTCGACGTGATCAACGGCGTCAAGGCGATGCTTCCACGATTGAAGCTCGCGCTCCCGGACGGGATCGAAATGACAGTGATCGGAGACCAATCCGCCTTCATCAGCGGAGCGGTCGTCAGCGTCGCGCGCGAGGCGGCGATCGCGGCCGCACTCACCGGCCTCATGATCCTGCTCTTTCTCGGCAGCTGGCGCTCGACGATCATCATCACGATCTCGATCCCGCTCTCCATTCTCGCCGCCCTCTTCGCGCTGTCGGCGCTCGGCGAAACCGTCAATGTGATGACGCTCGGCGGTCTCGCGCTCGCCGTCGGCCTCCTCGTCGACGACGCGACCGTCACGATCGAGAATGTCAACCGTCACATGGAGGCGGGCGAGGCGATCGACGACGCGATCATCAAGGCGGCAAAGGAGATCATCACGCCCGCCACAGTGTCGCTGCTTTGTATCTGTATCGTGTTCGCGCCGCTGCTGCTTCTCGGCGGCGTCGCCGGCTATCTGTTTCGTCCGCTCGCCGAAGCCGTCGTCTTCGCGATGATCGCATCCTACTTTCTGACCTACACTCTGGTCGAGACGATGGCCCGCTATTTCCTGAGCGCGCAGCAACGTGAGGCGCTGCGCGAGGCGAAATACGGCCCGGCCCGGCGCGGCGTCGTCCTCGCGACGTTCACGCGCGCGCAAATCGCGTTCGAAAGAGGCTTCGAAAGATTGCTCGACGCTTACGCGCGCGTGCTCCAACTGGCGCTTGCGCGCCCGAAGGCTTTCGTCGCTATGTTCTTCACGGGCGTCGCGCTCTCATTCACGCTGACCCCCTTTCTCGGACGCGATTTCTTCCCCGAGACGGAAAGCAGCTCCTTGCGGCTGCATGTCCGCCTCCCCACGGGAACGCGTCTCGAGCAGGCCGGCGTTCTCTGCGACCGGATCGAAGCCGAAATCCGCGACGCTCTGCCGCATGGTGCGCTGACGAGCATCGTCGACAATATCGGTCTGCCGATCTCGGGCATCAATCTGAGCTACAATAACTCCGGCACCATCGGCACGAACGACGCCGATCTGACGCTGAGCTTCGATCCCGAGAAGGTCGCCGATGCGGGGCCCTTCGCGGAATTATTGCGCGAGCGTCTGCCACGCGCCTTTCCCGGCGTCGTCTTCTCCTTCCTGCCGGCAGACATAGTGACGCAGATCCTCAATTTCGGCCTGCCGGCCCCGCTCGACATTCAGATCTCGGGAAGCAAGCGCGACGAAAACCTCGCCTATCTGCAAAAGACATTGGAGCGAGTCGCCCGCGTGCCGGGGGTCGCCGACCCGCGCATGCAGCAGGCGGGCGATTTGCCCACGCTCCACGTCGACGTTGATCGAACGCTCGCGCAGGAGGTCGGACTCTCGGAGCGCGACGTGACAGTCTCCTTGCAGACCATGCTCGCCGGCTCGTTCCAGACCTCGCCGGCCTTCTGGCTCAACGTCAAGAGCGGCGTCTCCTATCCGATCGTGACGATGGAGCCGCAGTTTTGGAACACGAGCCTCGACGCGCTGGCGAGCAAGCCGGTGGCGGCAGGCGAGGGACAACAAATTCTCAGCGGCGTCGCCTCGATTCGGCGCGGCTGGAGTTCGGGCGTCGTCACGCATTTCAACAGCCAGTCGGCGTTCGACATCTACGCCGGCGTGCGCGGCCGCGACCTCGGCGCGATCGCGGACGACGTTCAAAAAATATTGGACGACACCCGCAACGAAGCGCCGGCGGCCTCCAATCTCGTGCTGCGCGGCCAGATCGCCACGATGCGCAGCGCCTATGCGGATCTGCTGCTCGGCCTCGTCCTGTCGATCGTGTTCGTCTACCTCATCATCGTCGTCAATTTCCAATCCTGGCTGGACCCGTTCTTGATCGTCTCCGGCCTGCCGACGGCATTGGCCGGCATCGTCTGGATGCTCTTTTTGAGCGAGACGACCATATCCGTTCCGGCGCTGACCGGAGCGATCATGTGCATGGGCGTCGCGACGGCGAACAGCAATCTCGTCATCGCCTTCGCGCGCGAGCGGCTCGATGACGGCGACACTCCGCTCCATGCGGCGGCGGCGGCGGGCGTGACGCGCTTTCGTCCCGTCATCATGACGGCTCTCGCGATGATCATCGGCATGGCCCCGATGGCGCTCTCCGCCGAGCAGAATGCGCCGCTCGGTCGCGCCGTGATCGGCGGGCTGACCTTCGCGACCATGGGCACGCTGTTGTTGCTGCCGGTCATGTTCAGTCTCGCGCATGGCTTCCTCATGCGCCGCAGAGCGCAGCGCACGCAAGGCGACAAGCCGGAGAACACGCACTTGGAGCAAGCGAATGTCGCACCCTGAACCGCCTCACCTCCATCCGCCGGACCCACTGGCGCAGGCGGAGCTTTTGCGTAGCCTGCGTCCGAGAGTCCTCGTCGCCATCGGCGTCATTCTCGCGCTCGCCACCTTCGGCGTCGTCTCGCGTCGCGCACGCGACGCCGAGCTCGCGCGCGTGACACAGGAAGCGGCGGTTCCTACTGTCGATTTAATTACGCCGACGCTCTCGACCGCCACCCAGGAACTCGTGCTGCCGGCCAATGTCGAGGCCTTTGTCGACGCGCCAATCTATGCGCGCGTCAACGGATATCTGAAGAGCTGGGCCTATGACATCGGCGCGCAGGTCAAGGCCGGCGACGTGCTGGGCGTCATCGACGCGCCCGACCTCAACCAGCAGGTGGAGCAAGCCAAAGGCCTGTTCGCGCGCAGCAAGGCGGAGCAAAATCTTGCGCGCGCGACGGCGAAGCGCTGGACCACGCTCCGTAACGAGGCGGCGGTCTCGCCCCAGAGCGCGGACGAAAAGACCGGAAATCTCGAGGCGGCAGCCGCCTCGCAGAATGCAGCTCAGGCCAATCTCGACCGGCTCGTCGCTCTCGAAGCCTATCTCAATCTGACATCGCCTTTCGACGGCGTCATCACAGCGCGCAATGTCGACGTCGGCGCCTTAGTGGACGCCGGCGCCGGTCGGCGCGAGCTGTTTCGCGTCGCCGACATTCACAAAATGCGCATCTATGTCCGCGCGCCGCAGGCCTATGCGGCGAAGATCACGCCGGGGCTGACCGCGCGGTTGACGCTGCCGCAATATCCGACGCGGGAATTTTCGGCGAAGATCATGACGACCGCCAGCGCGATCGCCGCGAGCTCCAGAACCCTGCTCGTGCAATTCGAGGCGGACAATCCCGATCGCGCGCTGCTGCCGGGCGCGTTCGGACAAATCAGGATTTCGCTTCCTCCCGAGGGGGCGCCGCTGCTTCTGCCGGCGAGCGCGCTCGTCTTCGTCAATGCGTCGCCGCAAGTGGCGACCGTCGACGAGCGCGGCGTCGTGCGCATGAAGACCGTCAAGATCGCTCGCGATCTCGGACCTTCGCTCGAAATATCGGCGGGGCTCTCCGAGACCGACCGCGTGATCCGTACGCCATGGCAATCCGTGCATGACGGGATCGCGGTGAGAATCAAGGACCGCGAGAGGAAGGAAACGCAGGCGAGATGAGATTTTTGCGTCGATTCCTCCTGATGACGGCGTGCGTATCTTTGAGTGGTTGCGACCTCGCGCCGTCCTATGTCGCGCCCACGGTGGAGACCCCGGCGAGCTTCAAGGAAGCAAAAGGAGGCGGGCCTGCTTTCGCCGAGAAAAAGCGCGCCCTCTCGAGCGATGGCGGCTTGCAATGGTCCGCCGCCGATCCCGCCGATCTACGTCCGAGAGGATCGTGGTGGCGAGCGTTCCAGGACACGCGCCTCGACACGCTCGAACGCGAGCTCGACCAACTCAATCCAGATCTCGGCCAGGCCATGGCCGCGATGGACCGGGCGCGCGCATTGGCGGCGAAAGCAGCCGTGGGCCTCTCGCCGACCCTGACGGCGAGCGGCCAACTGACCGAGAACAAAGAATCGCAGCACCGCCCGCTTCGATTGGCCAACTCTTATCCGAGCGGCTCCGACTTCGCGCGATCGGCGCAGTCCCGTGGCCTGCCCATAAATGCGCCGACCTTTTACGGCGACAATCAGCTATCGATGCAGTCGAGCTATGAGATCGATCTTTGGGGGCGCGTCCGTAATCTTGCGGCCGCAGGCGTCGCGCAGGCGCAGGCGTCCGAAGCCGATCTCGCCGCCGTCGCCTTGAGCCTACACGCCGAGCTCGCGCGCGACTATATCAACCTGCAAGGCGCCGATAATGAGATTGCGCTACAGAAGCGCATCGTCGCTGCCTATGGCCGCTCGCTCGCCCTCGTGCAGAAACGTGTCGGCGGCGGCATCACCTCGCCCGCCGACGTGACGCGCGCGCAGACCCAGATCGGCTTCGCGAAGGCGCAGCTCTCCGAGATAGAGGCGCGCCGCGCGCTGCTCGAACATGCCGTCGCCATTCTCGCGGGCCACACGCCGGAGAGCTTTTCTCTGCCGTCATCGCAGACGCGCGTCGCTGCTCCGACGATTCCGCTCGACGCTCCGTCGCAGCTGCTCGAGCGCCGCCCCGACATCGCCGCCGTCGAACGGCGGGTCTATGGCGCCAATCTTTCGATCGGCGTCGCGCGCGCCGCGTTCTTCCCACGCTTCACGATCAATCTTTCCGGCGGAACGCAAGACACGGGTCTCAGCCTCTTCAACGCGCGCAACAGCCTCTGGTCGCTCGGGCCAGCCGTGACGCTGCCGATCTTCGACGGCGGCGCGCATTCGGCCGATCTGCACGACGCCGAGGCCGCCTATCTCGAGGCCGTGGCGCATTACCGGAGCGTCGTCCTGCGCGCCTACGGCGAAGTCGAGGACGCGCTCGCGCTCATTCGCTATTTCGATCGTCAGGAAAAGGATATCGCCGCAGCCGTCGTCGCCGGCAATAAGACGCTCGATATCTCGCTGAAGCTCTATGAGGAGGGCGTCGTGACCTATGTGGAGGTGGTGACGGCGCAGTCCGACGCCTTCGCCGCGCAGCGTCAGGCGATCGCATTGCGCACGGGACGCCTGCAGGCGGCGTTGTCGCTGATGACAGCGCTCGGCGGCGGTTGGAGCCGCCCGGTCTCTCCGCCCCCCGTCGCGGAGTCGCCCTGCGCTCCGTGCGAAATGGCGACGCAGGCCGCGACGAAGTCCTAGCGCGCGCCGAAGAACGCGCGTGACAGCGGAGGGTCGTGACGGATCGCGCCGTCTCGGCCTCCCCCGATCATTCTCTCGCTCGCTGTTCTCGACCTCGGCGTTCGGCGTCTTCCTATCGGCCCTTCGACGCTGCCTGGCCGCTCAAGGACCAGTCTGTCCGCCGGCCTTCGAACGCTTCATCGCTTCGAGCTTGTCGCGGATCGGCTGAAATGGGCCAAATTTGTGCTGGGACAGAGAGAACCCGTCGACATAGGGTCCATATCCGGCGTCGACGAATTTCTCGACGCCGACGGGAAAATCCTTGTCTATGCCGACCTTGTGCGGCCGATCCATCGAAGCCATATAGGCCGCTATGTCCCAAGCCTGCTCGACCGTCAGCGCCGGATGATCATAGGTCGCGCCGAAGGGCATGTTCGCGTGGATGAAATTCGCCGCGGCGATCAATCGTCCCATGCCGGCGCCGTCGTTGAAGCTGTCCAAACCCCATAACGGCGGAAACTCATAGCCCTCGGCGTCGCCGACGACGCCTCTGCGCTTGCCCAGTCCGTCGGCGCCGTGACATGCGGCGCAATTCTCGGCGAAGGCCTTCGCGCCCTCCTTCGGATCGGCCGGGCGCGTCAGCTCGGCCATTTGGCCAGCGCCGCGCCCTACTTTCTCCGCGCCGGTCGAAAGAAAAGCGATATAGGCGACGATCGCGTTCATCTCTTTGGAGTCGACGGGCAGAGGTCGACCGTCGAGGCTGCGTGTCAGACAGCCGTTGATGCGGTCCTGGATCGTTTCGATCGCGCCTTCACGCGCCGCATAGCGCGGATATTCGCGGAAGACGCCGACCAAAGGAAGCCCATGCGGCTTCGCGCCGGCTTCGAGATGACAATTCTGGCAAGACAGATTGTTGCCGGCGAATCGGCTCTGCGGATCGCGGCTCTCCGGTCCGATATGCTTATAAGTTTCGACGATGAGGGCTCGGCCCATTCGCACCGCGCGGCCCCAAGAATCGTCTGGGAGCCGGTCTATATCGGGCGCGATCCTGGCCGCATCTCGGGTCGGCGTTTCCGCCCGCTCGGCGGCGATCGCTTTTTCGGAAGCGCGGGCTGACGCCTCGATGAGTCCGACACAGGACAGAGCCGCCACTATGGCGAAGGCGCCGGCATTAGGACTATTCACTCTACCTCCTCGGCGCTCTTTTCTCGACTTTTCGCCGCCCCTCCGTCGCGGTCAGACGATGCGCGATCGTCGGGATCGCCGCCCCGGATCACTTTCTGGGATGAATGTCTTCGCGTGAAAAAATAGGCAACTAAATTTTCGATTAATGGGGCGCGCGAGCGCCGGTTGCGTCGCAAATTTTGTCTGCGGGCGCGACACGGGCATCCGAGAGTGACGCGGCTCGGTCGCGGTAGGACGGGGGTTGCCCCACGCCCCCCCCGGCGCCGGCGCGCGCCTTCAGGTCTTTGTGGATTTCGATGAGCTCGACGAGAGTTTCGATGCCGAAGTCGGTGAATGCAAGAACGCCGTCGTCTCCGATGCCGTAGACCCAGATGACGCCGTCCTCGGTGTCCATTTCGAGAGCGACGAGCGCGGATCGTATGCAGCGCATCGATTTGCGCACGGCGCCGAGGAAGGCGGCGCTGGCGTTTCCATCAGATGCCAGCGGTCGGCAACCTGAAGAGCGCCGGGAAGCGCCCTGCTGGCGGCGAGCGCAAAGCCGCCACCGCGATCTCGCGCGACAATGGCTATTTGCGGCTGTCCGGCGAGCCATGCCTGCGCTGTTGCCGGCTCCCGATCGGGTAACAGCTTGATCGGACGACGGCGCCCGAGATCGCAAATGATCGCCCCATAGCGCTGATTGCGTTTCCACGCCCAGTCGTCGATGCCGATTACGGTCGGCGGCGGCGACGACGGCCGACCCCCGCGGCGCACGACCCGGAGCAGCGTATCGTTACTGACCGGCATCATGAGGCGCCGGGCTCGACCCGCAGCCGATCGGCCGCCGAGCGCGAGGGCCAGATGATGGACGACGTTTTCGAGGCGGGCGGTTCGTCGGGCGCGGGCCGCGATAATGTCATCACCGAACCGCTCGGTGAAAATGGATCGGCGACATGTCGGCGTCATGCACCGGAAGCGCCGCGCCGTCAGGGAGATGCGAACCACGCGCCCCGCGAGCGGCAAATCCGAAAGCCGTCTCGAGTAGTGCCTGTGAACGCGCCTGGAAATCGAACCACAGTCCGGACATGTCCTCGTCGCGGCGATGGCGCGCGCCTCGATCGTCGTCATCTCACCCTCAATCGAAACGCGGTCGACGCGGAACCCTGACGGAATGATTGCCGAAGGACGCAGAGCAGTCGTCATGGCGCTGATTCCCTGTGAAACCAGCGCCACCCGGCGCCGCAAGTGCATCAGAAGTGAGTCAGAGCCAAACTTGCACGCTGAATAACAGACGCCGCAGTAACGTAAAGCGCGTCGTCCTCAAGACGAGAGTTCCGATAGCGGAACTGTTCGAGCCGAGAATCAGATCGTCCTCTCAATGAACTGACGCGGTTGTGTCTTCAGCCTCGGCCGGACGGTTGCTGGTCGTGATCTCGGGAGAAACGAAAGATTGGTTTTGACCACGCGCGCGCATGGTGTGCGCGACGCTCTCGCCGTTCTGAGGCGCGCGGTCAATTCACGTCGGAGTCCTCCCGCGTCCCTGAACGAACTGGGTTTGAGAGACCGCTTCGTGACCGATCTGCATTTCCTCGTGCTAGCCAGCTTCTTAAAATATAATTTAATAAACATTCCAACTTAACATGCCGCTACGAGGCTAAATTCGTGTAAGCTGCGTTTGCTAGCATCACAAACGGTTCACAAATGCAAGCATTGCAACTATGCTTGCATAACAAGCCGATATTACGAGCGCGTGTTGTGTATATAAATCACACTATATATGGTTACGCAGATATCATGCCATTATATTGTATATGCGCGGACAAAACACCATAGGATGGCGACGTCATGGTAAACATCATCCTCGCGCTTGCAATCGCTTTTTCGACGACGGGCGGACAATATGCTCGGGCCGCTTGCCATCCACATCAGCGCTCTCGGCATCAGAAATGGATCCGGTTGCTCCGTGACGACGAACGCTCCGCTCATGCCGCCCAGCCCTCCGAGGTCGTAAACGAGCATATCCCTGGCGCTGGCGAGATCTTGGACAATGGCGGGGGCCGCTCAGAAGGCCAAGGACTGTCTATTCCTTGAGGCTCGCCTTACTTTTCGGAACAGATTTGCGCTGACGGGTCCGCAATTTTTCGGTCGCGAAAAGAACGCGAGCCATTCTCCCGTTTCACCCGAAACGGGAGAATGCCGCGACGCGACGTCAGAGGTGATAATTCAGCCCGGCCCGAAGAACGTTCCCATTGATAGGAGCCTTCCAGGCGACGCTCGAGAGCCCCGCTTTATCGGCATAATACAGAGGGCCGATATTGGCGGTGTTCGCCGTTCCGAGATCGTAACGCAGATATTCCGTCTTGACGCTCCAAGAGGGGCTGAGCATCCATTCAAATCCGGCGCCGGCCGTCCATCCCAAACGCATGTCGACATAACCGACCAAGCCGTTGTTGCCGACGCCGAAGTTGAGAACCGGCGAACGGAGAGGACTGAAATAGCTCGGGTTGAGAACGGCTTCGCCGAACGCGAGGCCGCCCGTGCCATAGGCCAGAATGGTGGGCGTGACGAGATAGCCGAATCGGGCTCGGATCGTTCCGAGGTCATGCTGATTGCGTTGCGCCTGAAGGAAAGCCGCGTCGGCGCCCGATCCGCGCAACGAGTTGACGGTGCTGTTGCCGACCGTCAAGCCTTGCAGATCCACCTCGAACCCGACAAGCGTTTTGTCGCCCGGCTCGAGGTTATAACCGATCTGAACGCCGCCGATGAAGCCGTGACTGTCGAGATGGACATTGGGCGCCAGCGCGCCGGCCGCCGCCAGTGCGGCGAATCCGCCGGCGCCTCTATAAGTGAAGCTCGTCTCGGTGTCGCCGGCCCATGTGTAGCCGCCGTTCACACCGAGATAGAAGCCGCGCCAATCGGCGACAGGCGTGGCGGCGGCGGCGAGAGGACGCTTCAGCGCGCCGACCGGGGCGGCGGCGACAGTGGGTCCATGTTCACCGAGTTTCCAACGCATCGCCAGTGCGGCCTGCCAGGCGCGCGCCAGCTGAGGACCATTGAGATTCTGATAGATCGGGAGGCCGCCTTCGAGGCCGACGGAATAGCCCGGCGCCCCAAACAGCTTTCCATCGATATCGACCCCGCCGTAAATCTCGATCCTTTTGCCACCGTAATAATTCGGATTGGCGCTTTGGAGCTTTCCGCTCATCCAATAGTCTTTGCCGTCGATCGGGCTCTGAATGTTGAAATTCGCGCGCACGGTCGTCGTCAGGCCGGGGAGCCAGCTGTAGCCTCCCCAAATGTTCGCTTCCTGATAATGGCCCCACATATAGCCTTCATTATTGACCGCGAGGGGAAGGCGCGCGCGATATGAAGCGCCCCATGACCAGGGAGCGATCGCGCCGGCGTAGAGAACGCCCGGCAGAACATCGAATGTGCCGGTCCCCGATTGCATCCCATAGAACGCCCGACCGATGTTGTAGGTGCCGTCGGTCCTCGACACGACGCCGCCTTGGTTATAGGTGCTCGCGGTCGGGAACGACATTCCGAGATTGAGCTTGATCCGGTTGATCGGATCTTGATAGGCCCGCCAGACGACCGATGCGGTCATATCCTCGAGGCTATCCGTGCCGGGAAAGCTCATGCTGCGTGGCGTGACGCCGGACGCCCCGTCGAATGTCATCAGATGCGAGTGCTTCTCGACCATGCCGGCGGACAGCACGATCGAAAAATTCTTGGCGAAGCCATAGGCCAGGGTCACCGTCTGCGATTCGATGAACTGATATTGCGGGACGATGCGCAAGGTCGCGGCGAATGGATTCCAATACCAAGGAATCGTACCCGCGATATATTGCGAGGACACGCGTTTCGTGCCGATGAGCGAATTGGCGTTGGTGACGAACTTCGGAATGATCGAAAGCGTCACTCGACCGGGCTCCGGCAAATTGTCACCGAACACCCCGAGAGGCACAGGCGCCGAAGGCGCGTTTTCCGGTTCGGGCGCAGATCGAATTGCGGACTCTTGCCCGGCGTCGGCCGGTGTGGCTTGCGCGACCAACGCGCTCGCCGCGAGCGTGAGCAGCAGGGCGCTTTCATTTACGAGGTGGGAGCGGAATCTCGATCCATTTTTCATTTTCTCATCTCCGATCTAGCGGCGATGCGCCGATCGTTTGCCCGGCGATCCTCTGGGAGATTCCGACGAGCCTGCACGGCGCCATGCCGTAATATATTTCGTCACCATATCGACGAGAAGCCCGTTCTGCCGTTGAGAGCGCGACATCTGCGGATTTGTGACATGCAGTTGCAAATGTACAACAGGTATATATATTTCATCATTGCGCTTTTATTTTAGCCAATACGATATCTATATAAGCATTAATACGAACATTAGTGCGCACATACGCCATATCCCCAAATAGATACTATATATCTATTTGGGGATATGGCGTATGTGCGCGGTGGAAGCAACCGACCTACAGAGATTTGAACGTCATCCTACCTGCAGTCGCGTCTGCGATAACGATCCCTCGAAGATCGCTCGCTCGACGCTGACAATCGGGAAGCTACGTGTATCGCGGTCGACCTCTGCGCGAGCGCACCCACGATTTTCTAGCATAACCATGTATTGTAGCCTTGTGTCTAGTTATAACTGCGACAATTAGAGCGCAGCGTTACAGCATATAGCCCACGATTCCAGCCACAATAGATTCACAAGGCCATGAGCCGGCGCCACATTAAGTAGTGTATTACACAACGCGCTTCGCAAGCGTTATTAAAAAATAATTTAATATTTCTTCATTGGAGCGTCATTCGCTTGCCGTTAGTCCGGCGCCGGTTAAGTCGGGAGGTGCTCGGATGAAAAAAGTGATCAACACGGCAATGACAGTCGAATACTCGAGAAGCAGCAATGCTCGCCAGCGCCTCGCAAGAGATCCTCGCTCCGTCCTGCTGGCGGTATTGTTCACCTCGTGGAACTCTGTGGCTTCCGCCTCCGACACCGAAATGAGAGCGGAGATGGAAGCCTTGAAGGCGCAAGTCCGACGCCTTGAGCATCGCCTCGAATCGCAAACGAAAGATCGAAAAGGGACGAACCGCGAGGTGGAGCGCGTCACAAAGAGCGACGCGAGTTCTGCGAAATCGGATGCCTTATGGCCCGACGTGTTCCATTACAAGAATGTCACTCTCAAGCCCGGAGGCTTTTTCGAATTCGGCGCGGTGCATCGCGATCGATTTATGGGCGCAGACCTCGCGACGCCTTTCGGCAACATCCCTTACGCGAATAATCCGACCTCCCATGACGGCGAAACCAGATTCACGGCGCGCCGCAGCCGCTTCACTTTGCAAACCGACGCCAATCTCGACGACGAAACGCACGCGAGACTGTATTTCGCGGCCGACTTCCTCTCGGCGGCGCAAACTGCGAATCTCACGCAGAGCGACTCGTTCAATTTGCGCTTCCGTGAGCTCTACACGAGCCTGGACCGTTCCGATTACGGCCTCCACGTCTCCGCCGGTCAGATGTATTCTCTCGCATCGCTGAACTCCCGCGGCACAACTCCCGACGCATTTCTGGTTCCGCCGGTGATCGACGATCAGTATTTGCCCGGCTATACATGGTCCCGCCAGCCCGGCGTGCGCATCAGCAAAGATCTCCCATATGATCTGCAAATCGCCGTGGGCGCCGAGGCGGCTTACACGAACTTCGCGGCGCCGGGCATGAACTTTACCGGCACGGTGGCGCCCATTCCCGCAAATGGCGTGTCGCAAACGCTCCCGGGAACATATTATCCCGGCGCCTATTCCCAAAACCCGATCGGGGGGTCGCTCTATAACAGCCTCAATGCGGTCACCTTCAACCATGTTCCGGATCTGATGACGAAAGCGTCATGGGATCCGACGCTATTCGATCGTAAGATACACATCGAAGGCGGAGGCATGTTGCGAAACCTCAATGATCGCACCTTCGGCGGCAACCACGATGTTTGGGCGGGCAGCGGCTTCATCGGCGTGACGGTTCCGGTGATTCCGAAATTGGTCGATTTCCAATTGTCCGGCATCACGGGACGCGCCAACGGGCGTTACGGCTCGGCCTCGATCGCGGACGCCACTTTCGACTGGACGGGCGCGCCGCAACCCATTCACGAGCGTCAGCTGCTCGTCGGCGTGACGGTCCATCCGACTCCGAAAACAGATGTCTACGCCTTTGCGGGCGGTGAATTCGCCGGCGCCCAATATTCGACCGTCAGCCTGCCGAAAACGGCGTATCTCGCGGGCGGAGTCTATTCGTTCGGCTACGGAAATCCCGGCTTTGTGAACAGCGGCTGTAGCGTCGAGGGCTCTTACACCGGTGGTCCCTACGGGCTCATCGGCTCCTGCGTCGGACAGACCAAATCGCTACGCCAGCTGACAGGCGGCGTTTGGCATAATTTCTATGACGGCCCGGGCGGAAAAGTTCGCGTCGGCGCCCAATATTCCTACACGATCAAGGACTCGTTCATCGGCGTCGGAGGCGCGCCCAAGGCGACTGAGAATATGATCTTCCTGAGCCTCCGCTACATGCCGTTCAACTGAGAGCCCGCGTCCTCGCTCGCCCAGAGCCCCTGCCTCTCATGCAAAGCAATAAAACGTCACGTTCACACATAGGCAAAGGGGCCTCGGTTTGCGCACGCGGCGCGATCGACGAACCAACGCCGCCCGGTCACGACCGGGCGGCTGAAACTCTCCTCCGCTTTCCCAAACGCTGATTGAAAGCCTGTTCCTCGCCGCCAGTCTTATCCGCGGCCATTTCATCGCCGGCACGCGCTGCTCAACGCCTAATTGGCGACCGCGCTGTCAATCGGGCGTCAAAATTCTTATGACCGTTTCAAGCGCTATCTGCGATCCACCCCGTCTCCTATGAGGCGAGGGCGAACATGTTCGGCGAGGCAGACACGTTACGCCCGCGTGATTTCGACGGTCCAACCGTTTCTCATTCGCAGGTTGGACGCCGCATTTACGGAAGCCTTCGTCGTAGGGGAGCCTCGGTCTGACACGCGGAGTTCGGTCGCGCCGCTCATAATTTCGGCGGAGGATTCCTTGAACGGCGCCGAAGCCCTGGCCGCTGCCTCGATGTCGTTGTGTGCGCGTTACGCGTCACTGGTCTTCGGTTCGACTTGTTGCGTGGATCGCCCATAATGAAAGCCGACGAGCTCGCGCGCGATGGCGGTGATCGCCTTCTTGCCGCACGCCAGCAGCATTGTAAGCATCCGGCGTGGGCCGCAGGCGATGGGCTGAAGCGTCAGGCGCCAGCGCGCGACTTCAGGTCTTTGTGGATTTCGATGAGCTCGACGAGA
>NZ_SOEJ01000016.1:0-77447 GCF_004366495.1 Methylosinus sp. sav-2
CATCCCGAACTCGGCCGTCAAACGCTTCAGCGCCAATGGTACTATGTCTCAAGACCTGGGAGAGTAGGTCGTCGCCAGGCCTGCAAAGGGCAAAAGTTTCCTTATCTACGATGTGCGAACGGGGAGTAGCGAAGAGCGAGTAGACGGTTTCTATTCGCCTTTCGCTACTCCCCTTTCTCGTCTTCGAGCCCTCTCCCACAAGAGGGCCGCCGTCCTTGGCGCGGGGTGGAGCAGCCCGGTAGCTCGTCAGGCTCATAACCTGAAGGTCACAGGTTCAAATCCTGTCCCCGCAACCACTTCATACATAAATCAATCACCGCCCCGATCTGAGCGTCGGGGCGGTTTCTTGCTTTGTAGCGGAGAGATGTTTCAAAGTTGAAAAGCGCATTTTGCTGAAGTTCAAATCCCTCTCCATGATCCGCTGTCGGCGGAATGACCAGGGCCGGTGACTTACATCGCGCAGCGCGCAAACAAGCGCGTTTGGGAACATCATTCCGCGGCGATGATGAGAGGTTCGGGTGTCGCCGAAAACAGCGATCGGCTGTTCGTGCCGCTGCCCTCGCGCGCGGTGCGTCTGGTGGTCTTCGTATTGATCAGCAATGGACCAACAAACGCCTCGACTTGGGCGCGTCCGTCGATTGAGAGGACGATAGCCTGACCCTCTTCAAAGATTTCGGACTCGTACGTGTCGACCTGGTCGGTGCCGTCGATCCACCGCATCGTGGTCGCGACGATCGCCCCGGACGCGTCGTGCAGTTCGAAGGGTTTCGCCTTTGACCTGATCCAGCCGAGCTTGGACGCGAGGTAAGGGCAGATGGTGATCGCCGTCTCGCGCAAATCCCCGAAATAGGGCTGGAAAATCCGGCAGATCAGCTTTGACTCTTGTGAATCATACAGCGGTTGGAGATTGTCCAAGGTATGAAGTCGAGGCACGTCGTCGAGATCGATAGATGTGTCTTCTATGTCGAACACGTTAGGCAAGGTAAGGCGCGTGCTCTCGGCGTTCTCGCGCCACACGCGGAGTTTGTAGTAGCGGCGTTCCGCCAAGACAAAGCCTTCGGTCACGACCGACGCGTAGAGATCTTCTTCAGCGGCAGCGAGCCAAGCGTCAGCGTCGAGGCCGCCATATTCGCGTGAGGTGGTAGCCGGGCGATGCGCCCAATCTGGGCGCGCCTGGAACCGCAGATCGAAGTCCCTCAGCGAAGGACCGCCGATTTCGTCCCACAGCAATTCAAACACTCTGGGATCGACGGCGTCCGCGTCGGCCAATTCCTTGAGCACCATGCCGAACGCTCGCTGTGCCGCCATAGGCTGGAGCTTGCGCCACGTGAGCATCAGATGAAGCCTGCGCAATTTCCCTTGAACCCAGGTTTCGGCTTCTGGACCAAACTTTTCGCGTCCGCCCAGACGCCGCAGAAACTCAGCGCAGCGCCGCCGCAGCGTCTCCATCGGCACCTCGGTATGATCCGCCAAGACACGGAAAGCGAACCGCAGCATGGTCGTTTGGGTCCAGGGATCGTCCGACCACATCGGCCGAGCGCCGCTCATCACGCCGGGCGGAAGATCAAACTTCTCGGCTTCGGGCGTGCCGCTCGGCGCCAAATCATAAAATGTCGGGAGCTTGCCTGGTGGCGCTGCCGGATGTGCCACCTGGAAATGCTTCAGAGCGCGCTGCGCCAGGTTCGAGACGACGAAATCAGCGTGCTCAACGCCGCGGCGAGCTTCGATAAGAAGCGCGTCTTTCAACGTAGCTTCGCGGCGCAGCCGATAAGCGAGCGCAATGGCTTCGCGGGAGCCGTCGGGTTGGTCGTGCAGCAGTTTGAACACGGTTTGCAAGACCGACGCGCCCCCCGGCAGAGGCGCGATCGTCAGCATCGCGGCACGCGCATGATCGAGGACGTCAGGGCAGTGGAGGGAATACGCTTCGGCGATCAGCCACGCAATGATATCGCCGTGATTTTGAACGCTAGCGTCCGCCTCGACCGGCGGCGCCAGGCGAAACTCTCTGTATTGGCGCAGGTGAGTTTCCGTCTCGGCCCACCATTCGACGTAGGGATGATCGACGCTCACGCTTTCAAGAACATCGTCGAGGTTGAGGAACAGCGAGCTGCCATACGTCTGACCGCTAGACAGTTCATCGATGAGTACATCGAAACCTTTCTCGCGGCCCTGGTCGCCGTCGAGTGTGATACGAAGGGATTGGAGCTCGAGCTTTTGACCGCCCATGAACGACGACCAATGTCCCGACTGTGCCGCCTTTTCCGCCTTGGCGAAAAAGGCCCTCGCCGCAGCGGTGTCTCCTGCATTCAGCACAGCGCGCGCGCAGGCCGCCATGAACTTCGCGTCCTGCACCAGGCGAGGGCGCTGGGTGATGAAGGTTTCGATCTCCGCCTTTGTCGCCCCGCCCGCCAGACGCTCGGCAGTGCGTGCGTAAAAATAGTCAATCCCGTCGCCATACTTGCTCGTGCCGTCGCCCTCGGCGAGCAGCTCCGACAGGGTTGTCGCATCGGATTCCTCGACGCTGACGCCTTTCTCGGCGCTTTTGTCTTCGGATTTGCGCTGCAGCATATCTCGATCTGCGACGGCGGCGGCTTGGGCGTTCGCAAATCGAGCGGCAAGATCGGGCGCGGCGGAGCTGATTTGCTCGAACAAGGCCAGCCGCTCAGATGGCGGGCAATATATCGAGGCTTGCTCAACCAGGCGATCGATCGCGGCGGCGCGATCACCGGACGGCATCGCAGCAAGGCACGCGGCGACAGCACGATCGTTGCGCGCGGTGACGTAGGGCACGACGAGTTGAGCAAAAACGTCGAGCGCAAGCACGGCAAGATCGCTCCGTTGGGCAGCGACCGCGGCCAAAACCCCATCCACGATTTCCGCCCATGAAGTCAGATCGCTAGCCATGAGGCGGCGCGCGACGCCGCCCATTACGGCGGGCGAGGTCGCGGCGCCCGCGAGGAGATCGCCGACCAAGCGCCGGGCCGTGTCGTCGCCTTCGGTTTCATCCATGCCAAGGACGAATTGCGAGAACGTGATCGCGCGTTCACCGGCATTGGTTGGATCAGCGTCGCACGCCTTCAAATAAGACCAGAGCCAAAACTCGTACTGCGGTTCTTTCTTGGCGCGCAGCCAATACCCGAAGGTATCGATGTGCATGGCGTCGAGCGAGGCCTTCGCTTTGTCGTCCAATCCGATCTCGGCGTAGGCCTTGGCCAGCGACGCGCGAAATTCGACAACCTCGTGGGGCGTACGGTCCGACCGCGCTAGCGTTTCGACGCCTTCAATGCGCGCCTGAGCGCCGGGGGCGTCCCCGTTGATCTGATAGACGTTGGACGCCCAAACCAGGCGAAATGTCTCAGAACCGTGAAAATTGGTCCCTCCAGCGGCGATGAGTTCGTCAACCAGGCCGACAATGTCGGCAAACTGGGCGCCGTGAAGCCGTCGGGTGATGCGAGCGATCCGCTCGCCGATCACCGGGATCAAGCCGTGGAACTTGTAGGCGGAGAAGTCGCCACGATCGGGTTTCGCGTTGGCGAAATAACGGATGACCGTTTTGAGGGCCAAGATATCGCCGTCGTCCGCCTTGGTTTCGATCGCGCCACGAATGCGGCCGAGCTCGATGACCTTGTCGTCGAGACCGTTGAAGAACGGGTTGTCGCGGCCGCGCGCGCTGTAGCGCGCGGGCGTCAACAAGATCGTGCTGAGCGCGGTGCGTTCGTAGATTTTGCTCGCGAACTCGCTCAAGGCGTCGCCTTGCGACCCGCTCTCCTCCGCTCCGATCGAAGGAATTTCGATGTCCTGCATCAGGCGCTTGGCAAGATCGTCATCGCCCAACTGACGCGCAACGCGCGCGCCGTAGGTTTTCCAATGCGCGTCAAGCGTCGAGAAATCGCGAAGCGCAGCGATGCTTCCGAGCAATTGCTTGGCGCGATCGAGGTCGTTGGCCGCGCGCGCTGCGTCGGCGGCGGTGATGTAGAGATAGTGCTGATATTCGTCGCGGAGTTTCAGTTGGATGCAGAGCGTTGCGATGTCAGCGTCTGGTTTGTCTTTGACGATCCCGCGTGCGACGCGATAGAGGAGGCCCTGCCGCATGAGATCGACATCCTCGTAATCATTCGCCGGTATGCGCTCGATGATCGAGACCAGCCGTTCGATCGGACGAAAACGTTGCGCACGTTCAATCCAATCGCCCGCCGTGTTGATGCCGCTGCCGGAGTGGAATTTGTCTACCCCGAAGAGCGCTTCGAGCGGCTCGTTTGCATCCAGGACGCGGCGCGCGATCGCGGCGTGGCCGTCTTCCCAGAGAACGTCGACCAGTCGGAGCCAACCCTCGCCAGGCGTGTTAGCTTCAAGGGCATGGTGGATTGCGAGATCGACGTCGCCGAGGTCGAGAAACAGCCCCACCATGTCGAGTTGGCTCACGGCCTCGCGCCGATACTCGACTTCCTTTTCGATAAGCAGCTTGTTGAGAAGGATGACGCGCGAACGCGTCGGCTTGACGGCCGCATAGGTCAGCCGGAGATCGACGTCAATCTCGCTCCTGGGTCGAAAAAGCATGAGCGAACGACGGAAATATTCAGGTGTCGCAAGCGCGAGCACAGGGTCTGTCTCGCCCGCGCGCGCGCGATAGCGCAATTCCATCCAATGCTGCGCGTCGCTCTCGTCAGCTGCGGCCGCGATTCCCGCGAGGCGCTGGTTGAATTCGACCTCGAGCGCAGGCTCGCGTTTGCCGAATCTGACTCCGGTTTGCGCGACCACGAAGAGCCGAAAACTGTTGTGAAAAATCGATAGGCGTTCTTGGCCAACGCCCGACAGCAAGAAACCGGCCTTCTTGAGAACCTCTTCCACCGTCGCATTCGAATAGACGCCGGCGATTTGCGCGGGCGTCAACCCGCCATCGGCGCGCGCCAGCAACCCAAGCGCGGCTTTAGCGGACTCATCAGCCGACAATCCGATCCAAACGCGCGCATAGATTTCGTCCAAGCTTCGACCGAGGCCATCCGTCGCCGAGAGGATGTGTTGCGCCTCGCTCGCGGACGTAACCGGCTTCAGCGCTTCGACGAAGTAGCGGGCCGTGAGAGGATGGCCCTCGGAGGCGGCGAGAAGGCCGTCGCGATCGACGTAGTCTGGGAGGCCAGCGTCGTTGGCCATGGCGAAAATGGCCGCTGGCGGCAAGGGCGTGATTTCGACACGGCGGTCCGCGCCTTTAGCCTGCTGAACAATCGATGCTTTCAAGTCGGCGAGGTCGAGCGTTTGGGTGCCAAGCACGAACAGCACGCCGTCGGGAACGGCGTGGGCGAGCGGCAATTGCTTGAGGAAGCTTTCGCGCGGATCTTCTTCACGCGGAACGTGATCAAGGCCATCGATGACGATGATCGTCTTGCGCCCGGTCTTGGCGTATCGCTCGCTTGCGGTTTCGAGCTGGTGCGCCAATTCCTTTCGCTGGCCCGCCAGGTCATCCAACGCGTAACGGCTGCCGCCGAGATCGAGGCTCATCAGCTCGGCGATCAGGTCGTTCAGAAATTCACCGGCCTCGGCGCGCCCCAAGCCATGGCGCTGATTTGGCACGAACGCGAGATAGCGTGCGACGCCATACTCGGACGTGTTGAAAAGCGCCGTCTGAAGCAGAGTCGACTTGCCCGTGCCGGGCGGCCCAACCAGACTGATATACCCGCGCGACTGCTGGCTGATTTTCTGAAGCAGTTCGTCGCGCGTCGCGTCGTTGTCTTGAAAATCGTCGGGCACTGGAAACTCGTGCACATTCCGCTGGATGACTTTGCGCCAGCCGAGTTCGCGCACGAGGTCTGCTTCGGAGAAATACGCGCCAGTCTTCCGTTTGATTATCAGCCGCGGAATGAGCTGGATAAGCGCTTCGACGCGCTGGCGCTCAAGATTGAAGAAATTGGAGGCCCGGTTGCGCATCAACTCGCCATGATCGAGCAGCTCAAGCGCGTTGAGGAACGCGCAGAACTCGTCTTCGCTTTGACCGGTCAACGCGCGCATCTCTTCGAGCTTCGCGCTCCAGGGGGCAGCTTTAAGCTCGGCGACGGTAAGGTCGTCGTGAGCTACGAACCGCGCAAACTCGGCGCTGTGTTTCTTCTGGTTCGAGCCCGTGTTGGCCAGCGCGGTGTCGTTTTGGCTGAAATAGCCGCCGAAAATGTAACGCAGCTTGACCGGCCGATCCGTGAAACGGGCCTTCAGCCTGGCCCAGGACGCGGCGATGTCCTTGATCAACGCGTTCGAAATGAGCGCGGTGTTCAAGGCGACAGATTGAACATCTTCTTGGCTTTTGACCTGGGTGGCGACGACGGCCTCGCCGGCGTGCAAGACCAAGTCGTCGAAAATGCCGGCTTCGGGCTCGCTAATGGTGATGCCGCGAAACGTTCCGTCGTTCATAACGCGGAAGATTTCGCAGGCCGAATATTCGTACTGCTTGAAGTAGCCCACGATCGCCGTTTGCTCGCCGGCGGCGGAGTTCTTTTTTTCCTGCGCGTCCATGGGACAATTCTAGCACAATTTCGCCGTCAGCGCGCCTGCGCTGGGGTTGGTTCCGCATCGCCAACAGCTATGTAAGTTCGGCTCGCGGGGAATACACCGGCGCGGAGTATTCACCTATATGCCGTCGGCTGCGGCGGCACGCCCTTGCGCATGTCCGTGTAGCCGAGCGCCAGATGCACCTTCACTCCCGCCGGAACGATCACCTTGGCGCGATCTTCCCGCTTTCGACATTCGTCCGAACGACTTCGGGATCGCTGCCAATAGGTGCGAACACGCGTCTTCCGTCGCTCAATTCGATAGCCGTCATCCCGTCAGGCGCCTGCATGAGGTTCTGCAGAAGATGCGCGGTCGCCACGCCGTTCGGCAGCGCAACGGGCGCAAGTCGAGCGCGCTTCTTCTGCGCAAACCCGACATGCCTCTCCCAAAGGATGTGCAAAGACCAAACGCTACAAGGCGGCGATTAAGACGGCGGCGATTAAGACGGCAAGATAAAGCGAACTGACGTTCGCGCCTCGCTTCGCTCGTAAAGTGTTGTCTGCACATTGGTTTTTGCAGCCTACAAATGCGCAGGCATGGCGCCGTGCGATGTGCGCCGGCTTCCGATCAAAGAGAATTCATGCTTGTTTTCAATGTCATAGACGCCGGCATTGAGGAGGCGCGACGTGGCATGTCCCGCCGTTCCTACGCTGGAGCGAGTGTTTTTGCGATCCACTAAGACTGACGCTCGAGTGCCATTGCGCAGACTGATTTCGGCGCCGATCATTTCGGAATGGCGAGCGACGACATAGACAATTTTCACGTTAGACCCGGGCGGTCCCGAGCTGGCGGAAGGAGCGGCAGTCCGCGCTCGCTTTCCTTCGTCCGGCAGGTCGAGATCGCTGTCCAAAAGGCCGGCGGCGATCCGGGCCGGATCGGCCGAGGTCCGGCGGCGGCTAGCGGCCGGAAAGGAGAAGGAGGCGGCCGGTTCAACGCGCGGGGGCGAGGCGCGAAGGTGGCGGCGTCGCTGCCGAGCGACGGCGGCGGCTGGCAGCGCGACTCCGCCGGACGGTTTCGATCGCGTCGCGTCGTCGTCAAGGCGCGCGTCGTGAAGCTCAATCCACAACGCGGCTCTCATAGTGCGAAGATGCGCGGCGCCGCGAGCAAGGCCGTCGACGCCCATCTCCGCTATCTCGAACGCGATGGCGTCACCCACAACGGCGAGAGGGGCCACGCCTACTCGGCGATCGAGAATGAGGCGGACGGCCGCGCCTTTGTCGAGCGCGGACGCGACGATCGTCATCAGTTTCGCTTCATCGTCGCGCCGGAGGACGCCAGTGACATGGCCGACCTGCGGGGCTTCACCCGCGACCTCATGCGGCAGATGGAGAAGGACCTCGACACGGGCCTCGGCTGGATCGCCGTCGACCATCACAACACCGGCCATCCCCACACCCACATCATCGTCCGAGGCGTGCTCGACGACGGCCGCATCCTCAATATCGCCGGCGACTATATCGCTCACGGAGTTCGTCACCGGGCGAGCGAGCTCGTCACGCTGGAACTCGGCCATCAGAGCGAGATCGAGCTTCAGACGAAGCTCGCGAATGAAGTAGCGGCGGAGCGACTGACGCGGCTCGACAAGATGCTGATCGCCGAGCAGCGCGAACACGGCGTCATTGATCTCAGGCTCGGGGAAGGCGCCTCTTATCTCGTCCGAGAGAACCGGGCGTTGCTGCTCGGTCGCGCGCGGCGTCTGGAACGCTACGGCCTCGCCACCGAACTCGAGACGGGACGGTGGACCATTTCCGACCGCGTCGAGCCGATGCTGAAAGAATTGGGAGCGCGCGACGAAGCGATCTCGACCATCCGTCGGGCGCTAGCCGGTCACGGTCTGGCGGACGAGCGCGGCGTCGCGCAATATGCTTGCCACGGGGAGACTGGAAAGGAGCCGATCGTCGGCCGGGTGCTGGCCAAAGGGCTGGCCGGCGACGAGATGAGTGAGCGCGTCTACCTCGTCGTCGACGGCGTCGACGGACGAGTCCATCACATGGAGTTCGCCGATCCGACCCGCATCGAGGAAGTCGGCCGAGGCATGATCGTCGAAGCCGCGCCCGCCGTTTCCGGTCCGAGGCCGGCCGACCGCAACATCGCCATCGTCGCGGAGAAGGACGGGGTCTACCGACCGAGCGCTCATCTCGAACGCATTCGCGAGAGCTTCGAGCGGCAGGGCAAGGACCCGGACGCATTCGTTCGCTTTCATGTCCGCCGGCTGGAGGCGCTGCGCCGGGCCGGGCACGTCGAACGCGTCGACGCGGACCATTGGCGCGTGCCGACGGATATCGTCGAGCGCGGCCAAAGTTATGATTTGGCCCAGGGCGGCGACGGCCTTCGCGTGCGCACGCTCTCGACGTTCGATCTCGAACGGCAGATCGCGAGCGACGGAGCGACGTGGCTCGACCGCGAACTCGTCGCCGACAAGCCGATTCCGTTAGCAGAAGCAGGCTTCGGTCGCGACGTGAAGAATGCGCTCCACCGGCGTGCCGAACGGCTGGTGGAAATGGGCCTCGCCACGGACAACGGAAAATCCATCTCCGTCCCGCGCGGCGCCATCGCTACGCTGGAGCAGCGAGAGGTGGAGCGCGTCGGCCGTCAGATGGCCGCGGAGCGCGGCTTGTCGTATTCGCCGAGCGGGCCGGGCGAATATGTGTCGGGGCGGCTGGCTGGCGTCGCCAATCTCGCCAGCGGGCGCTTCGCGATGATCGAGGATGGCCTCGGCTTCCAGCTCGTGCCTTGGCAGCCCGTTCTCGAAAAGCGCATCGGCCAATATCTCAGCGGCGTTCACCGTGACGGCGGCGGCATCGAGTGGGATCTTGGTCGCAAACGCGGGCTCGGGCTGTGACGGAGCCGCTCCGTTTCATCGTGTCGCCCCAGGCGCGCGAGGCCAGCCGGTGATGAATCGGCGCTATCGGCGCGCCGTGGTTGAGAAATGCGGCGCCGTGAGCGCGTGATGCGCTTGTCAACTCGCGAGCGCCAGATGCCGGGACGGCTCAGGAACGGCGTGGCCGAGGTCCTTGGCCGCCTCGATCCACGCAATGACCGCATCGCGCGCGTTGGCCACGGCTTCTTCCGGCGTCTCGCCGTCCGACATGCAGCCCGGCAGGTCCGGCACGATCGCGACGAAGCCGCCGCCGTCTTCCGCGGGCAGAGGCTCCACAATGAGCGGGTAGTCGGTTGGCTTGGTCGTCATGGCAGCATCCTGACCGCATCGATGAAGGCGACGAGCTTGCGGATATATATCGCCTTGATCGGCCGCTTGAAAGGAATCGTCAGCTTTTCCGCGAGCCGGGGATGCCCGACCTTATAATGCGAGCCGCCGCCGCGCGCTGGCTCACATAGGACGCCGAACTCTCGGCATAGCGCCGCCGCATCCTCTATGCGCCAGTCGGCCGCCGGGTTCCGCCGCATGTCTTCGAGCCGCCGGCTCATGGCTGTTTCTTCCGCAGCCTCACGCCGGGCCCCTCGCTATTTTCGTCGACAAAGATGACGCCCGCCGCTTCGAAGGCGGCGCGGATCGCCGCGAGCGTTGAATGAATCGGCTGGCGCGCTCCCCTCTCGAAATCGACGACAGTTCGTGCGGCGACCTTTGACGCCGTGGCCAAGTCTTCCCTCGACCATTCGATAAGGGCGCGGGCGGCTCTGCACTGAGCAGAAGTAATCACGATTAGACCCCAGTTGCAAAATTTATGTTGACATGCTTCGCGAGATGTTGCATGTTTCGTGCGCACAATGCCACTGAACGCCCATAAAGCAACGCCAGAAAACCCCTTTCCGGCGAACGCCCGAGGTTTGCCCATCACCAAGGCTCGGCAAAACCGCGGTCTTGCAGGACCATGAGGAAGCCCTCGTGCTCATGCAGTTCGTAGCCCGGCTAATGAGGAATTCGGATCATGGCTGAACCCGAGATTACCACGCGTGCGCCTTCTTTCACCCGAAGGACCCTGATGGTCGCGAGCGTCGGCGCTGCCGTGCCGGCGTCTTTCGGGGAAATCGCGTCTCTCGACACGTCGCGTATAGAAGCGGCCGACGCGGCAATGTCCATGTGGACACAATGGAGGGCAGCCCAGGACGCCGCCGACGTTCTCTGCCAGAAGCAGCAAAGCTTGGAAACCCAATTGATGCGGTTGATTCGTGGGTCCTGCTCAATCGACAATTTTGATTGCGCCGAGGCGGACCGCGCCGCTCAGGAAGAGGATGAGCGCGCCCGCTGGGCGGCCGCCGATTTGGCTGTCGGCTACTCCGAAGCGAAAAAAGAGGAGGAGCGAGCCGTGGATATAGCGAAAGAACTCGCCGATGCGCTGGCGGCCACGCCGGCGGCTTCCGTCGCAGGCGTGGCCGCCAAGCTCCACGCCGTGCTCCGCGCGGGTGAATGGTGCGAGAACTGCCCCGAATTTCCCTGGCCGCAGGTCCGCTCGGCGCTGACCGACCTGATCCGGATCGGTTGCCTCGACTCGTTTCCCGAGTTTTGAAGCGGCTGGTGCCGAAGATGTTATCGCAAAATTTCGAGCTGCCACTCCTCGGCCCGGAATTGTGGTGAGGCGCTTCAATGCTGACAAAGGAGGAGCACCTGACTCATTGGATCATATTTCCGGTTGCCTAGACTGACTCATTGGAGTAGTGTCCATCATGGCTCGAACGGCTCCGATCAGCGTCGTCGAAACGCCGGAGTTTCTGTCGGCGACCCGCAAGCTCATGAGCGACGAGGAACGGGCGCTTCTGGTGGATTATCTCGCCTACAATCCGACGGCCGGCGATCTGATCCCCGGAACGGGCGGCGTGCGGAAGCTGCGCTGGGGATTGGAAGGCCGCGGCAAGCGAGGCGGGGCGCGGGTGATCTATTTCCACCACGACGCCGGCATGCCGCTCTTCGCGCTGACCGCTTTCGCCAAGAATGAGCGGGCTGATTTGAGCCAGCAGGACCGCAATGACTTCCGGCAGCTTACGACGCTGCTGGTCGAGGCATTCAAGAGGAGAACGCCATGAGCAAGGTTGCCGACAGCATCCGGCGCGGGCTCGAGGAAGCGGTGACCTATGCCGAGGGCAGGGCGGACGAGAGCGCCTATCGCGTCCATGTGCCGGAGAAGATCGACGTGAAGGCGATCCGCACACGCCTGGACATGACGCAGGAAGAGTTCGCGGGCCGGTTCGGATTCAGCGTCAACACGCTGCGTCATTGGGAGCAAGGCTCGCGACAGCCGGAAGGACCGACCAGAGCCTATCTTCTGGTGATCGAGCGCGCGCCCAAGGCAGTTCAGAAGGCTTTGCGGGCCGTGTGATGCGTGTAGAGTGTTTTGGACGCCTACGCCAGAATCGCCGTTCGCGAGTATTTTTGCGCCGCCATACGACGAACGGATTTTCTATCTTCTCATCCTGAACTTGCCGCTGCTTCATGCCCGTTTGATTTCGGAAAGAAGGCGAGCGACGGCATGGCGGATGACACGGAATCCGAGCCGGACGACCTCATACCGGCCAACGACAATCGAGGTCCGGACGGCAAACGGGATGAACCGAACCGAGAGACACGGCGACAGTTGGATCAGGTGGCGCTCACCATCGCGCGGCTGATCGGACGACGGATCGCGCGAGAGCAGTTCGCGGCGCTCGGCGCTGCGAACGACAATAGGCCCAAAAACGCGCAGAGCGCGGAGGACGAGGAATAGAAGGAACGGAGACCGCCCATGACCCGCGTCGCGCTCTATGCCCGCTATTCGTCAGACAACCAGAGCGAAAGCTCGATCGAGGACCAATTTCGCCTTAGCAGGGAACATGCTGGGCGCGAGCGATGGAAAATTGTGGGCGCCTATCACGACGCCGCCCTCTCGGGTTCGAGCATGATCCTGCGGCCCGGCATCCAATCGCTGTTGCAGGACGCGCAGCGCGGCCAGTTCGATGTCGTGCTGGGCGAGGCGCTGGACCGGATTTCCCGCGATCAAGCGGATATCGCCACGTTGTTCAAGCATCTGCGCTTCGCGGGCGTTTCCATTATCACTCTCGCGGAGGGCGAGGTCAGCGAGCTTCACGTCGGCCTGAAGGGCACGATGAACGCCCTGTTCCTGAAAGACCTCGCGATGAAGACCCATCGCGGTCTGCGCGGCCGAGTGGAGAAGGGCAAGGCGGGCGGCGGCCTCTGCTACGGCTATCGCGTGGCCAAGAAACTCGACGCCAACGGCGAGCCGATCCGAGGCGATCGTGAGATCATCGCGGAAGAGGCGGCGGTCGTCCGGCGCATCTTCCGCGCCTTCGCCGCCGGCAAGAGCCCGAAGGCCATCGCGGTCGAACTGAATAAGGAAGGCATTACCGGTCCGTTGGGCCGCGCCTGGGGCGACACCAGCATTCGGGGTCACGTCTCGCGTGGCTCCGGCATCCTCAATAATGAACTTTATGCCGGCGTGCTGGTGTGGAACCGGCAGCGTTTCGTCAAAGACCCGGCCACTGGCATGCGTGTCTCGCGGCCGAATCCGGAAAATCAGTGGATCAGGACCGAAGTGCCGCATCTCAGGGTCGTGGACGATGATCTGTGGCAGGCGGCGCGGAAGCGACAGCAGCAAATCTCGGCGATCTTCGGCCCCAATCCGGCGACCACGCGGGAAGGGCGGGCGAAGCGGCTACATCTGGCCAACCGGCCTATCTCCCTTCTTTCCGGCCTTCTCACCTGCGGATGTTGTGGCGGCAAGATCGGCATCCTGACTCCCGGCCGCTACGGCTGCCTCAACCATCATCGTCGCGGGACGTGCGACAACAACCGCACCATCCCCCGCGAGAAGATCGAGGCGCGCGTGCTGGCGGGGCTGAAGGACCGGCTTGTGTCCTCCGACGCGGTTGCGGAGGCTGTGCGCGCCTATGCCGAAGAGATGAACCGGCTGAACCATGAACGGCGGGCGCAGGCCGAGGTCGACAGCCGGACGCTTCAGAAGATCGAACAGGGGATAGCCGGCATCATGACGGCGATCGAGGACGGCATGTACCAGCCATCCATGAAGGCGCGGATGGAAGACCTCGAACGGCAGAAGGCGGACATCGTCGCGCGCTTGTCGCAGGCTCCGACCGATATTCCGGACGTGCATCCAAACATCGCCAATGTCTATCGGCTTCGCATCGATCGCTTCACGGAAGCGCTCGACGATACAGACGACGGCAGGCAGGCGGCTGAAGCGCTACGCTCGCTCATCGGCGAAATCGTGCTGACGCCCGGACAGAAGCGCGGCGAGGTTCACGCCGAGCTACGCGGCGAGCTGTTCGGCATCCTCGACTTCATCAAAGCCGATGAAAAACAACCGGGAACGAAATTCATGCCAGCGGTCGCAGCGAGTCCCCGCAACCAAGAACGACGACTGTCTAATTCACGGAATTACCGTGCAGGATTCAAAATCATCCTGCCGTCGAAATTTGTGGCGCGAAACGGCCGCGACCGTCCGGCGACCCAGTCCATCTCCCTGTCCGCATAATGCGGAGATCCGAACTGCCCAGATTGGCCGGCCGCCATCTGCATCAAGCCCTCCGACTCGCGCCCCGGCGCGACGACCATGCGCGCATTTGCTCCCGAGCTCTTGCCCGCATCCGCAAAGTAAAACCGGACACATTGCCTACATCCCGCAACGGGAACGCGCGGCATGTTCAGAACGGGAGCCAGCAACGGCGTCGCGGCGGCAAGCGGATGACGGATTTCGACCCTGTTCGCCTCTCCCCACCGAAGATCGTCGACAGGACGGCGTCCATTGGACTGCGCCAGACGCCGCGCGCTCTCCCTCAGCACGGCGCGCAAAAAATGCGGCCAATCGTGATGCGTATCGCGATCCGGCAAAAGTTCGGCCCGTCCGCTGTCGATAATGCGTTGTACGGGGACGTCCGCATTGCTCCATTCATAGACGAAGCCCGGCTCCAGCGCGCGGCATCGCGCCAAGAGCGGCGACAGAACGGCGTCGATCAGCGAGTTTCGGAATTCGACGATCAGCGGCAACCCGAGACTATTGTCCTCCGCGCGCCCGTCCCAGGTTTCGAGCGCGTGGATCAGTGCGGCGGCGTCTTTGTCGCCCTCGCTCTCGGGAGCGTTCAATGCGCGCCGCGCCAGAGTCTGATAATAGCGGTAGAATTCCGTGGAGGCGTCGAGTTGAAGCGCCGCCATGTCGCTCTCGTCGATGCGCGAAGACTCGTTCAGGCGCTGGTCGATTCGCCAGGCGCGGAAGCCGCCCGAATAGTCGTGGCCGATCTTCGGCGCGAAATCGGCGGCGCCGAGCATGCGCTGATTGGCGCTGACGATGTAGCCGGACGCGGGATCGACGATGCTGGGCAATTCTTGTTGTGAATAATAGCCGTCCCAACCGACCGAGCCGTCATCCCAAAATTCGGCGAAGAGGCCGCTCAGACCGCGTCTCTTTGGGATTTTCCCCATCAGCGTCCACATGACCGAGCCGGAACTGTCCGCAAGAAGAGCATTGAGCGGTGGAACGCCCGCGCCGCGCATGACCGGCGCGGCCTCCGCGGCGGTCGCGACGCTGTCCATGTCCATCAGGTCGAGATTGGTTGCGATCGGATCCAGCATCGTCCACCGGAGAGCGACCTCCTCGCCGAGAAGCGGCTCGGGTAGAACCGGCCCCCAGATCGTCTCTTTGACCTGCAGCACGATCTCCGGCGCGCCGCGCACGCCGATGCGCTCCACACGCGCCGAAAACTCACGCGCGCCATCGGACGTGAGATATTTCGACGGCTCGGCCGCATCTCTGCGCAGGCGGGCCAAATCGGCGAAATCGCCCTCGACGCTGGTCAGGCCCCAGGCGACGCGCCCATTCGTCCCCGTGATCACCATCGGCAAGCCCGGCAAGGTCAAGCCTTCCACCCGCCGTGAACCATAGGCGAGGTCGGCTTGATACCAGATGTTGGGCGTCTCGAGCGACAGATGCATGTCATTGGCGAGGATCGCGCGGCCGTCGCGCGTCTTCCCCCGCGCAACGACCCAGCCATTGGAGCCGCGCGGCGCACGTTCGTTCTGAACCAAGCCCGCGCTTCTCTCGCGTCCTCCCGCCTCGCGCATCAGCTGCTCTATCTCTCGCGCCGGAAGCGCGCCCGGCGTGCAGCGTTCGGGCGTTCGTGGCGCGAGCATCTCATTGTAGCAATCGCCGTCCGGCGTCAGGAAATCGACGACGGCCTCGGGCAAGGCCGCGCGCATGACGCTGGCCGCGCGCTCTTGATCTGCCGAATAAGACAAATCCGCCAGATTCAATGCAACCAGAATGCTGTCCTGCAGACGCCATGGCTCCGGCGCATACGCTAGAACAGTAAACTCCCAAGGCCATGCCAAAGCGTCGCGCATCGCTTGATTGACGCCGGCCGCATAGGCCGTCAGCGCCGCTCCCTGTTCGGCGGGAAGCTGTCGCAAGATGGCGCCTGCGAGACGTTCGAACCCCATCGCGCGGCTCCAACTGTCGTCCTTCACCAAAGCAGAGCCGAAAATCTCAGCCAATCGTCCGCCGGTCTTGCGGCGGAGCATGTCCATCTGAAACAGGCGATCGCGCGCCGTCGCATAGCCCAGGGCGGCGTAGGCGTCGGTTCGGCTCGTTGCGCGAATATGCGGAACGCCGACCGAGTCGAACTCCACCACGACAGCCTCGCCGAGCCCCGGCACAACATGCGAGCCGCCCTCCCAGGGGAGAGGCAGACGCACGACTCCAACGAGTGTCGCCGCTCCCGCCAGCAGAGCGGCGACGATGAGAACGCCCGAACGACGCATCGCCTTACGCATGTTGCAAGCGCTCCTCGCGATCGGCGCGAAATGTTTCATCGGCTCTGGAAAACGCCTCGATCTGTCCAGATGTCATGTGGAGCACGCGGTCGGCGAAGTGAAAATAGCGGTCGTCATGCGTGATCACGATGACCGTCTTGCCGAGCGCTTTCAGCTCCGGCAAAAGCTTGCGATAGAACAGCTCCCGGAACGGGGGATCCTGCTCGGCCGCCCATTCGTCGAACAAATAGAAGGGGCGATCCTCGACATAAGCGGTCAGCAGCGCCAATCGCTTGCGCTGTCCGCGCGACAGATCCACCGTGGAAAGCCGTCCGTTCTCGATACGCAGCTTCTTGTCGAGATCGAGAAGCTCCAACAGTTCCTGCGCGCGCTCCTGCGCTTTTGCGCCGGCATAGCCCAGCAACGAGTCGAAAATAAACGCGTCCGCGAAGACAGCGGAGAAATTCTGCCGATATGCCTCGCGATTGTCATGAGTGACGAGCGTTCCTCCCAGCCGAACGGCGCCGGCGTCGGGTGGAAAAAGACCCAGAACGAGCAGAGCCAGCGTCGTCTTGCCGCTGCCGTTGCCGCCGGTGACGAATATGAGCTCTCCCGGCTCGATACGAAGCGTGATCGGGCCGAGCCGATATCCCACGTCGTCATTCTCGCTCATATATCGATGCGTGACGCCTTCGAGCTCCAGAACGCCGGGCCGCGACTGGCGAAACGCCAGCGGCGCGTCAGCGGCGACTTCCGCCTCCGCCGTCAGACGCAAGCCCATCGCTTCGATGTTGCGTAGGGCTACGACGCCCTTGCCTATGTTGGGCAGCCAGCCGCCGACCAAGGATAGAGGGCCTCCGAGGAACAGGATCGCGAGGGTGAAGCCCGTCAGCGTCTCGGACGACGCTGCTTGAAAGCGCGGAACGACGAAGAGAACGAGACCGAGCAATAGATAGAATAGCGTTTCAGCCCAGCGGTCGATCAGGACGAAAATCACCAGCGCTTTGATTCTCTGCGTCTTGAGCGCGCCCGCCGTTTCGCGCAATTCATCGTCCAGAAAGGCGCGCCGGCGCCGCGCGTTCATCTTCAGCTCTTTGCCGCCTTCTGTGGCCGCGCGGAAATGATTGAACATCGCATTTTCGGTTTGCCGCGCCCGTTCCAGCCATCGCAAGGCCCATTTTTGCGGCGCTTGCAGACCGACGATGCTGACGATCACATAGATCGCGGTGATGAGAAAAAGCGGAGGCGACAGCATCCATAGATAGACGAAGACGGCGACGACCTTGGAGCCTTCGATGAACAGAGCCGGCAATACCTCCTGAGCGACCACGACGCTGTCGATATCCCTCGTGAGCGCGGCCATCAGGCGATGCGCTCCCAGAGCCTGCGCCTGACGCAGCGGCGCCGCAAGAATGCAACGGCTGAGCCACAGACGAAGGCTGTAGAGATTTTCCTGGGCGATCCGCGACAATAGGATCAGCGAGACGGCGCTCGACGCGAGCGCGACGAAGCAGAGCGCGAAAAAGCTGGCGGCGAGCTCGAACGTCCCGCGCCCCCCGCTTTCGAGCGCATGAGTGATGAAGGTCAAGAGCCGAGCGCTGGTCACGCCTGCGATCAGCCCGGTCGCGATCGACAACGTCAAGGCGGTCTTCGACGCCGCGAACACGCGCCATAAATGCAGAGCGGTTGCGCGCGGCGCATCCATTTCATTACCTCCATCACTCATGCGCCGCTCCGAGCTCTCTGCGCCAATTTTGCTCGCCGGCGCGCCGGCAGCGCGCCGACGGAAGCCTCGACCCGCAGGCGACCATCATCGAGGCGGACCAATATGCGTCGAGAATGGGTCTCGCACATGAGCTCCATGGCGTTCATATTTCGAATTCTTCGAAAGCGGCGGCCGACGAAGCTCGATCGCTGTGGGATGGGTTCAGCGCCTTCATCAGATCCACGGTCTCCGCGAGGACCGCGAGCCTATCGTTCCGATACACGAGAGAAATCGGCAGACTGACATTCAGCATGTTCGACACGCGCGCGACCAATTGCATCACGGTGAGCGAATGGCCGCCGAGCTCGAAGAAACTATCGTCGACGCCGACGCGCTCGACGCTGAGCACATCGGCGAAGATGCGGCACAACGTCTCTTCCGTCGGCGTGCGCGGCGCGACATAGTTCCGGCGCGATTGCGCGTCGGGATCGGGGTCCGGCAACGCCTTGCGATCGAGCTTGCCGCTCGCCGTCAGCGGCAGAGCCTCGAGACGAACGAACAGCTGCGGAACCATATAATCCGGCAGCTCCCGCCGCAGCGCTATCTTCAGCGCGCCAAAGTCCAGCTCATCCTCGCTCGTCACATAGGCGGCGAGCCGCTTGTCGCCCGGGCCATCCGCCCATGCGAGCGCAACCGCCTCGCGCACGCCAGGAAGACGTTGCAACACCGCCTCGATCTCGCCCAGCTCGATGCGAAAGCCGCGGATCTTCACCTGATGATCGAGCCGCCCGAGGAACTCTATGTTCCCATCCCGCCGCCAGCGCGCGAGATCGCCGGTGCGATACATACGCTCCCCCGCGACGAAGGGGTTCGCGACAAAACGCTCGGCCGTCAGATCGGCGCGGCCGATATAGCCGCGCGCGAGGCCGACGCCGCCGATGCATAATTCTCCGGCGACGCCGACCGGAACCGGCTCGAAGCCCGCATCGAGAATATAGAGCTGAATGTTCGAGATCGGCCGGCCGATCGGCACTCGCTCGCTATCGTCGTCCGGCGCGCATCGATAGGCGCTGACGTCGATCGATGCTTCGGTCGGGCCGTAGAGATTGTGAAGCTCCGCCGCCGCGGCGGCATGAAAGCGCCGCGCCGCCGCAGCGGGAAGCTCCTCGCCGCTGCATATCACTAGCCGCAGCGAGCGCAGCGTCGCCATGTCGACGACGCTCGAGAAGGCCTGCAGCATCGACGGCACGAAATGCAGCGTCGTGACGCTATGGCGTTGGATGAGCTCCACCAGCCGCGCAGGCTCGCGATGATCGTCCGGCGCAGCGAGCGCGAGGCGCGCGCCGGCCTGCAGCGGCCAGAAAAACTCCCATGCCGAGACGTCGAAGCCGAACGGCGTCTTCTGCAGGACCGTATCATCGGCGGTCAGGCCGTAGCGCTTCTGCATCCAATCGATGCGATTGACCACGCCGCCATGCGGCGCGGCGACGCCCTTGGGCTTTCCTGTGGAGCCCGATGTATAGATGACATAGGCGAGGTTCTGCGGCGTGGCGCGGCGACCGAGCGCTTCGGCGTTCTCGTGCGCGAACTGCTCCCGATCCGCGTCCAGTCGCAGAAGCGGCGTCCCCACAGGAAGACGCTCCGCCAGACGCTGCTGCGTCAGCACGAGACGCGGCGAGGCGTCGGCGATCATGTAGGCGAGACGCTCGGACGGATAGTCTGGATCGAGCGGCAGATAGGCTCCGCCCGCTTTCAAAACGCCGAGCAGTCCGACCACCATCTCCAGCGAACGCTCGACACACAGGCCGACGATCGCTTCCGGCCCGACGCCGAGTCCGACGAGGTGGCGCGCCAGCCGGTTCGCCCGCGCGTTCAATTCGCCATAGGTGAGAGCGTCGTCGCGGAAGATCGCCGCCACAGCGTCGGGCGTGCGCTGCGCCTGCGCCTCGAAAAGCTCATGGACGCACAAGTCGCGCGGAAAATCCGCCGAGGTGTCGTTCCAATCGAATATAAGCTCACCGCGTTCCGCGGCGGTCAGAATATCGAGCGCCCGTATCGGCGTGGCCCGCGCCTTTTCGAGAGCGCTCGAGAGAGCGTCGAGAACGACTCGCATGTAATCGCAAATTTTCGCCGGATCGATGGATTCCGCGGCTTGGACCGTGAGCAGAAAGGCCTCGCCGAAATCATCGACAGAAAGCGTGAGCGGGTAATTCGTGCGCTCGTCCGCAAAGATCAGCTCAGCGCCCTCGATAGCAGATGAGCGCGCGTCGTCAGGATCGCTGTGACGATAATTCAGCAATGCGGAGAACAATGGCGTCGGCGCCGTCACCTTGCTGCATCGCTGCGCCAAAGTGAGCGACGCATGTTCATGCTCGAGCAAATCCGCCAGCAACAGATGCGCGTTTCGCGCGCAATCGACGACGCTTCCTTCCCCGAGCTTTATCCGCATTGGTAGAGTGTTGATGAAAAGCCCGAGAGCGCGGCCGCCGCCGCAGCTCATCCGACCGAGCAGCACCGAGCCGAAGACCACATCCTGACGCCCCGTCAGCTTGCCGAGCATTTGAGCGAAAGCGAGATGGAACAGGCTCGCCGCGCTGACGCCGAGCCTCGTGGCGCTATCCCTCAGACACTGCGCCAGGCTCGCGCAAAGGGCGAGCTTCGCCTCCGCGATAGCGCCATCGCCTTGGATGTCCACGAGCCCGAAGGGCGCCGTCGGCTCGCTGACATCTCCCAGCAGAGACGTAAAAAACGCTTCATGCCGCGAGGCGCTTACGCCCAAGCGCGCTTGCGCCACGAAATTCCGGAAGGGAGTCGGCTCCGACGCAAGATGGCTCTGCCCCGACAGATACGCCTGCACCTCCGCCACGAGGAATTGGAGGGTGGCGTGGTCCAACGCTAGATGATGCGTCAGGAGGAGGAGGAGCCAACGGCTGTTCTCTTCGTCATGACCGACCACCGCCCGCATCAGCGGCGCCGTGCGGACGTCGAGACGGGTATGGCGAGGATCGAAACGCGCGCGCATCTCCTCCGCAGACTCGACGTTCACATAGTCGACGTTCAGCGTCGCGTGACGCCAAACGACCTGCATCGGCTCCGGCAGCCCCTCCCAAAGGACCGCCGTGCGGAGCACATCGTTTCGCTCGATCATCGCTCGCAGCGCGTCGATGAAGCGTTTCGTCGCCTCATGCGACTGAAAGGCGAGCTGGACCGGCATGAGATAAGGGTCGCCGTCGGCGCTCATCAGATGATGAAACAATATGCCCTCTTGCAGCGGCGCCAACGGATAAATGTCCTGAATATTGGCGGCGCCGCCGGGAACGGATCGAACGATGTGATCGATGTCCGCTCGAGAGAGGCTTGCGAGCGTCACCATCTCCGGCGTGATGTCGCCGCCGGCGCTCGGGATGAGATTCGGCGGAACGATCACTTCGCGCCGGTCGTTTAACGCAAGCGCCAGAGCCGCTGGGGTCGGCGCGACAAATAGCATGCGGGCGTCGGCGCGCACCCCGCGCCGGCGCAACTGGTCGATCACACGGACCGCTTTCAGCGAATGACCGCCGAGCTCGAAGAAATTGTCCTCGACGCCGACGCGCTCGATGCCGAGAACATCCGCGAAGACGCGGCACAAAGTCTCTTCTGTCGGCGTGCGCGGCGCGACATAATCATGCCGCGGTTGCGCGTCTGGATCAGGATCAGGCAGCGCCTTACGGTCGAGCTTGCCATTGGCCGTCAGCGGCAGCGCCTCCAGACGCACGAATAGGCGAGGGATCATATAATCAGGTAGCTCTCGTCGCAGCGCTGTCTTCAACGCGCCGATGTCCAGCTCCCCCTCCCCCGTCAGATAGGCGACCAATCGCCTATCGCCCGAGGCGTCCGCACGCGCGAGCACGACAGCCTCACGCACATAAGAACGCAGCGCCGTCTCGATCTCGCCGAGCTCGATTCGAAAGCCCCGGATCTTCACCTGATGATCGATCCGCCCGAGGAACTCGATATTGCCGTCCGCTCGCCAACGCGCGAGATCGCCGGTGCGATACATCCGCTCTCCGGGCGCGCCGAACGGGTCCGGCACAAAGCGCTCCGCCGTGACGTCGGGGCGACCGAGATAGCCGCGCGCCACCCCTGCCCCCCCAATATACACTTCCCCGGAAACGCCCACCGGAACAGGCTCCAGCTTGTCGTCCAAAAGGAAGATTTGCGTATTCGAAATCGGACGGCCGATCGGCGGATTGCGCCAATCCTCCTCACGCAAGCGAATGTAGCTGGAGTAGGTCGTGCATTCCGATGGTCCGTAGAGATTGAACACGCCGTCGAGACTCTCGCGGCTCCCCAAGGATTCGGCCATGGCCGGCGGAAAAGGTTCTCCGGCCAGATTGACGATCCGGACGGACGGCGGAAGCGCGTCGATCCTCAAGAGCTCCGCCATGGCCGACGGCACTGTATTGATCAGATGCGCCGCGTATGCTCCGGCCACCCCCGCGATCTCGAGCGCGTTTTTCACAACGACCACGGCGCCGCCGAAGCTCAATGGCAGAAACAGCTCGAAGACAGACAGGTCGAAGCACAAGGATGTCGACGCCAGCATCGTCGACGCGCCGGGACGAATGAAAATGTCCTTCGCCCAATGCAGCATCGCGGCCGTATTGACGTGAGCGATGGCGACGCCCTTCGGCTTTCCTGTCGACCCCGAGGTATAGATGACATAGGCGAGATTCTGCGGCGTCGCGCGGCGGCCGAGCGCTCCCGCGCCCTCGTCCGCGATCAGCTCCCAATCCGCGTCCAGCCGCAAAATCTGCGTCCCCGCCGGAAGACGCTCCGCCAGACGCTCCTGCGTCAGCACCAAGCGCGGCGATGCGTCGGCGATCATGTAGCCGAGACGCTCGGACGGATAGTCCGGATCGAGCGGCAGATAGGCGCCGCCCGCTTTCAAAACGCCGAGCAGTCCGACCACCATCTCCAGCGAGCGCTCGACACACAGACCCACGATCGTCTCCGGCCCGACGCCGAGCCCAACGAGATGGCGCGCCAGCCGGTTCGCCCGCGCGTTCAATTCGCCATAGGTGAGACAGTCATCGCGGAAGATCGCCGCCACAGCGTCGGGCGCGCGCTGCGCCTGCGCCTCGAACAGCTCATGAATGCACAATTCGCGCGGAAAATCCGCCGACGTATCGGTCCAATCGATCAACAGCCGCCGACGTTCTGGCTCGCTCAGCATCGGCAACGCCCCGATGCGCGCCCGCGGATCGGCGACGATCCCTTCCAGCAACCTGCGATAATGATCCGCCATGCGCGCGATCGTCGCCGGCTCGAACAACGCCGCGGCGTATTCGATCGATGCGATCGACCCGCCCTCGACCTCGGCGAGCTCCAAGGTGAGATCGAACTTCGACGTTCCGCTGTCCGCCGCCAGAGTCTCGATCCGCAGACCGGGCAGAGAAAACACCCGCGCCGGCGCGTTCTGAAAGACGAACATCGCCTGAAACAACGGGCTGCGGCTCATGTCGCGCGCCGGCTGCAGCTCTTCCACAAGACGCTCGAAGGGAAGATCCTGATGCTCCTGCGCGCCCAGCGCCGCCTCTCGCACTCGCCCCAGAAGCTCCACAAAGCTCGGCTCGCCCGAGAGGTCCGCGCGCAAGACCAGCGTGTTGACGAAAAAGCCGATCAGCCCCTCGAGCTCCACCCGACGCCGATTGGCCGCCGGCACGCCCACGCAAATGTCCTTCTGCCCGCTGTAACGCGACAGCAGAAGCTGAAACGCCGCCAGCAGAAGCATGAACAGCGTCGCGCCCTGCTCCCGGGCCAGGCCCTTCAGCCGATCCGCGACCGTCGCCGGAATCTCGAAACGATGCATGCCGCCGGCGGTGTCCTGAACCGCCGGACGCGGATGATCGGTCGGCAGCTCCAGAACCAAGGCCGCATCCGACAACGTCCGCCGCCAATAGGAGAGCTGGCGCTCCAACAGCTCGCCGCGCAGCCAGTCGCGCTGCCAGGCGGCGTAATCGGCATATTGGATGGGAAGCGGGGCGAGTGGCGACGGACGGCCGGCGATGCGCGCATCATAGAGCGCGGCGAACTCGCGCATCAGCACGTCGGTCGACCAGCCGTCGGACACAATGTGATGCAGCGTGAAGGCGACCACATGCTCGCGAGCCCCAGCCGCATCGCCGACGCCGAGATCGATGACGAGGACGCGCAGCAGCGGACCCTGCGTCAGATCGAACGGGCGCCGCGCCTCCGCCTCGACGAGACGCCGCGCCTCGGCGGCGCGCGTGTCCGCTTCGAGACTGCTCAGATCGACGATGGGACAGGCGAACTCCAGCGAGGGCGCGACGATCTGAACCGCCTCGCCATCGACCACCGAAAAACGCGTCCGCAACGTCTCGTGACGCGCCACGATCGCATTCACCGCCCATGAAAATGCAGAGATGTTCAATGCGCCGATAAAGCGAAACGCGCCGGCGTTATTATAGGCGGCGCTCTCGGGTTGGATGAGGTCGAGCAGCCATAGGCGCTGCTGTGCGTAGGAAAGCAGCTTCTTTGCGCCGCAGGAGGCCGCGATCGGACGCTCGAATTCCGACTCATCCTTCAGTCGCGTCCGCAACAGCTGCAATTTTTCAGGAGAAAGGCGCGACAAGCGCTCGACCAGCTCAGCCATTATCGTTCTTCCAGGCTCGCGCGTTAAATCAGGATTTCGGCTCGGCCGAAGAGAAGCTCCGCGCCGACGCCCAATTCATCGCGCAGCGACCGGATGTATTTGGCGATCTCCACCATGTACACGTCGTCGTCGGCGGGAGTGAGAGCGAGGAGGTATCGCACCCAGGGCTCGCGCCCGACCGCATAGACGAATACCCACCGACAACCCACCGCGCGCGCGAGCTCCAGCGCGGCGCTAGAGTTGCAGCCATTCGAGCGGCGTCCCTGACTGTGTCGATGCTCGGGCTTGTTGGGCAAAATCGGCCCATAGACCCACGTCAACGGCGCGCCGACGCATTCCATTCCGACGAACAGTGTGTCGATGGGGCCGGTCTCACGAAGCAGATGTGCGTAGATCTCTGGATCGAGGCAATTCGAATCCGCGGCGAAAAGCAGGCTACGCGCGCCGAGACGCAGAAAATACGCAGCTTTCGCGGAAGGCAGATCATTGTGCTCCCCCAGGAATGGAACGGCGACGATCCGCCCATTGGGAATGGCGAATTCATCGAGGTAGTCCACCTCGCGGACATCTGCGAACCCGAGCTGACGCGCAAGAAGCTTCAGGGACAGATCGCCATAGAAAACGCCCGAGCTTTTCGGCACGACGAGCGTGCCGATCTTGTGCCTCAATCGCAACAACGACTCGATGACGAAATGATCGTGATGCCCGTGCGTGATGAGAACATAATCGATTCTTTCGGGCAGATCGCCGAAGCTGAAGCGTTCGACGTCATGCTGCTCGGGCCGCGCGGCGATCAGCGGATCGATGAGGATCGAAACGCCTCCGCTCTCTACGAGGGCGCAGGCATGCCCGAAGTATCGAACACGAACCTCGTCGCCGCTCCACGGGGCGCGAATGGCGCCGTCGGTCTCTCGCAAAATGGCGCGCAGCTTCGCATCCTGCGACGCCGGAGCGTCCAGCAAGGATCTGATCTCGTCGAAGGATTTCGGCTCCTGGTCCAGACGGAACAATTCGTCGATTCTGGGATCGTCGAAGGCGACGGTCCAATCGAGCGAATCGTCTCCAGACAATCTCGGCGTGCTCATATAATAGGGCCGTTCGAGATCGGTTTCCTGACGGAAGAGACGCAACGACTGCGCCTCTTTCTTGTAATACCCGCTCTTGTAGAGAAGCCCTTCGAGCGGCCGCACGATCGGCCGGTTATAGTAGTCGTAGAGAAGCTCGACATAGCCGCGCAGCGGTTCGGGAATCCTCTGGTAGCAGTCCTCGAGGCTTTCGCCCTTCGCTTCGGCGACGAGCTTGTTGTGAAACTCGATCAGCTTGCGCGCGAAAGCCAGATTGTCCGAAAACGTCTCCTCGGTCAGGGCCAAGAAGTCTCGAACTTCGGATAGGCGCGTCGCCGGCACATCGACGAAAGCGCCGCCCAAGAGCTTCGGATTGCGGCAGGAGATCTCGTGAATCGCCGGGTTGCCGAGATAGGAGCCGATCGTTTTGATCTGGTAGTTCAGGAGATGCAGGCTCTGCGTGACCGGCGCCATCACATGAGGCCAAGCCACCCAGCGTCCGACCAGCGGTTCCACACATGCGCTCTCCGCGAGAGCATAACGGATCTCACCAGACATGCTGCGGCCCTTCGTTTCCGAGGCCACGAACGACGGCGTCCAGCTCGGCGGTCGGGTCGATCTCTGCGAGCAGAAAGCTCAGCTTTTCGTTGATGGCGTCCGCGCCAGCGGCGCCCTCGATCTCCCCGGCGAGCTCGCCGAGAGTCCCTCCCTCGAAAAGCGTCGTGATCGGAATGTCTTTGCCGAACAGCTGCTGCGCGCGCGCGACGACTTGAATGGCCGACAATGAATTGCCGCCCAGATCGAAAAAATTGTCGTTGCGGCCGATCTCCTCCACGCCGAGCACAGCGCGCCAAATGTCGGCGAGAAGAAATTCGATCGCGCTGGCGTGGCCCTCGCGTTCCAAATCCTGCTCCGTGGCGACGGCCGCAGGCTCCAACAGCGCCGAACGATCGACTTTCCCGTTCGGAAGTCGTGGCATGGCCGGCAGCGCGACGATGACCTCTGGCGCCATGAAAGCCGGCAAATTCTGAGCGACATGCCGCCGTAGCGCGGATTCGATCTCGCCCGAATCGCCTTCGGCGACGACATAGGCGATCAGCCTGGCGCTCCCCTCCTTCTCTGCGGGCACGACCACTGCAGCGTCCGAAACCGAGGGATGCGACGACAAGACGTCCTCGATCTCTCGAGGGTCGACGCGATAGCCGCGCAGCTTGATCTGCTCGTCGAAACGGCCGAGAAACTCCAGCCCGCCATCTCGGCGGCGCTTTACGCGGTCCCCGGTCCTGTAGAGTCGCTCGCCACCGCCGCCGAAGGGATCGGGAACGAACCTCTCCGCGGTCAATTCAGGCCGCCCGAGATACCCTCGCGTTACGCCCGGACCGCCGATATGTAGCTCGCCGATAAGGCCCGCGGCCGACAGCTCGCCGTCCGGCCCGACGACATAAGTCCGAGCGCCGGGAATTGGCCTCCCAATGCTCACCGGCTCGGACCGGTTCTCATCCTCGGCGATTTCATGGACCGTGCTCCAAACGGAGCATTCGGTCGGTCCATATTCATTGAAGAGAGCGGCGTGCGGCAGCTTCGCAAAATGATGGTCGGCGACGTCGCGCTTGCAAGCCTCGCCAGCGACGATGCAGCACCGCAGCGATGCGCCGCTTTTCGATGTCGTCACCTGCAGCAGCGCGGAATAGAATGACGGCAGACACAAGAGATGCGAGACCGACTCTCGCTCGACAAGACGCATCAACGCGCCCGGGTCGCGGCGCATCGTCTCAGACGGGATGTGCAGCCGCCCGCCTTGGAACAAGGTCCAGAACAGCCCCGCCAATGAGCTGTCGAAGGAAATGGACGACAACAGCAGGAAGCCGGTGACGGCCTCGGCGTAATGCCCCGCGCGCGCGCGCGTCGAGGCCACCGCGTTGCGATGCGTGGCCATCACGCCTTTCGCACGGCCCGTAGAGCCAGATGTGTAGATGATATAGGCGATGTTTTCAGGCGCGACGCTCGAGACGACGGGAACGTCCGGCATAGCGTCGAGGACCTTCTGATCCAAAATTGCAATCGGGATCGAAATGTCGCCGAGCTTCGACGCCAGCTCCTGCGTCGTCAGCAGCACGCCCGCCTTTGCATCGGACAGAACGTAGTCGATCCGTCCGGGCGGATAGGCCGGATCGAGCGGCACGAATGCGCCCCCCGCCTTCGACACGCCGACGATCGCCGCCACCAGCTCGACGGAGGGTTCGAGAAGCACGCCCACAGGCACGTCGGGGCCGACGCCCAGGCGCTGTAGCCAGTGCGCGATCCGATTGGAGCGGGCGGATAATTCGCCATACGTCAGCGCCGCGCCGCACGTCGACACGGCGAGCTGATCTGCACGGGCATTTCTGCCGAGCCAGTGATGAATCAGCTCCGGCGTGACTGTTTGGAGGGATGCGCCTTCCGACATGGCGATGATCTGCGACCGTTCCGCCGAATCCGAAAGACTCAACGCGGCGATGCGCAGCGTCGGGGCCTCCAGCATGTTTTGGACAAGAGCCGTAAAATGCCCCGCCATTGCGGCGATGGTCGCATCGTCGAACAGGCCCACATCAAACTCGAAACGCAGCCGCAGCCCCGGCGCTTCGTTGAAGACATGCAGAACGAGATCGAAAATCGCCGACTCCGTGCTCACTTCCTCGACGTCGATGGTGAGATTTGAGAGCGTCAGCCGCTCGATCGGAATATTGTGGTGAACGAACGCGACTTGGAACAGAGGATTGTGACTGAGGCCGCGCTTCGTCGCCAATTTTTCGACGAGCGTCTCGAATGGCGCATCCTGGTTCGATTGAGCGCCGACGGCGGCCTCATGCACACGCGCGAGCAATGTCTCGAAGCTCGGATTGTCGTCGAGCGTCGTGCGCAGAACCAGAGCGTTCGCAAAAAATCCTACCAAGCGTTCCAGTTCTGGATGCGTGCGATAGGCGATGGTGGTGCCGACCGCGATGTCTGTCTGGCCGCTGTAATGATAAAGCAAGGTCTTGAAGGCGGACACCAAGACGACGAACAGCGTGGTGTTCGTCCGTCGGGCGAGCTCCGTCAGTCCCGCGAGCGCCTCTTGCGACAGAGTCCATGAATAGCGTGAGCCGCGGTTGGCTTGTTTGGACGCGCGCGGCCGGTCGGTCGGGAGCGCCAACAGATCGGGAAGTCCGGCGAGCCTGTTCGCCCAATAGTCGAGCTGCTTTCTGCCCGCCTCGCTCGTCATCAGGCGACGATGCCAATAGGCGAAATCGCCATATTGCACGGACAGCGGCGCCAACGGATTCGGCGCGCCCTTCATCGCCGCTTCGTAGAGCTGCGCAATTTCCTGGATCAGCAGTCCGCTGGACCAGCCATCCCATATGATGTGATGGATCGTTAGCAGCAGAACATGCCGTTCGTCCCCCAAGATGAGCAATGTCGCCCGCATCAGCGGCGGCGCATCCAGGTCGAAAGGCTTGCGCGCCTCGGCGTGTGACAGCGCCCGAACTTCACTATTTTGCGCCTCTTCATCGAGGCTGCGCAGATCGATCCGTTCGAAGGAAAAATCCGCATCGGATGAATAGAAGAGCCGCGGAACGCCGCAGTTACTCGCGAAGCCGGAGCGCAACACTTCGTGACGGCGAATAATCTCCGCGAGACTCGATTGCAACGCCCCCGCGTCGAGAGCCCCACCAATGCGCGCCAGCAGCGCGATGTTGAACAAAGCGGGATTGGGCGACACTTGGCATTGAAACCAGATGCGTTCCTGACCATACGACAATGGATTGTCGCCCGGCGGCCGAGGAGCGATATCGTTCTGAGTCATTTGCAGCGAAGCGCGCCCCCGCAAGCGAAGCTCGAGAAGCTCGCGCTTGCCCGGAGAAAGGCGTGCTTTCTTATCCTGCTGCTCTCGCCGACTCTCGATCATGTCCATGAGGTGTCCACTCCGGATGACTCGTTCCTGAAGGCGGGATCGCGCCCTCAGGCGCGAGCTTCCACCGTCTCTCGCGCGCGCCGAGACGCTTCGACGTCGCTCAGCTCTTCGATGTCTGCAAGGATCAGATCTTCGACGCGCTCGGCGAGCTTCGCCACAGTTGCGGCGTCGAACACCGCGGGCAAAGGCATTTCGACGCCGAAGGCGGCGCGAATGCGCGAACGCAATTGAATCGCGAGCAGAGAATGTCCGCCGAGCTCGAAGAAATTGTCCTCGACGCCGACGCGCGGCGCATCGAGCACCTCCGACCAGATTTTGCACAAAATCTCTTCGGTCGCGTTGCGTGGCGGGACATAGACGCGCGAGACATGGGCGGAGGCGTCGACGTCCGGCAATTTCTTGCGGTCGACCTTGCCGTTGGACGTGAGCGGCAGAGACTCCATGCAAATGAAGGCGCTCGGAACCATGAATTCCGGCAGCGTCTGCAACACATGCTCTCGAAGAGAGCTCGCATCCAGCTGCGGCGCGACGACATAAGCGATCAGCCCATACAAATTCTTGGACAGCCGGCGAGCGACGACACAAGCCTCTTCGATGCGCGGATGGGTGACGAGACAGGCTTCGATCTCCCCCGGCTCGATCCGATGTCCGCGAATTTTGACCTGATGATCCACGCGGCCCAGGAATTCGATGACGCCATCCGATCGGTAGCGTCCCAAATCGCCGGTTCGATAGAGGACCGAGCCGGGTGGCCCGAATGGGTCGGGAACGAAGGATTGCGCGGTCAAGTCCGGACGATGGAGATAGCCTCGGCCCACCTGAACGCCGGCGACGCAGATTTCGCCGGCGACGCCCACCGGCGCCAAATCGAGGCGCCGATTCAGAATGTAGAGCTGTGTGTTGTCGACAGGCCGGCCGATCGGAACGCTGAGATCGTCTCCTTCGGGCGACGACTCGATAGGATAATAGGATACGTCGTCCGAGCATTCCGCCGGTCCATAGGCGTTCAAAAGGCGAATATTCGGGAAACGCGCCATGAAGCGCCGGCATAATTCCGGCGTGAAGGCCTCCCCACAAGGCAGCAGCCACCGGAGTCGAACCAGTCTTTCGTCGTCTTCCGCCACATCGAGCAGCGCCTTGATCATCGACGGCACGGCTTCGAGTATTGTCACCTTTCGACGATCGATCTCATCGAGCAGTCGTTGCGGATCGCGCGATATATCATCGGGGAAAATCTCGACCCGCGCGCCGATGGCGATCGCCGTGAGGAACTGCCAAACAGAAATGTCGAAGCATTGCGACGCCGTCTGCGCGATGACGTCATCCGAGGTCAGAGCAAGGACGCGTTCTTTCGTGATCAGATTGTTGAACATGCCTCTGTGCTCGACCATTACGCCTTTCGGCCTGCCGGTGGAGCCCGAGGTGAAGATGACGAAGGCGAGATTGCGCGGCCCGTTGTGTCGCGGCGCTTTCATCGTCGCAGCTGCGCATGTCGTCATCGGCTCGATCAGACGCGGCCGTTCTGCCTCATCGAGATCCGCGCAGAGCGCGCTCGCGCGCGCCAGATGATTCTTCCCGGCCCAGAGCCATTCGACCTCGGCCTCCTTCAGCACTTGCAAAATACGCCCATCTGGATAGGCAGGATCGATCGGAAGATAGGCCGCGCCAGCCTTGAAGACGCCGAGCATAGTCGCCAAAAAGTTCAGCCCGCGCGTCTCCCACAAGGCGACAATGTCGTCCCGGCCGACGCCCGCCTCGACCAATGCGCTTGCGATATGGTTCGCGCGTTCGTCGAGCGCGCGATAGGTCAGCGTCTTGCCCTCGCAGGCGGCGACGATGCTGTCCGGACGCAGCGCGGCCTGCGCCTCGAAGCGTCGCACGAGATCGAGTGGCTCGCCATAGTCGTGATCCGTCTCGTTCCATTCGACTGCGGCTCGATGACCCTCCGCCGGGGGCAGAAGCTGCACGTCTCTCACCCGGCGGTCGCTCTTTGCGATCAATTTTTCGAGAGCGCGCCTAAAATGAATAGCCATACGCTCGACCGTCGACGCCGCGAAACGATCGCGGTCGTAAGTGAGGCGAAGCGTGAGCGTCTCGCCTGGAATGGCGACGAAGGTGATCGGATAATTCGTGTGGACGCGAAGCTGCAGGAGATCGATATCGAGTATCTCCTTTTCTCCGCGCAGGCTGGGGTCGATCGGCGCATTCTCGAAAGTGAGCAGATGTTGGAACAGCAGCGCGTCGGCGCGAGGTATGGAGCTCCAGCTCTGGATCATCGATTGAGAGACGAACTCATGCTGACGCATTTCCAAATTGCTGGACATTATCTCTTTCAACCAATCGATGATCGGCTGATCTGGACGGATGCGCACACGCAGCGGCAATCCGTTGATGAACAGGCCCAATGCTGTTTCTGAGCTCGGAAGATCGATCGGACGACCAGCGACCGTCACGCCGAACACGACCTCATCCACGTCGGCATATCGGCCGAGCAGCAGCGCGAGCGCGCCCTGAACATAGGTGTTGACGGTCAAGCGGTGCTGGCGCGCGAGCGCTTCGAGCTTTTTCCGATCCTCCGCCGAGAGAGTCACGATGACGTCGTCGACGGAAGCGGCGGCGTCGGCCCGAATCTCGATCGCTTTGGCGCCCACGAGTGGCGTCGGCTCCGAAAATCCGTCGAGATAGCTGCGCCAGAAGCTCTCCGCCGACGCCATGTCCTTGGTTCGCAGCCAGGCGATATAGTCCCGGAATTGTCCCGCCGGCTCGGCCTCGACGGCCTGCCCTGCCAACCCAGCCGCATAATGCTTTCGCACGTCGAGCAGCAGCGGCGATGTGCACCAGTCGTCCATGATGATGTGATGGAAGCTGCGCACGCAGATGTGCCGGTCGTCGTCGACTCGGATGATCTTGATGCGCATCAGCGGCGCAGTCGCGAGATCGAATCCGCGCTCGCGTTCGCTGCTCAGCAATTGGTCGATGTTTGACGATTGATCGGCATTGGATAAATGTCGGAGGTCGAGGATGTCGACCGGCAGAGTGGCGTGGCTGTGAACCACCTGATGAGCGCGGCCTTTCAGGTCCCATTCGAAAGAGGTCCGCAGGCTCGCATGACGATCGACCACGCGGCGCCAAGCGGCAGCAAAAGCCTCGATGTCGAGCGGCCCTCTTATCTCGTAGCGCTCCTGCATATGGTATAGACCCGTTCCCGTCTGGGACAGGGCGTGAAACAGCATGCCTTCCTGCATCGGCGTCAGCGGATAGAGGTCCTCGACATCTCCGTGCCGACGCACGATGCGGTCGATGTCATCAGCCTCCAGCTCCGCAAGAGCGAAGGGGGATGTGAATTGGGCGAGCGCGCGCTCGACATCGGATATCGGAGAGGCCTCTGCGCCGAGCGTCAATTCCGACGCCAACAGGCTCGCGGCTGGATATTGGAATAGCTGACGCGGCGTCAGCTCATATCCGGCCAGTTGCAACCGGCTCGCAACCTGAATGGCGCGAATCGAGTCGCCGCCGAGCTCGAAGAAACTATCGTCGACGCCGACGCGCTCGACGCCGAGCACATCGGCGAAGATGCGGCACAGCGTCTCTTCCGTCGGCGTGCGCGGCGCGACATAGTTCCGGCGCGATTGCGCGTCGGGATCGGGGTCCGGCAGCGCCTTGCGATCGAGCTTGCCGCTCGCCGTCAGCGGCAGCGCCTCGAGACGAACGAAAAGCTGCGGAACCATATAATCCGGCAGCTCCCGCCGCAGCGCTATCTTCAGCGCGCCAAAGTCCAGCTCACCCTCGCTCGTCACATAGGCGGCGAGCCGCTTGTCGCCCGAGCCGTCCGCCCATGCGAGCGCAACCGCCTCGCGCACATCGGGAAGACGTTGCAACACCGCCTCGATCTCGCCCAGCTCGATGCGAAAACCCCGGATTTTCACCTGATGATCGAGCCGCCCGAGGAACTCTATGTTCCCATCCCGCCGCCAGCGCGCGAGATCGCCGGTGCGATACATGCGCTCCCCCGCGACAAAAGGGTTCGCGACAAAGCGCTCGGCCGTCAGATCGGCGCGGCCGAGATAGCCGCGCGCGAGGCCGACGCCGCCGATGCATAATTCTCCGGCGACGCCGACCGGAATCGGCTCGAAACCCGCATCGAGAATATAGAGCTGAATGTTCGAGATCGGCCGGCCGATCGGCACTCGCTCGCTATCGTCGTCCGGCGCGCATCGATAGGCGCTGACGTCGATCGATGCTTCGGTCGGGCCATAGAGATTGTGAAGCTCCGCCGCAGTGGCGGCATGAAAGCGCCGCGCCGCCGCAGCGGGAAGCTCCTCGCCGCTGCATATCACCAGCCGCAGCGAGCGCAGCGTCGCCATGTCGACGACGCTCGAGAACGCCCGCAGCATAGACGGCACGAAATGCAGCGTCGTGACGCTATGGCGTTGGATGAGCTCCGCCAGCCGCGCAGGCTCGCGATGATCGTCCGGCGCAGCGAGCGCGAGGCGCGCGCCGGCCTGCAGCGGCCAGAAAAACTCCCATGCCGAGACGTCGAAGCCGAACGGCGTCTTCTGCAGGACCGTATCATCGGCGGTCAGGCCGTAGCGTTTCTGCATCCAATCGATGCGATTGACCACGCCGCCATGCGGCGCGGCGACGCCCTTCGGCTTTCCTGTGGACCCCGATGTGTAGATGACATAGGCGACATTCTGCGGCGTGGCGCGGCGGCTGAGCGCTTCGGCGTTCTCGTGCGCGAACTGCTCCCGATCCGCGTCCAGTCGCAGAAGCGGCGTCCCCACAGGAAGACGCTCCGCCAGACGCTGCTGCGTCAGCACGAGACGCGGCGAGGCGTCGGCGATCATGTAGGCGAGACGCTCGGACGGATAGTCTGGATCGAGCGGCAGATAGGCTCCGCCCGCTTTCAAAACGCCGAGCAGTCCGACCACCATCTCCAGCGAACGCTCGACACACAGGCCGACGATCGCTTCCGGCCCGACGCCGAGCCCGACGAGATGGCGCGCCAGCCGGTTCGCCCGCGCGTTCAATTCGCCATAGGTGAGAGTGTCGTCGCCGAAGATCGCCGCCACAGCGTCGGGCCTGCGCTGCGCCTGCGCCTCGAACAGCTCATGGACGCACAAGTCGCGCGGAAATTCCGCCGAGGTGTCGTTCCAATCGAATATCAGCTCGCCGCGCTCGGCCTCTTCCAAAATGGGAAGATCGCCGATGCGCGCCTGCGGATTGTCCAGAATGCCGTCGAGCAGCGCTCGGTAGCGGCGCGCCAGGCGCTCGATTGTGGCGGCGGCGAATAGCTGCGTCTTGAACTGAAACGACAGCAGCAGCTCCTCATCGACCTCGGCCGCCATCACCGCGAGGTCGAACATCTCCACGCGCTCACGCAGGGTCGACGATCTCGCTGTGCGCCCACAGAAAGAAAACGAAGGGCCATCCTCACCGAGCGCGAGAGCGGCGAATTCCGCCGGCGCCTCCGATTGCGCCTGTTGCAGAACAAACCAGCTCTGGTAGATCGGCCATTGGTTCTCATGGCGTTCGGGCTGAAGGCGGTCGACAATCAGCGGAAATGGGAATTGCTGATGCTCGAGCGCGCCTCGCACCGTTGCGTGTGTCGCGCGCAACAGACCTTCGAAGCTGTCTTGCGGCAGCGCCCGCACCCGCAGCGCGACAGGATTGACGCAATTTCCGACGAGACCGATCGTCTCCAAACCCAAGCGGCCGCTCGTGGGCGCTCCGACGACCAGATCGGGCTGCCCGGTCACGCGTTGAAGAAGCGCGAAATAGCCGGCCAGCAGCAGCGAAAAAAGACTTACGCCCTCGCGCTTGGCCAGCTCTTTCAGCCTATGGGTCGTCTCGTGGTCGAGCCGCAGCGGCGCCGATCCTCCCGCATAGTCGGGAACGGACGGGCGCGGAAAATCCGTCGGCAATTCGAGCGCAGGCAGTGGGCCGCGAAGCTGATCGCTCCAATAGCTCCAATCCCGCTCCGCGGCAGGGGAAGCGAGATAATTTGCTTCACGACGCGTGAATTCGGCGTAGTCCCCGCTCGCGGGCGGCGCAAAGCCGTCTCCCGCCTCCGGCGCGAGATAGGCCGCGTCGAGCTGCGAGACCAGAAGCAGCAATGACCACAAATCGACAGCGATATGATGTGCGACGAATAAGAGGGTCGAGCCGCCATCGCCTCGGCTGTAGACGACGATCCGAAACGGAGCTTGCGCGTCGAGATCGAACGGACGCCGCGCTTCCTGCGACAGCGCGCCCTCCAGCTCCGCCGACGTCCAGGCCGTCGCGTCCTCCCGGCGCAACCAATCTGCCAACTCTTCGAGGGGAAGCGCTTCCTGCGTGACGCCGTCCGAGCCGGAGCGATAGACGGTGCGAAGCTGAGCATGACGCTCGACGACCGACGACAGCGCCCGATGGAAGCGGGCAAAATCCAACGGCCCGTCGATATCGAGCGCGAGATGCAGATTATAGACGTTGCTCGCTGCGTCGAGCTGATGGACCGTCCACATCGCGTGCTGGCTGTGCGACAGAGCGCGCGGGTCCGGCGCCAGCGCGACCTCGCGTGCGGATGAAGCGTCGTCGTCGGCGAGCCGGGCGAGCGCTTCAGCGGCCTCCGCAAAGCTCGCATCCGAGAGCAGAACGCCGATCGGCGTTTCGATCCCGAGCGCGGAATCGAGCGAATGCTTCACTTCGATCGCCCGCAGCGACGAGAGCCCGCTTCGCGAAAGCAAAGTCGTGGGGCTGAAATCGCTTTCCGGCGCCCCAAGCGATCGCGCCACTCTGGAGATGAGAAAACGTGTGAGAAGCGCAGCTTTTTGCGCCGGCGCCAGATAGGAGAGCGCCTCGCGCAGGAACGCGTCGGCCCGCTCCGCGCTGGATTGCTCTGCCACGGCGGCGGATGACGGCGCGGCGGAATGCGCGCGCGCCAACGTCCGCAGTTCTCCAGACAGATAACGTTGCCGGCACTCCGCCCGCCGAAGCTTGCCGCTCGACGTTTTCGGGACCGAGCCGGGCTGCACGAGCACGATATCCGCCGGCTCGACATCGATCTCATTGACGACGCAAGTGCGAATGTTCCGAAACAGCGCCTCGCCGCCGCTATTTTCCAATGCGCCCAGGTGCGAGCGATCCGGCTCCGCCACGACAATGAGAGCTTCTCGATCGTCGATGGTCACGGGGAAGGCCGCGGTGGAGCCGCGCCGCAACCCCTCGATCTGTTCGTCGATCACACATTCAATGTCCTGCGGATGAAAATTGCGGCCGGCGACGATGATGAGATCCTTGAGACGGCCGGCGACGAAAATCTCTCCCCGCTCCAGGAAGCCGAGATCGCCCGTCCGCAGATAGGCGCGCCCATCCCCTTCGGCGACCGTCGCGCCGAAGACGCGCGCCGTATCGTCCGGCCTGTTCCAATAGCCCAGCGCGACGCCCGGCCCCGCGACCCAGATTTCGCCGATTTCGCCAGGGGCGCAGATGCTCGTCGATTCGGGGTCGACGATCTGAACGTCATATCCCGGCCAGCCGTGGCCACAGCCGACGACGGCCGTGGATTTGGCGCCTTGCGACGGAGCGACGCGACGCGCCTCCAATGCTTGCCGATCCACCTCGACGATGGGAAGCGGCCGGTCGCGCGTCGGCGCCGTCACGACTAGCGTCGCCTCCGCGAGGCCGTAACAGGGATAGAAGCTGTCACGCCGAAAGCCGGAAATGGCGAAACCCCGAGCGAAGCGATCGAGCGTCGACGCGCGCACCGGCTCAGCGCCGCTGAAGGCGATGCGCCAATGGCTCAAATCGAGGTCGCGCTTCTCCTCCTCCTTTATTTTGCGCACACAGAGATCGAAGGCGAAATTCGGACCGCCGCTCGTATGCGCCCGATAAGTGGAGATCGCCTTCAGCCAGCGCAGCGGCTTTTCGAGGAACGCCATGGGGGACATCAGATAGGCGGTGGCGCCGATATAGAGCGGCTGAAGGATGTTCCCGATCAATCCCATATCGTGATAGAGCGGCAACCATCCGACGAGGTCTGAGCGCTCGTCATGGCCGAAGCTCTCTTTGATGAGCGCTTGGTTGCTGAGTAGATTGGCATGCGTGACCATCACGCCGCGGGGATCGCCGGTCGAGCCCGACGTGTATTGCAGGAAAGCGATCTGGTCTGGCTCGGGCGCATGAGCGCGCCACGCTTCCGCCTGTTCGGAGGAGATCACATCGGTCGCCGTCCAAGAGCAAGGAATTCGCGCCAATTGCTCGCCGGCCTCGTTCTCGAACCGTTGACGCAGCGCCTCCGTCGTCAAGATCGCGGCGGGTCGCGCGTCGCGGAATATCGATTGCAGCCTTTGCAGATGCCGGCCGGATGGCGGATAGGCGGGGACGGCGATAACGCCTGCGTAAAGGCAACCGAAAAAGGCCTCGATATAGTCGAGACCCGGCGGATAGAGCAGCAGCGCGCGCGCGCCTGTCGGCCCCAGCGCCGTCAAATGCGTCGCGATCGCCCGCGCTCTTCGATCGAGATCCGCATAGCTGAGGCGCGCGCCCTCTCTCTCGCCATCGTCGAGAAAGACATAGCCCGGCTTCGTCGCCTGTTCGGCGGCGCGGATACGCAAAAGATCGACGAGATTTCGGGCCGCGAGAGGAAGCTCGGCCTTTCGGACGCCATCGAGAACGATCGACATTTTTCGGCGTTTCCTTTGCACTTTCCCGATCGTGGCGCGCAGCGCCGATCGGTCACGACACGTAGCTGAGATAGGATTTGTAAAAGGGCATGACGCGCTTCGACGGGACGCCTGCCCACATGCCGAAAGCGATCAGCGCATTGTAGTAGACATTCTGGAGAGGCATGCCGCGCATAGCCGCCAGCAAACCTTTCAGAGCGCTGCCTTTCGTGTGCCAATCGACGTTGAAGGACAAAGCGCAGTCGAGGCTTCTGACATGATGCAGCGTGCCGGGCGGCATGTAGAGCAGATCGCCGGGGCCGATCACGATCTCGACGCCTCGCGCGTCGCGGTAGAGCGGATAGCGCTCATGATCGGGATTTTCCACGTCCACTTTGCACCAGCGCCAATTGTAGGGGTAGCAGCGCTGCAGATCGTCGTGAGGAAATAGCGTGAAGCGCTTCCTGCCCGAGACTTGAAAGAACAAATTGTGAGTCAGCAGACAGTCGAAATGCAGCGGCGTGAGGCTGGCCGACGGCCCGAGAAACATCTGGGCGAATTTGGGCCAGTCGGCGCCGTACCAGGACGGAAAGTAGCTTTGAGGAAAGGCCGCGAGATCAGCGTTCGCGTTACGAAACACGCTGGTCAATGGAATGTCGTGCAGATAGAGCGGCCTCTCTCCGACCTGCTCGCCCGCCGCACAGCGCCTTTCATAGAGCTCCAAACCATCCAGATAATCGGCCAAAGGCATATGAGATATTTTGACCCCGGAAGCGGTCCATTCTTTCAGCGGCGTCTTCGAGCCGCCGGCGTGCCGACGGAGATAATCGAAGGTCCAGTCGGAGAGGGCCGCGCATTCTTTCAAGGCGCCTCGCACGACCACCGGCCGCGCGGGGCGAATGTAGAATTTCGCGAAATCGTCAGGCGACAGACGGTCCAGCTCAGCGACGCGGTAGGCCTTCGACATTCCCGCTCCTACTCTCTGATCTTTTGCGACCGCAGTCCGCACGCGCAATTCGCGCGTCGTCCCGAGGCGACCGTGCTCGCGACGATCGGCGACAGGACAGGCTCAGGACGCTTCCGACTGAGCTTCCGCCATTTGCCGGCGCAAGCTCAAAGGACGCATATCCGTCCACACCTCTTTGATGTAGGCGAGACACTCCGCTTTCGGGCCGGTTTTGCCGACAGCGCGCCAGCCGGCGGGAACTGGCTTGTAATCGGGCCATATCGAATATTGTTCTTCGTGATTGATCACGACCGTGTAGGTCGTGCGATCCTCGTCGTCCCGATCCATGAGCAAGCTCCTCTCGATCCGAATTGTCGTTCGCCTGCAGCGCTCACAATGAGCTGCGCACGACGCGGCCGAAATATTCCACGAACAGAATTGGCTCCGACGACATCGCGCCTCGCTGTCGCAGTCTTGCAGAAGGCTGCAACCGCGTTCGGTTCGTTCACAGAGTTAGACGGATCGGTCTCGCAAAACATGCCAACGAAATTTCAGAAATTGCTTTTCGGATGCGTGGACTTCATCGCCGCCCAGCGGCGCTCGCCGAAAGCGTCAGCCGCTACGCGGCGGAAGACGCCAGCGCGCCGCGCATCGCCTCGCGCCAGAAAGCGCGCGCGCTGTTCGACTCGTGCGTCGAAAGCGTTCTCGTCGGAGATCGGCTCGCGATTTCAGCTCGCGAAGCGCGCGCGAGGCTCGTTATTCCGAGGATCGGAGCGCAACCGATTTCGGCGCCTTGGCCGAGTCGCGTTGCGCATGAAGGCGGCGGGCTCTTCGCTTTTTCCACCAGATGTAGACGCCCGTCGCCGACAGCGCCGTGAGCGCGAGGCCGAGCGCACAGACGAAGAGCCTGTAAGGCATGCCGAAAATGCGCGCCATGTGAAGCGCGTAGAGCCAGCTCTCGATCGTATTGCCGATATGCTCGCCAGTGGGCTGCGACGCTTCGATCAAGTGGCCATCGTCGCCGTCGAACATCACCGACGTCGCGCCGCCTTTGGGCGATCGCTCGAAGAGATCGCGGCTGCCGCGGACCTCATAGAGATAGGCGTTCGCCTCTTCCAGATAGGAGAGCGCCAAGGCATTGCCGAATGTAAAGCCGCGCAGGGCCGACTGCTCGGCGATGAGCCGCTCGCCGGCTCCCTGCGCCGCAGGCCAGTCGAGCGCCGGCGGCCGGTAGGCGCGTTGCGGCAAGGATAGGTAGAGATCGATCGACGAGCGGAAATCGAACAAAGTCCGCATCACCGGCTCGTAGACGAAGGGCCGCAAATTCATCATCACGCTCGACCAGGCGAAGACGAACAGCGCCGCCCATAGCCAGAGGCCGCCCGCGCGGTGGAGATCGAAGTTCAGGCGGTAGAAGCCGGCGTTGCGCTTGACGAGCCATGCCGGCTTCCAGCGCCGCAGAAAGGACTTCGTCGTGGGCGGAAGGGTCAGAAAGAAGGCCACGAAGCAATCGATCGTCCAGATCGTCGCCACGATCCCCAATATCAGCTGTCCGACGCCGCCGAGCATGAGGCGCCAGTGGAGATCGTAGATGAAGGGCATGAGATTGACGAGGCCTTCGGAGAGATCGGCGCGCCTACGTCGGCCGAGTTCCGCGCCAGTCCATGGATCGACGAAGAATTCCGTGAAGCCGAGATCATACGGCTCGTTCGTCTGAGAATTCTGCCGCGGCGCGAAGGAAATCGAGACCTGATCGGGCTCGGCGTAGGTCACGGAGGTCACGCGGCCTCGAGGGACCTGCGCCTCGGCCCGAGACGCCAGAGCCGCGAGATCGAGCGGCGCCGCATCGGTCCGCGGCGTGGCGAAGAGCCGGGGCGCGAAAACGCGCTCCAGCTCCGTATTGAAGGCGAGCAGGCTGCCGGTCAGGCCGACGACGACGAGAAACGCCGCCATCGCGAGTCCGGCCCAGCGATGCAGAAAGACGAAAAAGCCACGCAAGGCCTCCCTCCTCTCCAGAGCCGAACGCCGCTCGTCACCACTGAAAATTCACTGATCCGATAAAGGTGCGCGGCGCGGCGTAATAGGCGGATTGAACGCGATCACTATATTCGAAATACCGTCGGTCGGTCAGATTCTTGATGTTCAATTGAAACTTGATCTTATGCCCTTCGATCACGGTGCGATAGGCGCCCATCGCATCCAGCTTGACATAGCCTGGGAGCTTCCATGTGTTGGCGTCCGTGCCCCAGCGATCGTCCGTGGCGTAGACGCCGCCTCCAAACTCCCAACCCTCCTGCACGCCCGGCGCCGTATCCCATTTCGCCCAGATATTTCCGACATGCGGCGCGACGCTGTTGAAGCGCTTGCCGGCGTTGCCATTGCCGAGATCGTCGACGATCTTCGCGGAATCGAACGTATAGCTGGCGATCACGCTCAGATTCTCGGTCAGATTTCCAGCCACGTCGACCTCGATTCCTCGACTGGCGACAGTGCCTGCGGCGCGGCTGAAGCTGGGGTTGACGGGATCCGGCTCCAGAACGTTTTTCTTGGTGATATCGAACAAGGAGACGCTCGTCGTCACCCTCCCATCGAGCCAGATCTTCTTGATCCCCGCCTCCCATTGCAGGGCTTCTTCTGGCGGGTATATGGTTCCGCCGCTCGACACGCCATTATTCGTGCCGAACGACCGGACATAGCTGCCGAATATCGATGTGTCGTCCGCGAGCTTGAACAAGACGCCGACGCGAGGCGATAGCTTCGGCTTATCGGCGAAGTGATCCAGCGGATAGGCGGTGCAAGCAGGGAAGCATGGCGCATCCGCCTCTCCATAGACATGCGAATAATTGACCTCGGCTTTGTCCCAACGGCCGCCGAGCAGGACGTGAATGCGATCGTCCCAGAAAGAAATCTGGTCCTGAGCATAGACGCCGAAGTCTCGCTCGCGGGATCGGAACAACGCATTTCCTCGTCCCGTATCGGCGAGATAATGCAAATAGCCGTTCAAATTGCCATAGGTCGGCGCATAGACGTTGAGCGGCAACGTCGGCGTGCCGGCGGCGTCGATGCCGAACGAGTCGTCCTGATAGGAATACCAGTCGACTCCGATCAAGGTTTTGTGCTTGATCGGTCCCGTCAGTATTTCGCCAGTCAAATCGAGATTGGTCGCGACGATGCGTCGCTGATACTGGTAATTGCTGAAAGTCCTCGCGACATTTACGCCGTCGAACCCGCCGTAAGAAAAGAAGCCGGTCTGATTTTCGTCATTCGTGACAAAATGGAAGCGATTGGTGATCTTCCATTTGTCGTCGAATTTGAAGGACCAGTCGTAACCGACGACGGTTCGATGCACGACATAGGGAAAGTCGCTCCACAGGGCAGGGTCGCCGACCGAGAAGCGCCTCGACAGATTCAGCGGACGATCGTTGAAGCCCGGAATGACCACGGGCCGACCATTGTCGTCGAAAAGCGTGTTGACGGGAACTTTGCCGAGCCCGTCCGGCTGCGACTGCTTCTTCTGATAATGCTCGACCTGAGTGTTGAACTCGAAGTTCTGAGTCGGCCTGAACGTCAGAAAGAGCGCCACCGCGCCATTGTCATGGTGCTCGAAATCGGTGAAAGAGTCGCCGTGATCATATGCGCCCATGACGCGGTAGAGCAGAGTTTTTTCGTCATTCGCGGGGCCGGTTATATCCACGGTGGTGCGCGACAATCCCCAGCTGCCGAACTTCGTCTCGGCCTCCGCCTTGAACTCCTCCTGGGGACGCTTGGTCACCACATTGACGAAGCCGCCGGGCTCGAGGCGCCCATAGAGCACGGAAGCCGGCCCTTTGACGATTTCGACCCGATCGGTGAAAGCGATCTCCTCCCCGCCGATGAGGCTCTGGAGCTTCAGACCATTGCGCCAGGTCGCAGGCATGTTGAAGCCGCGAATCATATAGCGGTCATAATAAGTGCCGGGCGACGATTGCACGCCGCTGACATTCTTGACGGCCTCCATCGTGCTCAGGGCCTGCTCGTCGACGATCACCTCATGCGGGATGATCTGCACCGACACCGGCGTGTCGAGCAGAGGCGCATCGGTCTTGGTGGCGCTGACGGCGGAAGACCGAGCGTAGCCGGTCTCCTTCGCCGCGGGTCCCAAGGCGCCGCGGACGGCAGACGGCTTGGCTTCCCCAGCGACATCGATTGTCGGGAGCGCCTCCTGTGCGCGGGCGGCGATAGAGGGAAGCAGAAGAACCAAGGCGGAGACGCCCCGCAAGAGGGTCGAGTCGATCATAGCTGAATTTCTCCTGGCGCGACGACATTGGCCGCGCGAAAGCCGAAAGGAACGAAGACGCGGAGCTGCCGCGCCGATCGAACTTCAGGAGAACAGGGGCGGCGCGCGTGGCGACCAAGAGCTCGCCCAGCCGGTCGGGCGGCCGCCGCGCTTGTCGACCATGGGTCTAGGGCCGCGGCCCATCGCGCCGAAACCCGGCAATTCGGCGAGAAAGGCGCTGTCGAGGTCGAACGCCAGCCGCGCCGCGTCGCAGTCGCAGGCGCCGAAGAGCAGACAACAGGCCGGCTCCTCGGCCCGGACGGGGATGTGCGAATGAGGATTCGATTTTTGCGCGACGCAATCGATAGAGGGCGGCGATGCGCCGAGCTCGTGCGACATCGAATGCGGCGACACGCCGCCGATTGCGGCGAGGCTCTGGAGGACGAACGAGAGCGCCGCCAGGCTCATAAAGAGCCGATGGAGCCTCTGCGCCAATCCTTCCAGCCGGGTTCCAGCCGCCGTCATGGCGCGAAGCCTCCGCATCTCCATTTGTCGCCGCCCGCCGACTCGACGCCGATCAACCCCGGCAAAATACGGATAAATCCTCCCCTTAGTCTCACATCCGGCGCGGCGCGCCGAATATCGGCTCACTGTATCCTCCGAGCAACAGACCGCGTTTCGATCGACGGAGCCAGCCATTGATTTATCGTAAAGTTTTCGTTCAGATCAAAGTTGCTGCGGCCTCGACGTCCAGCCCGGCCGCGAACTAGAGCGTGACCCGATCCAATCGGCTCGGATCACATTCGAGATTCTCTATTCGGGAGCGAATTCTGATCGATCGAACGATCGGAGAGCGCTCTAGGAGAGTATTTTCCCCAGGGGAAGGGTGAGATCATGCGTATTCTCCTCGTCGAGGACGAGCCGGAGATGGGGCGACTGGTCGCCTCGCTCGTCGCGGAAGCCCAATTCATCGTCGATCGCAGCGGCTCGCTCGAGGAGACGATCGAAGCCGCGGCGAGGGCCAATTATGGTCTCATTCTGCTCGACCGGCGCCTGCCCGACGGCGACGGTCTGTCGATCGTCGCCGATTTGCGCAGGCTGCGGCCCGGCGTGCGGATCATAATGTTGACGGCGCTGGACTCGCTGGACGACACGATTTGCGGGCTGGACGCGGGCGCGGACGACTATCTCGCCAAGCCGTTCCGCGGCCCGGAGCTGATGGCTCGGATCCGGGCCTGCCTGAGGCGTCCTGGAGCCGAGCCGCAGCCTTCGCTCGCCGTCGCCAATCTCGCCCTGGACCTCGCCAGTCGCGAGGTGACGATCGCCGGCCGACCCGTCGGCTTGCATCGGCGCGAGCTCGCGCTGCTCGAAGCGCTGATGCGGCGCGCCGATCGTGTCATAGCGCGTGAAGCGTTGTTGGACGAGGTTTACGGCCTCGATGCCGAAATCCAGCCGCATACGCTCGACACTCTCGTCTGGCGATTGCGCAAGCGGCTCGAATCCTTCGGCGCCGGCGTCACGATTCATCTCGCGCGCGGCATCGGCTATATGCTGACGGAATCGGCGCGATGAGCAGAGGCCCTTCGCTGGCGTTGCGGGCGGCTGCCTATCTCTTGGCCGCGCAGCTCGTCGCGGTCGGCGGGGGCTGGATCTGCGCGCTCGTTCTCGGCCTCTTCGGGCTGGAGGATTTTGCGACCTCGCTCGATGAGATCGCCTATCCACGCACACGCGAGCTGATCATGGCGTCTATCGAACGCGGCGCAGATGGGGCGCTACGAGTCGAGCCCACACAGGCGCTACTCGCCGAATTGGCGCGCAACCCAAAGTTGAAATATGCGGTGTTCGAGCCGATAGAGATGCGGCCCGCCCCAGGTTCCTCGCCCGAGCTCGTGACGGCTTTGACGAGCCTCCGCGCTCTTCATCCGAGCTGGGTTCATTTCTCGCTGGACCCGCATCAGCACGGCCGACCGACCGGTTATCTCCAATCGCGAGAGACGCCCTACGGCCCCGTGTCGATCGGCGTCCACGGCTTCACATTTCGTTGGCCGGATATATTTGTCTCGATGTTCTACGACGCCAAATGGATGAGCGCCTATTTCGGCCCCGCCATTCTCTTTTCCATTTTCACGAGCTGGTTCGCCGTGCGCCGCGGGCTCGCCCCGCTGCGCGACATCGCCGCCGAGGCCGCGCGGATCGACATGGACACGCTCGAACAACGTCTTCCCGACGCAACGACGCCCGCGGAAGTCCGGCCGCTGGTCGTCGCCTTCAATCAGGCGCTGGAGCGCCTCGACGCCGGAGCCGCGCGACTGCGCCGTTTCACCGCCAACGCCGCTCATGAATTGCGCACCCCTGTCGCGATTTTGACCGCGCGCCTCGACGCTCCGAAGCAGCCGAGCTTTCTCCTCGATCTGCAAGGCGACGCGCATCGCATTCGCAATATCGTCGAGCAATTGCTGGCGACGACCCGCCTGTCGGATAGCCCTGCCCGCTCGACAGAAGAGGTCGATCTCGTTGCCTCGAGCCGGCGCGTCGCCGCCGATGCGCTGCTGCTCGCTGTTCAGAATGGTCGCCAAATCGAATTCGATGCTCCCAATTCCGCTGTCTTTGTCCGCGGAAATCGCGCGGCCCTCGAGTCCGTTCTCTCCAATCTCGTCGACAACGCGCTACGCGCCGAGCCCGAAGGCGGATCTGTGATCGTCCGCGTCGGCGCCGACGCCATGGTCGAAGTCATCGACCATGGCGAAGGAATCGCGGAAGCGGATCGCGAGCTCATTTTCGAGCCGTTCTGGCGCAAGAGCGAGGCGCCGCCGGGAACGGGTCTCGGCCTGACGATCGCGAGAGAGCTGATGACGCGCCTCGGCGGCCAAATCGTCGTCGGCGACACCGAAGGCGGAGGCGCGACGTTCAAGCTCTCTTTTCGGCGGCTGCCGCAAGAGTGAGATGCGGCAAATTGCACCTCCGAGATATCGATGAAGGCCTCGCGCCGACCTCCGGTGAAGGCGCCGACGGATCGAGCCTCGCGCCTCGATCCGTTCGATAGCGACGCCCGATCCTTTGATTTCCGTCGCGCCGATCATCGCTCCGCATCATCGCAATTCCCGGCGCGATCGCGTCGGCTCTCATTGCGTCTCCCGCGCGCAGACCGCGTCGATGATGGATACCGCCGCGTCGATTTCGCCTTCCTCGATCGTCAGCGGAGGAAATAGGCCGACGAACGATCCCATGGCGCGGGTGAGGAGCCCGCGTTCGGCCAGCATCGCGCGCATCGGCTCCGCCTCTCCGGGGCACGCCAGGCCCTGCAACAGGCCGATGCCGCTCAGCGCCGTGAACGCCCCGCGGCGCTTATAGAACAGCTCCGTGAGCCGGTCTTCGAGACGCCAGCCTCGATTCTGCACGCGTTCCAGAAAGCCGGGAGCCGCCAGCATATCCATAAAAGCGCGCCCGCTCACGAGCGTCGACCGATCGACGAGAGGCGGGTGGCCCGGCGCTCCGCGCGCCAATCTTTGGGTGACGACCAGCGCCGCCAGCGGCGGGGCGTTCGCCGGCCGATGGAGGGCGACCATCACGTCCGGGGTCACGCCGGTCCATTCATGCGCCCACAGCATGCCCGAGCGCCCGAAGCCGCAAGCGCTTTCGTCGTAAGCGAGGACGAGTCCATATTCGTCCGCGGTCTCGCGCAATCGCGCGAGCTGCCCTCCCGGAACGATTTCGAAACCGGATTTCGTCCTCACCGGAGCGATCAGTATTCCAGCCGTCCGATTGTCGATTTCCGTGGCCAATGCGCCCGGATCGTCCGTTTGGAGCAGCACGACATCGCCATCGGCTTCCAAGCCGGGGGGCAAGCCTGCCGCTCCGTCCGAGGCTCCGACGCAAACGATGAGCCGGCGTCGCTTTGGGCGGCCGACAATCCGATGGTGACGCCGCATCATCTCGACTGCGTAGCGCCAAGCCTCCCCCTCGGATCGAAACAAGAAGACGCGATCGCCAAAAGAAAGCGGAGTGATTTGGGCGCAGAGCGCGTCGGAGAGCGCGGCCGGCTCGAGAGGCTCGTCCGATAAATCAGCTGAGTCTTCACAATTCTCGGGCGCGGCGCCGGAAAAGTCGAGCGGAGTCGTGGCCGCAGACCCGTCACTGCCGATGACGGGCTCGATTTGCTCATTGGGCTCATTGGCCGAATCTGACGATGCGCCTGACATGTTCCGCTGTTCGAGGGCGAGGCTGCGCGCTTTCGAGGCGTCGCGCCCGGTTCCAGTCGTAATTCCGCAAGCAAGGATAGAGCCACAGGCCCCGTCGCCGGACAAAGTCGGCTTTACGATACAGATGCCCGACTGCCGCCGCTTCTCTCTCGCTTCGCAAAATGATTGTCGCAAGCGCCTTTGGACCGAGCGACGAAGAAGACGGTGTCTCGGGCTTGCGATCTCATCGCGCGAGCGCCATGGCTCTTTCCCCAGAGCGCTGTCTCCGATGGGCTTGCGCCGCCAGCGTCGCCGCACCAAAGTGCGGCGAAAGGAAGCTGCGTCATGTCCAACCGTCACTTTGCTATCCTCGCCGCGGCCCTCGCCACGATCGGCTCCCTCGGGCTCGCACGCGCGGAGCCGGTCGGCTCTGTGGTCGCGGCGCGCGGGGAAGCCGCGCTGGAGCGAGCCGATGGGCGTTCGCCGGCGGAGGCGGGTGCGGCCGTCCTGCTGAACGATCGCGCCACCACTGGCGATGCGTCGCGGCTCGATCTCAAGCTCGGCGCGGCGACGCGCCTGCGGCTCGGCGCCAATGCGGTGCTGAAAGTCGACAAATTCGTCGGGAAATTATCCGCCCGGACCACTCTGGAAGAGGGAGCCGTTCTGATCGACCGCGCCAGCGGGGCCGAAAAAAGCTTCGACCTCGAGACGCCTTACGGGCTTTTGTCGGCGCGCGGCACGGTGTTTTTCGCCGGCCCCAGCCGGGGAGTGTTCGGCGTTTTCGTCCAGAAAGGCGCCGTCGACGTCGTCACGCGGTCGGGTTCCGTGCGGCTGACGGCCGGAGAGGGCGTCGATTTCCCGCCGCCTCGCGTGGTCTTCCTTCCCGGACTGCTCGACGCTGAGCCCTCGGAGCCGAGCCCGGTGACAAAATGGGGGGCAAAGCGCATCGAGGAGGCGCTGGAGTCCGTCCGCTGACGCGGCGCGTCACTCGCCCGCGAGCGTGAAGATCATCGTGTCCTCTGGCAGGCCTTTGAGCCGCAGCATGCCGAGCGGCGCCAAATCGCGCCGCGCCGCCGCCGCGGCGGCGCCCGGTCCGATGCAGATTTGCGAATCGAACTGCTTGTTCGCCTGCTCCAGCCGGGCCGCGACGATCACCGCATCGCCATAGGCCGTGTAGTTCAAGCGGCGCGCGCCGCCGACATCGCCGACGATCGCCGGCCCGGTCTCGACGCCGACTCGCGTGCGTCCGAAGCCCGCCTGCGCCGCCAGCGGCTCTTTGCGGAAGCTTTCCGAAAATTCGACGATCGCCGCGGCGCAGGCGATGGCGGCGTCGACGTGATCGGCGCGCTCCAGCGGCACGTTGAAAAAGGCGTGAATGGCGTCGCCGGTCACGCCGTCCACCATGCCGCCGTGATCGGTGACGATTCGCTCCAGGCCGCCGAGATAGACGTCGAGCAGGGCGATGAGGTCGCGCGGCGCGAGGCGGCGCGTCATGGGGGTGAAATTTTCGATATCGGTGAAGAGCGCCGTGATGACGCGCATCTCGCCCTTGCGCCGCAGACGCTCGGGGTGGGCGATGATCTCGCGCACGACGTCAACAGAAAGATATTGCTCGAATTTGCGCGAGATGAACGCCTTCATCTGGCGCGTGCGGGCGAAGGCCGCCGCCGCGGCCATATTGCCGGAGAGCAGGACGATGAGCGGAGGTCCGGCGGGATCGAGGACGATATTCTGAAAGATCAGCGCCGTCGCAGCGACGGCGATCCAGAACGCGGACAGGGCCGACTGCAGGGCGAAGGCCGTCATGGGGCCGACCCTCGCGGCGACGGCGGCGGCGACGGCGGCGAGGACGAGGGCCGCGCCGACTTCCATCGCGACCGCGTGCTTCGGGCGCAACGGAGCTATTCCGGCGAGGAGCTGCTCCGCCGCTTCGGCGTGGATCTGCACGCTGGGGGTCAGCGGGCCGAGCGGAGTCGGGCGCAGCGCTCCCGCCTGCGGCGCGCTGGCGCCGACAATGACCAATTGTCCCGCAAGCCGCTCGGGCGCGACGCGCCCTTCGAGAAGGTCGGCGGCAGAGAGCGTGCGCTGCGCCCAATGGGCGGGATCGGACCAGCGCAGGCGCAGCGCGCCGCCCTCGCCCAAAGGCGCGCGGCGCGCCCCAATCTCGAGCCGGCCGCCTTCGACAGAGAGCATGGCGACATTTTCGGCGACGCGGGTCGCCTCCAGCGCGAGGCCGGGAATGAGCCGATCGCCGACCGAGAACAGCAGCGGCGCCCTGCGCACCACCCCGCCCTCCTCACCGAACAGCGACGACACGCCGAGGCCCAGAGCCGAGGCCGCGAGCGGCTCGTGAGGCGTGAGCGCGCCGGCGATCGGCCGCGCGGATTGCGGTCCGGTCGGCTCTTCGGCCTGCACGAAATTGAACGCGGCCGGCGGCGCCGCGCCGCCCGCCAGCGCCGCCAGAATCGTCTGGCCACGCTCGAGCGTCTCGCCGAATTCGTGATCTGGATCCGGCGCCTGCGCGAGAATCGGCGCGAGCTCGGCGCGCAATTTCGGATCGGACACGCCCTCGATATGAGCGCGCAGGGAATGTCGATCGGATCTGTCGAAGAAAATGTCGAAAGCGAGCGCCGCGGGACGCCCGTCGAGAATGCGCGCCGCGAGCCGCGCCATGTCGTCGCGCGGAAGCGGCCAGCCGCCGGCGCGGACGACGGTCGCCGAGTCGATATCGACGACCAGCACGCCGGCGCGCCCTGTCTCACGCGGGGCGACCCGCTGTAGCGCGTCGATCGCGCGCTCGCGCAGCACGCTCGCGAATCCGTGGAGATCCGTGGCCGAGAGGGCTGCGAAGATCAGCGCGCCGACGCCGCCGACGACGGCCGGCGCCGTGAGAAGGCGTTTGAGCTGGCGTCGCCGGTCGATCATGCGATGCGGGCCTTTGACGCCGACTGAGGAAAGAGCGAGCGCCGACGCCTTTTGCTACAGCGCTGGCGCTAGGGTCAATCCGGCGTCGCCATGGCCGAGCCGGCGTTCGGCGCTCCCCCGAGAGCGAACGCCAAGCCGCCGCGGCGCGATCTCAGGTCGCCACGCCGCAGCATTTTTTGTATTTTTTGCCCGATCCGCAAGAACAAGGGTCATTGCGTCCCGGTCTCGGCTGCCGGATGACCGGCGCGCTCTTGCGGCCCGCGCCCTCGACGAAATACCAGCGCTGATCGGCTTCGTCGAAGCGAAACAGGGATTTCTCACGATGCGTGAGACGCAGGCCTTCCGAAATATAATGTGCGGTGAATTCCACATGGCCGGTGGCGTCGCCGGGCTGGCCCGCCTCCGTCGCTTCTATGTCGAGGCCGAGCCATTGCGATTTTTTCGACCAATCGGTGGCCGCCGCGCGGTGGAAGCTGGCCCGACGCTCGGGCGCGAGCGTATTCTCCAGATAATCGATGCGGCCGAGAACATAGGCCGTGTAGCGCGAGCGCATCAGCGCCTCGGCGGTCGGCGCGGGTTTCGCCCCTTCGACATGAGGGCCGCAGCAAGCGGAGAGGGGCGCCGGCTCGGCGTCCTGGGCGCGGCAGGGACAGGGCTGATCGGTCATTCGAGGACGGCTCATTTGTTTGCTCGGACGCGTTCCGATCGACGGAATTCGTGTCCGAAGAGAGAATCCAATGCGCTATTCATTTAGATTGCATAGCGAATTGGAAGTGGAATCTTGGCGCAGTAAGCAGCCTGTGTCTCGAGGTTCAACTGTTTTTTCAGCGCCTGATTCCCATCCCCCTGATGTTTGACAGGGACCAGGACGCGGCTCAGCAGCTCGAGGCGGCCGGCCCAGGGGCCGAGCTCGCGCGCAATCGCGTCTCGAAATAAAGCGCGCGAGGCGCATCCTGTGGCGACGCCAGCACGCGAGCCCCGCAAACATAGTCTCGCAGCGAAACCGCTCTGTTGCATTTTCGTCCCGACGCCCTATATCTCCTAAATCGAGTTTCGGCCGAACGAACGAGCTTTCCCGCCTTTTGGCGCGTCGGCGTGCGACTTTCCTCCCAGAGCTTCGATCTACATGCGACCGCGCGACCGCGGCCGCCCAGTCTTCGCGCGAGAGAAGGAAAACGCATGCAAACCGGTATCGTGAAGTGGTTCAACTCGCAGAAGGGCTTCGGCTTCATCCAGCCGGACTCCGGCAGCGCGGATGTGTTCGTCCACATCAGCGCGGTGGAGCGCGCAGGGCTTCGCGGCCTCGCCGAAGGCCAGAAGATTTCCTACGAGACCGTCATCGACAAGCGCAGCGGCAAATCTTCGGCCGACCAGCTGCAGGTCGCCTGAAGCCCGAATTCTCGACCAAGAGGAGAAGGCCGTGGCGAAAGCCGAACTTGGCGCGAAGCGCCGATGCCTGAGCTGTGGCGCCGCGTTTTTCGATCTCAATCGCGAGCCGATCACTTGTCCCAAATGCGCGGCGATCTTCCAAGTCGTGGAGCTGCCGCGCTCGCTTCCGCGGAGGGCTCCGTATCGCTCCATGGCCGGCGACGCGCGCATCGGCGACCAGCCTCCGAGCGACGCCATTTCATCGTCTGAAACGGAGACGGAAGCCGAGGCGGAAACAGAGACCGAGGAAGAGGTGGACGAAGACGCAGAAGCCGACGACAGCGTCCCGCCGCCGATCGACGACGACGACAAGATCGAGGAGATCGACGACCTCCTCTAGAACGCTATTCTCCGTTAGAACGCTATTCTCCGTTCGATCGGAAGCGCCATCTAGCGGGACGCGCGCGAAGCAAATAATATCGCGCCGACCAAGCTCGCTTCGGCGGCCCCGACCTTCCAACGAGCCGATGGCTCGACGAGACCCGTTCGAGCGCGTATCTCTCGCCCATTCTCTGCATCGCCCACTCGCCAGGCAAGCTCACCCGTGACCTTCCCGAACGCCCGCGCCCCGCTCGCCAAAGCCTTGGCGGAGCGCAATTACAATTCGCCCACGCCGGTTCAAGCGGCGGTGCTGTCCGCCGAAGCGCAAGACGGAGACATTCTCGTTTCCGCTCAGACCGGATCGGGAAAGACGGTCGCCTATGGCTTGGCCATCGCCTCGACGATTCTCGGCGAGGCGGATCGCCTGCCGGAGCCGCATGCGCCCCTCGCGCTCGTCGTCGCGCCGACGCGCGAGCTCGCCTTGCAGGTCGAGCGCGAGCTGGGCTGGCTCTACGAGCACGCCGCGGCGCGAATCGTCTCTTGCGTCGGCGGCATGGACGCGCGCCTCGAGCGCCGCAAATTGACGGAGGGCGCCCATATCGTCGTGGGAACGCCCGGACGTTTGCGCGATCACATAGAGCGTGGCGGGCTGGACACGACGCGCATCGTCGCGGTCATTCTCGACGAAGCCGACGAGATGCTCGACTTGGGCTTTCGGGAGGATCTCGAGTTCATTCTCGAGGCGACGCCGCAGGATCGACGCACGCTGCTCTTCTCGGCCACCATGCCGAAGGGCATTGCGGCTCTGGCCAAGCGTTATCAGCGCGACGCGCGGCGGATCGACGTGGCGCGTGGGGAGCGCGGTCACGGCGACATCGACTATCGCGCGGTTCGCGTCGCGCCGAAGGAGACGGAGCTCGCGACCGTCAATCTCTTGCGCTATTTCGAGGCGCCGACTGCGATCGTGTTCTGCAACACGCGCGAGTCTGTTCGCCATCTGCATGCGATCTTGCTCGAACGCGGTTTTGCGGCCGTGCTGCTGTCGGGCGAGCTCGGCCAGCACGAGCGCAACCACTCCATGCAGGCGCTTCGCGACGGGCGGGCGCGCGTCTGCATCGCCACCGACGTTGCGGCGCGCGGCATCGACCTGCCCAATCTCGATCTCGTCATTCACGCCGATCTGCCGCATGACGCGGAAGCGCTGCAGCACCGCAGCGGTCGTACCGGACGCGCCGGGCGCAAGGGCGTCAGCGCGCTGCTGATTCCCTCCGCGAGACGTCAGCGCGCCGAGCGTCTGCTGCGAGACGCGGGCGTTCACGCATTTTGGAGCGGGCCGCCCTCCGCCGAGGAAATCAGCGAGCTCGATCGCAAGCGCATGATGAGCGACCCGCTGCTGCTGGAGCCGCCGAACGAGGAAGATTTCGAAGCGGCGAAGCTGCTTCTCGCGGAACAATCGCCCGAGCAGCTCGGCGCGATGCTCGTTCGCCTCTATCGCGCGCGGCTTCCCGCGACCGAGGCCGTCGTCGACCCCGGGCAGGAGCCCGAGCGCCGGGAACCTCGCGAGTCTCGGGAGCCCCGAGAGCCCCGCCCCTCCCGGGCGGCAGGCGCAAAGCCGGCCAAAGAGCCGCGTCCGTCCCGCTTGCCCGGCGGCGCCGTCTGGTTTCGTCTCGACATCGGCCGAGCGAAGAACGCCGATCCGAAATGGCTGCTGCCCATGCTCTGTCGCAAGGGAAATCTCACGCGGCAAGACATTGGCGCGATCCAGATCTTCGAGCATGAGACGCAGGTCGAGATCGCCGAGCCGGCGGCGGCGCAATTCGTCGTCGACATGCGCCGGCCGGGCGGCGACAATATTCGCGTGGATCGTCTGGACGGCTATTCCGAGCCGAGACACGTCAAGCCGCCGCGCAGAGACGCCCCGCCGAAGCACAAGCAGAAGCCGCGGCGGGAAAAGCAGCCGCGGGGCTGACGGCTTCGGCTTCTTTGCGCTGCGTTCGGCGGGCGTGACTTTCTGACAGTCCGCCAGATGGCGACGCCCGACCATCGATAGCCGCCGCACCCACTGCGCAAATATTTTCGTGACATTCGTCGCCGAGCAGCGACCGCAGGCTGCTCATCGTCGACGCTCCCCCAGGGCGACGCGCGCGCAGAAAATTGTTTGGCGCCTTCGTCCGACCTCGCACGTCTTTGTCAGCAGGAATGCGTACGCCGACGGAATGGTCCGTCGTCGCGGGGGCGCCGATGGGGTGCACGATGTCCAAATCGTCAGATGCGTTTGCGAGCAGCCGCGCGCCGTCGACCGCGCCGACCGACCCGGAATTTTCGAATGCGAGCGTGCAGCTCGTCGATCGCCCTTCGGACGGCGAATTCCCGAGTTCCGGCGCCGAGAACCTCCATGCCGCATATCCGCTCTATAGCGCGTTCGGCAATCGCTATCTCGCGCGCCAGGCCGATATCGAATCCAATGCGAGGACCTATCCGCGAAGCCTGCCGATCGCCCTCAGAGCAGGCCGCGGCGTCATCGTGGAGGACACCGAAGGACGTGAATACATCGACTGTCTCGCGGGAGCGGGCGCCTTGGCTCTGGGCCACAATCATCCGGTTGTCGTCGAGGCGATCCGCGCGACCTTGGCGGAGCAGGCGCCGTTCCAGACGCTCGATCTGCCGACGCCGCTGAAGGATCGGTTTATCCGCGAGCTGTTCGACAGTCTTCCGCCGACATTCGCAGAAGACTTCAAAATACAATTTTGCGGCCCCTCCGGCGCGGATGCGGTCGAGGCGGCTCTCAAGCTCGTCAAGACCGCGACCGGGCGGCGCGGCGTCGCATCGTTCCAGGGCGCCTATCATGGAATGACGCATGCGACCCTCGGCGTCACCGGCGAGCCGACTCCGCGAAGGGCCGTCGGCGGTCTCGGCGGCGAGGTGCAATTTCTTCCCTACCCTTCCGATTATCGCTGTCCCTTCGGACTCGGCGGGGAGGCCGGCTCGGACATTGGCGCGCGCTATATCGAGAATCTCCTCGAGGATCCGAACAGCGGCGTGCTGCCGCCCGCCGGCATGATACTCGAGGTCGTTCAAGGAGAGGGCGGCGTAAATCCGGCGCCGGACGACTGGCTGCGCAAGATTCGCGACATCACCAAGCGCCGCGGCATTCCTCTCATTCTCGACGAGGTGCAAACAGGTCTCGGACGCACCGGGCGCATGTATGCATGCGAGCATGCCGGCGTGACGCCGGATGTGCTCGTGCTGTCGAAAGCGATCGGCGGCGGGCTTCCGCTATCGGTCGTCGTCTATCATCGCGATCTGGATATATGGAAGGCCGGCGCGCATGCCGGGACGTTTCGCGGCAATCAGCTCGCCTTCGCATCGGGCGCCGCGACGATCCGCCATATCATGCGCGAAAGGCTCGATCTCAATGCGGAGACGATGGGCGCGCGTCTTCGGCGCGGACTGGCGTCGATCGCCGAAGACGCATCCTGCATCGCCGACATTCGCGGACGCGGCCTCATGGTCGGCGTGGAGATCGTCGACGACCGCGCGCCGGATGGAGCGATGCGGCCGGCGGCTCCGGAGACGGCGCGAAAAATCCAACACGAGTGCCTGCGTCGCGGCCTCATTCTCGAGCTCGGCGGCCGCTTCGCATCGGTTGTGCGCCTCCTGCCGCCACTCATCGTGAGCGACAGCGACATCGGCGCGATTCTCGACAGATTCGAGGCGGCGTTGAAGGCCGTCGAGCGAGGCTACGCTTCCTCCGCGAGTCGCTGAGCGCGCGTTCCGCTCAACGCAACGGGTGGTCGTCGTCGAGCGGCGGCGTCATGGCTTCTTCGCGCCGATAACGACAGTCGCCGTGCGGCCGGCGATCATGGCCACGTCGTCGGCCGTCGGATCGAGCGCGATGCGGACAGGTATGCGCTGCGCGAGCCGCACCCAGCTGAATGTCGGATTGACGTTGGGCAGCATCGTCGTTCCGGCGCTGCGCTCGCGATCCTCTATGCCGCCCGCTATTCCTTCGACGCGTCCGAAGATCGTCTTCGTCTCGCCCATCAAATGAATCTCGGCGCGGTCGCCGACGTGAATCATCGGCAGCTTCGTCTCCTCGAAATAGCCGTCGACATACAGGCTCTCCGCGTCGATCAGCGCCGCGACGCCCTTGCCCGCCGTCACATAGACGCCGGGCCTCAGGTCGAAATTCGTCAAAGGCCCGCTGACGGAAGCGCGCACCTCCGATCGATCGAGGTTCAATCTGGCGACATCGCGGTCGGCCGCCGCCTGCCGCAACGCCGCTTGGGCCTGCGCCTGCGCGGATATCGCCGCGTCGAGCTGCTGCTTGGAGACCGCGATCGTCTTCGTCGCCTCGAGAGCGCGATAACGCGCCAGATCCTTCGTCGCGACGTCGAGCGCGGCGGCGCGTCCCTCGAGAATCGCCTCGGCCTGTCGCAGCGCGAGAACGAAGCGCTCCCGATCGATGCGGAACAGCGCCTCGCCCTTGCGTACGAATTGATCGTCGTGAACGAGCACCTCGCTGACGAGCCCCGACACATCGGCGGCGACGGCGACGACATCGGCGCGCACGCGCCCGTCCCTGGTCCAGGGCTCCGCTTCGTAATATTCCCAAAGGCGCCAGACGACGAAGGCCGCCGCCAGGGCGAGCGCTAATGTCGTCGCGATGCGAAGGAAGGTGAGCAGCTTCGTTTTCACAGACGTTCCGGGGATAAGAGAAGAACGCAAGCGCCGAGCAGACAGACGAACATGGCGAAATTGAACAATGCCGGGTGCCAGACGAAGCGGTAGAAGCCGATGGTTTCGAGCGCTCGCTCGATCACGACCTCCAGAACGAAAGCGACGAGCGCAAAGGCGAGCAGCGACGATACGAACACGCCGAAGATGCTGATTTCCGCATTCATGCGACTTTCGCCTCCAACAAGGACTGGTCGGGCGGGGGCTCTGCGGCGAAGAGACAGCGCCGCAGGCCGACCAGAGCGAGCAGCAGGCGCGCGTCGCCGGCGTTTCGCGCCATCGCCATCGCGCGGTCGATCGCATGCAGAGCGGCCCGAGACGGCGCCGGCGCACCGATCTGGAAAGAGCGGGTGAGATGCTTCAACAACGCGTCGATCCGTCTTCGGCGAGAGCCGACCAGCGTGTTTCGCGATCGGCGCGCATCGAGAATATTCAGCCCGGTTCTCAAATCGCGCAGCGCGTCCGGCAGTTTGCCTTCGACCGCATGGGCGATGGGCGCGAGCAGAAACAGACGATCGAGCATCAAGCCCATGAGGCGCACGTCGTTTCCCGCGCGCGGATCGGCCGCCTGAACGAGCGCGTCCCGGTTGGCGCGCGCATAGCGGCGCGCGCGCCATTGCGCGCCGGCGCGGCGGATCAAGGCCGTCGTGACCGCCGTCAGCGCCATGCCGGCGGACATTGCGAGACTCGTATTCACGAAATTCTCGGCGTCCGCGGAATAGAGCTCCTGCACGGCCATGGCCGTCGGCGTGACGATGGCCAGCGGCAAGCCGATGCGAAAGGTCTGCGGCGAGGCGATGAGCAAGCCGAAGGCGAGGTAGACGGGAGCGAGCGCCAGCGCCAGCGTCTCGAAATTGTGAATGCGCGGCAATATGACAAAAAGGTAGACGCCGGCGATCGTCGTGGCGACGATGGTCCATTTGGCGAAGCCGGCGATCGACGGAGTGGGATCGTCCTGAGATGCGTAGAGGCTTCCGACGATCGCTCCCATCATGGCTGCGACCGAGCCCTCCGGCCACGCCGTGGCGATCCAGAATAGGCAGCAGGCGAAAATCGCGCAGCCGAGCGCGAAGGCCGCGTGCAGGGCGGCGCCATGGTCGAGATGGCGGACGCGCGCCACGCGCGATTCGACCGTGAGGCGCAAGGGCGCTGGCTGAACCGACCCGTCGGCGAGGGCTTTCGTCAGCTCGCCGCAGTCGAACAAAATATCGAGCAGCTCGCCGATACGCTGGCAGAGGCTCGCCTCGATGAGCGCGCGCCAGTCGGCGTCCGCGCTCGCGGCGGCAGCCGACTCGAGGTCGCGCCGAAGCTCGGCAGTCGTCTTCTCCGAATCTTCGGCCCCGACGACCACGGCGCGCGCGCGCTCGACGAGCGCGCCAACGCGTTCCGAGGCGCCGCCGAGGTCGGCGAGCGCGGCGAGGCGATCGGAGATCGCCGACAGAACGGGAAACAGCATGAGCATGCGTGGCGTGATGCGACGGATGCGGTCGAGTGATCGGCGTTCGACCGCAGGATCGAAGGAGAGATGGGCGGCGAGCGTCTCGATCTCCGCCACATCGGTCACGAGGCGTAACCAATGCGCGTCGTTCGGCGCGCTCGTTTGCGGATCGAGCGCGTCGCCGGCGGCGTCGCGTCCGTGCCGCAGCGAGATATCGAGCCTTTCGGCGACGACGGCGCCGACGGAGCGCGGGAAGACGAGGCTCGACACGAGCGAAGCGCAAGCGATGCCGACGAGGATTTCTTCGGTTCGCGACAGAGCGAGATCGAAGACCGTCGACGGCGCGTCGACGGCCGGAAATCCGACGATCGCCGCTGTATAGCCGGCGAGCATGAAAACATAGCCGCGCGGCGTGCGGTCGAGCAGCGCGAGATAGAGGCAAAATCCCGACCAGATCGACATGGCGAGCGCCAGCACGAGCGGGGCGTCGACCAGATTGGGAACCATCAGAACCGCGCCCGCCGCGCCGATCAATGTGCCAGCGGCCCGATAGACGGCCTTCGACATCGTCGCGCCGGCGAGCGGCTGCGAGGCGATATAGACCGACGCCAACGCCCAATAGGGCCGCGGCAGATCGAGCCAGAAGCTGACGGCGAGGGCCAACATCGCGGCGACGAATGTCTTGACCGAGAACAGCCAATGGCTCGAGCCGAAAAAAGTCATCAAGGGGTTCCGGAAGCGTCGGCGACCGCAGCGAAGCGCTTGCGTCTGGCCGGGGTTTCGATAAAAATGACCACTTGGTCATTTTATGTCAAGCCATGATCCGGCGGAAAGACACGAGAAGAATGGCGAAGCGACCGACAAAGCCCACGAAGAGCGTGGAGCCGCGGCGGGCCGGTAGAGGGCCGAGCCCAGAGAAGACCGCGCAGACGCGCCGCGTCATCATCGACGCCGCGCTCGGGGAGTTTCTCGAGAATGGCTACGCCGACACGACGATGGACGGCGTCGCAAGACGCGCGGGCGTCGCCAAGGGTACGTCCTATCGATACTTTCCGGCCAAAGAGGCGCTGTTCGAAGCCGTGGTGCGGGAGAAGATCGCAGGAGCGTTGATCGACGCCGACCCCGCCAATCGCCGACCCGACGAGCCGGTGTCGACATTCATACGGCGCACCATGCTCGTGTCGATACGCGAGATCGAGCGCAATGGTCGCGCCGCCATCGCGCGACTCGTGCTCGTCGAAGGCGCGCGCTTTCCGGAGATGACGGAGATCTACCGCCGCGTGATGTTCGAGCCGCTCTTGAAGCAGATCCGCGATTTGGCCGCGACCGCGCGAGCCAGAGGAGAGCTGCGCCGTCCCGAGCTCGAAGACTATCCTCATCTGCTCATCGCGCCGATCTGGTTCGCGATCATTCACAATGGTCTGCTCGATCGCGCCCACCCTCTGGACATCGGCGATTTGTTCGAAGCGCATCTCGATCTCGTGTTCGACGCGTGAAGCCAGCTCCGCTGGCGTCGGCGGATTTGCATCGAGCGCCCGACTTTTGCCCACTCTCGTCATTTTGGAATCGTTTCACGCCGAGCATAGGGCGCCGAGCGCCGCTCGATGACGGACGACAGCCGCAGCTGTCGCAAATTTGCGACAATCGGAAGCGCGTCCCTTGTTCGTGATCTGGCGCGCCACGCCCATTCGATGAATATCGATCTTCGAGCGGCGTTGCATGCGACCGCTGCATGAGCGCGCGGCGGATGGCGCACGGCTTCCCGGGCTCGGCGCCGTCCGCCGCGCATGAAGGGCAAACGAGAAAATAGCCGGCTGCGGAGGAAATGAAATGCAGATGAGGAAACTTCGACTGTCGATTTCGATCGGCGCGCTTGCGCTCGCGGCGAGCGGCGCCTTTGCGGACACGCTGCTCGACCTGCAGAAGGACGCGCGCCAATGGGTGTCGCCGACAGGCGATTACGCCAATCTTCGGCATTCGGCGTTGAAGCAGATCACCACGGCGAATGTGCATAAGCTCGCAGTCGACTGGCAATTCTCGACCGGCGTCTTGCGCGGACACGAGGGCGCTCCGCTGGTCATTCACGATGTGACGATTCCCGCCGTCATCGAGAAAGACGGCAAGACGACGAAAGCGGCCTATGTCACCGACGTGATGTATCTGCACACGCCATTTCCCAACAATGTCTATGCGCTCGATTTGAGAGATCCAGAGCACAAGGTGCTTTGGAAATACGCGCCACAGCAGGATGCATCCGTCGTTCCTGTGATGTGCTGCGACACGGTCAATCGCGGCCTCGCCTATGGCGACGGCAAGATCTTCCTCGCCCAAGCCGACACGACTCTCGTCGCGCTCGACGCAGCGACGGGCGCGTCTTCCGGCGAGGGCAAGGACAAGCCGATCTGGTCCGTCAAATTCGGCGATCCGTCGAAGGGCGAGACATCCACGGCCGCGCCGCATGTGTTCAAAGACAAGGTGCTCGTCGGCAACGCTGGCGGCGAATATGGCGTGCGCGGCCATATCTCCGCCTATGATGTGAAGACCGGCGCGCTATTATGGCGTGGCTATTCGACCGGGCCGGACGACGACACGTTGATCGACCCCGAGAAGACGACGCATCTCGGCAAGCCGGTGGGCAAGGACTCCGGGATCAACACTTGGCAAGGCGATCAGTGGAAGCTCGGCGGCGGCACGACATGGGGCTGGTACAGCTACGACCCAGAGCTCAATCTCGTCTATTACGGCTCCGGCAATCCCTCGACATGGAATCCCCTTCAGCGCCCTGGCGACAATCGCTGGTCCATGACTTTGTGGGCGCGTGATCTCGACACGGGCAAGGCAAGATGGGTCTATCAGACGACGCCGCACGACCAATGGGATTATGACGCGGTCAACGAGCTGCTGCTCGTCGATCAAGAGATCGACGGAAAAAAGCGCAAGACGGCCGTTCATTTCGACCGCAACGGCTTCGGCTACACGCTCGATCGCGTCAGTGGCGAATTGCTCGTCGCCGCGAAATTCGATCCCGCCGTCAATTGGGCCACGAAGATCGATCTCGACAAAACGTCGAAGACCTATGGCCGTCCGATCCTCGACGAGCGCTTCTCGACCGAGGCGCATGGCGAGGACGAGACGACGCGCGGCGCCTGTCCGACGACGCTCGGCTCCAAGGACGAGCAGCCAGCGAGCTACGACCCGAATACGGGCCTCTTCCTCGTGCCGACCAATCACGTCTGCATGGATTTCGAACCGTTCCGGGTCAGCTATTCGGCCGGACAGCCCTATGTCGGCGCCACCGTCGAGATGTTCCCCGCCGATCGCGACAAGGGTGAGACGCATACGGGCAATTTCATCGCCTGGGACGCCAAGACCGGCAAGATCGTGTGGGCGAACAAGGAGCAATTCTCCGTCTGGTCGGGCGCGGTCACGACGGATGGCGGCGTGACCTTCTACGGCACGCTCGAGGGCTATCTGAAGGCCGTCGACACAAAGACCGGCAAGGAGCTGTTCCGGCGCAAGACGCCTTCCGGCATCATCGGCAATGTGATCACCTATGAGGTCGGCGGAAAGCAATATGTCGCTGTGCTTTCGGGCGTCGGCGGCTGGGCGGGAATCGGTCTCGCGGCGGGATTGACGAAGAGCAGCGACGGTCTCGGCGCCGTGGGCAATTATCGTAGCCTGTCGAACTATACGGCGCTCGGCGGCGTGCTCACAGTGTTCGCCCTGCCGGAATGAGCGCCTGCGCGCGGCGCGCCTTCTCGATGGCGCGCCGCGTGCGTCGGCGGACCCCACCGACGCTTGTCCCGAGTTCACGCTGGAGGCGTCGACTCGCGTGAAGAACCCGTAATCGCAGGCTTTCCAAGCTGAAGGCGTATTGGCGCAAGAGCGCCGAGCGAACCGTCGCCGTTCTGATGCGGCCCTCGAAACCTGCGCCGACATCTTCAAACCTTCATAATGCGCAAACTCTTTCGCCGCTTACGAATTTGATCCGCCTCGATCGGAGCCCACGCTAGGCGCTCGTGTGTCCCACCAAGGCATCATGTCTTTGGACGCAAGCTGATATTAGAAAGCTGCTGCACGTCCTCCACACTCAGTGTCCACTTCTCGGTCTGATTGGTCAATTCGTCGAATGTTCGATGTAGCTCATTCTTCGCGACCTGAACCATTTCAGTATCGTCAAATTCTTTCATCTCGAGAAGAATCGGGATTTGGAAAACCAAAGGCTCGCGCTCGACCTCGAATGTTATCTGAACACGGTCTCCTTTCTCATTCGGCGCCGCCGCCTCGATGCGCGCTACCTTGATCTTGAACTCGCCCATATCATCTCCCTCATAACCGCTTCGCGGTCCAATCTCTCTCCGCATGATTGCATCGACGACGCGTATATTTCATCTCGCTATCGCTAAAGCTCGATCGTATTTCCGATGGACCTTTTCGACAGCCTGCCGGCAAGACCCGCCTGCAGTACGTAGGGCGGTGAGACTGGATCGACGTCATCCGGTCAACGTGAGCGGTGACGTTTCTTGGTTCTTTCGACGCCGTCGACGATATTCATCGAGGGCTTCGCTCGAGCGGAGCGGCTGAGGTCGGCGGCGTTCTTGTTTACCCTGCGGGCGCGTCTCATGCCGCCGCTGCCGCTGACGAAGGAACGCCGTCAGCCGCTCCTCCTCGTGAAATATGATATATTCGCCCGTGAAATAGGCTGCTCGGCATTGCTACGTTACTGATCAGCGTGACATCGAACGCCTCGAAGCGCATATAGAGCCGAGGTGAAAGGCGCTGCCGATGAACCCGGACATATCGTTTCCAGTCGTAGGCGTCGGCGCTTCCGCGGGCGGCATCCAAGCGCTGGAGAGTCTGTTCCGCGCCATGCCCGCCAATCCAGGCATGAGCTTCGTCGTCATCATGCATTTGGCTCCGGATCGGAAGAGCCTGCTCACGGATATTTTGGGGCACCATGCCAAAATGAGCGTCGAGGTCGCTCGCGACGGTCAGCGCCTCGAGAAGGATAAGATATATGTTATTCCGCCGGCGACGGTCCTGACGATCGCCTCCGGGCGGCTTCGGCTGATAGCGACCGACCCAGCCCATCACGAGCGATCGCCTATCGACGTATTCTTCAGCGCGCTCGCTCGCGACCGCGGCGAAACCGCCATCGGGGTCGTCCTGTCGGGGAGCGGCAGCGACGGCGTTCTCGGCATCAAGGCGATCAAGGAGCACGGCGGCGTCACCATGGCGCAGGCGAGCGATGGGTCGGGTCCGGGATTTGCTGGAATGCCAGGCAGCGCCATCGCCAGCGGACTGGTCGATTTTGCGATTCCGGTCGATGCGATGGCGGAAAAGCTCGTCGAGATCATACGCGATCTCGACGAGCCGGACGATCTCGCCTCGGATCGGCGAATGAACGACGACAGCGGCGTCGTTCTCGAGGCGCGCCAAGCCATCTATTCGATCCTGCGTGATTCTGCGGGGCACGACTTCAGCGGCTACAAGACCAAGACATTCATGCGCCGGGTCCGTCGCCGCATGCATATCCAGCAATGCGAACAGATCGCCGACTATGTGGAGCGCCTGCGCGAGGCTCCCGAAGAGGCGACGGCGCTCTTTCGCGACCTCCTGATCAATGTCACGAGCTTTTTTCGCGATTCGGACGCATTCGACGCGCTCCGAGAAAGCGCCGTTCCGCGGTTGTTCGAGGGAAAAGGAGCGGCCGACACGGTGCGGGTCTGGGTTCCGGGTTGTTCCACCGGCGAAGAAGTCTATTCGATCGCGATCACTCTTCGCGAGCATATGGACGGATTGAGAGTCGCCCCGCGAGTGACCATTTTCGCGACCGATATCGATGACGCGGCTCTGACGATCGCGCGCGCCGCCCGCTATCCCCTTGCGCTGATGGACGGGGTCTCGGACCAGAGACGCAAACGCTTTTTTACCGCCGAGTCCGGCAGCTATGTCGTCGTCAAGGCGGTTCGCGACCTCTGCGTCTTCTCTCCGCACAGCATTCTGCGCGATCCGCCTTTCTCGCACATGGACCTGGTGTCCTGTCGCAATCTGCTCATCTATCTCGGCGCGGATGTGCAGAGGGAAGTGATTCCCATCTTTCACTATTCCCTCCGAGCCAGCGGGATTCTTTTTCTCGGTATGTCCGAGAGCGTCGGCCAGTTCTCCGATCTCTTTACACCGATCGACAAGAAACATTGCCTGTTCGAGGCGCGCGATCCCGGCCGGCGCGTGCGCATGCCGCATTTCACGGCTGGCTTGCGCGCTGTCTCCTACCCGGCTCCTGTGTCCGGCAAGACCAACGCCGGATCCGCATCACAATTGCGGCGCAGCGTGGAGGCGCGCGTCGCCGAAGGATTCGCGCCTCCGCATGTCGTCGTGACCGAGGACGGCGACATCGTTCATTTTTCCGCCCGAACGGGCAAATATCTCGAAGCGGCGCCCGGAGCGCCCGATCGTCAGATCTTCGCGATGGCGCGCAAAGGTCTGCGCCTCGATTTGCGCAGCGTGCTGCGCGAGGCGATCGAGACACGCCGGACAGCGACGCGTCAAAACGTAAAAGTAGAAGCCGATAACGACCACACGGAACTCGTCTCGCTGACTGCCGAGCCCCTGCTGGACCGGGAGGGCGGCAAGGCGCTTTTCTTGATTTTGTTCCAAGCGAGAGAACCATCGACAGCGGACATGATGTCGACCTCTCCGACCGAGCCGGCAGGCGACGCGATGCGGCTCGAAGGCGAGCTGTTCGAGACCCGCGAACGACTTCAGGCGACGATCGAGGAATATGAGACGGCTCTCGAGGAATTGAAATCAGCGAATGAAGAGCTGATCTCGATGAATGAGGAGACGCAGTCTACCAATGAGGAGCTCGAATCCTCGAAGGAAGAGCTGCAATCGCTCAACGAGGAGATGAGGACCGTCAACCATGAGCTGGAAAGCAAGATCGACGATCTGGACCGAGCCAACAGCGATCTGAGGAACGTGTTCGCGAGCACTCGCATCGCGACGATCTTCATGGATCGTAATCTCGTCATCCGAACCTTCACGCCTGCGGCGTCTCAAATCTTCAACATCATCCCTTCGGACGCCGGGCGACCGCTCACCGACCTCGCGGCGAAGCTCGACTACCCCGAATTGACCGCCGACCTTCTCGAGGTGCTGGAAAGCGGGACCTCGATCGAGCGGCGCGTGCACAAGAACGACGTCGATGCGCCCTATTATCTCGCCCGCCTCACCACTTATCGTGGAGGCTCTCAACAAATCGACGGAGTCGTGGCGACCTTCATCGATGTGACCACCACGACGCGCTCCGAAGAGAAGGTGCAAAAACTGCAAGCAGACCGATTGATCTCCATGAAGGAAATGGGCACGGGCCTCGCCCATGAGATCAATCAGCCGCTCTCGGCGGCCGCGACCTATCTCCATGCGGCGCAGCGCTCGTTGAAAATACCGTCGGAGCGGCGCCCGGCGAGCATCGAAAGCATTTTGGGAAGCGCTGTCGAGCAGGTGATGTGGGCCGCGCAGGTGGTCGATCACTTGCGAGAATTCGTCTCCCGCGACGAGCCGAAGAAAACCTTCTCGAGCGTGCATAAGCTGATCGAGGAGGCCTATGAGCTCACCCTCCCGACTGCGAAACAGTCCGGAGTCCGTGGAACAATTCGTTTGAATGCGAAGGACGATCGCGCGCTCGTGGACAAGGTGCAGATCAAGCAGGTCCTGATCAATCTGATGCGGAACGCGATCGATGCGATGAGCGCGTCGGATAAGCGCGAGTTGACGATTTCGACGTCCTCGGTCGCGGGAGAAATGATCCGCATCGATGTCGCCGACACCGGTCCCGGCGTGCCGGACGAGATCAAGGCGAAGCTGTTCGAACCTTTCGTCACGACGAAGGCGCGCGGGATAGGCGTGGGATTGTCGATTTCACGCAACATCGTCGAAGCGCATTACGGAAAGATTTGGGCCGAAGCCAATCCGGAAGGTGGAGCGATCTTCAGCTTCACGCTGCCTCTGGAAAAGTCGGCTGTGGGCTCAGGCGACGAGGCTCGAAGCCCAACGCAGCCATGAGAAGCCGAACAAATCGATGCTCATCGACCGGCTGTCGCGAAGCCGTGCCGGCAATCGTGAATGTCGCATGTCCGCGCATCGGGACAGGGCCGAGTCTTTGCGGCCGTCATGCGCCGAGTCCGACGCTATGTTCCCGAGTGCGAAAAGCGATGGAACTGCGTCGCGCGCCAAGCGGAGGATCGTCGCGTGTCGACGAGACCTACTCTGTCGCGCTGATCGTTGCGCTATCGTGTTCTTCGGAACAGTTGGACCAGGAAAGCGCAGCCCCGGTCGGCGTCTTTGATTTCGACCTCGAACCCATGGAGCCGAATAATTGCGGCAACCAGAGTCAAGCCGAGTCCGCTGCCTGCGGCGTGTCTCGTCTCCCGAGATCTGTAAAATCTCTTGAAGACTTGGTTTCGTTGATTGGCCGGTATACCGGGGCCGGAGTCATGAATTTCGACGATCGGCCCCTGTAACGTGCTCATCACGCGGATTTCGACCATCCCTCGCTCTGGAGTGAATTTGACGGCATTGTCGATCAAATTCGCGAACGCCTCCAGCAACAAGTCCCGATCGCCGCGAGCAAATTCTTCCGTCTCATTCCGAACGACGAGCTCTATCGCCTTGCATTCGGCCGCAGGCTGGTAGAGCTCGACCAGCTCTTGCAACATTTCGGAAACGTCGAATTCGCTGAAGTGCGTATCGGTCGATCCAGCTTCGAAATGAGCCACACGAAGCAACGCCGTAGTCGCATTCAAGCTCTGATCCAGGTTGTTCAGCGCTTGCTCGATCCGGCCTTGCGCTTCGAGAGGCAAGACAAAATCGGACTGCACTTGCTCGAGGTGGGCTCGTACGCGGCCAAGCGGTGTTCTCAAGTCATGGGCGATATTATTGCCGACGTGTTCCAGCTCGTGCATCGCCGCCTCGAGCTGAGCGAGCATCTCGTTCACAGAATGCGCCAAGCTGTCCAATTCGTCGTTCGAATTGCTGATCGTCAAGCGCTCGTGCAAGGCGCCTCTTTTGATCTCGTCCAATTGCTGCTGGGCTGCTCTGAGCCGCCCACTCATCTTACGGCTGCTGAAGGCGCCGATCATCAAAGCGACGAGCGAGAACGGAAAAACGCCCTCCATAAAGACGCGCTTCACGGCCTCTTCGAGAACGGCGACCTCGGGCGTTTCTCGGCCGATCACGAGAATCCGCTGATCGGGAAGCCGCGTTCCAACGAAGAGGGTCTGTGTCGCAAAACCGCGTTTAGAGCGCACATTCGGGTCGAGTATGAGATGCGCCTTGCCATCTAAAAGCAGGCTCGATGGAATCTCGTGCAGATTCCCTTGCGCGTAAGACCCATCGCGTTCGAACAGGCCAGATACAGACAATCGATAGGCCTGATTATAGGCCTTGTCCTCTAGGCTCAGGTTCTTCTGTCCTTCGAGATACGCGGAAATTCCCAATGCCTGAAGCTCCAAAAGGGAGCGAAATCGTCCAACTTCCCAGGTCGATAAGTTCCAATACAGAAAGCCAAATAGCACGAATGTACCCATGACGTAAGCGATCACGGCCATGATCGCTCGGCGGAACGATGGCCAGGATATTTTAGCCGTGGTGGTCAAATATATGTCCCTGACCTCTGACATTGAGGAAAAATCGGCTGGTGCTTCCCCCTTCGATTTTGTGCCTCAGCTTGCTGATATGCTGGTCGACGACGTTGGTTTGCGGCACAAAGTGGAATTTCCATACATCCTTGAGCAGCATTTGCCGCGTCACCAGCCGGCCGGCGTTCGACATGAAATATTCGAGCAGTTGGAACTCGCGTGCCGACAGCTCTATCTTTTCGTCGCCGCGAAACGCCGTGCGTCGCAGCAAATCGAGCGTCAGCGGGCCGACTTGAAGCTTGGTGGCGCTGCTCTGCAACGGTCTTCGCAGCAGCGCATCGACCCTCGCTCCCAGCTCCTCGAGACTGAATGGCTTGATCAAATAGTCGTCTGCGCCAGCCTCGAGACCGAGAACTCGCTCGTCGACGGCGTCTAGCGCGCTGATAATGAGAACCGGAACGTTGAAATTTTGTCGGCGTAGCTCCTGAACGATGTTGATTCCATAGACTTCGGGCAAGATGCGATCGATGACGAGGATGTCGAAGCCTCCCTCGCCGACCTTGGAGAGGCCTTCGCTTCCGTTGCAGATATGCAGGACCTCATATTGTCGCTTTGCCAGCGCGTCGATAATAGCGCCCGCGAGCTCCTCGTCGTCTTCGACGAGCAGCACTTTGGCGCGCGGCGAGAAGCCTGGCTGCGAAGCTTTATCGACGCTCAACGCTTTTCGTCCCCTTCCACGATCACTGGCGCTCGCGGAGCCGCTTCCCAGACGTCGCATTGGCGCTGTCCCGGACGCTGTCGGGGGAAGACGGCTCGGCATTGCACTGGCGACATCGCTCTTTCGATGCCAAAGAATAAGCTACGTAACATGCGACATACCGCTACACAAACAAAATATCTAATCACATGTGCGCCCCGTCGCCGCGCATTGCGCGGCGAATGGCATGGTCAAAGCCAGGATATTGCTTAGACATGGCCGTAACCAATATTTACATAGATGATCGTATCGCGTCATTCTGGCGCTCCATGGCATGTCATATGCAACTCTATGCGTTTTCATACGTAGGCCTGTGTTGCGTTTACATATGAATGCCGAATATCGAGCGCACGCCAAATTGCGCCGAACCCGCAGATCAGCGGGCCTCGCCGTCGTAGCAGCCGTCACTTTCATGAGTTGCGCGCCAGAAGGCCCTGTTGCCCGGCTGGGCGTCCGGCGACGGCGCAGTGCGAATGCAGTGCCCGGCGTGCGCCCACCAGTCCTGCAGCTGATCTTTGCGATCGAGTGGGTTTATTCCTTGCTTCGGATGTCGCCAGTGGACACAATCTCCACAGGATAAGGCCGCGATTGGACGATCTGGGCTCCATTCGCCACATGCATCGTCTGCGTGGGTGCGCGGCCAATGCGCGACTTCGTCGCAGCTACTGCTCGTGCTCGGAGCGCGTCGGTGGCAGCTGCCACCGTCTCTCTCCATACGCCTCCAAAAAGCGCAGCTGTCGCAGCGCGGCTGCGAGCGTAACCGAGCCGTCATGGCTCGCCTCCCGTTTTCCCATTGCTGGACAGAGCGGCAGTCAGCGGATTGTCGAAATGCCGAAGGTCGGCGGACGACCAGCCGCCACCGAGCGAGAGCATCAGCGCAATCGCCGCCTGGAGCCTCTTCCCTTTGAGGCTCAGCAAAGCGTCTCGCGCATCCAGTGCCGCTGTCTGCGCTGTGATCACATCGAGATAATTGGTGGCGCCGTCTCGATAGAGGACGAGCGAGATGTCGAGAACTTTTTGAGTCGACGCCACGGCCGCGCCGATGCTTTTCTCTTGCTTGGCGAGCCAGCGCAAATTCGAGAGACTGTCCTCGACCTCTTGGAAGGCTCGCAGCACGGTCTCCCGGTACTCGGCGACGGCGTGAGCATGACTGGCCTTCGAAGCGTCCAACTCGGCGACGCGTGCGTCGCCGTCGAAAATCGGCAGGGTGATCGCCGGGCCAACCGACCAAACGCTGTTTTTGAAATTGAGCAGACTGAGGCCGGTGTCCTGCGTTCCGCCCGAAAGATTGATCGTCAGCCGCGGGAAAAACGCGGCCCTCGCCACACCGATCGTCGCATTCGCCGCCGCCACTCGTCGTTCGGCGGCGGCGACGTCGGGCCTGCGCTCGAGCAAGGTGAGCGGAACGGCCGAGGGAATCGTCGGCTGAGCATTGGATCGAGACGAAGGTCGAATCGAGAACGAAGATGCGGCTCTGCCGACGAGTGTCGCAATCGCGTGTTCATACATTGCCCGCTTCGCTTCGAGCTCGGCTCGACGAGCGCGCGCGACCTCGAGCTGCGCCATCGCCCGTGGCTCATCGGAAGGGGCGCCGACATTGCCTTTTACAAGCGTCTTCGTGAGATCGAGCGCCAACGCATAGCTTGCGACGACGTGATCATATAGGGCGATCTCGCTGTCGACGGTTCGCAGCGCCACGTAGTCGCGCGCTACTTCCGCCTGAAGGCTGAGACGGATCGTTTCGAGATCGGCCGCGCTCGCTTGCACTTGCGCTTCTCGCGATGCGATCGAATTTCTGACCCTTCCCCAAAGGTCGACCTCGTAGCTCGATTGCAGGCTCAGCAAATTGTTTCCGTAATGGGATGGCTGATCGAATGGCCGGCCATCGATCAGCGCCTGCTCGAGTCCTTGCGGCGACGCCACGCGATTGGAGTTTCGAAGCGGTCGATGCGCAGATTGCTTGTTCGACGAATAGCTGTTGCTGAAATCGATCGTCGGCATAAGCCCGGCTTCGGCTTTTGCCGCAAAGGCGCGTGACTGATCCAGTAAGGCGACAGACGCCGCCAAGCTCTGACTGCCGGTGTCGATTTGCGCTTCGATCTCGTTCAGCGTTCTGTCGTTCAGGACGCGCCACCAGGGTCCTCTCGACTGGTCGTCGCGCGGGCGTGCTTCGGCCCACGATTTGTTCTCCTTGAATTTTGCCGGCGTTTCCACGTCAGGAGGGGAATAGTCCGGTGCGAAGCTGCAGCCAGAAAGGGCAACGGTCAGAAAGGACAGCATCGGCAGCAGCCCAGAACGAACATTCATTTTCTCCGCTCTCCGCGGACCGACGACGCTTCCTGGCCGTCGACCGTCGGCTGCGAAATCTCGACGACATCGCCGTCTCTCAGCAATTCGGACGGATAGTCGATGATCTTATCCGTCGCCTTGACGCCGGACGTCACCAGAACCTCGGTCCCCAGATCTCGATCCACAAAAAGTTTCTTGAACGAAACTTTGTTGCCCGTCCCGATCGTGGCTACCCGCAGCTCGTTGCGCCGGAACAGCAGAGCGGTCGCGGGAATTCGGATGACGTTGGGGTCTTCAGGAATCTGAAAATGAACCTCGGTAAACGAGCCGGGCAATAGCGCGCCATTGCTATTGTCCACGAGCAGCTGAACGAGCAGCGTCCGCGAGCTTCCGGCGATTGCGTCGGAGGTGGCGACCACGGAAGCGTCGAACTTCCGGTCGGGATATTGTGAAAGCGTCAAGGTCGCCGTCATCCCTTGCTTGATACGGTTCGCGAAAGATTGCGGAACGCGCACATAGACGCGCATCTGATGAATGTCGGCGATGTCGAAGAGCTCGATCGGGTTTCCCGGGCCGACCAATACGCCCACGTCGATTTTTCGCGCCGTCACAATGCCGGAGAATGGGGCTGTGATCGAGGTGAAGCCTTTCAGCGCCTTCAGCCGATCCATATTCGCGCGAGCGGAAGCGACATCGGCCAATCTCGTGTCGACTTCCCCTCCCTTTTCGTCAACGCTCTGTTGCGACACCGCGGCGGAAGCGCGTAGCGCGGCCCATCGCTTCGATGTCAATTTGGCAAGCCGCGCTTGCGCCTCCGTTTTTTCCAACTCGCTTTTCGCCTGCTCATATTGCTGATCCAGCTCCGGAGCGTCGATCGTCGCGAGGACCGCGTCCGCCTTCACGCGAGCGCCGATGTCGTAGTTCCAGCTTTTCAAATAGCCGCTCACCCGCGCGCGAATTTGCGCCTCGTTGAACGCCTTGACTTCTCCGGGCAGGATCAACGCTTGCCCGCCACTCGCCGCCTTGATCGTAGCCAGTTGCACCGAAGGCGCAGCCTGCCTCTGCGTCCAATCCGCCAGTCGCGCTTCTTCGCGCCAGCGCAGAGCTATGCCGCATGCGCCCAACGCCACCGCCATCAGCGCGCCGAGGATCGGCCACAGCATGCGTCGTCCCATGGTCATCGGCGCGGTTGCCGAGACATGTGTAGGCCGATCCGATATCCATATGGGTTCATTACTCATCCGATGTCCTCGAGCCGCGTGTTTCAGAGTGGATAAGCGAAAAAACGACAGGAACGAGGACAAGCGTCGCGACCGTCGACCACATGAGTCCTCCGATCACCGCGCGTCCGAGAGGCGCATTTTGCTCGGCGCTGAGCGCCATGGGCGCCATGCCAATCATCATCGCGAGCGACGTCATCAAGACCGGTCTGAAGCGGGAAAATCCGGCGTCCACCGCTGCCGTCAACGCTTCGGCCCCTTCCGCCAAGCGGCCGCGGGCGAAGCTCACCACCAGAATGCTGTTCGCCGTGGCGACGCCCATGCACATGATCGCCCCGGTCAAGGCCGGAACAGACAACGTCGTAAAGCTCAGGAACAGGACCCAGACGATCCCCGCCAATGCTGTGGGAAGTGCGCACACTATGACGAAGGCGTCGAGCCAAGACTGAAAATTTACGACGATCAGAAGGTAGATGAGCACGATAGCGAGAGCGAGCCCGCTATAGAGCTGCGCATAGGTCGCCGTCATGGTCGAGACCTGTCCGCGCAACGCGACAGTCGAGCCCGCGGGACGTTGCGCCGCCATCTCGTCGAGAATTTTCTGGACGTCGTCCGCGACCGCTCCCAAATCGCGTCGGTGAACACTAGCGTAGATGTCGATCGCTTGCTGAACATTATAGTGCGAGACGACCGCCGCGCTCTGCCCGCGGGAGATGTCGGCCACGCCTTGCAAGATTTGCGGGCCTTTGGAGGACGACATCGGCGTCGTCCGCAGCGCATCCATGCTATTCAGCCACATCTGTGGCGTCTGCGCGACGATAGGATAAGAAACGCCATTCTTCGGATTGAGCCAAAACGTCGGCGCCGTTTGCACGCTTCCCGCCAAGTTCACCTGCAGAGTCACCGCGATATCACGTTCCGTCAGTCCGACGTCGAAGGCGGCTGGCCGGTCGACATCGACGTTGAGAGTGGGCGTGTTGAAGGCTTGCTGAATGCGCGCGTCCGCGATGCCAGGAATTTTGGCGATCCTGCGAAACAGCTGTTCCGCGTAGGCGCGGTTGGCGTCGACATTGGTCCCGCTGATCTGCACATCGATGGGCGCCGGCAATCCGAAGTTGAGAATCTGCGTCACGATGTCTGCCGGGAGAAAAGCGAAAGAAACCCCCGGGAAAAGTCTCGGAAGCCGTTCTCGGAGGAGCTCGGCGTAATGTTCTGTTTCCTGCTCTTGGCCCTCGCGGAGCGTGATCATGACGTCCGTGTCTGCAGCGCCGATCGTTCCGGAGTTGCCGTACGCGAGATTGATGCCGCTGATCGGCAGTCCGACGTTGTCGACAATCGACTCGAGCGCGGAAGGTGGAATGAATTGGCGGATCGCCCCCTCGACTCTGTCGCAGATTTTCGTCGTCTCTTCTATCCGAGCGCCGGTCGGCGCCCGAAGATGCAGCTTCAGCTGCCCGGCCTGAACGGTGGGAAAAAAATTACGTCCGAGGACTGGCGTCAGAACGAAAGAGGAAAGGACCACCGCCATGAAGGCGGTGACGAAGGCGCGTGGCCGCAACAGAGCTGAATCGAGAAATCGCTTGTATTGCGCCCGAACCGCTTCGAAGCGGCGCTCGAAAGCTTGCTGGACACGCGCGAGCGGATTGGCCGATCGCGAGGCTCGTTCGTGATGGTTGACCGGGGTTGAGAGCAGGTAGTGCGCGAGAGTCGAGACGAGCGTCCGCGAAAGGACGTAAGAAGCGAGCAGCGCAAAGAGGACCGCTTCCGCCATCGGCCTGAAGAGGTAGCCGGCGACGCCGCCGAGGCCGAACATAGGAAGAAACACAATGCAGATGCATAGCAGAGAGACGGTCGCCGGGATAATGATCTGGCGAGCTCCGTCCATGATCGCATCCTCGATCGCTTTGCCTTGCTCGAGATGCGCATTGATGTTTTCGATGGTGACAGTCGCATCATCGACGAGAATTCCGACCGCCAGCGCCAATCCACCGAGCGTCATGACATTGATCGTTTCGCCGACGAGCGAAAGCGCGACAATGGAGGACAGGATCGCCAGCGGAATCGAAGTGATGATGATGATGGTCGAACGCCAGCTACCCAGAAACAGCAAGATCATAAGCCCCGTCAGCGTGGCCGCCATCAGACCTTCGGTAATGACGCTCGAGACAGCGGAGTTGACGAATGTAGACTGGTCGCCGACGGCGACGAGCTGGATTTCTGACGGCAACCCTTCGCGAATCTTCGGCAGCAAGGAATTCACGCCATTGATGACGTCCAATGTCGAAGCCGAGCCGGACTTTTGGATGGCCAAGAGGACCGCCGCTCCGCCATCGACGCGAACGACGTTCGTCTGCGGAGGGCTTCCGTCGTGGACAAACGCGACATCTCTTACGAAGACAATTGCGCCATCGGCCGCCTTGATAGGGAGATCGTTGAGCTCCTCGATCTGCCGAGGAGCGTCGTTCAACGACACGACATATTCATAGACTCCGATTTTTTGGGTGCCGACGGGCAATATCAGATTCTGGCGCGCTATCGCGTCGACGACGTCCTGCGCCGACAGCCCGTAGGATTGCAGCTTACGTGGATCGATATCCGCCTGAACTTGGCGAACCTTTCCGCCATAGGGAGAGGGAACGGCGGCTCCGGCCACGGTCGCGAGCTGCGGCCGAATGAAGTTTTGCGCATAATCGAACAATTGTGTCTCGGACAAAGTTCGACTCGATAGCGCGAGCTGGATGACCGGAACGCTAGAAGCGTTGAACGTCAGCACGTAGGGGGGCGTAATTCCGGCCGGAAGAAACTTCAGGACAGTCTGCGACGCCGCCGTCACCTGCGACAGAGCCGTGTCGATTCTCGCGGTGGGCTGGAAGTAGACTTTGACGATGCCGTATCCCGCTAGAGACTGCGACTCGATATGCTGAATGTCGTTGACCTGAGCGCTCAGCGCGCGCTCGTAGAAATATATGATACGACCGGACATGTCTTCAGGCGGCAGGCCATTATAGGTCCACACCACGCTGATCACGGGAATGCCGATGTTCGGAAAGATGTCGGTCGGCGTGGACCTCCATGCCTTCACGCCGAAGATCAATATGAGAAGAGCGGCGACGACGAATGTGTATGGACGTTGTAGGGCGACGCGAACGATACCGAGCATAGCAGCTTGCATACCGGGCGGAACTCCGATGATGGATCGTAATGATGGCGGAGCCACACGGCCCGTTGAGGTGAGGCCTCTGTGAGGATTTGCGGTTCATTCGCAACGCCAGTTTGAGACCCGACAGCAAAAGGAAAAGCGCTCTTTTCCCGTGGGTGAATGTCGGCCCAAAGCAGCCAGGCTGCAAGCAATCAAATATAAAAAAGAAATTAGAGATCAGAGAATTGAGAGCGATCGGCAGAGCGGCCCGACTAATTTTTTTTTTAATAACCCGCAGCGAGGGGGTTTGCTAGGAAAGCATATGCCTAGACAGAGCCGAATACGACCTGTTTTGGCGGCGGCGCGCGTCGGGGGAGCGAGTGACGCCAGAGTGCGCGAGCAGTCGAGCTGCGGCTTGTGCTGAACAGCGTGTCCGACGCGACCCCTCTTGTAGGCGTCGGCTTTCGGAAGGAAACGTCGGCCGGCTCAGAAGGTCTAGGTCCGTCGAAACGGGTGACGGAGCATAGCGGTAGATCGCTATTTCCCTCGCCAATGCGCGATGCGGCCTCTGCCGTCAGGGACGATCTACGCTCACAATGCCTGAGGGGGTCATCATGAGTTCCGATATTCGCTCGAAATTCGCCTATACGCCGGATCATTCGAAGATAGATGCGGAAGGGCCGATGAGCGCGGCAAATCCGAACAGCGTCGAACGGCTTTTTATCGGCGCCAAGAAGCTCATGGATCAGGCGGCGCGCGCTTTCGAGCGGCAAGACTACGCGCGCTCGAAAGTGTTGCTCCTCGACGCTCTCGGCGACTGCGAGGCGTCGAAGCAATCTGGTCATCGCGATAAAGTAGATATTCTGCTCCGTCTGGCGTTGACCGAAGGCAAGCAAGGAGATTTGGACGAAAGCAGAGAAAGCCTCCGACGCGCGCTCGTAGTCTTCGAGGAGAACGCAGGGACGGACAAAGTCGAAGTGGCCGAGCGCTTTGCTGAAGCGGCCATCGTGTTGCACTCATTGAATGAGCGCGTCGATGCGAAGATCTATAGCAAACGCGCATTGGCGATTTTCAACGAGCTGCTGGACGAACAGCACCCCGAGGTTCTCGCCTGCCTCGACGGGTGTGTCATTATTCACGTTTTATGTGGGAACCATAAAGAAGCGGCGAAGCTGCTCGAGCGCGCATTGGCATACCGCGAGCAGGCTGTAAATGTGACGCGAAAGGACATAGCGGCGTTCCTCGATCAGTTCACGGATCTCTTCCATACGCATGGCGGCGGCGGCGAGGTCGAACCGTTTTTGCGAAAGGCGCTGTCGATCCGTGAGACATTGCTCGGTCCCGAGCATCTGCATACGTTGATGACCTTGAACAAGCTCGGATTGGCGCTGTTCGAAAAGGGAGCTTACACGGACGCTATGCTGATATTGGAGCGCGTCTATGCGACCTGCGAAAAGACGATGGGGTCCGCGCATCCGGACACGGCGACGTGCTTGAGCAATATCGGCGATCTGCTCTGCGCGACAGGCCATCTGGCGGAAGCGCAGCTTTGGTTCGAGCAAGCAATCAGCGTGCTCGAAAGGGTTCTGGAGGTCGAGCAATCGACCCGCAAGCGGATGCCACGAAATTTGAAAAGGCTTAATAAGAGCGCGGATCAAGAAGAATATTCGGGTCAAGAAGGTCATTGAAGCTCGGATCGTCGAGCAGACGAACGACGATGTAGCTCACCCATGCTTCAATGACGTCGGACGTCATTTCTTTTCATGTCGATCCATGAAATCGCATGGAAAGCGCAGGTCCGCTTGTGCCCACAATATCGCCGAATGCTGCGTATCCCTCCGGCGGCGGCCGCCTGGCGTTGATTGCGGTTTTTGAGATAGCTGCCTGACAGGTGGCGCGATGATCGTGTCCGCTTCTATTACAA